>NZ_JAQPZT010000003.1:0-611263 GCF_037619475.1 Corynebacterium sp. USCH3
ACGACGGCAACGACGGCAACGACGGCAACGACGGCAACGACGGCAACGACGGCAACGACGGCAACGACGGCAACGACGGCAACGACAACGGCGGGGCAGGCGACCGCATCTTCTTCCACACCACCGTCGGTGACGACTACGCAGGCCGTGGGCTCGCCGGCATCCTTGTCGACGAAGCCCTGGCAGACACCCGGTCGCAGGGGAGGACCGTCGTTCCGGTGTGCCCGTACGTGCGTTCGTGGACGGAGAAGCATCACTGGGACGGGCAACTACGCATGCCTGAGGGCCGTGACCTGGCCGCGGTCAGGGCGCACACCACAGGCGGTGACCGATGACCCGGCGACCGTACATCGACAAGATCCACCCCGACATCTACCGTGCCTTGAACGGGACCGTACGCGCTGCGCGTAAGAGCTACGCCGACGTGGGCCTCCCGGTGGCGCTGGTGGAACTGGTCAACGTCCGGGTGTCGCAGATCAACGGCTGTCCGACGTGCCTGAGCGTGCACATTCCCACCGCCCGTGAGGCCGGTGTCGACCAGTTGCTCATCGACCTGCTGCCGAGCTGGCGGCAGGACAACTCCGGAGTGTTCACCGCATCCCAGCGCGCAGCGCTGGAACTTGCCGAGGCGCTGACCGAGCCGCAACCGGGGACCGGGCGTACCACGGTGGAACAGGCCGTCGTCGACGCCGGTCGTGAGTTCGACGAAGCCCAGCTCAGCGCCCTTCAGTGGGCGATCATCCTGATCAACGCCTACAACCGGGTCTCCATCGGATCCGGACATCCGCCGGTGGGGAGCTGAGGCGACAGCGGACCGTCTTTCCGGCGGAGCCCCTGCGCAGGTACGATTCACGCCATCACCTCGGACGTACGGAAGCAGGAGAGACGATCTGGTCATGGGCGGAACCTCGGACATCATCACCGTCGGCGTCATGGTCGACCGGGGGCTTCCGGAGAAACGCGTCCGAAAGGTCCTCGAGAAACTCGGGGTGCATCCCGACGAAACGGATCTCAGTGACGACGACCTGGAGGCTCTCGGCCTGCCGCGGGTGGAGATCCGCACCAGCACGCTGCCCATGGGGCTCGACGGCAGCGTCCGCCTGTCCGACAATGCGGCGGGCATCCTCGACAGCCACGGTTGGCACCGCATGATCTACGTGACCGACCTGCCACTGACGACCCGGCGACCGGTCATCAGCCAGACCGTGTACCGTGGGCGGGTCACCATGCTGTGCCTGCCGGCATTCGGATTCCTGCGGGCGCAGGAGGGTTTGCGTCAGGAACTCAGCCGGCTGCTGCGCAGGAAGCCCGCCGGGGCAGGCGTCCTCGAGGAGATCTCCGACTCCACCGATATCGAGGGCGGTGACTCCGAGGCGGACACCACCCGGGTCATCGACGGTTGGGGCCGGTCGTTCCGTCTCCTGCTCGGAATGGTCGCCGGAAACCGGCCGATCGAGCTCTACAGGGTGCTCACCGGTTGCCTCGCCATCGGTATCGCCACCGGCGCGTACGGGATCTTCTATGGGTCGATGTGGCAGATGTCGCACACCATCTCGTTCCTGCGCATGTTCGTGATCAGCATCGTGGCGGTGGGTGCCCTGACGTTCTGGCTGATCTACCACAACGGTCTCTGGAACCGGTGGCCCGGACGCGAATCCGACAGTGTGGCGCAGTGGCGTGCCCGCATGGACAACAGTGCAACACTCGTGACGGTCCTGATCGCCGCCGCGTTGATATACACCACCGTCTTCCTGGTCCTGCTGGTGTTGTCGATGGTCATCGTGGACACGAACTACTTCCGCGCGCAGGTCAACGACGAACCTTTCCCCTGGGGCTACGCGAAGTTGGCCTGGCTGACTGCGTCGTTGGGCACGATGGCCGGGGCGATCGGCTCGAGCTTCGACAACGACGAGGCGATCCGCGAGGCCACGTACAACCGACGAGAGCACGTCCGCCGTCAGATCACGGGCCTGTACGAGGACAAACCCCCGACGCGTTTCCGCGACCGGAAGCGCCGGTAGGTCGGCCGGAATCTCAGAGTGAACCTGATGTGAGGGAGCCGAGGATCCCGGGCGAGCCGACCGGATCGGTGTCACCGTCACCGTTGCCGTCATCCCCGCCGGGGACTGCCAGCGAACCCTCTTCGTGACCTTTGGCTACCTCGTCACCTCTGAGGGGGTGTGTGACCTCGTAGGTGAACTTCAGTTGGTACTGGTCAGGGCGGGGATCGACCGAAGAATCATCGGTGCAGAACACCAGTCTGATCGAGAAGAGTTGTTCTGTGGAGAATCCGTCCGTCGCGAACACGAACTCGCCTGTAGACGGTTTTGCGCCGTCGCTGAAGAGACCCCCGTGGCTTACGCTCGTTCCGGAGCCGCCGGCCTCGTCCAAGAGCGTCGCCACGTGGGGTATCGACGCGCCGCCGGGCGGTAGGGGGCACATGCGGATATTGTCCGACCAGTCAAGTGTGTAGCTGAAGTTGTGCACGCCGAAGTTCATGTGTGACACGGGAAAGACGAGCGTCCATTCGACAACCTCCCCGGCGTCATACGTGAAACCAGTGACATTCATGGGTTCCGTGGAGAGTGTGCCGACGAGGCTGATCCTGTCATCGGCTGCGGCAGCGAGCGGGGTCGACAGTGTGGTCGCTGCTGCGATCATTGCAGCGCAGAGGGCTGTCGCGGGTCGTCCGATCTTCATGTGCCCGGGTCCTTCCGGATCGTGATGTCGCGCCGTGGTGACCTGGCAGGGGCCCGGGTGTGGTCGGTGTCGGGTGCTCGGGGCGAGGATAGCGGTGCTGTCGTCACCTCATGCTACTTTGCGGTGAGAAACAATGATGAGCCCCCATAAATGGGGGCTTCCGTGGTGGGGATTCCGGGGGTCGTGGCATCACCGTCAAGCGCTGGTGAAACGGCGGCGGTAGTCGCTCGGTGTCGTCCCCGCCTCCGCCCGGAGGCGGGCCCGTAAGGTCGCCCCCGTCCCGAAACCGACACTCTGCGCAATCGTGTCGACCGTCAGGTCGGTGGACTCCAGCAGCTCCTGACACCGGCGCACCCGCTCCCGGGCCAGCCACCGGGCAGGGGAGAGGCCCGTCTCCTCGGCGAAGCGACGGGCGAACGTCCGCGTACTCATCCGCGCATGCCCGGCGAGCTGGCCCACGGTCAGACGCCGGTCCAGTCTCTCCAACGCCCAGTGCTGCGTCGCCGTCGTGCCGGCACCACCCTGCGACGGAGACGGCCAGCTGATGAACTGGGACTGGTCGCCGTCCCGGTGCGGTGGAGTCACACAGTGACGCGCGACCTCATTGGCCACCCGCCACCCCGCGTCAGCGCCCACCACATGGAGACACAGGTCCAACCCGGCGGACAGGCCCGCCGAGGTCAGCACCCGGCCCTCGTCGAAGAACAACGCGGTCTCGTCCAACCGCACCAGCGGGTAGAGACGACGGAACTGTGCCGCGGTCTGCCAGTGCGTCGTCGCCCGTAGTCCGTCCAGCAGCCCTGCCGCGGCCAGGCCGAAGGCACCCGTGCACAAGGACACCACTCGGGCATCGTCCGGAATGCGCTCGAAGGCCGCGCGGGCAGCCGGGTCCAGGACCCCCTCCCGACGCAGACTGCGACGCAGAGTCCCCGGGACGACGACCGTGTCTGCGGTCTCCAGCGCCTCGAGCTCTGCACCGCAGGCCAGCGCAAACCCGTCGGCGCACTCGGCCGGACCCGGATCCGCCGAACACACGGACACCCGGTAGAGCTTCTCCCCGGCGGCGTTGCGGGCAGTGCCGAACACGAGCGGGGGGATCGTGGCGTCGAACCCGATGACCGGAGGCAGTAGCAGGACCACGACATGATGGGTGGACGTCATGGCAGAATACTTGCACATATTGTCACTCCTGCCAATAGTCAGCGGAGACCGTCAACGGCAGACTGAGTCCATGACGCTCATGACGCAACGCTCCGCCTGGTACCCCGTCACCGTCCTGGTGGCCTTCGCCGCACTGCTCGCTGCGGCGGGTTTCCGTTCCGCGCCCGGCGTCCTCATGGACCCGCTGCACAGCGAGTTCGGCTGGTCTCACGGCACGATCAGCGGTGCGGTGTCGCTCAACCTCCTGCTCTTCGGACTCTTCTCGCCCTTCGCCACCTCGCTGATGGAACGGTTCGGTGTCCACCGGGTCGCAGCAGTCGCGCTGGGTGTGGTCGGTACCGGGAGCGCGCTGTCCGTGTTCGTCAGTGAACCTTGGCAGCTGTGGATACTCTGGGGGTTCCTTATCGGGGCGGGGACCGGGGCGGTGTCCATGCCCTTCGCCGCCCTGGTCGCAGGCCGCTGGTTCACGCAACGACGAGGCCTGGTCTCCGGCATCCTCACCGCAGCCAGCTCCACCGGGCAGCTCGTCTTTCTCCCGCTGCTGGCGCATCTGGCGGGACGCCACAGCTGGCAGGCGGCGTCCCTGGTGATCGCCGCCGCAGCCGTGTTGGCGGCGCCGGTGGTGTTCCTGGTGCTCAAGGACCGGCCGCAGGACGTCGGCCTCGTGAGTTACGGGCAGACGCAGGACGTCGGCGGAGCTCCGGAACGTCCGGCGATGACGGCCCTGGGGAGCCTGCGGTTCGCGGCCCGGCGCCGGGAGTTCTGGCTGTTGGCCGGGACGTTCGCTGTCTGCGGTGCGACCACCGTCGGGCTGGTCGGCACCCACTTCGTGCCGTCCGCGCACGACCACGGCATGCCCGCCACCACCGCGGCCAGTCTGCTCGCGGTGGTCGGGATCTTCGACATCCTCGGCACGCTGGCCTCCGGGTGGCTGACCGACCGGATCGACCCCCGCATTCTCTTGGTCGCCTACTACGGACTGCGTGGACTGTCCCTGGTGCTGCTGCCGATGCTGATGGGCCCGGTGGTGGAGCCGCCGTTGTGGGCGTTCATCATTTTCTACGGGCTTGACTGGGTGGCGACGGTGCCGCCGACGATGGCCCTGTGCCGGGAGCACTTCGGACAGGCCGGCCCGGTGGTGTTCGGCTGGGTCTTCGCCAGCCACCAGCTCGGCGCCGGGATCGCGGCAGCCGGCGCCGGGGTGATCCGTGACAGCACGGGGAGCTACGACGGGGCGTGGTTCAGCGCCGCCGCCCTGTGCGGACTCGGGGTGGTGCTGTGCCTGTGCATCCGACGGGCCGGGCGCAGAGGGGCAAGTGGTGCGGACGCAGACGAAGACCGGCCGGTCAGCATCACTGCTGACCGGCCGGTCTGATCCTCAGTCAGGAACCGGTGGGGCGGGGAGCCCCGGCGGGTCCTAGAACTGGGTCTCCTCGGTGGAGCCCTTCAGGGCGGTGGTGGAGGAGTTGGGGTCCACGGTGGTGGCGACCCGGTCGAAGTAACCGGCGCCGACCTCACGCTGGTGCTTGACGGCGGTGAAGCCACGCTCCTCGGCGGCCTTGAACTCGCGGTTCTGCAGGTCGACGAAGGCGCTCATCTGGTTGCGGGCGTAGCCGTGGGCCAGATCGAACATGGAGTAGTTCAGGGCGTGGAAGCCGGCCAGGGTGATGAACTGGAACTTGAAGCCCATCGCGCCGAGCTCGTTCTGGAACTTGGCGATCTCGTCGTCGTCCAGGTGGGCGGACCACTTGAAGGACGGGGAGCAGTTGTAGCTCAGCAGCTGGTCCGGGAACTCGGAGCGGACGCCCTCGGCGAACTTCTTGGCGAGCTCGAGGTCCGGGGTGCCGGTCTCCATCCAGATCATGTCGGCGTACGGAGCGTAGGACTTCGCACGGGCGATGCAGGGCTCGAGGCCGTTCTGGACGTAGTAGTAACCCTCGGCGGAGCGCTCACCGGTGAGGAACTTCGCGTCGCGCTCGTCGACGTCGGAGGTCATCAGGGTGGCGGCCTCGGCATCGGTACGGGCGATGACGACGGTCGGGGTGTTGGCGACGTCCGCTGCCAGGCGAGCGGAGTTCAGGGTACGGACGTGCTGCTGGGTGGGGATCAGAACCTTGCCGCCGAGGTGGCCGCACTTCTTCTCCGACGCGAGCTGGTCCTCCCAGTGGGTACCGGCGGCACCGGCCTTGATCATGGCCTTCTGCAGCTCGTAGACGTTCAGGGCGCCACCGAAGCCGGCCTCACCGTCGGCGACGATCGGGACGAGCCAGTTGTCGATGGAGTCGTCACCCTCGACGCGGGAGATCTCGTCGGCACGCAGCAGGGCGTTGTTGATGCGGGAGACCACGGCCGGCACGGAGTTGGCCGGGTACAGGGACTGGTCGGGGTAGGTGTGACCGGAGAGGTTCGCGTCACCGGCGACCTGCCAGCCGGAGAGGTAGACAGCCTTCAGTCCGGCGCGGACCTGCTGGACAGCCTGGTTACCGGTGAGGGCACCGAGGGCGTTGATGTAGCCGTCGCCCTCCTGGGTCACGGCGTCCCACAGGATCTCGGAGCCGCGGCGTGCGAGGGTGTGCTCCTCGACGACGGTGCCCTGGAGCTCGGCGACCTGCTCGGCGGTGTAATCGCGGGTGATACCCGACCAGCGGGGGTTCTCGTCCCAGTCCTTCTGGATTTCGGCGGCGGTACGTGCCTGTCCGACGTTCGACATGTAAGTAGTCACTCCCTTTAAGTGGTGAGAGGTTGGCGGTAACGGCGCTCTACCCGGCTCACGTTCTCTCCGGGTCGGCTGGCTACGAGAATACCGATGGAAAAGGGCACGTCAAAGGGTTTGGGTGTTCCAGGTAACACCGGGGGTAGCGCCAAAAACGGTTCACCCCTGTTCTCTATATGCGGGACAAAACTTCTCACTATGTGGACACAACGGCCCACTTGCAGGGGTTACGTGCGATCCTCGTCACGTAAGGTATGCCTTTATAGCGATCATGGAGCCACGGAACAGTCTCCGAATATTCCCACCTGTGGGGGTGATGTATCTACTGGTACCCACAGTTGCTCGTCGTCGGTGACCTGGCTCACCTAGTCTGGTCGTACACCGACGGGCGTCCCGCCGACGTCCGTCATGCGAGTCCCATTTACGAAGGAGCAGTCAATGACGTCACAGTCCCAGCAGACGGAACGAGTCACCGCCGGAGGCCTCCAGGTCTCCGCGACCCTCTACAACTTCGTGACCGACACGGTTCTGCCCCGCATCGGCGTCGACGCGGAGACGTTCTGGGCTGGATTCGGCGAGATCGTCGCCACGCACACGCCGCGCAACCGCGAGCTCCTCGCCGTCCGCGACGACCTGCAGTCCAAGCTCGACCAGTGGTACACCGAGCACCCCGGCACGCAGGACGCCGAGGAGTACACCGCCTTCCTCAAGGAAATCGGCTACCTGGTCGACGAGCCCGGTGACTTCGAGATCACGACGCAGAACGTCGACACCGAGATCTCCGAGACCGCCGGCCCCCAGCTCGTCGTCCCGATCCTCAACGCCCGCTTCGCCCTGAACGCCGCGAACGCCCGCTGGGGGTCGCTCTACGACGCCCTCTACGGCACCGACGTCATCCCCGAAGACAACGGCGCCGAGAAGGGCAAGGGCTACAACAAGGTCCGCGGCGACAAGGTCATCGCCTGGGGACGCGACTTCCTCGACCAGGCCGTGCCGCTGGAGTCCGGTTCCCACGCCGACGTCGAGAAGTACGACGTCTCCTCCGACCGCTTCGTCGCCGTCATCGACGGCAAGGACGTCCACCTGCAGGAGCCCGAGGTCTACGCGGGCTACGCCGGTGAGAAGAACGACCCGTCGGGCGTGCTGCTGCGCCACAACGGCCTCTACCTCGAGATCCAGATCGACCCGTCCCACCCCGTCGGTGCCGACGACAAGGCCGGGGTCAAGGACATCCTCATGGAGTCCGCCGTCTCCACCATCATGGACTTCGAGGACTCCGTCGCCGCCGTCGACGCCACCGACAAGACCCTCGGCTACTCCAACTGGTTCGGCCTGAACACCGGTGAGCTCAACATCGAGGTCTCCAAGGGCGACAAGACCTTCACCCGCGAGCTCAACGACGACCGCACCTACACCGGACGCGACGGCGAGGAACTGCGCCTGCACGGCCGCTCCCTGCTGTTCGTCCGCAACGTCGGCCACCTGATGCAGAACCCCGCCATCCTCGACGCCGACGGCGAGGAGATCTTCGAGGGCATCATGGACGCGGTCATCACCACCGCCTGCGCCATCCCCGGCACCGACCTGGACAACCCGCGCCGCAACTCCCGCACCGGTTCGATCTACATCGTGAAGCCCAAGCAGCACGGCCCGGACGAGGTCGCCTTCACCGGCGAGCTGTTCTCCGACGTCGAGGACCTCTTCGGTCTGCCGCGCAACACCCTCAAGGTCGGTGTCATGGACGAGGAGCGCCGCACCACCGCCAACCTCGACGCCTGCATCGCCGCGTCCGCCGAGCGTCTGGCGTTCATCAACACCGGCTTCCTCGACCGCACCGGCGACGAGATCCACACTTCCATGCTCGCCGGTCCGGTGGTTCGGAAGCCGGAGCTGCAGACCGCCGCCTGGAAGCTCGCCTACGAGGACAACAACGTCGACGCCGGCCTGGCCCACGGGCTGCCCGGTAAGGCACAGATCGGCAAGGGCATGTGGGCCAAGACCGAGCTGATGGCCGACATGATCAAGGAGAAGATCGGCCAGCCGAAGGAAGGTGCGACGACTGCGTGGGTCCCGTCCCCGACCGGTGCGAGCCTGCACGCCACCCACTACCACCTCGTCGACGTCTTCGCCGTCCAGGAGAAGCTGCTCACCGACGGCCGCCGTGACACCCTCGGAGACATCCTGACCCTGCCGGTGCAGCCCGAGGCAGGCTGGAGCGAGGAGCAGATCAAGGAGGAGATCGACAATGACTGCCAGTCGCTGCTGGGCTACGTGGTCCGCTGGGTCGAGCAGGGTGTCGGCTGCTCCAAGGTGCCCGACATCCACGACATCGACCTGATGGAGGACCGCGCGACCCTGCGCATCAACTCCCAGATCCTGGCCAACTGGCTCAAGCACGGCGTGGTCACCGCCGAGCAGGTCGAGGACGCGTTGAAGCGCATGGCCAAGATCGTCGACGGCCAGAACGCCGGTGACCCGGAGTACCGCAACATGTCCGACGACTTCGACGCCTCCGTGGCCTTCCAGGCAGCCAAGGACCTGGTCTTCAAGGGCACCGAGTCCCCGGCCGGCTACACCGAGCCGATCCTGCACGCGCGTCGCCGCGAGTTCAAGGAGAAGAACGGCATCGCGTAAGCGGTACCCGCATCACCCGGCAACCCCGGAGGTCGGTTCCGCCGACCTCCGGGGTTGCTGCGTCCGGCGCCGGTCGTGCACAGCAGACGCCCGCCCGGCGCACTATCATTGGCCCCCTGACACGACCCCCACACCGAGGAGCCCGCCCGGGATGACAGACCTGAGAACCTTCGACGCCGTCCTGTTCGACCTCGACGGCGTCATCACCCCCACCGCGGACCTGCACCGCGCCGCCTGGGCGGCCATGTTCACCGACTTCCTCGCCCACCGGGATGCCGCGCCCTACACCGAACAGGACTACTACGACCATCTCGACGGACGGTCACGCGAGGAGGGGGTGCAGAGCCTCCTGACCGCCCGCGGGATCGACCTGCCCCACGGCGACCCGGCCACCGCCACCGCCGCCGACGACACCGTCCTCGGGCTCGGGCTGCGCAAGAACCGGGACTTCCTTCGGGTCCTCGAGCAGGGGATAGACGCCTACCCGGGATCCGTGGTGCTGCTGGACGAGCTCACGGTACCCGGCGCTCCCCGGACTGCCATCGTCAGTTCGTCGAAGAATGCCCGGCAGGTGCTCACCGCCGCCGGACTGATCGACCGGTTCGAGCTCATCGTCGACGGCGCCGTCGCCGCCGCGGAGGGCCTCCCCGGTAAGCCGGCCCCCGACACCTACCTCTACGCCGCGCAGACCCTCGGCGTCGACCCGTCCCGCGCCGTCGTCGTCGAGGACGCCATCTCCGGGGTCGCCTCCGGACGCGCCGGCGACTTCGGTCTCGTCGTGGGCGTCGACCGTGGTGCCGGGCGTGACGCACTGCTCGAGGCGGGGGCGGACGCTGTCGTCACCGACCTCGCCGACCTTGCTGACCTGACCACCGACGAATCCGGAGACAACGCACGATGAGCGGAAATGACGCGACCGACGGCAGCGGAACGAACGGAAGCCGCCACACCGCCCTGGAGAACTTCCTCGACCAACGTCGACGGGTGGCCTCCGTGGTCAACCGGCCGATCGACGCCGCGGACATGGCCTCCGCCGCCGCCGACGAAGACGGGCTGTTCCCCTTGGGGTACCGTGCCGACCAGCACCACCACGACACCGACCCGACCGAGGGCATCGACCGGCAGAACAACCCGGTCGACGAGTGGGGCTGGTACGAGAAACGGCCCGAACGCACGTCCCTGGGGCTCACGGAGAGTCACTTCGCGCTGAGCAACGGCTACCTCGGCGTCCGCGGCACCCCGCCGGAAGGACGGGACTCGCACGCCCACGGCACCTTCATCAACGGCGTCCACGAGACCTGGCCGATCTCCCACGCCGAGGACGCCTACGGACTCGCCCGTGAGGGTCAGGCCATCGTCCAGGTGCCCGACGCCAAGACCGTGCGCATCTACGTCGACGACGAGCCGCTGCGCCTGTCCCAGAACGAGGTCGAGGACTACTCCCGCGGCATCGACTTCCGCGACGGTGTCCTGCGCCGCAGCTTCATCTGGCGCACCCCGTCCGGCAAGCGCGTGCGCATCACCAACGAGCGCATGGTGAGCTTCAACGAACGCCACCTCATGGTCACCAGTACCGAGATCGAGCTGCTCGACGCGCCCGCCGCCGTGGTCGTCTCCTCGCAGATCCTCAACCGGCAGGACGGTGAGGACGAGTACTCCACCGTCATCGACCACACCGGTACCACCGCCGACGGCCCGGTCGGGGTGGGGGACGGGGCCGACCCGCGCAAGGCCGAGCAGTTCAAGGAACGCGTGTTCATCCCCACCTACCAGGCACAACCGGAGGACGAGCGGGTCACCCTCGGCTACCGTGTCAACCATTCGGGGATGACCGTCGCGGTGAGCATGGACCACCGGATGGAGCTCACCGGAGCCGACGAGCACGGCGACCATCCCGTCGACGGGGTGGAGGTGCACACCGAACTGCGTGAGGACGTCGCCCGGGTGGTCTACCACATGGCCGGACGCACCGGCATGAAGCTGCGTCTCGAGAAGTTCATCTCCTACCACTCGTCACGGCATGTCGCGGCGGACGAACTGGCGTTCCGCTGTGCACGCACCATCAACCGGGCCAAGGCCGTCGGGTTCCGTGCCCTGCAGCAGCACCAGAAGGACTGGCTGGCGGACTTCTGGGACCGCTCCGACGTGCGGATCCCGGGCCGTCCCGAACTCCAGCAGGCCGTGCGGTGGAACATCTTCCAGCTGATCCAGGCGTCCGCCCGTGCCGAGACCCAGGGCGTTCCGGCCAAGGGGCTCACCGGCTCCGGTTACGGCGGACACTACTTCTGGGACACGGAGATCTACGTGATGCCGTTCCTGACCTACACCAACCCCGGGTTCGCGCGGAACGCGATGCGCTTCCGCTACAAGATGCTGCCCGCCGCCCGTGAGCGTGCCCTCGAACTGTCGCACGACGGCGTCCTGTTCCCGTGGCGCACCATCAACGGTCACGAGTCCAGCGCCTACTACGCCGCCGGGACCGCGCAGTACCACATCGACGCCGACGTCAGCTACGCCCTGATGAAGTACATCTACGCCAGCGGCGACACCGACTTCCTGCTGGACGAGGGCATCCACATCCTCGTCGGCACCGCCCGGTTCTTCATGTCCCTCGGGTTCTTCAACTCCTCGGGCACCCGCTTCGAGATCCACTCGGTCACCGGGCCCGACGAGTACACCACCGTGGTGAACAACAACCTGTACACAAACGTCATGGCGCAGTACAACCTGCGGGTGGCCGCGGAAGTCGTCCGGCAGATGAAGTCCGACCGGCCCGGCGCCTACCGCGACATGATGCGGCGCACCGGCCTCAGCGAGGATGAACTCGACCTGTGGGACAAGGCCGCCGACGCAATGTACATCCCCTTCAATGAGTCGACCAGGGTCAACCCGCAGGACGACCAGTTCATGCAGCGCCAGCTGTGGACCCTCGACGACCCCGAGGTCGGGCCGAAGCGTCCGCTGCTGCTGCACTACCACCCGCTGACGATCTACCGGTACCAGATCCTCAAGCAGGCCGACGTGGTGTTGGCGCTGTTCCTCCAGGGCTCGCAGTTCGACGCCGAGACCAAGAAGCGCGACTACAACTACTACGACCGGCTGACCACCGGTGACTCCTCGCTGTCCGCGGTGGTGCAGTCGATCATGGCCGCGGAACTGGGGATGCACGACAAGGCGCTGGACTTCTTCCACCGCGGACTGTTCATCGACCTCAACAACCTGCACGGCAACACCGCCGACGGTGTGCACATCGCGTCCTGCGGCGGGGTGTGGAGCTGCCTGGTCTACGGTTTCGGCGGCTTCCGCGACCACTACGGGCAGTTCACCATCGATCCATGTGTGCCGGAGGAGTGGGGTGGCCTGGAGTACTCGGTCACCCTGCATGGCCGGACCGTGCGGGTGTCCGTCGCCGACGGTTCGGTGACCCTGCGGACCGCCGACGATTCCCCGGAGGTCGTCGGACCGATCACCGTGTGCGGGGAGGAGACGATGGTCAGCGCCGAGCCGGTCACCGTGTCCGGGGAGACGCTGCTGCGGGCGGAGTAACGGGCCGGAAGCGGTGCGCGACGGCTCCCGAACGGAACGTCCGGCGGTCCACCAGTTCGAGTTCCGTGCTGTCGTGCAGCCCCGACATCAGGGTCGGACCACGCCCGGCGAGAACCGGATGCACGACGAACACGTACTCGTCGATGAGCCCCAGGTCCGCCAGTGCGCGCGGTAACGTCACCCCGCCGGTGAGCAGCCCGTCGCCCGGCTGCCCCTTGAGCCGTAGCACCTCGTCACGCAGCGTTCCCCGTACCAGTTCGGCGTTCCAGTCGACACTGCGCAACGTGGTCGACACAACGTACTTCGTCGCCCGGTCGATGGTCTCGGCGAAGGGGATCTCCCAGTCCTCCATCCAGTCGGGCCATCCACCGTCCGCCGCCATGCGGACTCCATCATCTCGTAGACCACCCGACCGTAGAGCAGGGCGTCGGCGCGCTGGATCTCGGTGGTCCAGAAGTCCATCGACTCCGTGTCCGGCGGCAGGCCCTCCTCGTGGTGGCAGCAGCCGTCGAGGGTGACGTTGACGGCGTAGCGTAGTGGTCTCATCGCGGTTCCCTCTGTGCCGGTGGCTGACGGTCGTCGGTGTCGGCCATCGAGGCTACTCCGGTCACGACACCAGCTGCCCGTCGCGCATCTCCACCACGTGGTCGGCGTGATCGAGCAGGCTGCGGTCATGGGTTACCAGGACGGAGGCCAGGCCACGCTCGGTGGTGAGGTCCCGCAGCAGCTCCACGATCCGGTGTGACAGGGCGTGGTCCAGGGCCGAGGTCGGTTCGTCGGCCAGGAGCAGCGACGGATCACCGGTCAGTGCCCGGGCGATGTTCACCCGCTGTCGCTGGCCGCCGGACAGCTGGTGGATCCGGCGGTCACCGAACCCCTCCAGGCCGACGCGCGTCAGGAGGCTGTCGGCGTGCCGACGTCGATCCCTGGTGATCCGGGTGCCGCGGATACGGTCGGTGACCAGCAGTTGTTCGCGCACGGTCAGGGCAGGGAGCAGGTTCGCCGACTGGAAGACCATGCCGGTGGAGCCGTGGACGTCCACTGCACCGGTGTCGGGGACCGACAGCCCGGCGGCGACCGACAGCAGGGTGGACTTGCCGGACCCGGATTCCCCGACGACGGCGGTCAGTTCGCCGGCGTGGGCGGAGAAGTGGACGTGGTCCAGGGCGGCGACTGTGCGGTCGCCGTCCGGGTACGTCACGGACACGTCGTTCAGGGACAGGATCGTGTGGCCTGTCGTGAGAGTCATGCTGAAGCTCCTAGTGCGAGGTGGGGGTCAACGGTGGATACGCGGCGCATGGCGACCAGGGAACCGAGCAGGCCGAGCAGTACCACGCCGAGCGGTGGCAGCAGAAAGGTCGCGGCTGTGGAGGCGAAGGGTACGGTGCCGACGGCGAGCAGCCCCAGGACCGTCCCGGTCCCGGCACCGAGAAGCACGCCGGCCGCGAGGATCACCGCCGCCTGACCGAGAGCGTCGCCGACGACATAGCGCCGCGAGGCGCCAAGCGCGCGGAGTACGGCGATGTCGCGGGTGCGCTGGACCGTCCACACGCTGAGGAACGCCACGACGACAAGCGCGGAGATCCCGTACAGCAGTCCCTGGATCGCCAGCAGGGAGCCGCGTTCGGACTGGTAGGCGGGGAGGGCGGTGAAGGAGTCCCCGACGGTGGTGGCCACGGTACCGGTGGAGTCTCCGGCGGCGTCCCACTCGTCGTCGCTGAGGTCGGCGGTGGCCATGAGCACGGTGGGGGAGGACGCCCCGGTCCTGTCCTTCCAGGTGTCCAGGTCGGCCCAGACCACCGCCTGGTGGTTCATGTACTCGGTCTCCGCGGTCCCGCCGAGGCTCCCGGGGAACAGTAGTCCGTGGTCGGGGACCTGGCCGCCGGGGACCGGGGTTCCGGCAGGCAGGCCCATCAGGGTGACTGCCTCGGCGGTCCCGTCGACGTCGAGTCGGGTCGCCGCGATACCCAGCGGAATGATCTCCGCGTCCGGTCCGGCGGCGTCCTGCCAGGCCCGCCCGTCCTGCGCGGTGACCGACGACGACGTGAAGGACAGGTCCCCGTCGGAGGAGAAGATGTAGCGGTCCGGTCCCAGGGCTTTCAGGGCGGAGGTGTTCTGGTCGGCGAGGCCACCGGTCAACCCGGTGAGCATGACCAGTAGCAGCGTGATCAGGGCGACGACTGAGGTGATCAGTGTGAAGCGACCCTTGGCCGCGACGATGTCTCTGAGGCCCAGGTACATGGGCGTCCTCCTGCGATGGTCGGGTGGATGATGTGATGTCATCCTCGCCCCGTCCGGTGTCCCCGGACATCGACCGGAGACCTTATTTCCGGATCAACCGATCGGTCGATGCCGGAGCCCTGCAGCGCGCCTAGGCTCGGGGGTCGTGAATCCGCATTCGTCCCTGCCCCGGATCCTCGACACCCTGCGCATCGCCCTGCATGTGGTCTTCGCCGCGTTGGCGGGGTTCGCTCTGGTGCGTGTGATGGTGGACGTGACCGGGGACGCGGCCTCCTCCCGCGGCGTGGCAGCGGCCGGGGCGATCACCCTCCTCGCCGGGGTGTACCTGGCCGGCACCGTCGTCGAGAAGCGTGTCGCCGATGGTCGGGCGGCCCGTGACCTGTGGCCGGCGGCGCTGTGGTGGCTGTTGGCGTTACTGGTGCTGTGGACGGCCGCGACGGCGTTGAGCCATCACGCGGTGTGGCTCCTGTTCCCGCTGACTTTCCTCATTCTCGCGGTCCTTGACATCCACGGACACCGGGTGGGTATGACGTTCGGTGCTGTCCATGTCGGCGTCCTGCTCCTGGCCTGGGCGGTGGGGGCCTTCGTTCCCCCGGTGACCGGTCAGGGTGGGGGAGTGGCTGCGGTGGTCGGTCCCGGGGTCGGCGTCGTGTTCGCTGCAGGGGCGTACTGGACCTACCGGGCACTCACCGCGGAAGCGGAACGTCAGCGTGCGACAGCCGACGAACTGCGTCGGACCAGGGACCGTCTCCTGGCCACCGAGAAGAACGCCGGACGCCTGGAAGAGCGGGAGCGGATCTCACGTGACATCCACGACACGCTCGCCCAGGGGTTCAACGCGGTCGTTCTGTTGTCGCGGGCGGCGACGACGGCGGTGAGACAGCGGCGTGAGGACGACGCGGTGAATCAGCTCGCGTTGATCGAGAGGACCGCCGGGGACAACCTCACCGAAGCCCGTACACTGATCCGGGACCTGGCCACGGGGCTGCCGGATACGCCGGTGGAGCCGGTGGAGGACGCGTTGCGCCGTGTCGTGGATGACGTCGTCGCCACACAACGGGCGCTCGGTGACGGCCTGGACATCGAGTTGACCGTCGGCGACGAGGTGGAGGAGCACGTCCTGCCTGCTGCCGTGCAGGACGCCCTGGTCCACGTGGTGAAGGAGTCGTTGACCAACGTCGTCAAGCACGCCGATGCGCGGGTGGTCCATGTGCGGCTCGCGGTCGAGGACGGGGTCCTGGTGCTGGACGTCGACGACGACGGCCGGGGCATCGACCTCGCCGAGGTCACCCGCCCGTCCGGCGACGGCTACGGGCTGACGGGGATGCGGCTGCGTGTGTCGGAGGTCGGTGGTGACTTTGACGTCCTCACCGGCAGCGGCACGTGTGTGTCGGTGAGGCTCGGCCTGCCTCGGGGGGCACAGCGGTGACCGTGCGGGTGATGCTCATCGACGACCACCCTGTCGTCCGCGCCGGGCTGCGCGCCATCCTCGACAGCTTCGATGACGTGACCGTCGTCGCCGAGGGTGCCGACGGTGCCGATGCATACCGTGCGGTGGAGGTCGGCGCCGATGTCCTGGTCATGGACATCCAGATGCCGGGAGTGGACGGGATCGCAGCCACCCGCGACAACACCGCGGCGGGCGGGCCACCGGTGCTGGTGCTGACGACCTACGACACCGGCCACCACATCACCGACGCCCTGTCGGCCGGTGCGGTCGGCTACCTGCTCAAGGATGCCCCGGAGGACGTCCTGCACCGGGCGGTGCTCGACAGTGCGCGGGGACGTCGGACACTGCCCCCGGCCGTCGCGGCCACACTGGCCGAGTACGTCGGCCGGGCAGGACACGCCGGGGACGCGCTCTCGCGCCGGGAGACCGAGATCCTGGCGCGGCTCGCGACCGGGGCCGGCAACCGGGAACTCGCGGAGCACTTCGTGATCTCACCGGCCACCGTGAAAACTCATCTGATACATATTTATCAGAAGTTGGGGGTCGGGAACCGGACGGCAGCGGTGGCGGAAGCGCGGGCCCGGGGGCTGATCAGCGGCTGATACCCGGGACATGGTGGGCGGACCTGCCGGACGGGTGTGATCTTCTTCACGGCGGCGGGGGTCGGTTGGTACTTGCCACTCTCAGGGTCGTACAGTGTCTATGACACTGGAGGTGCCATGACTGTTAAATACGACGATCCCGCTGCAATCGAGCACGGGAAAATTTCCATCAAACCGTTGAGGGAGAAGCCGGGCTTCCCCTCCTGGGCGATGAAGCTGACGATGGCCGTGACTGGCATCATCTTCGCCCTCTACGTCCTCGTCCACATGGTCGGAAACCTGAAGGTCTACACAGGTGCCGACCACTTCAACGAGTACGCAGGCTTCCTGCGGAGCATCGGTGAGCCGCTCGTCCCGCACGAGGGCTTCCTGTGGATCGCCCGCGTGGTCCTGCTCGCTTCGCTGATCCTGCACGTGTGGTGCGCTTTCGCCCTGAAGAAGCGGTCCCGCGAGTCCCGTGGCCGGTTCCGGCGCACGGCCAAGGTGAAGGGGTGGAACACCTTCACCGCCGGCTCCATGCTGGAGACCGGCATCATCCTGCTGCTGTTCATCATCTTCCACATCCTGGACCTGACCATCGGTGCGGAACCGGCGGCAGCGACCGCGTTCGAGCACGGTGAGGTGTACGCCAACCTGGTGGCCTCCTTCGAGCGCCCGGTTGTCGCGATCTTCTACATCCTGTGCATGGTCGTTCTCTTCCTGCACCTGAGCCACGGTATCTGGACCGCATCCTCCGACCTCGGTATCACCGGTCACCGGACGCGTCAGGTCATGCTGTGGATCGCCTACCTGCTGCCCGCGGTCGTCATGATCGGCAACATCTCCATCCCGCTGATGGTGATGTTCGGCGTGGTGGATTAGTCCCGGACGTCAGCGAACAAAAGGGACCTAGGAAGAGAGAAGAGACTATGGCAATCAGCAAGCCCCACCCGCACAACCAGACCGAGGACTTCAACTACGACGAGGCTCTGCAGGCCTTCGCCGCCCCGAAGTCCAAGGTCGACGGCGTGTCCGTCGGTAAGGTCATCGGCGACAACGCCCCCCACGAGGTCGGTCAGCAGCACCAGTGGCAGTTCGACAAGGAGCACTTCAAGCTCGTCTCGCCGCTGAACCGTGCGAAGTTCCGCATCCTGATCGTCGGCACCGGCCTGGCCGGTGGCGCCGCCGCCGCCGCACTCGGTGAGCTCGGTTACGACGTCAAGGTCTTCACCTACCACGACAGCCCCCGCCGTGCGCACTCCATCGCCGCACAGGGTGGCGTGAACTCGTCGCGGTCGAAGAAGCTGGACAACGACTCGACCTACAACCACACCAAGGACACCGTCAAGGGCGGCGACTACCGGTGCCGTGAGAACGACTGCTGGCGTCTGGCCATGGAGTCCGGCAAGGTCATCGACCACATGAACGCCATCGGTGCCCCGTTCTCCCGCGAGTACGGCGGAACCCTGGCCACCCGTTCCTTCGGTGGTGTGCAGGTCTCCCGGACCTACTACACCCGAGGCCAGACCGGTCAGCAGCTGCAGCTGGCCACGACCTCAGCGCTGTATCGTCAGATCGGTGCCGGCAACGTGGAGATCTTCACCCACTCCGACGTCCAGGACATCATCGTCGAGGACGGCGTGTGCAAGGGCATCGTCACCCGCAACATCATCACCGGTGAGCTGTCGACCCACACCGGTCACGCCACCGTGCTGGCCACCGGCGGGTACGGCAACGTGTACCACATGTCCACGCTGGCCAAGAACTCCAACGCCAGCGCGATCATGCGGGCCTACGAGCAGGGTGCCTACATGGCGTCCCCGTCCTTCGTGCAGTTCCACCCGACCGGCCTGCCGGTCAACTCGGACTGGCAGTCCAAGACCATCCTGATGTCGGAGTCGTTGCGTAACGACGGTCGCATCTGGACGCCCACCACCAAGGGCGACGAGCGTCACCCCAACGACATCCCCGAGGACGAGCGCGACTACTTCCTCGAGCGCCGGTACCCCGCCTTCGGCAACCTGGTCCCGCGCGACATCGCCTCCCGTGCGAACGCGCAGCAGATCAACGCCGGGTACGGTGTCGGCCCGAAGAAGAACTCGGTGTACCTGGACCTCACCCACGCCATCGCGAAGCTGGGCGAGGACACGATCCGTGAGCGCTACTCCAACCTCATCCAGATGTACGAGGAGGCCATCGGCGACGACGCCTACAAGGAGCCGATGCGCATCGCCCCGACCTGCCACTACACCATGGGCGGGCTGTGGACGGACTTCCACGAGATGACCTCGATCCCGGGCCTCTTCTGCTCCGGCGAGTCATCCTGGATGTACCACGGCGCCAACCGTCTGGGCGCGAACTCACTGCTGTCGTCCTCCGTCGAGGGCTGGTTCACCCTGCCCTTCACCGTCCCGAACTACCTCGCCCCGCTGCTGGGTCAGGAGGCCCCGGAGGCGGACTCCGAGGCGGCCCAGGCTGCGCTCAAGCGCACCGAGGACCGCATCGAGAAGATCCTCAACATCCGTGGTCCCAACCCGCATGGCGCGGAGTACTACCACCGTCAGCTCGGTGAGATCCTCTACCGCTGCTGTGGTGTGGCCCGCACCGTCGAGGGCATGCAGTCCGGCATCGACGAGATCCGGAAGGTCCGCGCCGACTTCTGGGAGAACGTCTTCGTGCCCGGCGGCAAGGACGAGATGAACCAGCAGCTCGAGAACGCCATCCGCGTCGCCGACTACCTGGATCTCGGCGAGCTCATGTGCGTCGACGCCCTCGACCGTGACGAGTCCTGTGGCGCGCACTACCGCGAGGATCACCTCGACGACGACGGCGAAGCCGAGCGTAACGACGACGAATGGTGCTTCGTCTCCGCCTGGGAGCCGGGCGAGAAGCCGGAGACCTTCACGCGTCACTCGGAGCCGCTGTACTTCGACCGCATCCCGCTGATGACAAGGAACTACAAGTAATGAAACTGCATCTTGAGATCTGGCGTCAGGCGGACCACACCTCGGAGGGCCACTTCGAGACCGTGGAGGTCCCCGATGCCGAACAGGAAATGTCCATCCTCGAGCTCCTGGACCACGTCAACTCGACGTACGTCGAGGCCGGCAAGGAGCCCTTCGCTTTCGCGTCCGACTGCCGTGAGGGTATCTGCGGCACCTGTGGCCTGACGGTCAACGGCCGCCCGCACGGTCCGGACAAGAACAAGCCGGCCTGCCAGCAGCGCCTGTACAGCTTCAACGACGGTGACAGCATCAAGCTCGAGCCGCTGCGCTCCGCGGCGTACCCGGTGATCAAGGACATGGTTGTCGACCGGTCCGCACTGGACCGCGTCATGGAGAAGGGCGGCTTCGTGTCCATGGCCGCCGGCACCGCCCCGGACGCCGACAGCCTGCTGGTCAACCACGAGGACGCCGAGCTGGCCCTCGACCACGCAGCCTGCATCGGCTGCGGTGCCTGTGTGGCCGCCTGCCCGAACGGCGCGTCCCACCTGTTCACCGGCGCCAAGCTGGTGCACATGACCCTGTCGCCGCTGGGGCGTCAGGAGCGTGGCCGCCGGGCGAAGAACATGGTCGACGAGGCGGAGGGTACTTTCGGTCCCTGCTCCCTCTACGGTGAGTGCGCCGACGTCTGCCCGGCGGGTATCCCGCTGACCGCCGTCGCCGCGATCACCAAGGAGCGGGCCCGCGCCGCGATCCGCGGCAAGGCGGACTAGCGACGCCGGGCCCTCCCGTCCGGCGCACGGGTAGGCCCCCGGCTACACCCGTGCGCTAGACTCATGTTGTCACCCGGGCACAGGAAGGCGCCGGGCACACCGAAAGACGAAAGAGGATAACGATGTCCGCTGATCTCGACACCAAGGGCAAGTTCTCGGCCTCGCCCGACTACCTTGACGGCTACGTGCCGTCGAGCTGGGATGCACCGCACTCGTCGCTGCAGCGCGGCGTGACCTGGCTGTCCATGGGGCTGCTGGTGGCCGCGGTCGCCATCATGGGCGTCGGGATCTTCGGCTTCGCCGCCTACAGCGTCGACGCCCAGGAGCACGGTGTCACGATCGGCATCGTCGGCTGGGCCGTCGGTCTGGTGCTGCTTCTCGCGGCTTTCCTCGGAATCCGCATCGGTCGCAGCGGTACGCGTGCGTACCGTAAGGAGACCGGTCGCGTCTACTAGGTCCATGCACCTCCAGCGGGCCTGGTAGCACCCACCGTCTCCCCAGCGCCCTGCGCCACACAGCCCCCTGTCCCTCCCCGGTCGTCCCCGCGGAGGACAGGGGGCTGACGCATGTCCGGGGTATCCGGAGCCGTGGCGGGAGCCGTGTCCGGCACAGGTGGAATAATGGGCGGGGTGACATCCCCCGAGAACACCAGACCCACCGCCGACCGGGACCACCGGCTCGCCGTCCCCGGACCGTCCCCGGAGTCCGAGGCGGAACGTCGCCGCGACCTGCGACGCCACAAGGCCTTCGCCACCAGTCTCCTGGTCATCGCGACCCTGATCTACCTGGTGTGTCGCTGGCTGGAGGCCACCGGACGCGACGGTGGCTGGACCGGCTACGTCCGGGCGGCGAGTGAGGCCGGCATGGTCGGCGCACTGGCGGACTGGTTCGCCGTGACCGCACTCTTCCGGCACCCGTTGCACATCCCCATCCCGCACACCGCGATCATCAAGCGGAAGAAGGACCAGGTCGGCCACGCACTCAGCTCATTCGTCGGCGAGAACTTCCTCAACGCCGCCCTGATCACCGAGAAACTGCGGCAGGCCAGGATCCCGGAACGCGCCGCAGACTGGGTCCTGGACGCCGGCGGTGCCGAGCGCACCGGTGCCGAGGCCTCCCGGTTGATCGACCTGGTGGTCAACGGGGTGGATCCGGCAGAGGCGGAGCAGCTGCTGCGCACCCTGGTGATCGACAAGGCCTCCGAACCGACCTGGGGCCCGCCGTTGGGCCGCGGGCTCGAACAGCTCATCAGCGAGGGGCGCACCGAACCCGTCGTCGACGCCGTCGTGGTCTGGTTGGACGACAAGGCCCGCGACAGCGAGGACCTCATCGTACGGCTGCTGGACGAGCGCACCCCCAGCTGGGCGCCGAGATTCGTCCGCGACCTCGTCGGGGACAGGGTCTACCGCGAGGTCGTGCAGTTCACCGGCGACGTACGCAGTAACCCGGAGCACGAGGCACGCCACGCCATCCGCCGGTTCATCGGGCAACTCGCCCAGGACCTGCAGCACGATCCGACGATGATCACCCGGGTCGAGAACCTCAAGGGCGACATCATGAACTCGCCCACCGTCCAGGCGCTGCCCGGCACCCTGTGGGAATCGGTGCGTTCCACCCTGACGACGATGGCACGCGACGAGGACTCGTTGCTGCGCACGAAGATCGTCGCCTGGGTGTCGGCCTTCGCCACCCGCGTGCGCACCGAGGAGGAACTCCGTGACTCGCTGGAGAAACGCATCGTCGGAGCGGCGTCCTACCTCGCGGAGAACTATGCGGGGGAGGTCACCGGCATCATCGGCGAGACCGTGGAACGCTGGGACGCCGACGAGGCCAGCGACCGGATCGAATTGATGGTCGGCAAGGACCTGCAGTTCATCCGTGTCAACGGCACCGTCGTCGGGTCACTGGCGGGCCTGACGATCTACACGGTCTCCGAGGTACTGTTCACGCTGTTCTGAGCACGGGACAGGAGTCCGATAGAATCGGGAGCCATGACTCAGTTCCTCAACCTGGCTTTCTACTCCGTGAACCTGCTCCAGATGGTCTTTCTGGTCCTGGTGGTCATCGGTGCGATCTGGGGAGCGATCCAGGTGGCGATGACCAGGGACGACGCCTTCACGGTCATCGACCGGTCGAAGCAGAACTGGCTCCTGCTGCTCGGTGGGTCGGCGCTGGCGATGCTGCTGATCGGTCTCTACGTCTCCATGGTGTGGATCATCGGTGCCGTGATCGTGGGCATCTACTGGCAGGACATCCGTCCCGCCATCCGCGACGTGCTCGGCAACGCCCAGTGATCGACCGCAGCACGACCGAACTGACCCTGCTCGACCCGGCCTGTACCCGGGCTGACGCTGCCGCCGTGATCGCCCGCGCCGTGGAGGGGGGTTGTGCTGCGGTGTGTCTGCCGCCCACGCTGTTCCCGTTGCGTGATGTCCCGGAGGGGCTCCGTCTCGTGTCCGTCGCCGGGCACCCGTCCGGAAAACACCATCCGTTGGTCAAGGCCAGTGAGGCGCACATGGCCGTCGTCAACGGGGCACACGAGGTGCACGCCGTCCTGGACGCCGCGAACGTGGTCGCCGCCGACCTCAACGCCATGATCAGTGAAATCGTGACCCTGCGCGAGGCCGTCCCCTACCCGGCCATGCTGCGGGTGTCGCCGGGGGAGGGCGGACCCGACCTCGACGACGACCAGCTGCGGGCCTTCTGCCGGGCCGCGGTGACCGCCGGAGCGGACACGGTCGCCGCCCGGTCCGGGGACCAGGCCGCCGTGATGCTGGATGCGGTGGCTGGGACGACCGTGACCGTGTCATCCCCCGACCGTCTCCCCGGCGTCGCGCGGGTCACGGTCCCTTCCTGAGCCGGTGTCTCCCCCGGGGCTCCCCGGAGCCAGCTGGAAAAGTCTGTCCCCGTGCACCGGATTCCGACTATCCGGTGCACGGGGACAGACTTTTCCGGGGAACTGGGGTCGTGGGGTAACAGGGGAGTGCCCCGGTGATCTCGCTCAGGCGTAGTTGGCCTCCACCTGGTCCGCGAAGTTCGCCGCAACAGGCTTGCGACGTAGCTTGAGCGACGGAGTCAGCTCAGCCTGCTCCACGGTGAGGTCACGGGGAAGTATCTGGAACTTCTTGACCTGCTCCCACCTGTTCAGCGAGGCGTTCAGCTCGTCGATGTAGCCCTGCACCAGCTCCCTGGTACGGGGGTCTGCAGCGACTGCGGCGTAGTCGCCCTCCACTCCGGTGCGCTGGGCCCAGGCAGAGAGCGCGTCCTCATCCAGCGCCACCAGGGCGCTGACGTACGGGCGGGCCTCGCCGATGACGACCAGGTTCGACGCCACCGGGCACAGGCCCTTGAACTCCGCCTCGATCGGCGCCGGGGCGACGTACTTGCCGTTCGAGGTCTTGAACAGTTCCTTCTTGCGGTCGGTGATGCGCACGAAGCCGTCGGCGTCGATGTCACCGATGTCGCCGGTGTGCATCCACCCGTCACTGTCCAACGCCTCGGCGGTGGCCTCCGGGTTGTTGTGGTAGCCGTCCATCACCCCGGCGCAGCGGAAGAGTATCTCGCCGTCGTCTGCGATCCGCAGTTCCACACCGTCCAAGGGGCGCCCGATCCTGCCGGTGCGGTAAGCGTTCGGCATGCCCAGGCAGGATCCGCCGCCGGACTCGGTCATGCCGTAGGCCTCGAGGATCATCATTCCCGTGGCACCGAACCACCGGGAGATGTCGGAGTTCAGCGCGGCGGACCCGGAGATGAAGAAGCGGATCCGTCCTCCGAAGCGTTCCCGGACCGTGGAGAACACCAGTCGGTCGGCGAGGCGCGCCTGGAGACGGTCCCACCGAGAGGCGGTGGTGCTCCCGTCCCCGTGGTCGGCCTCGAACACCTTCACCCCGACGCCGCTGGCCCAGTGGAACAGCCTCTCCTTGATGCGCAGTGGGCCGGGATCGTCGGCCATCATGGTGACGATGCCGTTGTACGCCTTCTCGAAGATCCGGGGGGCGGATCCCATGAAGGTCGGGCGCACGACCGGAAGGTTGGAGACGATGCGGTCGACCCGTCCGTCGATGGCGGTCTCGAAGCCGAGATGTACCGGCATCATCAGCAGCAGTTTGCCCATCACGTGTGACAGCGGCAGCCAGAGAAACTGCTTGTCGTCTATGGTCAGGATGTTGTCGGGGTCGGTGCGACGCATGGTGCCGGCCATCGCGAGGATCTCGAAGACCAGCACCCGGTGGGGGAGCAGAACGCCCTTGGGCCGCCCGGTCGTGCCGGAGGTGTAGATCAGCGTGGCCAGGTCGTCGAGGTCGGTGTCGTCGATCCGCGCGTCGATCTCACCCGGGTGTGACCTCAGCCGCTCCCGGCCGCGACGCCGTAACTCGTCCATGCTGATCACCCAATCCGGGTCAACGTCGTCGGGGACGCCGTTGTCCATGACCACGACGGTGCGGATGTTCGGCAGCTCGTCCCGCATCTCGGCGATCTTGGTGTACTGGTCGGCGTCCTCGACGAAGAGGAGACGGCTGTCGGAGTCGCTGAGGATGTACCGCACGTCCTCGCCGAGGGTGGTGGGGTACACCGTCACCGTGGCGGCGGCGGCGTAGACGATGCCGTAGTCCGCCACGGCCCATTCGTAACGGGTGGTGCAGGCGATGGCGACCCGCTCCTCCGGTTGGATACCCGACGAGATGAGTCCGGCAGCCACCTCGGCGGCCTGCTGTCCGACTTCGCCCCAGGTCAACGTGGTCCAGGTGTCGGTGTCGTCGCTGCCGGTGACCGGGAAGCTGTAGGCGGACCGGTCCGGGGTGGCGGCGATGCGGTCACGCAGCATGTGTCCGGTGGAGCGTACCGGGGGGTCGAACGTGGTGTGGTTGCCGGTGTCAGCGGTGGTCATGGCGGTCTCCTGTGGTGGTTGTGGAATAGAGTGCGTCGATGTCGTCGGCGAAGTGGTCTGCGACGGGTCGTCTCCGGAGTTTCAGGGACGGTGTGAGTTCCTGGGCGTCCACGGAGAGTTCGCGGTCGAGGACGCGGAACGTCCTGATCCGTTCCCACGGGTTGAGCGTGGCGTTGAGTTCGTCGATGAAGCCCTGCACGGTGTCCCGGGTCCGTGGGTGACGGGTGACGGCCGTGTAGTCGCCGGCGACGCCCTCGCGTCCGGCCCAGGTCATGGCCGCCGTCTCGTCGAGGGTGATCAGCGCGCTGACGTGGGGCCGGTTCTCGCCGACGACCACGATCTGTGAGGCCACCGGGCACAGCCCCTTGAAGCGTGCCTCGATGACAGCGGGGGCGACGAACTTCCCGTTCGAGGTCTTGAACAGTTCCTTCTTGCGGTCGGTGACGCTCAGCCGCCCGTGCGGGTCCAGGGTGCCGATGTCACCGGTGTGCAGCCAACCGTCCGCGGTGAGCACTCTCGCGGTCTCCTCGGGGTTGTTGTGGTAGCCGGCCATCACACCGGGCCCGCGGACGAGGATCTCTCCGTCGTCGGCGATCCGGACCTCGAACCCCTCGACCGCCTCCCCGACGGTGCCTGCACGGAACGTGGACGGCAGCCCGAGCGTCGTGACGTTGCACTCGGTCATCCCGTATCCCTCGAGGATCGGCAGGCCGGCGGCCCAGAACCAGCGTGACACGTCGGTGTTCAACGCGGCGGACCCGGAGATGAAGTAGCGGACGTTGCCGCCGAACCGCTTCCTCACGGTCGAGAAGACCAGGCGGTCGGCGACGCGTGCCTGGATGCGGAGCAGCAGGGACGGTGATTCGGCGGAGACAGCGTCGACCCCGACACGGCTGGCCCAGTGGAACAACCGTTCACGGATCCCCAGTGGGCCGGGGTCGTCCGCCATCATCGTGGTGATGCCGGTGTAGGCCTTCTCGAAGATCCGGGGTACCGACCCCATGAACGTGGGACGGGACGTGCCGATGTTCTCGACGATCCTGTCGATCCGCCCGTCGATCGTCGTCTCGAAGCCGATGTGCAGCGGGAGCAGCACCATCAGCTTGCCCATGACGTGTGCCAGGGGAAGCCAGAGGAACTGCCTGTCGTCGATGGTGAGCATGCCGGTGCCGCCGTCCCTGCCGTCGGTGGCGTCCGCGCTGTTCACCGTCGCCTCGATGGCACGGACCTCGTGCACCCACACGCGGTGGGGCAGCAGCACGCCTTTGGGGCGTCCCGTGGTGCCGGAGGTGTAGATCAGGGTGGCGAGGTCGTCCGGTCCGGTGGCGTCGATGCGGTCGTCGACGGACGTGGGATGTCGTTCGAGGAGGTCGCGTCCGCAGGCCCGCAGTTCGTCGAGGGTCATCACCCAGCCGTCGGTGCGGTCGGGGAGGTCGTTGTCGAGGACGATGACGGTGCGGATGTCGGGAAGGTCGTCACGGAGGAGCGTGAGCTTCGCGAGCTGCTCTGCGTCTTCGACGAAGACGGCGGTGGTGCCGGAGTCGCCGACAATGTGCCGGACGTCCTCGCTGACGGTGGTGGGGTACACGGCGACGGTCGCCGCGCCCGCGGACATGGTGGCGTACGTGGCGACGGCCCACTCGTAGCGTGTGGCGCTGGCGATAGCGACCCGGTCGCCGGGGGTCACACCGGCGGCGATGAGGCCGGCGGCGGTCTCCCTGGCGTGGGTACCGACGTCGGACCAGGTCACCGTGGTCCATCCTGTCGTCTGGCCCGGGTTCGGGCCGATCACCGGGAACGTGAAGGCGCGGCGGTGCGGGGTGTCGGCGACGCGTCTGCGCAGCATCTGTCCGACGGAATCGGCGGGGGGTCTGGTGTCGGTGGTCATGGAGGCCTCCGGGAGGACCGCGGAGCATCACCTATTGTTGTTGAAGCTAAGTAAATGCTGAGCGACGGGTCCCGTGCGTGGTGGGTTGGTGGGTGGTGGAACGGTCAGTCGTTGCGCTTGATTCCGTCGAGGATCCGCGCCCAGGTCTCCAACGCGTCCTCCTGGTGCTTCTGGTTGTCGACGAGAACTGAGCCGAGGCCGAGTCCGCGGGCGACGTCGAGCGTGAGCCCCAGTACCCGGCGTGTGTTCCTGTCCGAGAGGTCGGCGTTCAGGGCCAGGGCGGCGAGCTGGTACACCTCGCGGCCGTAGCGTGCCTCGGCGGGGACGATCAGTTCGCGGATCTCGCTGTCGGTGCTCGCCGCAGCCCAGATGTGGAGGGCGGCGTGGAACGGGCGGTTGCTGAAGAACCCGAACACGAGGGCGACCACGTCCTCGACCGGCGCACCGTTGCTCCCGGTCGGGAGTTGGGCGACGCTGCTGCGCAACTGCTGGGTGCGTTCGGTGAAGAACTCCTCCAGGGCTGACGCGATGAGTGAGTCCCTGGTGGGGAAGTGGTGCTGTGCCGCTCCACGGGACACGCCGGCACGCGAGGCGACGGCGCTGACGGTGGTGCCGTTCAGCCCGGTGTCGGAGAGGGTGTCCAGGGCGGCCTCGAGTAGGTGACGGCGCGTGATCCTGCTGCGCTCCTGCTGGGCCTCTCGGGTCGCCATGGTTCCTCCGGGGTTCTCGGGTGGTGGTCAGTTACTCTACGTGCCGGTCACTGCACGGGAGTCACTGCGCCCAGCTGGGGGCGCGCTTCTGGAGGAACGAGGTGATCCCCTCGAGCGCTTCCGGGGTGGCGAAGAGTTCGGCGGACTTCGCGGCCAGGGCGTCGGCGTCGGCGTCGAAGGACGCGATGACCGCCTGGTTGATGATCGCCTTGGTCTCCCGCAGCCCTTGCGGGGAACACTTCAGCAGCCCCTCTGCCGTGGCCGCCGCCTGTTGCCGCGGGTCGTCCACGACCTCGGTGACCAGGCCGAATCGTGCGGCGGCCGCGGCGTCGAAGCGTTCCCCGGTCAGCAGGTACCGGGATGCCGCCCGCGAGCTCAGCCGCGGCAGTACCGTCAGCGCGATCATCGCGGGGGCCACGCCGATACGGGTCTCGGTGGTGGCGAAGGACGAGTCCGGCGCGGCGAACACCATGTCACAGGCGCCGACGAGACCGGTGCCGCCGGCACGGACGTTGCCGTCGACGACGGCGGTGACCGGTTTGGGCAGCTCGACGACGGTACGCAGCAGCCCGATGAAACTGCCGGTGACCTCCTCCGGTGACAGATCGCCGACGGCGGCGAGGTCGGCACCGGAGCAGAACGTCGAACCGGTGTGGTCGAGGACCACGCTCCGGACCGAGTCATCCTGTGCCGCACTGGTCAGGGCATCGCGGAGATCCTTGATCAGTGCCGGCGACAACGCGTTGCGGCGGTCCGGTGCATCGATGGTGATCCGGGCGGTTCTGTTGTCCGTGGTGGTGGTGATGGCCATGGCAGTCTCCTGTGACGTCGGGGTGGGTTGTCCGGTGGTCAGTAACTCTTGGGCAGGCCCATGACCGTCTGTGCCACGTAGTTCAGCAGCATCTCTCGGCTGACCGGGGCGATGCGCGGCAGGCGGGAGGCGGCGTACATGCGGGCGAGGCCGTATTCGGCGGTGAGGCCGTTGCCGCCGAGGGTCTGCACGGCCTGGTCGATGGATTTGGCGGAGACCTCGCCAGCGGCGTACTTGGCCATGTTCGCCGCGGTTGCGGCGCCGTCCAGGTCTCCCTGGTCGAACCGTGCGGCGGCGTTACGGCACATCAGCCGGGCCTGCTCGAGCTCGATCCGGCACTGCGCCAACGGGTGGGACAGGCCCTGGTGGGCGCCGATGGGCGTCTTCCACACGACACGCTCGTTGGCGTACTTCACGGCGGTGTCGAGCGCGTAGCGGGACATGCCCGTGGCCATCGCGGTGGCGATGATGCGCTCCGGGTTCAGACCGACGAAGAGCTGGAAGATGCCGGCGTCCATGTCTCCGACGAGGTCCTCGTCCTTCACCCTGACGTCATCGAAGTGCAGCGCGTACTGCCACTCGGGCAGCATGACCTCGGTGGGGATCTGGGTCTTGGAGAAACCTTCGGCGTCGGTGGGCACCATGAACAGCGCCGGCTTCAGCTTGCCGGTGCGTTCGTCGTGGGCGCGGGCGACGACGAGCACGGTGTCGGCCTGGTCCACGCCGGAGATGAAGGTCTTCGACCCGTTGAGGACCCACTCGTCACCGTCCTTCTTCGCGGTGGTGGTGATGTTGTGGCTGTTCGTGCCGGCATCGGCCTCGGTGATGCCGAAGGCGCTGATGAACTCACCCGAGGCGATGCCCGGCAGCCAACGCTGCTTCTGGTCCGGGGTGCCGAAGGCGGCGATGATGGAGCCGCAGATGGCAGGTGAGACGACCAGCATCAGCAGACCGCAGCCCTCGGAGGACAACTCCTCCTGGACGATGGAGAGTTCCAGCAGGCCTGCTCCGCCGCCGCCGTACTCCTCGGGGAGGTTCACACCGACGAAGCCGAGTTCACCGGCCTCCTTCCACAGTTCGGTGGGGTACTCCTTGGCGTCGGCCTTCTTGGCCATGTACTCGTAGCCGTACTTCTTGGCCAGGGCTCGGACGGTCTTGCGCAGCTCCTCCTGCTCGGGGGTGTCGTTGAGGGGCATGCTGACCTGGGGCTGTGACATGGTGAAAACTCCTTGAGATGTGGGATGTGGGGTACTGCGTGGGGAAAGGGTGGTTATTCGTCGTTCTCGGGGGAGTCGATGACCGCCAGCAGTGTGCCGGTCTCGATGTGGTCTCCGGCGGCCGCAGCCAGCTCGCTGACTGTGCCGTCGGACGTGGCCGAGATGGTGTGCTCCATCTTCATGGCCTCGATCGTCATCAGCTTCTGGCCGGTGGCGACGGTGTCGCCGATGGCGACGAGGACACTGGTCACCGTTCCCGGCATGGGGGCGACCAGTGCGCCTTCGGCGACGATGTCGGACGGGTCGTCGTAACGCGGACGCTCGGTCAGCGTGACCGGGCCGAGCGCCGAGTCCACGCCCACACCGCCACCGGGGTACCGGTGGACGGTGAGCGTGCGACGGATGCCGTCGACGTCGACGATCACCGTGGCTGCACCGTCGGAGCCGGGTCCGACGCCGGCCTCCGGGGTGATCTCCACGAGCCGGACGGCGTCGTGCCCCGCGAGGGACGTCGTCTCGGCACCGGTGGAGCGGGAGGTCCGGACGACGGTGACCTCGACCTCATCGTCTGTGCTGGTCGTGTCCTGCCCGCGGAAGTACCGGTGGGTGGTGCGGGCGTCACCGAAGAGGCGGAACCCGGACCGCACGTGGGGGTTGGGGCGCGTCGAGGTGGTGTGGGCCTCGTCGACGACGGCGGCGGCGAACGCGGAGACAGCCACGGCGTCGTCGTCGGCCAGGAGATTCATCGAGACCTCGGTGTGGGTCTTCTCCAGGAACGCGGTGTTGATGTCGCCGGCCCGGAAGTCGGCGTCATCGAGGATGCGGACGAGCTGGTCCCGATTCGTTCCCAGGCCGTGGATCCGGCCCCGGCGCAAGGTGCCGCTGAGGCGTCCCACGGCTTCTGCACGGTTCGGAGCCCACGAGATGACCTTCGCCAGCATCGCGTCGTAGTGCACGCCGACCACAGCCGGACGGCCCGGCGCTGCCTCGGGACCGGAGTCCAGGCGGATGCCCGGGACGTTCGGCCCGGAGAACGACGAGACGACGTCGTCGAAGTCGAAGCGCAGCACCTCACCGGACATCGGCCGGTAGTCGTGGCGGGGGTCCTCGGCGTAGACGCGGGCTTCGACGGCCCAGCCGTTGATGCCCGGGGGGTTCTCGGCGGGCAGCGTCCGGCCGGCGGCCACGTCGAACTGCAGCCCCACCAGGTCCAGGCCGGTGGTGGCCTCGGTGACGGGGTGCTCCACCTGGAGGCGGGTGTTGACCTCCAGGAAGAAGAACTCGCCCCTGTCGTTGGCCAGGAACTCCACGGTGCCCGCGCCGCTGTAGTCGATGGCGTGGGCGGCTGCGCGGGCGGCCTCGAAGAGGCGGTCCCGCATCCCGTCGATCCGCTCGACCAACGGGGAGGGCGCCTCCTCGATGACCTTCTGGTGGCGACGCTGGATCGAGCACTCACGTTCGCCCACCGCCCACACCCCGCCGTGGTTGTCGGCCATGAGCTGGACCTCGATGTGGCGTCCGGACTCGATGTAGCGTTCGATGAACACCGTGCCGTCGCCGAAGGCGCTCTCGGCCTCACGGACCGCTGCGGCGGCCTCGGACTCGAGCTCGTCGATGGTGCGGACCACGCGCATACCGCGTCCTCCGCCACCGGCGGAGGCCTTGACCAGGACCGGGAGCATGTCCTCGGTGATCTCCGAGGTCTCCAGGTTGGTCAGCACCGGCACGCCGGCGGCCTCCATCAGCTTCTTGGCCTCCGTCTTCGACCCCATCGCGTCGATGGCTTCGGGGGACGGACCGATCCACGTCAGTCCGGCGGCGATCACGGCGCGGGCGAAGGAGGCGTTCTCGGACAGGAAGCCGTACCCGGGGTGGACGGCGTCGGCACCGGTACGCTTCGCGGCGTCCAGTACGGCGTCGACGTTGAGGTAGGTCTCGGACGGGGCGTTGCCGGGAAGATGGACGGCGGCGTCCGCCTCCCGGGTGAACGGTTCGTTCCGGTCGGCGTCAGAGTAGACGGCGACGGTCGACAACCCACGGTTGCGGGCGGTGGTGAACACGCGCCGGGCGATCTCCCCGCGGTTGGCGACGAGAACGGTCGAAAAATCTGTGTTGGTCATGTCTTCTCTCATCTCTCGGTCTCGCGCGTCACATCCGGAAGACGCCGAAACCGTCGGCGCCCTCCACCGGTCCGGAATGGATGGCGGTCAGGGCGGCCCCCACCACCGCGCGGGTGTCACGGGGGTCGATGATGCCGTCGTCGTAGAGCATCCCGGACATCTTCAGCGGCGCGGACTCGACGTCCGCCTGCGTCTTGAGCATGTCGAAGAGCTGTTTTTCGGCGTCCTCGGAGTAGTCCAGTCCGCGGCCGCGGGCGGACTGGGCACTGATGCCGCTGACCACCGAGGCCAGCTGCTCGGACCCCATCACGGCGGAACGGGCGGACGGCCAGGCGAACACGAAGCGGGGCTCGAAGGCGCGTCCGCACATGCCGTAGTGGCCGGCACCGTAACTCGCGGCGGTGATGAGGGAGATGTGGGGGACCTTCGAGTTCGAGACCGCGTTGATCATCATCGCGCCGTGCTTGATGATTCCGCCCTCCTCGTACTCCCGTCCGACCATGTAGCCGGTGGTGTTGTGCATGAAGATCAGCGGGGTGTCCGTCTGGTTCGCCAGCTGGATGAACTGGGTGGCCTTCTGGGCCTCCTCGCTGAACAGCACACCGCGGGAGTTGGCGAGGATGCCCACCGGGTAGCCGTGGACCTTGGCCCATCCGGTCATGAGGCCGGAACCGTAGCGGGGCTTGAACTCGTCGAACTCACTGCCGTCGACGACACGTCCGATGATCTCGTAGGGGTCGTAGGGGACCTTGAGCCCGTCGGGGACGATGCCGAGCAGCTCCTCCTCGTCCAGGACGGGTGCCACGACGTCCGGCGACGGTGCCTGGCCCGTGCGGCGCCAGTTGAGCCGGCGGACGATGGACCGGCCGATACGGGCTGCGTCGAGTTCGTCGACGGCGAGGTAGTCGCCGAGGCCGGAGACGTCGGTGTGCATCTGTGCACCACCGAGGCTCTCGTCGTCGGTCACCTCACCGGTGGCGGCCTTGACCAGCGGGGGGCCGGCGAGGAAGACCTTCGACCGTTCCTTGATCATCACCACGTGGTCCGCCATGCCGGGGATGTAGGCGCCGCCGGCGGTGCAGTTGCCGTAGACGATGGCGACGGTCGGGATGCCGGCCTGGGACAGCCGGGTGATGTCACGGAACATCGCACCGCCCGGGACGAAGACCTCCTTCTGACTGCGCAGGTCCGCTCCACCGGACTCCACGAGCGTGATCGCCGGCAGCCGGTTCTCCAGGGCGATCTGCTGGAGCCGGAGTGACTTGCGAAGAGTCCATTCGTTGGAGGCGCCGCCCTTGACCGTCGGATCGTTGGCGACGATGAGGCACTCGACCCCCTCCACGGTGCCGATACCGCCGACGACGGAACCACCGACGGCGAAGTCGGTGCCGTAACCGGCCATGGTGCAGAGCTCGAGGAAAGGTGACCCCTGGTCGAGTACGGAGTCGATTCGCTCGCGCGGGGTCATCTTGTCCCGGCTGCGGAGCTTCTCCAGGGACTTCTCGCCGCCCCCGGCGAACGCGGTCTCGTAGGCCTCCCGGATCTCACCGAGCTTCTCCTCCATGGACTGCCGGTTGGCCTGGTACTCCTCAGAACTGGGGATGACGGCTGAGGTTGCGGTCATGACGCTTCCTTACTGTTGCTGTTGCTGGTGGCGAGCAGGGACTCGGGGATGTCGACGTGACGCGACCGCAGCCACTCGCCGAGGCCCTTGGCCTGTGGATCGAACCGGGCACCGTGGGCGACCCCCTGGCCGAGGATGTCCTGGACCACGATGTTCAGTGCGTTGAGGCGGGGGAGGGCGAAAACCTCGACGTCGAGGTCGGCGGTCTCGGGGAGAAGGGTCTTCACCGACTCCGCGGTCACTGTCTGGACCAGCCACGGGTAGGCCTCGGGGTCGCTGGTCCACACGCCGATGTTGGCGCTGCCGCCCTTGTCACCGCTGCGTGCGTCGGCGATCAGACCGAGTGGGGCGTGGCGGGTGCTGTCCTGTGTGGGGGCCTCCGGGGCCGGTTCATCGGTGTGGGAGGACCCGATCTCGGCGGTGGTCGTCGGCGGGGCGACGGTGACCGTCGTGCCGTCGGGCAGGTGTGCGGTGTGCACCGGCACGTCGTTGTCCAGGTAGGTGGGGAGGAACGTGCCGTACATGCTGGGCTTGGGCGGAACACCGTCGAAGAAGGTGCCGGGTGGTGAGGCCAGCGCGGTGGAGACGACCCCGCGACCCCAGTCGGCGAGGAGGTTCTGGTCCGGGTCCCATACGACACACACCAGGCGGGCGGCAGCGGCCGCCTGTGTGTCCGCGTCCGGGTGGTCGGTGCGCTGCAGGCGGTAGTCGACGGTGCGGGGCCGCGGCTCGATCGCATCGAGCTGCTTGATCAGGAGTTCCGCCTTGTCCTCGACGTCGAGTCCGGTGAACAGGACGTGCACCTCGTTGCGGAACCCGCCGATGCGGTTCACGCTGACTTTGGTGGTGGGCGGCGGAGCTTCACCGGTCGCGCCGGAGATCCGGACGCGGTCCTCACCGAGATCCTCGACCGTGACGTGGTCGAGTCGGAGCACCGCATCCGGGCCGGCGTAGCGTGCACCGGTGACTTCGTAGAGCAGCTGCGCGGTGACGGTGCCCGCGGTGACGGCTCCGCCGGTGCCGGCGTGTTTCGTGATGACCGAGGTGCCGTCCTCGTAGATCTCGGCCAGGGGGAACCCCGGCATGACCGGCTTGTCGTCGAGGATTCCACGGTTGAAGCCGGAGTAGTTGCCGCCGGTCGCCTGGGTGCCGCACTCGATGACGTGGCCGGCGGCCATCGCACCGGCGATCTTGTCGAACTCGCCGGGGCCCCAGCCGAAGTGGTGGGCTGCGGGGGCGACCACGACCGAGGCGTCGGTGACGCGTCCGGTGACCACGATGTCGGCGCCGGCGTTGAGACATTCGACGATCCCGAAGGCGCCGAGGTAGGCATTGGCGCAGAGGGCGTCAGAAACAGTCGGCCATACATGTTCCCGGACATCGTCGCCGTCGACATAGGCCACCGTGAGGTCAAGCCCACGCTCGGAGACCTTGTCCTTGAGTGCGTCGGCGAGGCCGGCCGGGTTGAGTCCGCCGGCATTGGTGACGACCTTCACGCCACGCTCGGCGATGTCGTCGAGGCAGGTGTCGAGGTGGTCGATGAATCGCCGTGCGTATCCGAGGCCGGGATTCTTCATCATGCCCTTGGCGAGGATCAGCATCGTCAGTTCTGCCAGGTAGTCGCCGGTGAGGTAGTCGATCTCGCCGCCGTCCAGCATCTCCTTCATGGCGCTGTCGCGGTCGCCGTAGAAACCGGAGAAGTTGGCGATTCTCACGGGTGGGGTGTCGCTCACGGAAACCTCCGAAAGTTGTCTGTGTGATGGGGTGGCTCAGGGCGCCGACGCTGTCGTCCGCGGCTTGAGAGCATGATTCTGTTCTATCACCAAAGAACAAGCAGTCGTGACTGATTGATTTTTCCGGATGGTGTGGCGTGGATCACACCCCCGTTCGGGGGTGTGGACGAGGCTGAGCCCGGGCCCCGTCGGAAACTCTGACGGGGCCCGGGCTCAGGCGTGTGGTGGCGGAGAGGGGGCGGGGTGTCTAGGCGGCGCTGCCGTCGCCTGTCGTCCGGTCCTCGGTGAAGCTGGAGGTGCTGCTGGAGACCTGGTCGAGGCTCACGTCGGTGCCGTGGAGTGTCACTGACAGGCCGTCCCCGGTGATCCGGGCGTCCTGGATCTGCAGTCCGTCAACATCGTTGACCGTCTGCTGCAGCGAGTCGGTGAGGGAGGCGACCATCGACTCCGGCAGGTCCATGCCGAGGATCCGGAGGTTGTCGACGGTGAAGTTCAGTGCACCGTCCTCGACGACCGGGGACATGCTCAGCGTCGCCAGGCCGCCGGTGATCTCCAGGTCCATGGTGTCGTTGTCGGTGTTCATGGTCACACCGGTGACTTCGATGAGGCCTTCGAGCAGGCCACCTGCGTCGCCGTCACCCCCGTCGGTGCCGGTACCCCCCTCTGCCTGGGACTTCTGGATCTCGGCGAGGAGGAACTCCGGCGGCAGTGTGGTGTCCACGTCGATCTCGCTGACCGTGGGGTTGTCGGTGTCTGTGGACATGTCCCTGGCGTTGATGGTCAGCGCCGGCTGCCCGGAGACCACGGGCCGGGACTTGTCGGAGTCCTCGTAGGTGACGTTCAGGCTGGAGGGGATCGACGCCTCGAAGGACGGGATCTTCCCCTGGACGAGTCCGAGGAGCAGCGGAGAGGCGCCGAAGCTGACGGAGGGGTCCTCGGGAAGTTCGGCGCCGCTCTCCTGGGAGGTCGAGCGGATCTCGTCGACCACGGTGTTCTTGGCGTAGGCCCGGAGGCCGAATTCAGCGACGGCGACCAACAGGACGAGAACGACGACCAGGCCGAGGAGGATCTTCCATCCGCGTCCTGGTCGTCTCGTGCCGGCGGGTTTTCCGGTGTTGTTTGAGTTGCTCACCGGACCAGTGTGAACCATCACCGGCCGTCGGCGCCAGGGATCTGCCGATAATCCGCAGGGCCCTGGTTCCGGGGATCAGAGGTTTTCTTTGATCCAGGTGTCGATGAGGGTGTTCTCGTTGTTGAGGATGTCCCGCACGGCGTCGGCGACCTTGGGCTCGATGACCGGGCCGACCATCGGGATGGTGACGTCGATGTCGGCTTCGGCGGACAGGGTGGTGGAGTCACCGTCGCCGGTGAGGGTGAGCTCGGCGCCGAACTTCACCGGCGCGCCCTTTACCTCGGCGCGCATGTCACCGTTGACGACGCCGTCCTGCTCGGCGCCGAAGGTGACGGTGCGCTTGAGCTTCAGGTTCTGGGAGACCATGGAGCGTACGGCCTCGGGGAGGGCGTCGGTCGGCAGGACCTCGAACAGGACGACCTCGATCGGGTCGGCGGAGAAGGAGTTGACCTCGCCGGGAACCTCGGAGATGTTCTGGGCCTCGTACTCCCAGTACTCCTTGGAGCTCAGCGCGGAGAGGACCTTGTCGAGCGGGTGATTGACGGTCGTTGAAGACTCGATGTGTGTTGTCATGCAGAAAGGCTAACATCATAAGTGTGCAGTGTCCTGATTTTAGATTCCGTTCGCGAACAATTGCTTCGACCTCCGCAATCGTCCCTGGTCTCCTGACCCGCAGCGACGTTGAGACCTCCCCGAGGAGCTTCGCCGAGATGACGACCCTGCGGGTGGGGGGCTCGCCCGCGGTGGCGCTGTCGTGCCATTCCGCGGAGGCGGTCGCGGAGGTCGTCGGCGCCCTGGATCAGGAGGACGTTCCCCTGCTGGTCGTGGGGGGCGGATCCAACCTCGTGGTCGGTGACGATGTCTCCGGGCTCGTCGCCGTCGTCCTCGACGGCAGTGACCGGGGAGGCGATGACGGCGGCCAGGTGGAGATCGACAGGGACACCGGCGTGGTCCGGGCCTTCGCCGGGGTGGTCTGGGACGATCTCGTCGCCGCCACGGTCGCCGCCGGGCTCGGCGGACTGGAATGCCTCTCGGGGATCCCCGGCTCCGTCGGTGCGACACCGGTGCAGAACGTCGGTGCGTACGGTGCGGAGGTGTCCCAGACACTGCACCGCGTCCAGTTGTTCGACCGGCCGACGGCCACGACGTCCTGGGTGTCCCCGGAGTCCCTGGACCTGGCGTACCGGTACTCCAACCTGAAGTTCACCTCGCGGGCGGTCGTCACCGCCGTGGAGTTCCAGCTGTCCACGGATGGTCTGAGTGCCCCACTGCGCTTCGGGGAACTCGCCCGACGCCTCGGCGTCGCGGCTGATGACGCCGGGCAGGGCGGCGACGTCCGACGCCCCGTCGCAGAGGTCCGCGACATGGTCCTGGAGCTGCGACGGGGCAAGGGCATGGTTCTCGACGCCGATGACCACGACACCTGGTCGGCCGGCTCGTTCTTCACCAACCCCGTCGTCGAGGGTACCGTGGCAGACGAGGTGCAGCGCACCGTCACCTCGACGCGGGGCGCGCAGGACGCCGCGGCGATGCCACGGTTCGCCGGCGGCGACGGGAGGGAGAAGCTGTCCGCGGCGTGGCTCATCGAGCGCGCCGGGTTCGCCCGGGGATGGCACGTCCCCGGAAACGACCGGGCGGGACTGTCGAGCAAGCACACCCTGGCGTTGACCAACCGGGGGTCGGCCACCTCAGCGGACATCGTCGAGCTGGCACGTGCCGTGCGCGACGGGGTCCGCGACGCCTTCGGAGTCGACCTGGTCCCCGAACCGGTGTGGATCGGGGTCACGCTCGACGGGGAGTGACACCCGGCGCGTAATCTGGGACGCTATGCGCGTCGCCATGATCTCCATGCACACCTCCCCGCTGGAGCAACCCGGAATCGGGGATGCCGGGGGGATGAACGTCTACGTCCGTAACGTCGCCGAGCACCTCGCCTCCCACGGGGTCGAGGTGGACGTGTTCACCCGTGCCACCCGCGCCTCCCAGGGGGAGGTCGTCGACGTCGCACCGGGGCTGCGGGTCATCAACTGCATCGCCGGACCGTTCGAGGGGTTGCCGAAGGAGTCCTTGCCGACACAGCTCGCCGCCTTCACCGGGTCGGTACTCTCCTTCGTGAGGAGGGAGGCGGGGCGCGAGCAGGCCGCCCCCGACCGCACCGGGGCCGGGCACTACGACCTGATCCACAGTCACTACTGGCTCTCCGGGCAGGTCGGATGGTTGTTGCGTGACCTGTGGGGAGTCCCGCTGGTACACACCGCCCACACCTGGGCGGCGGTGAAGAACCTCGGCCTCGCGGAAGGAGACACCCCGGAGCCGGAGTCGCGGCGTATCTGCGAGCAGCAGATCGTCGACAACGCCGACCGCATCATCGTCAACACCCAGGACGAGGCGGACGCGCTGGTCGCCGCCTACGACGCGGAGGTCGCCGACCTCGCCGTCGTGTCCCCCGGGGTGGACGTCGACCGGTTCACCCCGGGTTCAGACCGCGCCACGGAGCGTGCCCGACGTGAACTGGGGATCCCGCTGCGCGCGAAGGTCATCGCGTTCATCGGACGCCTGCAGATGCTCAAGGGACCGCACATCCTGCTGCGGGCCGCCGCCGACCTGATCCGTCGTCACCCCGAGCAGAACATCCGGGTGGTCATCTGCGGCGGACCGTCCGGTACAGGGATGGAACGCCCCGACGAACTCCACGACCTCGCCGCGGAGCTGGGTGTGGCGGGGTACGTCCGTTTCCTGTCGCCGCGTCCGCCCGAGGAACTGGTGAGCGTGTACCAGGCCGCCGACATCATCGCGGTGCCGAGCTACAACGAGTCCTTCGGCCTGGTGGCGCTGGAGGCCCAGGCGGCCGGTACCCCGGTCGTCGCGGCCCGTGTCGGTGGTCTGCCGTTGACGGTGACCGAGGGGGAGAGCGGACTGCTCGTCGACGGGCACGACCCGGTCGACTGGGCCCGCGCACTGGAATCCCTGGTCGTCGATGACGACCTGCGCAACTCCATGTCGGACGTCGCCCCCTCGCATGCCGCCGCGTACTCCTGGGACGTCACCGTGGACCGGATGACGGCCGAGTACCGTGACCTCGTCGACCGGTGGCGTGCGCACGGGTGTTCGGAGCCGGACGTCGCCCTGACCTCGCTGGCGTCCCGGGACCCCAGCGGTACCGCAGGTTCCGTTGCCGGTACAGGGAGCGTCACCGGCGGGTAGATTCGACGCCATGGAACTACAGCAGCTGACTGCCATCCTGGACTCCGCCGAGGTCGACTACGAGATCTCCAACGAGGTCGCCGTCGTCGTCCTGCCCGGCGAGCGGCGCCTGAAGACCAACACCCTGTTCATCCCGCAGGACGGCATGTTCCGCGTCGAGGCGTTCGTGTGCCGCGCGGTGGAGGAGGCCCACGCCGAGGTCTACCGCCTGCTGCTGCAGCACAACCGCAAGGCCTACGGCGTGCACTACACCCTCGACAACAACAACGACATCTACCTCGCCGGCCAGTTCCCGGACACCACCACCGCCGAGGACGTCCAGCGCATCCTGGGCCAGGTGCTGGAGCTGGCGGACGGGGACTTCAACCACATCCTCGAACTCGGCTTCGAGACCTCGATCCGGCGAGAGTGGGAGTGGCGGATCGACCGCGGTGAGTCGACCCGTAACCTTGAGGCGTTCCAGCGTCTGCGCCCCGGGTACGGGGACGAGCGCGCCGCCGAGCGGGCAGGACGCGCCGACGGGGAAGGTTCGGTGCCGCCGGTGCCGCCGAGTGCTCCGTCCTCGTCGTAGGCGCCGTCGTGAGGCGTGCCGGTGTCGTCTGAGTCACCGCCCAGGTCAGGAATCGGCCGTTTCCTGACCTGGGCGGTGACTCAGACGACCGGGGTGGGTCTCTGTCGGGGGACCCCGTGCACTCCGTCCCGGCGGCTGCCCTGTGCGACGCCCGGGATCATGGCAGAATAAGGCACCATGAGCGACAACAACCACGGCACACTGATCCTCCTCCGCCACGGGCAGAGCGAATGGAACGCATCCAACCAGTTCACCGGCTGGGTCGACGTCGACCTCACCGACCAGGGGCGGGACGAAGCCGTCCGCGGCGGGAAGATGATCGCCGACGCCGGCCTCGAACCCACCGTCCTATACACCTCGCTGCTGCGCCGTGCGATCACGACCGCCAACCTCGCCCTCGACGCCGCTGACCGGCACTGGATCCCGGTCGTGCGCGACTGGCGTCTCAACGAACGCCACTACGGTGCGCTGCAGGGACTGAACAAGGCGGAGACCAAGGAGAAGTACGGCGAGGACCAGTTCATGGCCTGGCGTCGCAGCTACGACACCCCGCCGCCGGAGCTCGAGGACGGCACCGAGTACTCGCAGTCGGGAGACCCCCGCTACGCCGACCTCGCCGAGGTCCCGAAGACCGAGTGCCTGCTCGACGTCGTCAAGCGCTTCGTCCCCTACTACGAGACCTCGATCCTGCCCCGTCTGGAGGCCGGTGAGACCGTGGTCGTCGCCGCCCACGGCAATTCGCTGCGCGCCCTGGTCAAGCATCTCGACAAGATCTCCGACGAGGACATCGCCGGACTCAACATCCCCACCGGCATTCCGCTGGTCTACCGCTTCGACGACAAGGGTACGGTGCTGAACCCCGGTGGCGAGTACCTCGACCCGGAGGCCGCCGAGGCCGGTGCCGCCGCTGTCGCCGCACAGGGCGGCAAGTAGGGCCACGGACGGTCGACAGGACGTCAGGACGTGACAACCTCGCCCTTCCTGGTGATGTCCGGGGGCATTCTGGTCGGCCTGCTGGTCGGGATCACCGTCACGGTGCTCGTGACGGCGGCCCGGCGTCGCGCGGAACGTCGTGAGGACGAACGGATCCGACGGGAGACCCAGCACAACCGGGTGTCGACGATCGCGCAGGTGATGCACTTCGCCCTGGAGTCCTCGCCGCTGGGGGTCGCGGTCGTCGACCTGCGCGAGGACCTGGTGTTCACCAACCGCAGTGTCCACGAGCTCGGGGTGGTGGAGGGCCGCCACCTGGTGCCGGAGGTGTACCGCCTGGCCCAGCGGGTCTTCGACGACGGCGAGCCCCGCGACGGTGTCCTGCATCCGGGTAGTGCGGCGGTGGGGCCGGTCTTCTCGGTGGCGGTCACCGTCCAGCGGCTCGCCGCCGTCGACGACCGGTTCGTGGTCGTCTACGCCACCGACAACTCGGAGAGCGTCCGGATGGAGGCGGCCCGACGGGACTTCGTGGCCAACGTCTCCCACGAGCTGAAGACCCCCGTCGGGGCGATCTCCCTGCTGGTCGAGACGATGCTGGAGGCCCGCGACGACCCCGACACCGTGGAGTACTTCGGCACGAAGCTCCACGCCGAGACCCGGCGGATGTCCACGATGATCTCCGAACTGATCGGGCTGTCGAAGCTGCAGGGGGCGGAGTCGCTGCCGGACCCGCAGCCGGTGAGCGTCGACCGGGTCATCGAGAAGGCGGTGGAGCGTTCGCGTGTCGCCGCCGAAGTCGAGAACATCGACCTGGTCACCGACGCCCCCGGCGGCGCCTGGCTCACCGGGGACGAGGAGCTCCTGGTCACCGCGGTGAGCAACCTCGTTGCCAATGCCATCAACTACTCGCCGGACGACACCCCGGTCAGCATCAGCCGTGCCGTGCGGGGACGTTCCGTGGTCATCCGCGTGACCGACCGCGGGATCGGCATCGCGCCGGAGGAGCAGCAGCGCGTCTTCGAGCGGTTCTTCCGCGTGGACAAGGCCCGCTCCCGTGCCACCGGCGGCACCGGGCTGGGCCTCGCCGTGGTCAAACACACGGTGATCAACCACGGCGGCAACGTCTCCCTCTGGTCGCAACCGGGGACGGGGTCGACCTTCTCCCTCGAGTTCCCGGTCCTCGACCTGGCGGAGGTGCCGGCGGAGAACGTGCCCGACCAGGCACGCTTCACTGCCGCCGATCTCCTGCCTGACCGGGAGTGACGGCGAGCCGTGGTTGTTCACCCGGCGGGACCGGCGCCCGGAGTTTACAATGACGTCGTCCGGAGGCAGTCTCCCGGCAACGTTCGTCCATTCGCCCCCGGCCGGCACACGGCCGACGTTCCTACGTGAGGACCAGATTCCCCCATGTCCAGTGACCGTCCCACCGTCCTGCTCGTCGAGGACGAGGAATCACTCGCTGAACCGTTGTCCTTCCTCCTGCAGAAGGAGGGTTTCGGGGTGTACACCGCCCCCGACGGGCCCACGGCCCTGGCCCTGTTCGACGCCCACGGCATCGACCTGGTGCTGCTGGACGTGATGCTGCCCGGCATGTCCGGGACGGAGGTCTGCACCCAACTGCGGGCCGTGTCCTCCGTCCCGGTGATCATGGTGACCGCCCGTGACAGCGAGATCGACAAGGTCGTCGGCCTGGAGATCGGGGCGGACGACTACGTGACCAAGCCCTACTCCGCCCGGGAACTCATCGCCCGGATCCGTGCGGTGCTCCGGCGCGGCGGCGACGCCGGCGTCGACGACGGCGAAGGCGACGACGGTCTGGTGCTCAGGACCCCGCGGGTGGTGTTGGACGTCGAGCGCCACACGGTGACGGTCGACGGGACCACGGTGTCCCTGCCGCTCAAGGAGTTCGACCTGCTGGAGTACCTGATGCGCAATGAGGGGAGGGTGCTGACCCGCGGCCAGTTGATCGACCGGGTGTGGGGGATCGACTACGTCGGGGACACCAAGACCCTTGACGTGCACGTGAAGAGGTTGCGCTCGAAGATCGAGGAGACTCCCTCGTCCCCGTCGCTGCTGGTGACCGTGCGGGGGCTCGGGTACAAGTTCGAGGGGTGACGGCAGACCCGGTCCACCGGGTGGTCGGGACTCACCCCCGGGACGTCACTTCTCCCGGGCCGCCGCGGCCGCGGTGGCGGGGTGGATCGACAACAACGGGAATCCGGACGGGGAGAAGCGTGCGGTCTCCTCGCGTTGACGGCAGTGCGAGGCGACCACCTCGTAGGCGTCCGCGCCGATGAGCTCACGCAGCTCCTCGGCGTGGGTGGACCAGAGGGACTCCCCGCCGGTGTGGCACCCCGGGTCGGACGTGCAGTACCAGTCGAAGTCTTCGCCGCCTCCGCCCCATCCGCGCCGGGTGTACTCGGTGACGGTGGTGCGCAGCACCTGCACCCCGTCGGGCCGGGTCTCCCAGTCCTCGAGACGACGCAGCGGCAGCTGCCAGCACACCTCGGGTTTCGCGACGGTGAGGGCGACGTCGTTCTTCAGCGCCCAGCCGTGCAGTGCGCACCCTGCACCGCCCGGGTGGTCGGAGCGGTTGGCGAAGACGCAGGCACCGTCGTGCACGCGGGTCTTCAGCGCAGGTTCGGGGTCGCCGGAGTCGGTGTCGTCCCCGTCCAACTCGTCCCACACCAGCCAGGGTTCTGTGTCCCCGTCCCCGTTCCCGCCGTCGTCGTCCATGACCAGTGGTCTGAGCTGCCAGTCGTCGTCGGTCAGGTGGGGGACGATCTCGGCGAGGGCACCGCGGTCGTCGTCGTCGGTGAGGAACGCGCCGTGCACGCAGCAGCCGACGTCAGGGTGTTCGGCGTCGATACCGTGGCAGGCGTCGGTGCCGAATCTGCACCGGTAGGTCGACAGCAGCCACGTAAGATCGACGGACACGACGTGCTCGGAATCCGCCGGATCGGTGAACTCCAGGTACTCGCGCGGATGGTCGGCGGGGGTTTCCTGCCCTGAACGCACCGCGAGGTCGGCCGGTGTGTCTGCCGGGTAGCCGCTGGTGATGTCGGAAAGAACAGAATGTGTCACGGTGGATACCGTAGACCGGATAGGGTGGAAACCGTGCGACTAGGTGTCTTGGATGTGGGAAGTAACACGGTCCACCTCGTGGTGGTGGACATGGCTCCGGGTGGTCCGCCGACCCCGATGAGCAACTGGAAGACGCCGATGCGTCTCGTCGAGTACCTCGACGACGAGGGCGCCATCAACCCGAAAGGTGTCCGCAAGCTGATCAAGGGGGTCGGTCTCGCCGCGGAGATGTCCGAGCAGTTCCACTGCGAGGAGATGCTGCCGTTCGCCACCTCGGCGCTGCGCTCGGCGACGAACTCCGAGGCGGTGCTGGACCAGGTCGAGGAGGAGACGGGGGTCCGGTTGCGGATCCTGTCGGGGACGGCGGAGGCGGAGCTGACGTTCCTCGCGGTCCGGCGGTGGTTCGGCTGGTCTGCCGGACGAATCTGCGACCTCGACATCGGCGGTGGGTCGTTGGAGATGTCGGTGGGGGTGAACGAGCTGCCGGACGTCGCGTTGTCGGTGAATCTCGGGGCGGGGCGTCTGACGCATGACTGGTTCCGGACCGATCCGCCGAGTCGCAAGGAGATCAAGGCGCTGGCCGCGCACATCGACGAGACGTTGGAAGCCCCGGTGGCGCAGCTGAAGGAGGCGGGCCCGGTGGATCTGGCTGTCGGGACGTCGAAGACCTTCCGCATGCTGGCCCGTCTCACCGGTGCAGCACCGTCCTCCGCGGGGCCGCGGGTCCGTCGGGTGCTCACGCGTCCGGGCGTCCGGCAGCTGACGTCGTTCATCTCCCGGATGACGGCGGCGGACCGGGCGGAGCTCGAGGGTGTCTCGGTGGACCGGTCGGCCCAGGTGGTCGCCGGTGCGCTCGTGGCGGAGTCGACGATGCGGCACCTCGGTATCGAGCAGCTGCAGTTGTGCCCCTGGGCCTTGCGTGAAGGGGTGATCCTGCGCCGCGCTGATGCGGCGGACGCGGCGGATTTCGATCCGAACGTCGATTTCGACCGGATGGACTGACGCGGGTTCCCCGGCGAATTACACTGGTGGATAAGCGTTTCTCGCCGGATACGCGGGAGCGTTGATCCACCGATGTGGGCTGTACACGTGATAACTGTAAACTGTCACCTGATAATTGAGGCATGTGTGTGTCGGGCGTCGGTAACGTGAGGCGGCCACCGCGGTGTCTCGTGCCCGCCGCCCGGTCCGGCGGGAGATGACCGATGATGGGAACGACGGATGAGTGAGAAGCTGACTGTTGCGGAGCTGATGGCCCGCAACGCCCAGGACGGGGCTCGACGAGCCGACCGTCCTCGGCGTCGACGCAACCTCGAGGACGGCGGGGTCTCGGTCTCCGAACTGACCGGTTCGATCCCCGTCGTCAGCGACGAGGACATCGACAACGACGGTGCTGATGCCGCGGAGGGCGCTGACGCCACTGGTGTCACTGGTGCCGCTGAGGCTGCATCATCCGCTGGGGGAGCTTCCGCTTCTGTCGGTGCGCCGGCGGCGGACCGCCACCCGTACCGTGGCGGGCATGTCCTCGACAGTGCCCCTGCGGCACCCGTCGCCCCCGGGACATCCGGCGTCCGGGACGACGACGGCGACGAGGCCGCCGCCGGCACCGGTGTCTCTGACACTGTCGTCGCCGCGGACGTGGTTGACGGGGAGGTCGTCGACAGCACCGGCACGGAAACTGACGCCAGCGACGAGGCACCGGCGACGACCGTGCTGCCGCGTGTGCAGCCGACCGGTGCCCGGTCGGACGTCGAACACGGCGCTGACGGTGATGACGGTGATGACGGTGCTGACGTCGCTGATGATGGTGACGGCGCCGCCGGTCCTGCCGTCGCGGCAACTGAGGGGGAACCGGCTGTCGCCGGCGCGACCGGGGACACCGCCGAGGCGGATGCTGACGCGGACAAGATCATCGAGTACGAGGATGACGCGATCTCGTGGCCGGCGTTGCTGGGGCAGACCGCACTCGCTGTCGTCGTCGGTGTCGTCATCTTCTTCGGCTTCACCCTGCTGTGGGACAAGCTCGGGACCGCTCTGGTCCTGATCATGGCCGGCATCGTGACGCTGGTGTGTGTCGGCGTGGTCCATGCGCTGCTGCGCCACCGGCACACGCTGGTGCTGATCCTGGCATTTATCGTGGGTCTGGTCATCACCCTGGGGCCACGGCTGATCATGTCGATCTGATCTCCCCGTCCGGCTGACGGGGCGGTCGGCGGGGGCGGTCGACGGGGACGGGGGCGAGGTGAGGTGGCGGCGATCACCCTCGCATGGCACGCTGGTGCGCATGACTCGTATTGCATTTATCGGTGGAGGAAATATCGGTGAGGCCCTCATCTCGGGCCTCGTGAGCGGCGACTCGTCGTCCGACAAGCCTGACGTGGTCGTCTTCGACCCGAGCGCGAAGCGACTGGACTTCCTCCGTGAGAAGTACGGCATCAGCGGTGCGGACGATGCCGCCACCGCCGCCTCTGAGGCGGATTTCGTGGTCATCGCGGTCAAGCCCCACATCGTCGTCTCCGTCCTGGAGGACATCTCCTCCACCCTCGACGGCAATGACGCCGAGACCGTGGTCGTCTCCGTCGCCGCGGGTGTCAGCCTGGCGACCATGGAGGGTGCACTGGCCGCCGGCGTGCCGGCCGTGCGCGTCATGCCCAACACCCCGATGCTCGTCGGTAAGGGCATGAGTGCCGTCGCCGGGGGACGGTTCACCTCGGACGAGCAGGTCGAGGCGGTCAAGGAGCTCTTCGCCACCGTCGGCCAGGCCGTCGCGGTCGCCGAGAAGGACATCGACGCCGTCACCGCCGTCTCCGGTTCCGGTCCCGCCTACATCTTCATGGTCGCTGAGGCGATGACGGACGCGGGGGTGCAGCTCGGACTGACCCGCCCGGTCGCCCAGCAGCTCGCCGTCGCCACGATCGAGGGCGCGGCGACGATGATGGCCCAGGGTGACACGAACCCGGTGGACCTGCGTGCCAACGTCACGAGCCCGGGTGGGACCACGGCGGCGGCGACCCGCGGCCTCGAGGAGAACGGTCTCCGGACCGCCTTCTTCCGCGCGATGCAGGCCTGTGTCGACCGTTCGGTGGAACTGGGTCGCCCGTCCGGCGACAACTGACTCCTGACCCTCCCGGCCCGGCGATGTCCGCCGGTGCCGCTTCCCCCGTCCGGGGGTGCCGGGTCCGTCCCGCCGTCACCTCCGTCCCTCAAGTCACAACCGTGTCACCAGTGTCTCCTGTCTCCTGGATCGTCAGCCGTGATCTTTTGTCATTCGCGTCGCAATATTCTCAGGAATAACGATAGGATGGTGCCAGCGCCCGACGTGTCGAAGTTCTGCAGGAGGGGAAGCCTGCAGCGCGTGCGTGCGTCGTAAGGATTGGAAAATATGGCAAACAATGACAGTGGTACGTTCCTGACGGTCGCCGAGGTCGCCGAGCTGATGCGGGTGTCCAAGATGACCGTCTACCGGCTGGTTCACTCCGGTGAGCTGCCGGCGGTACGGGTCGGACGCTCCTTCCGTGTGCATGAGCAGGCGGTGGAGGAGTACCTGGGCGCCTCGATCTACGAGGCCGGCCAGACCGGCTAGTGCTTTTCTCCGTGCCCGGCGACGGGTACGGTCCCGGGTCGCTCTGACCTGTGGGCCCCTTTTCTCCACCGGCGGTGAGCTGGTCGAGAGGAGGGGTCTTTTGCTGTGGCAACGGTGTGCCGGGTAAACTGGTCGGCATTCGTGTCGGATCGGTCCCGATCGGTGAGGTTCCCCTGCCGTTTGCCGTCCGCCCGCGGTGCCACGGGTACCGTGCGGGAACCGACCAGCAGCATGATCCTTAACCGAAGACCAACCACGAGGGAGGACCCATGGGTTCTGTCATCAAGAAGCGTCGTAAGCGCATGTCGAAGAAGAAGCACCGCAAGATGCTTCGCCGTACCCGCGTCCAGCGGCGGAAACTCGGCAAATAAGCCGCTGCGAGCCAGAGCGCGGTCCCGACCTCCTGTACCGGACGTCGGGGCCGCGCTCTGTCGTGTGCGGTCCCACCGGAGTACACCGCGGCGCGGGGGACTACTAGTCTGGACCCCCATGGACCATGGATCGCAGACTCCGCCCGCCGTGCTCGCCGCCCCCGTCGTGACACTCATGGTCAGGGCGACATGCGGGTCGTGCACCCGCGTCCGCGCGCAGATCACGCCGGTCTGCGCCGAGCACGGTGCATCGTTGCAGGTCGTCGACGTGGACACCGACGGGGCGTCGGCCGTCGAGTTCGGGGACCGGGTCCCGGTCGTCCTCGTGGACGACGAGGAGATCGCGTGCTGGGAGATCGACGACGAGGACCTCGTCGACGCACTGGTGTCGGCCCGACGCGGAACCGGTGCTTAACCGGGGGTCGGTCACAGCGGTCTCCGGTGCTTTTGTTATCGGGGGGCATAAGGGGATACCGTAGGTACCTGGTACCGCATGACGGCGTCGACCACCGGTCACCGGTGGGCGCAGGACGCCGTGGCGGAAAAAGTGACCACTGACGATTTCGCGGGAGGCTGTGCAGCCATGGCAGGACTCGGGATCACCGGACCGGCAGCCGTCCTCCTGGTCGGGTTGTCTTTCCGGTCGGCACCTGTGCCGGTTCTCGAGAAGACCTCCGTCTCGCCGGACGAGCTGAACCGGCTGGAGCGCGACCTCGTCGGTGGGGACTGCGTCACCGAGGCGTTGATCCTCTCGACGTGCAACCGCATGGAGTTCTACGTCGCGACCTCGGCGTTCCACCCGGCCCTGGACCACGTGGTCGAGACCATCGCGGCGCATGCGCAGATGGACGCCATCGATCTCGAGCCCTACCTGTACGTCCGCTACGCCGACGCGGCGGCCGAGCACATGCTCACCGTCGCCGCCGGGCTGGACTCGATGGTCGTCGGCGAACAGCAGGTCATCGGCCAGCTGCGCAACGCCTACACCTCGGCCTCGGACAACGGTGTGGTCGGCACGACACTGCACGACCTCTCGCAGCGTGCGCTGCGCACCGGCAAACGGGTCCACACCGAGACGAGTGTCGACGAGGCGGGGTCCTCGATGGTGAGTTTCGCCCTGGACCACGCGCTCGCCGAGCTGGGGGTCCGTGACATGTCGGGACGGGACGCCGTGGTCGTCGGCGCCGGGGCGATGGCCTCGCTGGCGTCGACCTACCTCGGCCGGTCGGGTGTCCGCCATGTCACCGTGGTGAACCGGACGGTGTCGCGTGCGGAGAACCTGGCGGCGCACGCCCGGGAGGCCGGCGTCGACGCCGACGCCGTCGGCCTGCCCGGTCTGCAGGACGCCCTGCGTGGCGCGGACCTCGTCGTCTCCGCCACCGGGGCCGTCGGCACCGTGCTCGGGCCGGACGACGTTGCCGTGGCACAGGCGGACCATGAGCGCCGGATGGTGCTGGTCGACCTGTCGATGCCGCGCGACATCGACGACGAGGTCGTCGGTGTCGCCGACGTGCGACTGCTCAACATCGAGGAGCTCACCGCGCTCGCCGGCGACGGTGCCCGTGACGAGTCCGCCGCCCGCGACATCGTGGCCACCGAACTCGCCGAGTACCTCGAGCAGGTGCGAGTCCAGTCCGTCGTGCCGACGGTGAAGGCCCTTCGGCGCCGCGCCGCGGACGTCGTCGACGACGAACTCGGTCAGCTGGTGCGCCGGACGCCGGGCATGGGCGACGACGACCGCGCCGAGGTCGCCCGCACCGTGCGCCGCGTCGTGGACAAGCTCCTGCACGCCCCGACTGTCCAGGTCAAGAAGCTGAGCACCCAGGAGGGGGCGGTCAACTACGCCGAGGCGTTGGCCACCCTGTTCAACCTGCCGGCGGGCACGACATCGGTGGTCTCCCAGGCGATTGAGCCGGGCGACGCCGGCAAGGCCCGGATCGGCAACGTCCTGTCCCCGACGCAGGGAACCCCGGACGTCGCTGGCCCACAGAGCGCATTCGCCGATATCGCCGACAGCCCAGACGTGATCGGCAGCACCGAGGAGGCCTCGTGAGCACTGACACTGCCGAGCCGCGTAACCTCCTCGTCGGCACGCGGGCCAGCAACCTGGCCCGCACCCAGGCCGGTACCGTGCGCGACGCCCTGACCGGCGTCCTGCACGCCATGTTCGCCGACGCCGCGGGGGTGGCGAAGCTCCACTTCGTCCACACCCCCGGCGACGCCTCGCAGAAGGCGCAGACCCCGGTCAACCGTATCGGCGTCGGGGTCTTCACCGAGACCCTGCGCAACGCCCTGGCCACGGGGGAGTGCGACGTCGCCGTCCACTCGTTCAAGGACCTGCCGACCGCCCCCGACGACCGGTTCGTCAGCATCGTGCCGCCGCGGGTCGACCCGCGCGAGGTACTCGTCAGCACCGACGGGGTGGCACTGCGCGACCTGCCCGTCGGAGCCCGGATCGGTACCGGCGCCCCGCGACGGGTGTCACAGATCCGCGCCCTGCGCCCCGACCTCGAGGTCTGCCCGTTGCGCGGCAACATCGACACGCGCATGGGCCGGGTCGCCGACGGGGACCTCGATGCGGTGGTCCTGGCACGCGCCGGCCTCGAGCGCGTCGGCGTGCTCGACCGGGCCTCCGAGACCGTGTCCGTGGAGGACATCCTGCCGGCGCCCGCCCAGGGTGCGTTGTGCGTGGAGGTCCGGGCGGATGACGAGGAGGCCGTCGCCGCCGTCCTCGGACTCGACGATCCCGTCTCGCACGCCACCGCCGTCGCTGAACGCGCCGTCCTCGCTGAACTGCAGGCCGGCTGCACCGCACCCGTCGGGGCGTGGTCCTCCTACTCGGACGGCACACTGACCCTCCGCGGCGGCGTCTTCGCCCTCGACGGGTCACGGCAGCTGCTGCGCGAGCGCTCCGTCGACCTGGAGATACCCGGGGAGCCGTGGCTGCCTGCCGCCGTGGACCTCGGCCGTGCAGTCGGTCGTGACCTCATCGACGGCGGGGCCGCCGGGATCATCACCGACATCATCGGTGCCCGTTGACCTGGTATTGACCGGTCTGCCGCACCGCATCCTCCGCGGCCCGGCCACGTCGCCTCCGGTGACGTTCCGGTTGCCCCCTGCCCCAGCACTGCCTGACCTACCTGAGAAAGTCTCCTCGATGACCACTGCCGGAAGTCCCCAGACGGGTCCCGTGACCAGCCCCGCAACCAGTCCCCTGACTGGCCGTGGACGCGTTCTGTTCGTCGGCGCCGGGCCCGGAAACCCGGAACTGCTGACGGTCCGTGCCCGCGAGATCCTCGAAAACACCGCCCATGTGTGGGTCGACCCTGCCGTCACCGGATCCGTGCGCGCCATCATCGCCGATGCGCTGCCCGTCCCGGAGGACAAGCGTGCCGCCGCCGAGAAGGAGTGGGAGGCCGAGCTCGACGCGGCGAAGGCCGCCGGTGCCCGCCGTCGGCCGCGCCGTCCTGCGGAGGTCACCGCGGCCGAGGTCGTCCTCGCCGCGCCCCACACGACCGAGGCCGTCGCCGCCCACACCGCCGCCGTGGAGGCGGCCCGTGAGGCTGAGGCCGGTGGGTACACCATCTACCCGGACTCCCCGGACCCCGACGACATCCGTCCGGTGGAGGCCGCAGACGTCGCCCACGCGATGGTCGACCACGTCCGCCACGGCCACAGTGTGGTCCGCCTCGTCGCCGGCAACCCGGTGAGCAACCCGGCGGTGCTCATGGAACTCCAGGAGGTCGCCGCCCTCGGCGTGGAGTTCGAGGTCGTCCCCGGCATGACCGGCGCCTCGGCCCTGCCCGCCTACACCGGCATCGCCACCGGTGACGGGTACACCGCCGTCGACCTGAAGTCGGACGCGACGGCGGAGACCGACTGGGACGGTATCGCCGCGGCACCGAAACCGCTGATCCTCACGGCCGGACCGTCCGACCTGCCGGTGATCACCGCCGAGCTCAAGCGCCGTGACGTCGCCGGGAACACCCCGGTGACGGTCACCACGCACGCCACGACCCGACGTCAGCGCTCGTACGACGTCACCCTCGACACCCTCAAGTCCGTCGTCGCGGCCTCCGGCCCGCTGGCGAAGGACGGCGAGATGCCGCAGGAGCTCGTGGTCACGGTGGGTACGCAGGCCAGCCGACGCAGCAAGTACTCCTGGTGGGAGAACCGTGCGCTGTACGGGTGGACGGTCCTGGTGCCCCGGGCGAAGGACCAGGCCGGCCCGATGAGCGCCCGGTTGGCCTCCCACGGTGCGATCCCGATCGAGGTCCCGACCATCTCCGTGGAACCGCCGCGGAGCCCCGCCCAGATGGAGCGGGCGATCAAGGGACTGGTCGACGGCCGGTACCACTGGATTGTCTTCACCTCCGTCAACGCGGTCAAGGCCGTGTGGGAGAAGCTCGCCGAGTTCGGGCTGGACGCCCGGGCGTTGGCCGGCGTGCGCGTCGCCGCCGTGGGCGCGAAGACCGCCCAGGCCGTTCGTGACCTGGGTATCTCCCCGGAGCTGCTGCCGAAGGCCAACGCCCGCAACGCCTCGGGTCTGGTGGACGTCTTCCCGGCCTACGACGAGGACCTCGACCCGGTCGACCGGGTGCTGCTGCCGCGTGCCGACATTGCCACGGACACCCTGGTCGACGGACTCGTCGACCTGGGCTGGTCGGTGGAGGACGTCGTCGCCTACCGCACCGTGCGTGCCGCGCCGCCCAGCCAGGAGGTCCGCGACATGATCAAGTCCGGCGGATTCGACGCGGTGTGCTTCACCTCCTCGTCCACGGTGAAGAACCTGGTCGGCATCGCCGGCAAGCCCCACAACCGCACGATCATCGCCTGCATCGGCCCGATGGCCGCGCAGACGGCCCGCGAGCACGGGCTGCGCGTGGACGTGCAGCCCGAGGTCGCCGGCGTGGCGGAACTGGTGGACGCCCTGGCGCACCACGTCGCCGAGCTGCGCGCCGCCGGACAGCTCCCGCCGCCGCGTAAGCGACGCCGTCGGCGTCGTCCCACCGCCCAGTAACGCGCCGGAGGCCGCGGCGTACCATCGGCCCCATGACTGATGACGCCCACCTCGTCCGCCGCCCCCGCCGCCTGCGCACCACACCGGCGATGCGCAACTTCGTCGCCGAGACCCACCTGGAACCCAACCAGCTGGTGCTGCCGATGTTCATCGCCGACGGGCTGGACAACCCGAAGGACATCTCCGCGATGCCGGGTGTCCAGCAGCACACCGAGTCCTCACTGCTGCGGGCGGCCGAGGCGGCGCTGAACGCCGGTGTCGGTTCGGTCGACCTGTTCGGTGTGCCGACCCCGGAGTCGAAGGACGCGACCGGGTCCCAGGCCTGGGCGCCCGACGGCGTCCTCAACCGCGGCCTGTCCGCGCTACGCCGCGAGTTCGGTGACGACCTGATCGTCATGGCCGACACCTGCCTCGACGAGTTCACCGACCACGGTCACTGTGGTGTGCTCACCGAGGACCGCTTCGGCACCACCGTGATCGACAATGACGCGACCCTGCCGCTGTACGCGCGTATGGCCGTCGCGCAGGCGGAGTCCGGTGCGCACGTCGTCAGCCCGTCGGGCATGATGGACGGTCAGATCGCCGTGATCCGGCGCGCGCTGGACGAGGCGGACTTCCAGGACGTCTCGATCCTGGCGTACTCCGCGAAGTACGCCGGCGCCTTCTACGGGCCCTTCCGCGAGGCGGTCGGTTCCTCGCTGCAGGGCGACCGCAAGACCTACCAGCAGGACCCGCGCAACGCCCGGGAGTCACTCATGGAGGTCGACCTCGACATCGCCGAAGGCGCGGACATGGTGATGGTGAAGCCGGCGATGCCGCACCTGGACATCCTGCGCCAGGTCGCCGACATCTCCACCGTGCCCGTCGCCGCCTACCAGGTGTCGGGGGAGTACTCGATGATCACCGCCGCCGCCCAGAACGGGTGGATCGACCGGGAGGCGGCGATCATGGACTCGCTGACCGGCATCCGACGGGCCGGGGCGGACATCATCCTGACGTACTGGGCCACGGAAGCCGCCCACCTCCTGCGCGGCTGACCTCCGGTTGGCTAAGCTGGTCGACGATATGACACAGCAGACAACACCGAGACCGCCGAAGGTCGGGCGTCCCGACGGCCTGGCACCCTCGTCGAAGGACGCCCCGGAGAACGTCCGCGACGGCGTCCGCGCCTGGTACATCGTCGGGGCGGTGCAGGCGCTGACCGCCGTCCTGCAGCTGGTCATGACCCTGATGGACCCGCGTGCGGTGACCAGCCAGGTCCGTGAGCAGATGAACAGCGTCTCGCTGCCGGACGGGGTGACCGAGCAGACCCTCGTCACCGGCACCGCCATCCTGAACCTGCTGTTCATCCTCGCCGCCGTGGCACTGTGCATGTACCTGACCCGTCGGGTGGCCAGGGGCGGGGTACGCAGTCGCCTGTTCCTGTGCGTCGGCTCGGTCTACCTCGCGCTCATGGCACTGCTGCAGGTGTTCTCCAGCCCACCGGACAGCGGTGCGACGCCGTTGGTGCTCCTGGTCGGTGCGGGCACGATCGTCTCCGGCGTCATCGCCGTGGTGGGCGTCTGGCTGATCACCCGGCCGGACAACGCTGACTGGTTCGGACTTCCGGACAAGGCCGAGGTCGAGGCCTACGCCGAGAAGATGGCCCGGCGCAATGAGGAACTCGACAAGGAACGCGCCAAGGAACGGGCCGAGAAGAAACAGCGTAAGGCCCGCGAGGCCGAGGAGAAGAAGAACAGGGGGCGCTGAGTCGTGCCCACGATGTTCCCGGTGTCCCACAACTCCGATCCCGGAGACCGTAACCGCTCCATCAGGTACTGGCGGCCGGGGGACGGGGTGCCGGGGTCGGTGAAGGTCGCCGTGGTCCTGTTCCTCGTCAGCGCCGTGGGTCTGATCGCCAGCGGCGCGGTGATGTGGACCGCCGAGCGTCCCGTGGTCGACGACCCCGACCACATGGCCTACATCGAGACCCTGTCAGCGAACATGCGGTGGGTCGGCTCCGTCCAGGTCATCGCCGGTGTCGCCGTCGCCCTGCTGATCCCCGGTGTGATCCGGGGCGTCGGTCGCCGGCGTCGGTGGCTGATGACCGTCGCTGCCGTGGCCATGGGGTTCACCCTGGTGGGCTGGGTCTTCAACGTCGGTGGACTGGAGCAGCCGTTGCTGGCGCTGGCCATGGCACTGGGGGCCTTGGCGATGTACCGGCCGGCCGTGCGTACCTTCTTCGGTGAGACCCCCGCGGAACTCGCGGAGCGGGAGGACTGAGCCGTGGACACGGCCGCAGAAGGCACCGGCACCACGGGACCCGCCCACACCACTGAGGCCGCTGGCGCCACCGACACCACCGACACCACCGACGCGGTGAGCCGGGCGATCGCGGAGGCCCGACGTGCCGCCCGCGCCGCCGGTCTGATCGACGACGACGCACCCGGGGACGGCAGCGACGGCGGTGACGGTGGAGCCAGCGACACGGGCGAGCCGACGCCGTTCCGTCGGGGCAGGGGAGGGGCACGGCTGACGTCCTTCACCTTCCACCTCGGGGGACTCGAGTCGGCGGTGCAGGCCGGCCGGATCGAGGACGCGCTGAACGCGTTGCCCGGCGTGCAGGCCCGCGTCGTCTACTCCACGGCGATGGCCTGGGTCACCGCACCGGAGTCCCTGCAGCCCGACGTCCTGCGGGCGGTCATCTCCGACACCGGTGTCGACTCCTGGTTGACGCTGGCGTCCCTGCGACGCCGCTCCGAGCGGTTGGCGGCCCCGTCCCGACCCCGCCGGACGGCCACGTCGCGGCGACGGCCCCCGCGTGCGGACCGGCAGGGACTGGCCGGGCAGCAGCCGGGCGAGAAGTCTGGTCAGCAGTCCGGGGTGGAGGTGCTCTACACCGCCCGTGCCCTGATCACCGTGGGGCGCCTCCTCGTCGCCCTGGCGCTCGGGGTGCCGGTCGTGGTGCTGCAGATCGTGCCGGCGTGGCAGTTCAGCTCATGGCAGTGGGTGTGCCTGGCGCTGTCGGTGCCGGTGGTGTTCTGGTGCGCCTGGCCGTTCCACCGGGCGATGCTCGGCGGCCTGAGACGGAGGATGCCGGCGCTGGACGCCGCGTCCTCGGTGGCGATCCTGCTGGCGTTCGGCTACTCCGCGGTGGTGATGTTCACCGGTGCGCCCGGGGAACCGGGCTGGCGTTCGGAGAACATCCTCACCGCGTGGAGCTACCAGGGGGAGGCGGTGTTCCTCGACGTCGCGTGCGGGTGCACCATCCTGCTGCTGCTCGGACGCCTCGCGTCCCGTCGTACCAGGCTGCGCTCCCTGCTGGCGCTGAACATGCTGCCCGGCGAGAAGGACGTCCCGGTCACCGTGGTGCGCAAGGACCGCCACGGGAAACCCGCCAAGTCGGAGATCGCCCCCACCGAACTCCGTGTCGGTGACGACGTCCTGGTGCCCGCCGGGGCGGTCGTCCCCTGCGACGGTGAGGTCGTCGGCGGGCGTTCGACGCTGCAGTCCGGTCCGTTCACCGGCCGGCGCGGCGGGACGGGCGAGATCTCCGTGGAAGTCGGCGACGAGGTCTACGCGGGGTCGCGCAACACCGGTGACACCCTCAAGGTCCGGGTGAACCGTACCGGCTCGCAGACCCGCATCGCCGGGGTGCGGCGCTGGATCACCTCCGCCGAGCGCGAGGAGAACCGGCTGGAACAGCTGGCCACCCGGACCGCGTCGGTCCTGGTGCCGTGGGCGCTGGTCATCGCCGCCCTCGCCGCGGTCGGGTGGCTGACCATCGGTGACGGACTGTCCGCCGCCGTGGCGACCGCCCTGACCGTGCTCGTCGCCGTCGCCCCCGTGGCACTGGCGGTCTCCACGACCCTGGCACTGCGGTTCGGGCTCGCTCGCGCCGCCGCCGACGGCATCCTCATCCGGGACACCGGCACCGTGCACCGCCTGGCGGCCATCGACAGCATCATCTTCAACCGGGCCGGGACGTTGACCACCGGGCGGATGAACGTCGTCGGCATCACCGCCGCCTCCGGCGAGAACAGTGAACTGGTCCTGCGCGTCGCCGGTGCCCTCAGCCTGGAAAGCGGGCACGCGGTGTCGCGGGCCATCGTCCGCGCCGACCGTGAGTCCCGCGACTCCGGTGCCGGTGGCAGCGCCGTGCCGCACTGGCTCGAGGTCGGCCCCGTCGAGGTCGACGACCAGGGCGCCTTCAGCGCCACCGTCGACCTGCCCGGCAGGGACGGGGAGCCCCGAGCGGTGCGGGCCCGACTGTGGCGCCCCCGTGACCTCACCGAACTCACCGACCCCGCCCTGGCCAACGCCGCACTCAGTGGCGGTGCGCCCCTGGTGGTCAGCTGGAAGGGGCGGGCCCGCGGCGTGATCAACCTCGCCGACACCGTCAAACCCGACACCGAGGACGCCGTGACCTGGCTCGAGGACGCCGGGGTGGAGACCTACATGCTCTCCCGCGACACCTATCCCGTCGCCCGGCGTATGGCGGACTCGGTGGGGATCTCCACCGTGCTCGCCGGGATCGTCCCCGCCCAGAAGGCCGGGGCGGTGCGCAACGTGCACGCCCACGGCTCGACCGTCGCGCTCGTCGGCGACCGGGACCTCCTCGACTGCCTCGCCGTCGCCGACGTGGGCATCCTCATGGGGTCCGGTGACCGCCTGGACACCATCGACAGCGACGACAGTGACGTCGTCATCATCCGCGACGACATCTCCGCGGTGCCGGAGTCACTGAACCTGGTACGCCGGGTGCGCGCCGTCGTCGACTGGAACCTGTGGCTGGCCTGGGGGTACAACCTCGTGGCGGTGGTCCTGGCAGTGGCCGGTGTGCTGAACCCGTTGCTGGGGACGGCGCTGATGCTGGGGTCGTCACTGCTGATCGAATGGCGGTCGGCGGGGATCACCCACCGGGACTACCGCATCGACGGCAGTCAGGTGCGGCGTGGTGACGCCGGTCAGCGACACCGGGGTGATCTGGGCAGTACCCGACGTGGACGGCTGCTGGCCTGGGCGGGTGAGAACCTGAGTCCCTGGCAGTCCCGCTGACGGGGTACTGACCGGGCGCTGACCGGGCGCTGATTGGCTGGGACGACCACGTGAGGGCGGTGCCGGGCCGGAAAAGCGCCCCCACGTGGTCGTGTCAGCGGGGTGTCAGCGGGGGACCGGCGGGGTGTCCCGTGCTTCACCCGGGCAGCCGGCCGTGCAGGAGCGGCCATTATGCTGGGGGCAGTTGGATACGCGATCTGAAGGAGTGGCAGATGAGTGGACGGACGAACAGTTCGGCGGCGATGGACCGGGCACGGGAGGTAACCCCCGGTGGTGTGAACTCGCCGGTGCGCGCCTTCGGGTCGGTCGGGGGGACCGCACCGTTCATCGCGTCCGCCGCCGGGTCACGGCTCACCGACATCGACGGTAACGACTACGTCGACCTGATCTGCTCCTGGGGGCCGATGCTCCACGGCAACGCCCACCCGGCAGTGGTCGAGGCCGTCCGTGAGGCCGCCGGCAGGGGACTGTCCTTCGGCGCGCCGACGCTGGCGGAGACGGAACTGGCGCAGGAGATCATCGACCGCACCAGCGTGGAGCGGGTGCGCCTGGTGAACTCCGGCACCGAGGCGACGATGTCGGCGGTGCGGCTGGCCCGCGGATTCACCGGCCGGGACAAGATCCTGAAGTTCAACGGCTGCTACCACGGGCACGTCGACTCCCTCCTGGTGGCGGCCGGGTCCGGTGTCGCGACCCTGGGGTTGCCGGACTCCCCGGGGATCACGGCCTCTGCCGCCGCGGAGACCATCGTGGTGGACTACAACGACCTCGACGCCGTCCGGGCCGCGTTCGCGGAGAATCCCGGCCAGATCGCCGCGGTGATCACCGAGGCCAGCGCGGGCAACATGGGTACCGTGCACCCGCAGGACGGGTTCAACGCCGCCCTGAAGGAGATCGCCCACGCGGACGGTGCACTGCTGATCCTCGACGAGGTCATGACCGGGTTCCGGACGTCGCGCTCGGGATGGTTCGGGGTGGACGGTGTCGCCGGCGACCTGACGACCTTCGGCAAGGTGGTCTCCGGCGGCATGCCGGCGGCCGCCTTCGGTGGTCGGGCGGACATCATGGACATGCTCGCCCCGGAGGGGCCGGTCTACCAGGCAGGGACGCTGTCGGGGAACCCGGTGGCGACGGCGTCGGGGCTGGCGTCGCTGCGGTTGGCCGACGAGTCGACCTACACGACGTTGCAGGCCAACGCGGACCGACTGTCCTCGCTGATCAGCGAGGCTCTGGCACGCGAGGGCGTGGCGCACCACATGCAGCGGGCGACCACGATGCTGTCGATCCGTTTCGCCGAGGGGCAGGGGCACAACTTCGCCGAGATGCAGGCGGCGGACACGTTCCGCTACGCACCGTTCTTCCACGCACTGCTGGACAACGGGGTCTTCGCCCCGCCGAGCGTGTTCGAGACCTGGTTCGTGTCGACGGCGTTGACCGACGACGACTTCGTACGTGTCGAGGCTGCCCTGGCGCCTGCGGCGAAGGCGGCCGCGGCGGCCGGGGCTCCCGAAGCCTAGCCGAGTGCGTCCTGGATCATGGGGATGTAGCGTTCCAGGGACCAGGGCACGGTGAGGGGGTTGATCATGGAGGACGCGGTGACGAAGGACTGGTCGGTGGGCGCGACCTCCCGGCCCGCCCGGATGGCGCTGACCGCACCGTACACGGGGTTGTCGTGCATCTCGCGCCGGTTGGTGTCGTCGGAGTAGAAGGTGAAGATCAGGTCGACGTCGTTCAGCCGGTCTGCGTCCTCCAGGCTGAACTGTGCGGAATCGGTGCCGACGACCTCGTCGTCCTTCATCTCCTCCACGACGGGTGCGACCGGAAAACCGAGGTTGGCGACCATCGCGGCACGCTGCTCGGTGGGCAGGAACACGCCCATGTTCTCTGCGGGGCCCTGGTTGTAGATGAAGGCGAAGTCATGGTCGGCGAACTCGGGATGCTCGTCGCGGACGGCGGCGAACTCGTCCTCGATGCCGTCGATGAGCTCATCCGCACGGTCGGTCTCGCCGAGGGCGGTGGCGACGGTGGCGATCTGGTCCTGCCAGTCGATCGTCCAGGGGTGCTCGGGGTAGGCCACGGTGGGGGCGATCTCGCTGATCTGGTCGTACTGGTCCTGGCTCAGGCCGGACCACGGCGCGAGGATGAGATCCGGGTCCAGGGCTGCGATCTCCTCGGCACTGACCTCCTCGCCACCGGTGATCAGCTCGGGGAGGTCGCCGCCTGCGTCGTCGACGGCCTCCCGGATCCAGGGGAGCTGGCCGGAGTCGTCGGCGCCCCAGTCGTACCGTTCGGTCGCGACGGGGACGACCCCGAGGGCGATGGCGGTCTCAGCCGACCCCTGGCCCAGGGTGACGACGCGTTCGGGTCGTGAGGTGATCTCGGCCTCTCCGAGTGCGTGGGTGATGGTGGTCGGCTCGAATCCGTTGTCGCCCGTTCCGTCACCGCCTCCGGAGGAGTCGTCGGCGCCGGAGCCGCAGGCGACGAGGAGCGTGGCGGTGAGACAGGACGCTGCGACGGCGGCGAGGGTACGGCGGGGCCGGGACGCCAGGGACGCCAGGGGCGTCGGGGACAGCAGGGGCGTTTTCATGAGGGTAGGCTAGCATACGCACAAATGGGTGATCGGCGTTCACCTCGGTGTGAAGCGGTCCCCGTTCACTTATGAGCTGAGCACCATGCCGGGTAATGTCGGTGACCATGACAACGATCGTCCACCTCGTCCGCCACGGGGAGGTCCACAACCCCGACCGCATTCTCTACGGTCGCCTGCCCGACTGGCACCTCAGCGTCCGTGGTCGGCAGATGGCCGCGGCCGTGGCCGCCGACCTGTCGGACCACGACATCCGGTACGTCGCCTCCTCCCCGCTGGAACGCGCCCGCGAGACCGTCGCACCGCTGGCGGATGCCCTTGGTGTGACCCCCGGTGTGGACGACGACCTGCTCGAGGCAGGAAATGACCTGCAGGGACTGCACATCAAGGGGGTCCGCTCGGCCCTGTGGAACCCGAAGCGGTGGCCGATGATGAAGAATCCGACGGTCCCCAGCTGGGGTGAGCCGTACTCGGAGATCCTGGACCGTATGTGGCGCGCCGTCGACCGCGCCCGACGGGCGGCCGAGGGGGGCGAAGCGGTGTGCGTGACCCACCAGTTGCCCGTCGTCTGCGTCCAGCGCGACGTCCAGGGCCTGCCGTTGAGCCACAACCCCGCTGCCCGACGGTGCGAGCTCGCCTCGGTGACCTCGCTGGTCTTCGAGGGTACCGGCCCGGACGGCGCCGCTGATCTTGTCGACATGGTCTACACGGAGCCCGCGCAGGAGATCTGATTCGGTGATGAACGTGAAACGACAGGCAAGGCATGTCGCGGCCGCGGTGGTCATGGCGTCACTGGCCCTGGCCGTGTCCGCCTGCGGCGAAGGCAACACCGCCGGAACAGACGCGGTGGCCATCGGCGGGACGTTCGAGTTCGTCTCGCCGGGTGGCCAGACCGAGATCACCTATGACGAGGCCGACCGCGACCCGGTGGGGAACCTGCAGGGTGAGTCGCTCACGGAGCCCGACGAGACCATCGGCCTCGACGACTTCGAGGGGCAGGTCGTGGTCCTGAACTCCTGGGGCCAGTGGTGTGGGCCGTGCCGTAGCGAGGCCGATGACCTGCAGCGCGTCCAGGAGAAACTCGAGGACGACGGCCGCGGTACCATCCTGGGCATCAACGTGCGTGACTCCGTCGCCGACAAGGCCCGTGACTTCGTCGCCGACAACGGGATCACCTACCCGTCGATCTACGACCCGCCGTTCAAGTCGGCACTGGCACTCGGCGGCCTGCCGGCGTCGGTCATCCCGACGACGATCGTGCTGGACAAGCAGCACCGGCCGGCGAAGGTCTTCCTCCGGGAGATCAACGACGACGAGCTGTGGGCGGCCGTGGAACCGCTGCTGAACGATGAGTGACCTCGGGGCCGCGTTCTCCGACGCCGTGACCACCGGGCCGATCCTGCTCGCCCTGGCTGCCGCGGCGTTGGCGGGGCTGGTCTCCTTCGCCTCACCGTGCGTGATCCCGCTGGTCCCGGGGTATGTTTCCTACCTCGCCGGCGTGGTCGGCGCGGACACCGAGTACACCCGGGACGGGACGGTGGTGACGGCCAAGCGCGGACGCGCCGGTGGTGCGGCCCTGCTCTTCGTGGCAGGATTCACGGTCGTCTTCGTCCTGGCGACAGCCACCGTCTTCGGCGCGATCAGTGCGTTGAAGATCAACCAGGAGACACTGATGCGCGTCGGTGGCGTGGTGACGATCCTCATGGGCATCGTGTTCATGGGATTCATCCGCCCGCTGCAGAATGACACGCGTATGGCGCCGAAACGCTGGTCCACCCTCGCCGGTGCACCGTTGCTCGGCGGGGTCTTCGCACTGGGGTGGACACCGTGTCTGGGCCCCACCCTCGGCGCTATCATCTCGGTCTCCGCCGGCACCGGCGGCATGACCGCGGCCCGCGGTGTCATCCTGATCATTTCCTACTGCCTGGGCCTGGGACTACCGTTCATTCTGGTCGCCCTGGGATCCGCCAGGGCGCTGCGCGGGGTCGGCTGGTTGCGGAAGCACTCCCGCACCATCCAGCTCATCGGTGGCGCCCTGCTGATCATCGTCGGCATCCTGCTGGTCTCCGGCCAGTGGGCGCTGTTCGTCGACTGGATCCGTCAGGGTCTGGTCTCCGACACGACACTGCCGATCTAGGCACCAACCGAGACTCTCTCCCGAAAGGTTTCCATGATCCGCTGGCTCCTGCGTCTGCCGAAACGGGCCTGGCAATGGCTGACCCGTATGCGCACGGCTCTGGTCCTGCTGTTCCTCCTCGCGCTCGGTGCCGTCCCCGGTGCACTGCTTCCGCAGCGGTCACTGAATGCGGGCAACGTCACCGAGTTCATCGAGAACAATGGCCGGATCGGCGAGATCTACGACAAACTCGGGCTGTTCGACGTCTTCAGCTCGCCGTGGTTCGCCGCCATCTACGTCCTGTTGTTCCTCTCGCTGATTGGTTGCATCCTGCCGCGGAGCTGGGACCACTACAAGGCACTGCGGACGCGTCCGCCGTCGGCACCGAAGCGGTTGACCCGGATGCCGAACTTCGTCGAAGGTACGGTCGACACCCCTGCGGAGGATGTTCGGGAGCAGGTCACCCGGCGTTTCCGGAAGTGGCGGGGTGGCCCCACCGAGGCCGCCGACGACCGGGCCGGGAAGTGGTCCTTCGCGGCCGAGCGTGGTTACCTGCGCGAGGCGTCGAACCTGGTGTTCCACCTGTCGCTGGTCGGTATCCTGGCCGCGGTGATGGCGGGACGCCTGGTGTACTACGAAGGCCAGGTCATCGTCATCGCCGGCACGGACTCGGCGAGTTCCCAGTTCTGCAACTCCGCCGTGGCGAACTTCGACTCGATGCGCAACGGCCCGCTCTTCGACGGAACGACCCTGACCCCGTTCTGCGTGAACGTGAAGAATTTTGAGGCGGAGTACCTGCCGTCCGGGCAGGCGACGAGCTTCTCCTCGGACATCGACTACGCCGAGGGGGAGGACGCGATGCTCCCCACCGAGGACTGGGACAAGACCCAGCTGCGCGTGAACCACCCGCTGAACGTGGACGGCGACCTGGTCTACCTCCAGGGGCACGGATATGCGCCGACGTTCACCGTGACGTGGCCCGACGGGGAAGAACGCACCGAGACGATCCAGTTCCGGCCCGACGACCTGACCTACTTCCTGTCGTCCGGCGCGATCAAGATGGACCCGCCCGCCGGGATGTACGAGGACCTCTACGAACGACGGCAGAACCAGCTGGCGATCCAGGGCCTCTTCGCGCCCACCGCCGAGTTCTCCGGTGAGAACGATGCCCTGCTGACGTCGAGTTACCCGGCGATGAACGACCCTGCCGTAGCCATCGACATCTACCGGGGGGACACCGGCCTCGACGCCGGCACCGGACAGGACATCTTCTCGCTGGACTCCACCCAGCTCCACAGCGGTGCGCTGCAGAAGCTCGACCGGGTCAACCTCATGCAGGGGGAGTCGGTCACCCTCGACGACGGTACGGAGATCACCTTCGACGGCGCCGAGGAGTTCGTGAACCTTCAGGTCAGCCGGGATCCCACGACCCCGTTCGTCCTCGGTTTCGCCCTGCTGATGCTGATCAGCCTCGTCGGCTCCCTGACGATCAAGCGGCGCCGGTTCTGGGTCCGTGTCACCGACAACGGCGACGGGACGACGCATCTGCAGATCGCCGGACTGGCGCGGACGGACTCGGCCGGTTGGGGCCGTGAGTTCAACCGCATCGCCGAGGAGCTTCTGCACCTCGACGAGGAGGAACTGGACGAGGAGTTCGACCAGACCGACGGTGAATGGGAGGACTGGGAGGACGAGCTCGAACGCGAGCTCCACCGCGAGGTGGCCTCCGGAGAGCTTGCGCAGTCCCCGGAGGACACGGACGGTACGGATGATGATTCAGTGCACCGCCCTGAGGACCGTTAAACACCTGCTCACTTTTGGTTTCGGCCATGGGGGAGCAGTAACGTGGGCCGAGTTACGGTCCAGTCATAATCGACGGAGGAACTGACGGATGGACATCCACGACGTCAACGAGGGCCTGGCGGACTTTTCCGACCTGGCGTTTGCCACCACCGCAGGTTTGTACCTGTTCGGTCTCGCCATCTCCCTTATCTTCTACGGGATGCTCCGTTCGGCGACCGAAGCTCGTCGGGAGCGTGCACGCATCCTCGGCGAAAATAAGGTTGAGAGGGCCAAGGAGACGGTGTCTGTGGCAGCAACTGGTGCCGCGGGGGTGGGAGAACGGACTGACAAGGTCGACAAAGACGCTGTCGACGGGGGCAGCCATGACGTCTCCGGTATCGCGACCGGCTCTCTCACGGAGGACGAGCTTCCCCGGCAGTTCCAGGTCGATTCCATCCGCACGCGTTTCCGCCGGACCGACCGCTGGGGTGGTATGGCGCAGGCCGTGATCTGGTTGGGCGTCGCGATGCACGTCCTGTTCGTCGTCGTGCGGGGCCTGGCTGCGAACCGCTTCCCGTGGGGAAACCTCTTCGAGTACGTGTCCGTGGTCTCGGGTGTGTCCATGGTGATCGCCTGCTACGTGCTGCGGCGTAAGGCGATGCGGGTGCTCTGGCCCTGGATCCTAACCCCCATCATCCTGCTGTTGTTCTACGCCGGTACCGAGCTTTACGCCGACGTGGCCCCCGTGGTCCCGTCGCTGAACTCCTACTGGTTCGTCATCCACGTCTCGGTCGTGTCGATCGGTGGCGGTATCGGCCTGGTGTCGGGTATGGCTTCCCTGCTCTACGTACTGCGGCGCGCCCAGCCGCGCGGCAAGGAGAAGGGTTTCTTCGGCGTCCTCGCCACACCGCTGCCGGATGCTTCGAAATTGGACGCGCTGGCCTACCGAGCGGCGATCTGGACCCTGCCCGTCTTCGGACTCGGCGTGATCTTCGGTGCGATCTGGGCTCACGCGGCGTGGGGCCGCTTCTGGGGCTGGGACCCCAAGGAGACGGTGTCGCTGATCACCTGGATCCTGTACGCCGCCTACCTCCACGCCCGCGCCACGCCGGGTATGCGTGGCAAGCCGGCGGCGTGGATCAACGTCCTGGCCTTCGCCACGATGGTCTTCAACCTGTTCTTCATCAACATCGTGATCTCCGGACTGCACTCCTACGCCGGACTGAACTGACATGCCGCAGCTTCCCGACCGCCGGATCACCCACCTGCTGGTGACCGGCGGTGCCGGTTTCATCGGAGCGAATTTCGTCCACCGCACCCGGCTGACACGGCCGGACGTCCGGATCACCGTGCTCGACGCGATGACCTACGCCGCGAATCCGGCGAACCTGGCCGGCCTCACCGGCGTCCGACTTGTCGAGGGCGATGTCTGTGACGCCGTGCTGGTGGAGGAGCTCGTCGCCGACCTGTCCGCTGCAGCGGTGGGAGGCAGCGGGGACTGCGGTACCGCCGCCGTGGTCCATTTCGCCGCGGAGAGCCACAACGACAACGCCCTGCGCGACCCGTTGCGCTTCGTGCGCACGAACACCGAGGGAACCGGAATTCTCGCCGACGCCTGCGTGCGTCACCGCATCCACCTCCACCACATCTCCACCGACGAGGTGTTCGGGGACCTTCCCCTCGACAGTCACGACCGTTTCACCGTGGAGACCCCGTACGCACCGTCGTCGGTGTATTCGGCGTCGAAGGCGGCCGCCGACCATCTGGTGCGCGCTTTCGTGCGCAGCCACGGTCTCAGCGCGACCATATCGAACTGCTCGAACAACTACGGTCCACGTCAGCACCCCGAGAAGTTCCTTCCGCGTCAGATCACCGCGCTGATCGACGGCGAGACACCCCGGCTCTACGGGGCCGGGGACAACGTCCGCGACTGGATCCACGTCGACGACCACAACGACGCCGTGTGGACGATCCTGGAGCGGGGTGTGGCGGGGGAGACCTATCTCATCGGTGCCGACGGGGAGCGGACGAACCGGGAGTGCGTGACGGCCCTGCTGGAACTGTTCGGGCGAGACCCGGAGGATGTCCTGCACGTCACGGACCGGCCGGGACACGACCGTCGGTACGCGATCGACCCGTCCTCGATGCAGGCGCTGGGGTGGGCGCCACGTTTCACCGATTTCTCCGCCGGCCTGGAGGACACCGTGCAGTGGTACCGTGACCACCGTTCGTGGTGGGAGGTCAGCCGCAAGGATGCCGAGGAAGGCTACCGGGACACCGAACAGGTCCTCGGCTGACAGCGCCGCGGGGGTGGTCCGCGGGGGGAGCGGAAATGCGGTGTGGCCTGCGCCACACTCCGGTGGAGCATGCACTCCGGAGCGATTGTTCCATTTCGTCGTTTTCGTCACCGTAAATAAGGGTAGGTTGACCGATGTAAGCTTTCGCTCGCCTCACCCGGCGCCACACCGGGGAAAGGACCACCAGCATGACCATGTCCCGCGTCGTCACCGTCCCGTCCGCCCGCCGCACCTGGAGGACCCTGCTCCTCAGCGGTGCCGCGGTACCCCGGCTGGCCGGTGCCCACCCTGCCGACGGCTACCAGATCGGCGACGAGGCCGTCGTCCTGCCCCAGCCGCCCTCCGACTTCGTCCTCACCGTGCCGGGCACGACCCTGACACACGGACAGTCCGCTGAAGTGCTCACCCGGCTCCCGCACGGTCCGACGCTGTACTGGGAGATCGCCACCGGCTGTTCCCGGTCGATCGCCCCGGACGACCTGGAGCTCGGACGGACCTTCGGCGCCGGCGTCAACCCCGCCCCTGAGGAGGTGGACCACTACGTGCTCACGCCGTACGACATCACTTTCCTCGGCGACGGCGGCGACGGGAACCCCATGGTGGAACCGACGGTGGCCGTCCCGGTGCTGATCGCCACGAACGCCGTCGGGGACGCCGTCGACCCACTGCTGTACTCCGCGGAACTGCACTGCGGTGTCGATCCGGCGGACATGGTCCCCGGAACCCTCGGCGACCTCGTCGAAGGCACGACGTACCGCGGGGCGGTACTCGGCTGCGTCCGCAACGACGGCTCGGGTGCGGCCCGTAAGCCGGACGGGGTCCGCTTCCTCTTCCAGGCGGAGGGATCCGACCTGGAGCCCCTGCACGGGGGCCGTGTGGTCTGGCGCTGACCCCGTCCGGCGCCTGCACTATCCTCGGGGACATGACTGTTTCACGGAAGTGGAGGCGCGCTGTCCTCGCCGGGGCCGTGGCCCCCGTGCTCGTCCTCGCCGGCTGCTCGACCGGGGACGCGGGATCAGGGACTGACGGGCAGGACAGTACCGACGCAGAGCAGGCGGACGGGGACGAGGGCGCCGACGGAGCGGATGGTGATACCGGCACCACGGGGGCGGGCAGTACCCGCGTTGCTGAACGCGACCTCGACGGTGCGCCGGAGGGGTTCCGTCCGACGGAACCCGGCACGGAGCTTGACCTCGGTGACGCCGCCTACGTCATCACCCACGGCAACCCCGGCAACCCCGGCAACCCCGGCAACTCTGGCGACGACCGCGGCCCCGGCGACGAGCCCGGCCCGCTCCAGTACTGGAAGGTCACCGCGACGGGGACGGAGGAACTCGGGGCCGACGAGGTTGCGCTGACCGAGGGCGGTGACGACGTCGAGACTTTCGTCTGCCTGACCTACGAGATCGAGTTCCTCGGTGGTGACGAAGGCAGGGAGGACGGTGCCGAGGGGGCTCTCGTCGCACCCGACCTCGTCCCCGCCGATGACGCGGGGACCGGGGCGAACAAGATCGAGCGCGCCGACCCGCAGGTCTGCGGGGTGGAGGAGGACGACCGTCTTCCGGCCGACCGCGCCGACGTCGAGGAGGGGACGGCCTACCGTGGTGCCGTGCTGAGCTACGTGGACAAGGAGAAGACCCGCGGGATCAGTCCCACGGGCCTGGCGTTCACGTATGAGCTGGACGACCTCGAGACGGACAGCGACCCCAGCGACTCCGGTGACTCCGGCGATGCCGACGGCACCGGGGTCGAGCCGGTGCACTGGTCCTGATTCCGCGTCCGGTCAGGCGAGGAACTTCGGTCGCGCCTTCTTCAGCAGGGACAGCCCCTTCGTCAGCTGACGGTGCCCGGTCTGCCCGGCGATCTCCGGGTTCGCGGTGAAGGCGGCGTCCGACCGGACCTCGGGGGCGTTGGAGGCGTCGGCGCGCAGCATCGAGTTCGGGAGCGACAGCTTCATCAGCGTGCGTTGCACCTGCAGCAACTGCTTGGGGAAGCTGTCGGTGTTGTACGGCAGACCGTAGTCGCCGGCGATCTTCTCCACCTCCTTGCTGATCTCCGCAAGGTGGTTGGACGGCATGTCCGGGAAGAGGTGGTGCTCGATCTGGTAGTTCAGGTTGCCGGACAGCACCGAGAGCACCGGGCCGCCGCGGAAGTTCGCCGAACCCAGCATCTGACGCAGGTACCACTCGTCCTGGGTCTCCTCGCTGAGCGTGCGGCGGGTGAAGGTCTCCACGTCGTCGGGGAAGTGGCCGCAGAAGATCACGGCGTAGGCCCACACATTGCGTGTGAGGTTGGCCATCAGTGCGGTCTTGAGGGCGGTGCCGGCCCGTCGCCTCGCCCCTGCGGCACGCGAGAGCTTGCGGCCGTCCTTCACGCCGGGGAACAGGAAACCGGTGGCGGCGGCGATGGCGGGGAACCCGACGTAGTCCTTGCCGAACTGGCGCCCGGTCTTCGCCAGCGCGGCCAGCAGGCGGGGCCTCGTCTCCTCCCAGGACTGCTTGCCGGTGAAGTAGCGTCCGAGCTCCACGTCGTAGAAACCGACGGCGAGCTCGAAGAGACTGGCCAACACCACGTTGATCAGCGGCTGCATCAGCGCCTGCGGGGTCCACTTGCGGTCCCGGGTCACGCGCAGGATGCCGTATCCCACGTCGTTGTCCATGCCGATGATGTTGGTGTACGTGTGGTGGACCACGTTGTGGGAGTGCTTCCACCCCGACGACGGGCCGGTGTTGTCCCACTCCCAGGTCGAGGAGTGGATCTCCGGGTCGTTCATCCAGTCCCACTGGCCGTGCATCACGTTGTGGCCGATCTCGAGGTTCTCGAGGATCTTGGCCAGCCCGAGCATCATCCCGGCGGGCACGGCCACGGTCGAGGAGGTGACGGTGGCGATACGGGCGATGAGGTCGAGGGCCCGCTGGGTGCGGATGAGGGTCTTGATGTAGTCGGCGTCCCCGGAGCCGAGTGACTCGCGGTGCGCCTTCTCGATGGCGGAGAGCCGACGGCCGATGTCGCGGACGTCGTCGTCTGACAGGTGTGCGTAGGCGGTGATGTCCTGGACGGCCATATGTCGCTCCTCTGCGGGGTAGGTAGGTGGGGTCTTCAGTTGCTGGCGAGGTGGAGGTAGCCCGACGGGACGCTGCAGCAGGTGCGTACCTGTTCGCCGGGGCCGTACGTGGCGCCGTCGCGCAGGTCCACCGCCGTGCCGTCGGTGATCGGGGTGACGCAGGTCCGGCAGATGCCCATCCGGCAGCCGTGCACCAGGCTGACGCCGCAGCTCTCCGCGGCATCGAGGATCGTCGTCGAGCCGGTGGAGGTGGTCGTCACACCGGAGTCGCCGAACTCGATCTCCCCGCCGAGGTCGGCGGGGTCGGGAGAGGTTCCGGCGTTGCCGGACGCCGCGCCCTGGGCGTGGAAGGTCTCCGTGTGGATGTCGGGGATCATCTCGGTGAGCGCCTCGAGCAGCGGGCCGGGGCCGCAGGCGAAGGCCGTCCTGTCGTTCCAGTCCGGCACGGTCTCGGAGACGTCGTGCGCGGCCAGCCGTCCCTGACGGGAGGAGTCCCACGTGACCAGGCGGTAGGACGACGTCCCGGCGCCCAGGGCGTCCAGCTCGTCGGCGAAAGGCTCCGGCGGGCGCGGACCGCGTTCGCTGTGGATGTGGACGACGTCCGGCCACGTGTCCGGGGTGTGCTCCTCACGGAGCCAGCGCAGCATCGACATCACCGGGGTGATGCCCGCGCCGGCGGTGATGAACAGCAGGCGGTCCGGCAGCGGGGACGGCAGGTGGAAGTCCCCGCCCGGGGCGGTGAGCCGGATGATCTGGCCGATGCCGGCGTGCTCGGCGAGGTGCCCGGAGACCGTCCCCCCGGGGACGGGTTTGACGGTGACGGTCAACGACCGCGCCCGACCGTGGCCGGAGCGTACCGGTGCATTCGTCAGCGAGTAGCAGCGCCAGCGCCACCGGCCGTCGATCTCCAGTCCGAGACCGATGAACTGGCCGGCGTGGAAGCCGCCGGTCATCCCGGGGCCGGGGGAGATGGTGAGTGTGGTGTAGCCGCCGTCCCGGGACACGGCCATGACGCGGCCCCTCACTTCGCGGCCCCGCAGCGGATCGAAGATCCCGGCGTAGTCCGTGGGGGTCAGCGGGGTGGTCAGCTTTCTCAGGGCAGGCGTGAGCGGTTTCGTGGCGCGGGCCACGACCTTCCCGAGTCGCTCTTTGTTCATCGCAACGATATTACAGACAGAAAGATATATGTTTCAAGATAAAGTACCTGGGAGTATGCTGTCTGCGCCCGGGCAACGCGACCCGTCCACCACGACGACGCGGGCATGTGACGTTAGTGTGGTGGGCATGACTGAGATCACCGACCTCGAGATCCCCGGCGCCTGGGTGGCGGACCCCCGTATCTTCGGCGACGACCGCGGCACCTTCCACGAGTGGTTCCGTGCGGACCTCGTCGCCGAGAAGCTCGGCTACCCCTTCGACATCCCGCAGGCGAACCTGTCGACCTCGCGGGACGGCGTGATCCGGGGCGTGCACTTCGCCGACGTCCCACCCGGACAGGCGAAGTACGTGACCTGCGTGGCGGGACGCATCATCGACGTCCTGGTCGACCTGCGTCGTGGTTCACCGACCTTCATGTCGCACGTCGCCGTGGAGCTCTCCGCCGACAACCGACGCGGACTCTACGTCCCGATCGGCGTCGGGCACGCCTTCGGTGTACCGGCCGGAACCGGGGAGGCCACCGTCAGCTACCTCGTCTCCGAAGGCTATGACCCGGCTGCCGAGCACGCCGTCAACCCCCTGGACCCCGCCCTCGGGATCGACTGGGCGGCCCACGGTGTCACCGACGACAACGGGGAAGTCGTCCTGTCCGACAAGGACCGTGGAGCCCCCACCGTCGCCGAGGCGGAGCGCGACGGGCTGGTCCTGCCCGCCTGGAACGAATGCCGTGGCTGGGAGAAGGAGCTGCGGCTGGCGTGGCAGCAGGCGCAGCAGGACGCCGAGAACTGGGAGGGTGAGTGATGCGTGGCATCATCCTGGCCGGCGGCACCGGGTCCAGGCTGCGTCCCATCACCCTCGGAGTCTCCAAGCAGCTGGTCCCGGTGTACGACAAGCCGATGATCTACTACCCGCTGAGCACCCTGATGCTCGCCGGGATCCGCGAGATCCTCGTCATCACCACGCCGGAGGACAACGACCAGTTCCGGCGACTGCTCGGTGACGGATCGCAGTTCGGCGTGAGCATCGAGTACGCCGTGCAGGACGCCCCCAACGGGCTGGCCGAGGCCTTCATCCTCGGTGCGGACTTCATCGGTGACGAACCGGTCGCCCTGGTGCTCGGCGACAACATCTTCTACGGTGCCGGGCTCGGTTCCCAGCTGCGCCGTTTCCACGACGTGCGGGGCGGGGCGATCTTCGCCTACTGGGTCGCTGACCCGTCGGCCTACGGCGTGGTGGACTTCGACGGGGAGGGCAGGGCGACGTCGTTGGAGGAGAAACCGGACGACCCGCGTTCGCACTTCGCGGTCCCCGGTCTGTACTTCTTCGCACCGGACGTGGTGGAGGTCGCCCGGTCACTCGAGCCGTCGGCGCGCGGGGAACTGGAGATCACCGACGTCAACCGCGTCTACCTGGACCGCGGGGACCTCCAAGTCGAGATCCTGCCCCGGGGCACCGCCTGGCTGGACACCGGCACCGTCGACAACCTGATGGCGGCCGGCGACTTCGTGCGCACCATCGAGGAACGTCAGGGGCTGAAGATCGGCTGTCCCGAAGAGGTCGCCTGGCGGATGGGCTATCTGACGGACGGTGATCTCGCCGAGCGGGCGGACTCCCACGGGGCGTCCGCCTACGCCGGCTACCTGCGCACGCTGCTGCGCCGCGGCAAAGCGGTGTGAGCAGCGCTCAGGCGCCGCCTTCGCCGTCCTTCTTCTTGTCCTGCTTCTTCTCCGGGCCGGGTCTGCCGCCGTTGCCCGGTTTCTTCTCCTGGTCGGAGGGGGAGTCGGGGGAGGAGGACGGCCCGGCGTCCGTCGTCCCGGAGGAGGAACCGCCGCTGGCGGCCTGCGCGTCGTCCGGCTTCCAGTGCTCCCCGCGCCGGGCACGCTCCACCGCCTCCTGTTCCCGGCGCTCAGCCTCACGCTGGGCCTTGAACCGCTCCTTCTTGATGTTCCACAGGAAGTCGGGGTCGTCGTCGGGGCCCTTGGTGGTGGACTGCCGGGGCTTCTGACGGCCCAGGGAGGGGAACTGCGTGTTCTGGGAGCCGCGAGACGTGGTGTTCCACGTCTTCGGCCCGAACGCCTTCCACAGCACGATGACCGTGACGATCACGAGCACAACGATCACTAGACGTCCCATTGTTGTCGACCTCCTGTCGGCGTAGGGGTGGTCGGTGTCGGACCGACGTGTCTTCCCCCATGCTAACCACCGCACGGCCCTGCGTCGATCACCGGGTGTGAATCACGTTCATCACTGAGGAGGATCACAGTTTCCCCGCACTCCGGCGGGGCTTTTGGGGCCGTGCCGTGACGGGTCGTAAGGTGGGCGTCGTGGACGAGAACAGCACCAGGTCAGACAATGCAGACGGCTCCAACCTGACGCCGGGGCGCCTTCCCGCGGGAGCATGGCGCGACATCCTGCTGTACGGGCTCGCCCGCCTGCTGGTGTTCGTGGTGTTGACCGTGATCATCCAGTCCGTCGCGATCCTGCTGGGGATGGGGCAGTCGTTCCCGCTGCTGATGAGTGCCCTGCTCGCGTTGATTGTCGCGCTGCCGCTGTCGATGCTCCTGTTCAAGAACCTGCGGCTGCGGGTCAATGAACAGATCGCGGTCCGCGACGCCGGGCGTCGGGCGCACAAGGAACAGATGCGGGCGCAGCTCGAGGAACGCCTGGACTGACCGCCCGGTCGACGGCACCTACGCCAGCAGCATCGCGATGAACATCGCCGCCGACCACACCAGCATCCCCCGGCCGGTCAGACCCAGCACCGGGATGAGCTCCGTACCCTCGGCCCCCTTGACCACGGGCAGCGAGGCCACGAACAACAGCGGCACCGCGGCCAGGGCGATCAGTGCAGCAATGCCGGCGGCGGACACCGCCACGGTGACGACCACCGACACCAGGACCAACGCGACATAGAGCGCACGGGTGGGGCGGTCTCCGAGGATGACCGCGAGGGTCGTCTTCCCGGCCTCCCTGTCGGTGGGGATGTCGCGCAGGTTGTTCACCAGGTTCACCGAGGCGGACAGGCTGCCGACGCCCACGGCCAGCAGCAGCCCGACCCAGCTGACCGTGCCGGACTGGGTGAACTCGGTACCGGTCACCGCGACAAGGCCGAAGAACACGAAGACGGCGACCTCGCCCAGGCCGCGGTAGCCGTAGGGGTTCTTCCCCCCGGTGTAGAACCAGGCGCCCAGGATGCAGAGGGCTCCGATGAGGATCAGCCACCAGGCGGACAGCAGGGACAGGACGACCCCCGCCACCCCGGCGACGCCGAAGCTCAGGAACGCCGCGTACTTCACCCGCTCCGGTGCGACCAGCCCGGAGCCGGTGAGCCGCAGCGGCCCGGTCCGGTCGTCGTCGGTTCCGCGGATGCCGTCGGAGTAGTCGTTGGCGTAGTTGACCCCGATGATCAGGGCCATCGACACCACCACGGCGAGCAGTGCCCGGATCCAGGAGGCCTGGCCGTCGTACACGGCGGCCGCGGTGCCGGCGAGGACCGGGGCCACGGCGTTGGCCCAGGTGTGGGGCCGCGCACCGGTCAGCCAGTCGCGGGGGGTGGCGGTGTTCTCGGACAAGAGTTCTCCTGACGGTGTGCCTGGGGGTCGTCCCTCGGTACTGTTCAGTGCCCCAGCCTAGTCCGCAGTTCGGCGCGGGCGGCCCGGCGGTCGACCTTGCCGGGGCCGGTGGTCGGTAGCTGCCGGACGCTGACGGTGCGCCGGGGGATCAGGTGCGCAGGGATGCCGGCGTCCTTCATCTCCGCCCGGATCGCCTCGGTGTGTTCGCCGGGGTCGGCGTCGGTGACCTCCACGAGAGCGACGACGATCTCACCCCAGTCCGGGTCGGGGAGTCCGACGACGCAGGCCGGGTAACCGAGTGCGCCGAGCGCGGCCTCGACGTCCTCGGGGAGGATCTTCAGGCCACCGCTGTTGACCGCACCGTCCGCACGGCCCCGCACGGTCAGGACTCCGTCGGTGACGGTCCCCAGATCCCCGGTGCGGAAGGTACCCGCGACGGGGAAGGCGTCCTCCTCGACGGTGCCGCTGACGTTGCAGTAGCCCTCGGCCACCGTCGGTCCGGACAACAGGATCCGCCCGGTGTCCTCGTCGACGGACACGGCTGTTCCGGGCAACGCCCGGCCGTCGTAGACCATGCCGCCGGCGGTCTCCGAGGAGCCGTACGTCAGGACGATCGGGATACCGTGACCCCGGGCCTCGTCGGCAAGTCCGGCACTCGTCGCGGCCCCGCCGACGAGGACGGCGGCGTAGTCGCGCAGGGCGTCACGAGCATCCTCGTCGGCGATGAGCCGCTGCAGCTGCGTCGGTACCAGTGACGTATGCAGGTCCTGTGCCGGGTATGCGGCACGCAACGCCGCGGTGGCCCGGGTGAACGACCGGGCGGTGAAGTGGCCGGCGGGCAGGACGGTGGGGGAGTAGCCGGCGTGCAGGCTGCGCAGGATCACCTGAATCCCGGCGATGTGGTGCGGGGGGAGCGCCAGCAACCAGGGGCCCGGCGACGTCCCGGACCGGCGGGCCAGGTAGCTCGCCGTCGCCTCGGCGGACGCGGCGAGGTTCGATGCCCGCAGGCGGGCGCCTTTCGGACGTCCGGTGGACCCGGAGGTGCAGGCGATGAGCGTGCCGGGAGCCTCGTCGGTGGGTCCGCCCGTGTCGGTGCCGTCCGGCGACATCGCCGTGAGCAGCTCGTCAGCCTGGTCGGGGGCCGCCGGGAGGACGGCTCGACGCCCGGCGAGCACGTCCTCGAGCACGGGGACGGCGGCGGTGACGCTGCGGGGATCGAGGTCGAGGGGGAGAACGTCAAGCTTCACCCCCGTCACGCTACGCCGTGCCGGTGGTGATCAGGCCAGCAGCCCGAAGGAGGCCACGGCGGTGCAGGCTGCGGCCGACTCCGCCGCAGACGGCCGACGCCCCTGGAGTGCCCGGAAAGCCGTACGTACGTCCTGGGGCGTGGCCGGTGTGCGCCCCTCGTCGATGAGGAGGGCGAGGACATCGGGTGTGTGCTCGGCAGCGCCGTCAGTACCGACGATGCCGAGGCACGCGGGTGAGAACACCCGGGTGGCGGAGTCGGTGTGTTCGGGCCGGACGGTGCGGGGCAGTGTCATCGTGTCCCGGGCCGGTTGGGTCCGCCGCGACCCGGCTGTTCCCCTCGCTTCCCGCTCGGGGCAGGTCCCGGGGAGGACGCCGAGAACAGTGCTGTCGGTGGCGGTGTGCACCCCGTCGCCGGGCCTGCGGTACCAGTCGAGGAGGCGGGCCAGCGGCCGGGTGACGGACATCGGGTACGGCATGGGACATCACTTCCTTACTTCCCTCAGGCGAGGCGACCGGACGATACATTGACAATGTCCACAGATGGTAGATCCAAACAATGGGTGACGTCAAGTATTGTCGTTGTTTCCGCTGCGTGACGGGGAAGTTCAGGAGTGGGGCGTCAGTGTCCGCCGGCCTGTCCGGCGGTGCCGAAGACGTCCCAGCCGAAGGCGGAGTAGATCCGGCCCTGGGTGATCCACAGCAGGCCCACGACGATCGACAGGGCGATGATGCCGAAGATGACGACGGCGGCGGTGCGACGCCAGGGGGCGGTCTGTGCGGCTGTGCCGGCTGAGCCGTCTGTACCGTCCGGGCTGCTCGTGCTCGGGACCCAGAGGCGGATGCCGACGCCGAACAGGATCGGCAGACCGGCGCCCAGCACGAGTCCGGCGATGGTGACCTGGAGCAGGGATTCGAGGATGGTCATGGTCAGTTCTCCCTCGTGGTGCTGGTGCCGGCCGCGTGGCCGGCGGAGGTGTCGAGCACGGAGGCGGGGTCGCCACGTCCGATGCCCGGGTCACTGCTGACGCTGCCGGTACTGCCGGCACCGCCGTCCGGTCCTGCGCCGGGGGTGGCACCGACACCAGCGCCGACGCCGGCACCGGCGAGGGCGTGGACGAAGGTGTCGCTCTCCTGCTTCGCGGGTGCGTCGGCGTCCTGCCCGGAACGGTCGCCCGCACCGGCCTCGGGCGCCAGGCCGTGCTCGTCCCAGTCCTCGTTGACGTTGTCGGCGTGCACCGGCTGCTTCCGTGCCTTGTACACGATAAGGCCGACACCGGCGACCAGGATCAGGAAGGAGAACAACGAACCGACGGCCATCGACGTCGCCTCGGCAACGAGGTTGGACAGCGTCCAGACCAGCCAGGAGACCGCCGCGGCCAGCGGCAGGGTGGTGATCCAGGCGATGCCCATGCGTCCGGCGACTCCCCAGCGCACCTTGGCGCCGGGCTTGCCCACGCCGGAGCCCAGGATCGAGCCGGTGGCCACGTGGGTGGTGGACAGTGCCATGCCCATGTGTGCGGAGGTCAGGATGATGGCGGCGGAGGACGTCTCGGCGGCCATGCCCTGCGGGGAGGTGATCTCGACCAGGCCCTTGCCCAGGGTGCGGATGACGCGCCAGCCGCCGGCGTAGGTGCCGGCCGCGATAGCGACGGCACAGCTCGCGGTGACCCAGAAGGGCATGTCCGCGGCGGCGTCGAGGTTCCCGCTGGCGACGAGCGCGAGGAAGATGACGCCCATCGTCTTCTGGGCGTCCGAGGTGCCGTGGGCCAGGGCCACGAGGGAGGCCGAACCGATCTGCCCGAGCCGGAAGAGGTTGTCTCGCTCGCCCTCACGGGTCCGCCGGGTGAGCTTGAAGACGCCGGCGGTGCCGACGGCGGCGACCAGACCTGCGATCACGGGCGCGGCCAGTGCCGGGACGATGATCTTCTGCAGGACGCCGTCCCACACCACACCGGAGACGCCGAGTGCGGCGATGGCGGCGCCGATGAGGCCACCGAACAGGGCGTGGGAGGAACTGGACGGAAGGCCGAAGAGCCAGGTGAACAGGTTCCACAGGATGCCGCCGATGAGTCCGGCGAAGACGACGAGGAGGAGTTTGTCGGCCTCCGCGACGACGCTGAGGTCGAAGTCCTCCAGGTTCACGATCCCGTTGGCCACGGTCTTGGCGACCTCCACCGAGAGGAATGCTCCGACGAGGTTCAGCAGGCCGGCCAGGGCGACCGCCGTCTTCGGCTTCAGGGCTTTGGTGGCGATGGAGGTGGCCATCGCGTTGGCGGTGTCGTGGAAGCCGTTGGTGAAGTCGAACGCCAGGGCGGTCCCGATCACGAGCAGAAGGATGAGAAGCTCAGTCACACCTAGAAATATCCCGCCTATCGGCGGAAACGTCTACTCTGCCGAAAATTACGGGGGTGAAAAACGGGGGTATATAGTGTTCACTTAAGTAGTGGTCTTTTCGGGGTAATCGCAGGTCACCGGCGATCGCGTGGTTGGCACCGACAACGGATCAGATAAACAGTGGGTGAATTCAAGGGAAATTCCGCAGGTGTGCTACAGGAGTGACCTGCGCGGGATGCGCGGGGGCGCGCTGATCGTTGACAGATCCCATGGTCACAGGTTCCCCCGCGGAAAAGTCACCGAGGATTCCCCAGATTCACAGCTTCCACTCAGTAATAGTAGGGGAACTCGTCCCAGCGGGGTGCCCGCTTCTCCAGGAACGAGTCGCGGCCCTCCACGGCCTCATCCGTCATGTACGCCAGGCGGGTGGCCTCACCCGCGAACACCTGCTGACCCATCAGGCCGTCGTCCGGGAGGTTGAAGGCGAACTTCAGCATCCGCTGGGCGGTGGGGGACTTCCCGTTGATCGCCCGCGCCCACTCGACGGCGGTCTCCTCGAGCTCGGCGTGGTCGGCGACCTCGTTGACCGCACCCATCTGCATCATGCGCTCGGCGGAGTACGACCGTCCCAGGAAGAAGATCTCCCGGGCGAACTTCTGTCCCACCTGCTTCGCCAGGTACGCGGAACCGTACCCGGCGTCGAAGGATCCGACGTCGGCGTCGGTCTGCTTGAACATCCCGTGCTCCCGGGAGGCGATCGTGAGGTCACACACGACGTGCAGGGAGTGTCCGCCGCCGGCCGCCCACCCGTTGACCACGGCGATGACGACCTTCGGCATCGTCCGGATCAACCGCTGCACCTCGAGAATGTGCAGGCGTCCGCCCTCTGCCTTCACCCGTGCCTCGTCGACCTTGTCGGCCGTCGCCGCGGTCACGTCGCCGTCGTGGTCGGTGGCGTACTGGTAGCCAGAGCGTCCCCGGATACGCTGGTCGCCGCCGGAGCAGAACGCCCAACCGCCGTCCTTCGGGCTGGGGCCGTTGCCGGTCAGCAGGACGGTGCCCACGTCCGGCGAGCGTCGGGCGTGGTCGAGCGCGCGGTAGAGCTCGTCGACCGTGTGCGGGCGGAAGGCGTTGCGCACCTCGGGACGGTCGAAGGCGATGCGCACGATCCCGTTCTCACGCCCCTCTCCCGCATGCCGGTGGTAGGTGATGTCGTCGAAGTCGAAGCCGGGGACCTCGCGCCACTGGGACGGGTCAAAAGGGTTCTCAGTCATGCCACCATCGTAGGGTGTGGGCATGGACACTCCCGCGCTTCCGGCACTATCCGAGCTCACCGACCGCGCCCGGGTCGTCACCTGTCCGCTGCGCGTGCCGTTCCGGGGGGTCACCGAACGCGAGCTGATGCTCGTCGAGGCCCCGTCGGGCTGGGTGGAGTGGGCTCCGTTCCTCGAGTACGGCGCCGAGGAGTCGTCCCGCTGGTTGCGCAGCGCCGTCGACCTGGGCTGGGGTCACACCCCCGAGCCGTCCCTGAGCTCGGTGGAGGTCAACGCGACCATCCCGGCGGTGGACGTCGCCGCCTCGCCCGGGGCCGTGGCGCGCCTGCTCGACCGCTACCCCGGCTGCACGACCGTCAAAGTCAAGGTCGCGGAGGCCGGACAGACCCTGGACGACGACCTGGCGCGGGTCCGGGCCGTGCGCGAGGCCCGTCCCGGCATCGCCGTCCGGGTCGACGCGAACGCCGGCTGGACGGTGGACGAGGCCTTCACCGCCGCCCAGGCGTTGACCGACCCGTCCCAGGGGGGCGGCCCGCTGGACTACATGGAACAACCGTGCGCGACGGTCGCCGAACTCGCCGAGCTGCGCCGGTGCCTTGGCTCCCGGGGAATGATGGTGCGGGTCGCCGCCGACGAACTGATCCGCAAGTCCACCGACCCCCTTGCCGTGGTCCAGGCCGGGGCCTGCGATGTCGCCGTGCTCAAGGCGGCACCGCTGGGCGGGGTGGCCCAGGTCAGGGCGATCGCCGAGGAGATCGGACGGTTCGGGGTCGCCGTCACCGTGTCCTCCGCCCTGGAATCCGCCGTAGGCATGTACGCCGGGCTGTTGGCCGCCGCCAGTCTGCCCGGCTACACCGACGACGAGGACATGGTCGTGGCACCGCAGGCGGCGGGCCTGGCCACCGGCTCGTTGTTCGCCGAGGACGTCTGCGCGCCACGGGAGATCGTGGACGGGCGACTCGCCGTGACCCGGCTCAGCCCGGATCCGGACCGGCTCGCGGCGCTGGCCTCGCCCGCCGGTCGTCGGGACTGGTGGTTCGACCGCCTCGCCGCGTCCTACGCGCACCTGTGAGGAGCGCGCACCTCCGCGAAAAGTCTGTCACCGTGCAGGTCTGAGGCCCCGGAACGCGCACGGTGACAGACTTTTCCGGTAAGAAAGGTCGGATGAGCGACAGCCACGACACGATCCATGTCCGGGGAGCCCGGGCGAACAACCTGAAGAACATCGACGTCGACATCCCCAAGAGGAAACTCACCGTGGTCACCGGTGTCTCCGGCTCGGGCAAGTCGTCCCTGGTCTTCGGGACAGTCGCCGCGGAGTCCCGCCGGCTCATCGACGAAACCTACAGTGCGTTCATCCAGGGCTTCATGCCCAGCCTGCCGCGCCCGGACGTCGACCTCCTCGAGAACCTCTCCCCGGCGATCATCATCGACCAGGAACGCATGGGGGCGAACTCGCGATCCACGGTCGGTACGGCGACCGACGCGTCCTCTCTCGTCCGTATCCTGTTCAGCAGGCTCTCTGAGCCGTACGTCGGCGCCTCCGGCCACTTCTCCTTCAACCTCCCCGAGGGATGGTGCCCCACCTGCGAGGGCACCGGGGTGGGTGCCACGATCGATGTGTCGACCTTCCTCGATGAGTCGAAGTCGCTGAACGAGGGCGCGATCGACGCGCCGGGATTCGGCGTGGGGGACTGGTACTGGTCGTCCTACGCCAACTGCGGACGCCTCGACCCGGACGTCCCGGTCCGTGACTACACACCCGAGCAGCGCGAGTTCTTCCTCTACGCGCCGTCGCAGAAGATCAAGGTCGCCAAGGAGGACAACAGCGGCTTCTCGACCCTGAGCTACGACGGGCTGGTCACCCGCATCCGACGGCTGTGGATCGACCGGGACACCCCGCCGAAGCAGAAGCAGATCGTGAACTTCGTGGAGCGGATCAGCACCACCGGCCCCTGCCCGGACTGCCACGGCACCCGGCTCAAGGAAGCGTCCCGCACCGCCTCGGTCGCCGGACGCACCATCGGCGAGTGGAACTCCACACAGATCACCGAGCTGCGGGGGCTCGTCCTCGCCCTGGACGCCGAGCCGTCCGTCGCGCCGGTGCGGGCCAACCTCCTCGGCATGCTCGACAACCTGGTCGACGTCGGCCTGGGGTACCTCAGTCTGGACCGCCCGGCGGGCACACTGTCCGGCGGTGAAGCGCAGCGGGTGAAGATGATCCGGCACCTCGGCTCGCCGCTGTCGGACGTGACGTACGTCTTCGACGAGCCGACGATCGGCCTGCACCCGCACGACATCGACCGGATGATCGGCCTGCTGCGCCGCATCCGGGACAAAGGCAACACGGTCCTCGTCGTCGAGCACAAGCCGGAGGTCATCGAGGCCGCGGACTATGTCGTCGACATCGGACCGGGATCCGGTGAAGCCGGTGGACAGGTGGTGTTCTCCGGGACCTACGACGAATTGCGCGGTGCGGACACCCTCACCGCCCGCTCGCTCGACCACGGTGTGGCGCTGCGCGACGCGGTGCGTGGACCGTCCGGCGTGATCTCCCTGGAGCACGTCAACGACAACAACCTGCAGGACGTCTCGGTCGACGTGCCGCTCGGCGTACTGACCGTGGTCACCGGTGTCGCCGGCTCCGGGAAGTCGTCCCTGGTCCACGGCGGTCTGACCGGGCACGACGGCGTGACCGTGGTCGACCAGTCCGGCATCCGGGGGTCCCGACGCTCCACCCCGGCGACCTACACCGGGGTACTCGACGACGTCCGTAAGCTCTTCGCGCGGGCGAACAAGGCCGCCGGCGCCACACCGGCACACTTCAGTCCGAACTCGGACGGGGCCTGCCCGGTCTGCAACGGCCTCGGGGTGGTGTACACCGACCTGGCGATCATGGCCGGGGTGTCGACCCCCTGCGAGGAATGTGGTGGGAGGCGATTCCGCCCCGAGGTCCTGGAGTTCACGCTGGCGGGACGCACCATCAGCGACGTGCTGGACATGACCGTGCGAATGGCCCGGGACTTCTTCGCTGACGACGTGTCGTCCAGCGCGGCGTCCCGCGGTGTCTCGGAGGTACTGGACAGGCTGATGCAGGTCGGCCTGGACTACCTGCGGCTCGGGCAGCCGCTGAACACCTTGTCCGGCGGCGAGCGCCAGCGCCTGAAGCTGGCGGCGAAGTTCGGGGACGGACTGAAGGGGACCGACGGGACGGCCGTGATCGTGCTCGACGAGCCGACCTCCGGTCTGCACCTGGCGGACACCGGCACCCTGGTGACGATGATGCAGTCCCTGGTGGACGACGGGTACAGCCTCGTCGTCATCGAGCACAACATGGCGGTGATGGCGGCGGCCGACCACATCATCGACGTCGGCCCCGGTGCCGGACACGAGGGAGGCCGCGTGGTCTTCTCCGGCGCGCCGGGGGACCTGGTGGCGTCCGGCACGGTGACCGGGCAGCATCTGGCCCGCGCCGTGGGGCGGTAGCTTCCGGAGCTGCCCCGCCGCGTCCTCGCCCCCATCATCGCCCCACCATCGCCCCCATCATCGTGGAAAAGTCTGTCGCCGTGCAGCCCTGGGTGCCTCACGCGTGCACGGAAACAGACTTTTCGGCGCGCGGGGGAACAGTGACCGGGTCCCCGGTGCGACGTTATCCACAGATTGCCCGTTGCCACCCCGGTACGGCCCCGGATGGTGTGAGATAGACCCCGGGGAGAGACCAACCAGGGGAGGGGTCGGCAGTGACAACACGAGGGACACGGGTAGCACAGGGGATGCAGGCATCACCGTGGATGCGCCACCTCATGCAGGCGGAACAGGAGGGGCGCATTCCGCCTGGTGCCGGCCCGCTGTACACACGCCGGGTCGTGCCGTCGCTGGTGCCCGTGGCACGGAAGGATCTTGTCGCCGCCGGAATGCGCAGGTCGAGCATCCTGTCGTTGTACACCCCGGTGACCAGGAGTCTGCTCCTGCCACGTCCGCTGGCGGACCTCCCGGAGAAGCACGGGATCGACGGGCTGGACCGGGTCTTCGCCACCGGACGCGGTGACGACCCGGGACTGTTCGTGCACGACATCGTCAGCCGCGCCCGGGCGCACGCGGCGGAGAACCCCGGTGCGATGATCGGCGGGTGGGCGGCACTGGGTATTCACGGGCTGCCGTACTGGGCGGACGCTGCTCCGGTGCTGCTGCATTCACGTCGCCTGTCCCCGTCGGGCCCGGGCAGGACAGCCTCTGCGTCGAGGACCCCGCGGCGCCCCGTCGTACGGGCGTGGCCGAAGGGTGTGGACCCGGTGTTTCCCGATCCGGTGGTACCGGGACTCGCGGTCGTGCCGGTGGAGGTCGCTGCGGCACAGTGCCTGGCTGCGGTGGTCGGTCAGCGGCACACCTGGTTCACCGCCGGTGTCAACGGGCTGAGCCTGGCAGGGATTCGCGCGGTGCAGCTCATCGACGCACTCCGCCAGTGCACCGTTCTCGGCATCGGGGAGCTGGTGGAGGGGTGCGCGCGCCGGGTTGACGCGGACACGGCACGGCGACTGACGGACATGTCCGATTCCGGCGCGCAGTCGCCTCAGGAGACGTTGCTGCGGTTGGTCGTGCGGGACCTGCTGCCGGACGGATACGCATGGATGTCGCAGGTCGAGGTGTCGTGGGGTCCCCGACGCAAGGACCGGACGGTCCTGGACCTGGCGTGCCCCGAGTTGAAGGTGGGGCTGTACTACGACGGCGGGAGCCATGCCGACCGTGCTCAGAGGACCACAGACTTCGTGCAGGTCCAGGAGCTCAGGGACATGGGGTGGGAGACGGTCCGGGCGGACTGGTCGTTGCTGCACGGTGACCGGGGGCGCTATCTGACGCAGGTGGGCAATGCGTTGACGCGAGCTGCGTCTCACCACGGACGCTGAGCCGGCGGCGGCGCGTCCCGTCCCGTCATGTTCCCGGAAATGTCTGTTCCCGTGCAGCTGTGGCTCCCCAGGACTGCACCGCCACAGACTTTTCCCGCCTCTTTTTCGGTGTGTCCGTGACCGCCGGGTAGCGTCTGGAAGTGTGACTGATCCGATCGACCCTGCTGACCCCGCCTCTGACGCCCCTGACGCTCCTGACGCCTCCGCTATCTCCGCCGCTCCCGCCGCCGCGACGCGGGTGGCTGCACTGGTGGTCGACTCGTTCATCGCCAACGGTGTCACGGAGGCGGTGGTCTGCCCGGGATCCAGGTCGGCTCCGCTGGCGCTGGCGTTCGCCGAGGCCGACCGGACCCACCGGCTCCGGCTGCACGTGCGGACGGACGAACGCTCCGGATCGTTCCTGGCGTTGGGCCTGGCCAAACGGTCGGGGCGTGCGGTACCGGTGGTCATGACCTCGGGGACGGCGGTGGCGAACTGCCTGCCCGCGATGGTCGAGGCGACCGCTGCCGGGGTGCCGTTGATCGTCGTCTCGGCGAACCGGCCGTGGGACATGCTCGGCTCGGGTGCGAACCAGACGATCGACCAGGTCGGCATCTTCGGTTCCCACGCGGTCGAGGTTGTCGGGATCGACGCCGCTGTCCGTACTGACGTCGGAACCGATGAGACGGTCCGTCGGCAGGTCGCACATGCCGTCCTCCGCGCGACGTCCCCGGTCGGGGCGGGAGGCGTGCAGGTCGACATTCCCTTCACCGAGCCGTTGGTGCCGTCGTCGACGACGGAGGTCAGCTTCGCCGCGAGGGAGGTGGCGGAGGTGACGGAGGAGCCGGACGCCACCACGTCGCAGGGCGTCCTGCGCACCCCGCTGCAGCCGTCGGCGGTGGTGGACCTGTCCCGGCGGACGTTGGTCGTGGCCGGTGATGTGCGGGACACCGTGTGGGCGCAGCAGGTGTGTGACGAGCTCGCCGGGGTGCCGACGATCGCCGAGCCGGGGGCGCCGGCCCCTGATGTCCCGGTGCATCCTGCGGCGGCGGGTCTCTTCGCCGCTGAGATCGGGGCAGGTGTCGGTGACGGTGCGTACCGTGCGCAGATGCGTCCCGAGCAGATCGTGCTCGTCGGACGCCCGACGTTGCACCGGGGGATCGCCCGGCTGCTGGCGGATCCGGCGATCCGCGTGTTCCCGGTCTCGGACCGTGCGACAGCCCCCGCGGTGGGCCGCACGGACGTGGACCCGGCCGCACCGTTGCACGGCGTGACCGTGACCGGTGATCATCCGCGGGGATGGGTGCGCACGTGTACGGCGGCGGGAGAGGTCGCTGCCGAGGCCGTGCGTGACGAGATCTCGGAGGAGGAGTTCACCGGTCTGCATGTGGCGGCGGCGGTGACGGACAGCCTGTCCGACGGGGACGCGGTGGTGCTCGGGGCGTCCTCCGCGGTACGCGACGCGTCCCTGACGGGGCTGCCGTTCCCGGGGGTGCGCGTCGTCACCAACCGGGGTGCCGCGGGCATCGACGGGACGGTGTCGACGGCGGTGGGGGTGGCACTGGCGCATGCGAGTGAGGAACCGGACCTGATGCGCGCACCGCGCACGGTGGCGTTGATGGGTGACCTGACGTTCCTGCACGACATCAACGGACTGTCGGCGGGCCCCGGGGAACCGCGCCCGGAGAATCTGGTGATCGTGGTCTCCAACGACGACGGCGGCGCGATCTTCGAGACGCTCGAGGTCGGCGTGCCCGGGCTGCGGACGTTCGACGACGGCGTCTCCGCCTTCGACCGGGTGGTCGGCACCCCGACCGGTGCCGACCTGGCGGCGTTGTGCGCCGGCTACGGGGTCGCACACCAGCGTGTGGAGAATCTGCGGGAGTTGGGTCTGGCGCTCGAGGACCATGCCGAAGGCGCTGGCGGGCTCCTGGTGGTGGAGGCCGTCGTGTCCCGCGCACCACGGGAACGGATGCACCGGGCACTGACTGAGAAGACCACGGTGACTCCGACGGGGCGGGGGTAGGGGTCGTGCTGACTGTTCCGTCGTTCCTGCGGTCGTCCCGTCCGGCGCGGGAGACCGTCCACCGCCGGTTGATCCAGGCGGTGCTGGCGCTGGTCCTGCTGGCGACCGCGGTGTGCGGGATGATGGTGGTCAACGCGGCGGTCGGCGACGCGAAGATCTCCCGGGACCGCGGTGTCGCTGTGGCGGACGTGCTTGCCGACGGGTCGACGACCCTGGTGCGTTTCCGTGACGACACCGGCGTCTACCACCAGCCGGACCGGGGGCTGAAGTACCCGACCGGACTGTCGCGTGGTGACCGGGTCTACGTCGACTACCAGCGTTCCGACACGGAGAACGTGAAGGTCCAGGGCCGTGGGTGGACCTTGTCGGTCATCCCCGCACTGTCGGTGTGGCTGGTGTCGTTGGTCGTGACAGGGCTGATGTTCGTCGCGGTGCAGTGGTGGTGGCGTCGGGGGAACGCGGGGGAGAGGACGACGGTCGCCTAGACCGATCGACTAGGCTGGGTCAGCGTGTCACGAGCCAGCCTGGAGAAGAACCCGAACGACGTTGCCCGCATGTTCGACGCCGTCGGAAAGAACTACGACCTGACCAACACGGTGCTCTCCTTCGGGCAGGACCGCGTGTGGCGGAAGCGCACCCGGCGTCGTCTCGACCTCGCGCCGGGGGACAGGGTCCTCGACCTGGCGGCAGGGACCGCGGTCTCGACGGTGGAGCTGTCGGAGTCCGGCGCCTGGTGCGTGGCCTGCGACTTCTCCCCGGGGATGCTCGCCGCGGGCAAGGACCGGGACGTTCCCAAGGTCTGCGGCGACGGGATGAACCTGCCGTTCCCGGACGACACCTTCGACGCCGTCACCATCAGCTTCGGGCTGCGCAACATCGTCGATCCTGCCGCGGGGCTGCGCGAGATGGCACGGGTCACCAAGCCCGGGGGGCGGCTCACGGTCTGTGAGTTCTCCACCCCGGTGGTCCCGGTCTTCCGCACGGTCTACATGGAGTACCTCATGCGTGCGCTGCCCGCGGTCGCGAAAGCGGTCTCCTCGAACGCGGAGGCCTACGTGTACCTGGCGGAGTCCATCCGGGAATGGCCGGACCAGGAGGCCCTGGCGTCGCTGGTGAACCGGTCCGGGTGGGAGGGCTGCGGATGGCAGAACCTCACCTTCGGCATCACCGCGCTGCACAGCGCGACGAAGCCCCGCTAACCGGGTGCCGGTTCGGGCACCAGTCAGGCGCCGAACAGGGGGCGTGACTCGGCGTGCCAGAAGCGGTCGTGGGCACTGCTGAGCCTGCCCGCGGCGAGCCAGGTTCGGGCGGTGAGGTCGGTGTCCTCGGGGGTCACGAGATTGCCCATCAGCCGGGCGGCGGAGCCCATCAGGTGGCCGGCGAGGGGGCCACGCATCCCCAGGGGGCCGAGCGCGGCGAGGAGGCCCGGCATCGTCAGCAGCGTCGCCGCGCGGCGTGCGAGGGAGAATGCGTCACCGTAGCGTCCCCGCAGGTGGGACGGCCACATGTGGCGGAGTCCGTCGGGGGAGGTGTCGGCGTCGGGCAGCATGTCGACCAGGTCCACGGCGGACTCGAGGGCGTAGTCGATGCCTTCCCCGTTCAGCGGGTTGACCAGGGCGGCGGTGTCTCCGACGGCCGCCCAGTTCACCCCGGCCACCCGGGTGACCGCCCCGCCCATCGGAAGCAGGGCGCTGGCCACCCGAGTTGGTTCGCCGAGGTCCCAGTCGTCGCGGCACTGGGACGCGTAGGACGCCAGCAGTCTGCGTACGTTGACCTTCGCGGGGCGCCTCGACGTGGAGAGGGCACCGCACCCGAGGTTCACCGCAGAGCCGTGTTCGCCGTCGGTGCCGAGGGGGAAGATCCAGCCGTAGCCCGGCTGCGCGACGCCCTCCGCGTCCCGAAGCTCCAGGTGGGAGTGGATCCACGGCTCGTCGCCGAAGGGGGTGGGGCAGTAGGAGCGGGCGGCGACACCGTGCACGAGACCACGCAGCCACTGTGACCCGAGAGAGCGGGCGAGGCCGCTGCGCACTCCTTCGGCCAGTACGAGGTAGCGGCAGCGCACGGTGGTGCCGTCGGCGAAGTGGACGGCCCGCACGCGTCGGGCGCCACCGACCAGGTCGGTGTCGACGTCCACGGCCTTGAGCCCTGTCCGCAGCCGTGCGCCCGAGGACACGGCCAGTTCCACGAGGGCGGTGTCGAAGTCGGTGCGGGGCACAGCCGTCCCCCACGCGGGAAACTCCGGGTGCTCGGGCCACGGGGCGGTCACTGACCCGCCGAACCCGTGGAGTTTGAGTCCGCGGATGTGCGGCCGTCCGGCGTCGACGTCGACGAGGTCGGCGGCGCCGAGCGTCTCGAGTGCGTGGACGGCACGGGGCGTGAGTCCGTCGCCGCAGGTCTTGTCACGGGGGACGTCCTGCATGTCGACGAGGAGGACGTCGCGACCTGCGAGGGCGGCCCGGTGTGCTGCGGCGGAACCCGCCGGCCCGGCACCGACGACGAGAACTTCGCACTCTGTGGCATTCATCGTCGACTATTGTGGCACGACCGGGTACCGGGGACGGTGATCGGAGAGACGGGACAGGACCGCGCTCGTCTGTGTCCGTGCGGAGGTGCTGGTCTACAGTAGCGGGGAGCAAGATTTTCCAGAGAAGACGTTTGACGGACAGAGGCTACGTAATTCATGGCAAGCACTAACTCGGATGTGCGGGTGGGGCTCGATCTCGGCGACGAGTACCTCAACACCGCCGTCCCGGACGGCCTGGCCCGGGTGGAGGCCAGGCTCCGCGAGGTCCTGTCGTCCGGAGAGAGCTTTCTCACCGACAAGATCAGCCACCTCGCGGTCTCCGGGGGAAAACGCTTCCGTCCGATGTTCGCCCTGTTGGCGGCGCAGTACGGTGACGGCGACAAGGGCAGCGACCACGCCGACGTGACCGACGCCGCCGTCGTCGTCGAGCTCACCCACCTCGCCACGCTCTACCACGACGACGTGATGGACGAGGCGGAGCGCCGGAGGGGTGCGCCCAGTGCGAACGCGCGGTGGTCGAACTCCGTGGCGATCCTCGCCGGCGACTACATCTTCGCCGTCGCCTCCGGGCTGATGGCTGACCTGGGTACCGAGACGGTCCGTCATTTCGCCGACACGTTCGGGGAACTCGTGACCGGACAGATGCGTGAGACCATCGGTCCGCCCCAGGGCGACGACGAGATCGAGCACTACATGCAGGTGATCCAGGAGAAGACCGGCGTTCTCATCGCCTCCGCCGGCTACCTCGGCGCGTTGCACGCGGGGGCGACCGGTGAACACCGTGACGCGCTGTTCCGCTTCGGTCGGCACCTGGGCCAGGTCTTCCAGATCGTCGACGACATCATCGACATCTGGTCTGATCCGGAGACGTCCGGCAAGACCCCCGGGACCGACCTCCGTGAGGGTGTGTTCACGCTGCCGGTGCTGTACGCGATGCGGGAGGACACGGTCGGCGGTGCCCGGTTGCGGGAACTGCTCACCGGTCCGGTGACCGACGACGACCTCGTCGATGAGGCGTTGACCCTCATCCGTGCCTCCGACGGACGTGAGCGGGCCCTGGCGGACGTGGAACGCTACCGCGGGCTCGGCGAGGCGGAGCTGGCTCTGCTCCCGGAGATCCCGGCGACCGGTGCACTGCGCAACCTCATGGAGTACTCGCTCGACCGTCTGGGCTGAGTAGGGGTTTGACCAGCCGGTTTGCGGACTGATGCGGTGCTCGTAGTAGGGTATCCCTCGCACCGTGAGGTGCACGCCAGGTTGCCCGAGCGGCCAAAGGGAGCGGACTGTAAATCCGCCGGCATTGCCTTCAAAGGTTCGAATCCTTTACCTGGCACAGAATGAACCGCCCGAGGAGTGGACACACTCCCCGGGCGGTTTTGTGTTGCGTGGGCCCGGTGGCCCGGTGGCCCGGTGGCCCGGTGGCCCGGTGGCCCGGTGGCCCGGTGGCTCGGCGTCCGCGAGCCGACGGCTACTCCCGGTGGAGGTTCTGGGCGGAGACGGGGCCTCCGTCTGTTGTCGTCGTGACTGCCCATGCTGGCGGGGCGGGGCGAGCCTGGAACCCTCGGATTTATCCGGTGTGACCTGTGGATTTGTGCAAGTACGGTCGCTCTGGTTATTCTACTTCAGGCTTCAGGAGCTGGAGCGGGAACAACCAAGGTTGCGAACCGTTCTTGTTGTGTGGAGCACGCCCCCTTAGCTCAGTCGGCAGAGCGTTTCCATGGTAAGGAAAAGGTCGACAGTTCGATTCTGTCAGGGGGCTCAAGTCATTTTGAGGCGATATCCGGCTTGCCGGTCACAGCCGGTTGAATGGCCCTGGCGGTGTAGCTCAGATGGTTAGAGCGCACGACTCATAATCGTGAGGTCCCGGGTTCGATCCCCGGCATCGCTACCAGAGCAAGACAACGATCACCCCGCGACCTGCACACGTAGGACGCGGGGTGTTCTGCTGTGCGGAGAGCGCCCGTGGCCGGTGTGCCCGCTGTTCGTCGAGAAGGTTCCCGGACGGACGGCGGGGAGAGTCGGAAAACAGGGGAGGCGGCACCGTCCATCCTCGCAGGGGCTCCCGAGGGGGCAGGCGTGCCTACCTCGAAACCGGCCCCGGTTGTTCCGCGGCGCGTGGGGCTGATAGACTTCTCCGGGTGCCACTGAGGTGGTGCCGTCCGTGAGACGTTGACGCCCATCCGCCGTGGTAGGCTGAGATAAATCGCGAAGGGGCGTGGCTCAATTGGCAGAGCAGCGGTCTCCAAAACCGCAGGTTGCAGGTTCAAGTCCTGTCGCCCCTGCACATGCCCCCGGGATGCCGGGCCGACCAGCGTGGTCGGTCCGGCACCCCGGGGTTTTTCACATTCCGAGGAGCTGTAGATCACGTGAGTGACGAGAAGAACAACGAAGTCGGTTCCACCGGCGGTCCGTTGCGTCCGTCCGGCAAGCGTCAGGTCAGCGGAGAAGGTGGCGCCGCCGACCAGGACAACCGGACGACCGCGAAGGTCACCGACGTGGACGGAGCGACGTCCGGGGGGAGTCGCGTCCTGGCCTTCCCGCGTTCCGTCGGCTCGGAGGTCAAGAAGGTCATCTGGCCGACCGGTCGTGAGATGGTCACCTACTCCATCGTCACCCTGGTCTTCCTCATCGTCATCACGGCCCTGTGTACGGTCGTCGACCTGCTCTCCGGTGAAGGTCTGGAGTTCATGTTCGGCCTCTGACCGTGCTACCATCGTGGTCAGTATCCACCGCCTCCGCCTACCGGCGAGGCGGATTTTTCATGCGGGGCAGGGAAGTCACCGTCCGGCAATGGAAATCCAGGACCACCAGACCGACCCTTGAAGCGTGAGTACCATCCGGGAGATGATCAACCCATGAGTGACGAGAACATTCACGACAGCAGCACCGCCGAGGGGCTCGCCGCCGCGGCGCACGACGACGTGCAGCAGGCCGTCAGCGAACTCGGCGACACCGCTCCGGCTGCGGACCTCGCGGGGGAGGGCGTGGCGCAGGTCGCCGACGCCCCCGCCGACGAACAGAGCCCTGAAGACGCCGCGATGGCCGCGTACCGCACCCGGCTGCGCGAGTTCATGCGCGCGCTGAAGAAGCTCGACGGAGACTGGTACATCATCCAGTGCTACTCCGGCTACGAGAACAAGGTGAAGACCAACCTGGAGATGCGTGCCCAGACACTGGGTGTCGACGAGCAGATCCACGAGGTCGTCGTCCCGATCGAGGAGATCACCGAGCTCAAGGACGGTAAGCGCAAGCGGGTCAAGCGCAAGCTGCTGCCCGGCTACGTGCTCGTGCGCATCGAACTCGACGACGCATCCTGGTCCGTCATCCGCGACACCCCGGGCGTGACCTCCTTCGTGGGCAACGAGGGCAAGCCGACCCCGGTGAAGATCCGTGAGGTCGCGAAGTTCCTCCTCCCGCCGGAGACCGCCACCGCACCGGCGACGCAGGAGGAGTCCGACTCCGCCACACCGGTCGACGTCAGCGACACCGGTGTCGCCATGGCGCCGACCCCGCTCGGGGACCAGGTCGAGGTCGACTTCGAGGTCGGCGAGTCGGTCACCGTGCTGTCCGGGCCTTTCGCCTCCGTGTCGGCCACCATCTCCGAGATTGACGCGACCAACAGCAAGCTCAAGGCGCTGGTGTCGATCTTCGGCCGCGAGACCCCCGTTGACCTGGCATTTGACCAGGTAGAGAAGCTCAACTAGAGTTTGACCGTTGCTCATCGTGAGCACATGAACATTCCACCCGGTGGCCGGTAACCAGACCGGCATCCGGACAGGTGCGCCCCGTCCCCGCCATAGGACGGACGACGCCGTCCTCCGGACGGCACATCTGGTACCACGTGAAGAGGTGAACCATGGCGAAGAAGAAGAAAAAGGTCTCCGGCCTGATCAAGCTGCAGATCCAGGCGGGCGCCGCTAACCCGGCTCCCCCGGTCGGCCCGGCGCTCGGTGCGCACGGCGTCAACATCATGGAGTTCTGCAAGGCCTACAACGCTGCGACCGAGTCCCAGCGCGGGAACGTCATCCCCGTCGAGATCACGGTCTACGAGGACCGTTCCTTCGACTTCAAGCTGAAGACTCCTCCGGCAGCCAAGCTGCTGTTGAAGGCCGCAGGCATCCAGAAGGGCTCCGGCGTTCCCCACACGGAGAAGGTCGGCCAGGTCAGCTGGGCACAGTGCCGTGAGATCGCCCAGACCAAGTTCGAGGACATCAACGCCAACGACCTGGAGAACGGCGCCCGCATCATCGCCGGTACCGCCCGCTCCATGGGCATCGACGTCGTCGACCAGCCGGCCCAGTAACACCGGCGACACCCGTGGCAGGGCCACTTGCGGCCCGTCAACCACACTCCAACAACCACTGATTGGACCAGTACCATGAGCAAGAACTCCAAGGCGTACCGCGCCGCCGCAGAGAAGATCGACGCCGATCGTCTCTACTCCCCGATCGAGGCCGTCAAGCTGGCCAAGGAGACCTCCTCCAAGACCCACGACGCCACGGTCGACGTCGCCATCCGCCTGGGTGTCGACCCCCGCAAGGCTGACCAGCTGGTCCGCGGTACCGTCTCCCTGCCCAACGGCACGGGCAAGAACGTCCGCGTCATCGTCTTCGCCGAGGGGCCGAACGCCACCGCCGCCGAAGAGGCCGGCGCCGAGGCCGTTGGCACCTCCGAGCTGATCGAGCGCATCCAGGGCGGCTGGACCGACTTCGACGCCGCGATCGCGACCCCGGACCAGATGGCCAAGGTCGGCCGTGTCGCCCGCGTGCTCGGCCCGCGTGGTCTCATGCCGAACCCGAAGACCGGCACCGTCACCACCGACGTCGCCAAGGCCGTCGCCGAGATCAAGGGCGGAAAGATCTCCTTCCGCGTCGACAAGGCCGCCAACCTGCACGCCCTGATCGGCAAGGCGTCCTTCGACGAGAAGGCCCTCGCCGAGAACTACGGCGCGCTGGTGGAGGAACTGCTCCGCGTGAAGCCGTCCGCAGCCAAGGGCCGCTACATCAAGAAGATCACCGTCGCGACCACGAACAGCCCGGGCATCCAGGTTGACCCGTCCGTGATGAAGAACTTCACCGGCGAAGAGGACTAGTTCCCCTCTCCCCGGTGTTCACCGCCCCCACCCGCCCCGGATCGTACCGGCGCCGGGTGGGGGCGGTTTCCTGTGACGCTCAGTAGCCGCGTTGCCGCAGTTGTCCGAGCACCGGGAGTACCCGCGCTGTGACGTGCGGGTGAGTGTCGCGGTACGCCCCGTCGCGCCCGCTGTCGCTGTCTGACAGCTGTTCCAGGATCAGGTCGAAGGCGCGGGGGGAGTAGGGCAACGACATGTGGTCACTCCAGTCACGGGAATTGCCGTCGGCCTGGACGCAGAAGTTGCGGACCGTCGCGCCGGCCCCCGGGGTCAGGAACTGGGTCCGCCAGGGCGTCACCACCTCGTCGTAGCGGGTGCTGATCATCGTGTAGCGGACTCCGGGCACGGTGTCGCCCTCACGGTTCAGCTCCCTGAGGACGTCCGAGTCGACGATCTGGTCCTCGGCACACTGCCCCAGCACGGCTCTCAGCAGCGCGGACACGTCGACGCGGCCGCGGAGCCGGTCGCGCAGCCAGGCAGCGAGGGTGCCCAACCCCATCAGGGTCGTCCCGTGGCCGGAGCCCGCTAGCTCGATGACGTTCCGGACCCGGGGATCGTCCCCGGCGAACCGGCCGTCATTCCCGGAGAGCAGGAGGCGGCCCTGGGCGCCGCCCTGGGAATGGCCGATGACGTCGACCTGCGACGCCCCGGTACGTTCGAGGACGGTGTCGACGAAGTCAGCGACCTCCGCGGACGAATCGACGAGACCGCCGTTGGCGAAGCAGCTCTTACGTCGACCGAGCAGGCTGTCGTCCCTGGTGCCGTAGTTCAGCGCGAAGACGCGGAAACCGCGGGACATCAGCTTCGGGGCGATCATCGACCACGTGCCGTAGGCGTTCATCCACGTGCCGTGGACCAGGACGACGGGGACGGGGTGCTCGTCGGACAGCGGGGTCTCCCAGTCGTTCACCCCGGCGGGCAGTGGATCCGGGTTGCCCCAGGATTTCAGGAACGCCGTGAGAAAGAAGCGGTGTTCGGGAGTGCCGGAGGAGGCGTACGTATTTGTCGGTGAACTCATCCCTCCGAAACTACTAGGCCGTACCCTGTCGCGCGCGATTTTGGTTTCGGCGTCCGCCAGGTCTATAGTCATGCGAGAAGTTTGATCGCGGGTCACCCGCGAACGTTCAAGTTTCACCGGAGACCGTCGGTCGACGTCTCCCCGGGCAGCACCGGGGGGACGGACGAAGGACCATCCACCGCGCAGCGGCGATGGCGACCCACGCAGGGAAACACGGAACACGCCGAACGACGCCGGACCGACACGGTCCACACCGTCGTCCTCTGCGCCCCGTGCCCTGTGGCACGGGGCGTCACTGTTTTTCTGCCGGATGGCCGTTCAGACACCGTCTGGTCGCACCACCGACAGACATCAGGAAGGAGGCGAGAGTATGGCAAACGCAAAGAACACCGCATCGGTCGCGGAGCTCACCGCACGTTTCGAGAACGCCAGTGCCACCGTCCTCACCGAGTACCGTGGACTGACCGTCGCTCAGACGACCGAGCTGCGCAAGACCCTGGGTTCCGAGGTGACCTACTCCGTCGCCAAGAACACCATGATCAAGCTGGCCGCCAAGCAGGCCGGCGTCGAGATCGCTGATGAACTGCTCACCGGACCGACCGCCGTCGCCTTCATTCAGGGCGAGGCAGTGGACGCTGCCAAGGCGTTCAAGAAGTTCGGCGCGGATCACAAGGCACTCGTGATCAAGGGCGGCAACATGGACGGCAACCCGCTGTCCGCCGCCCAGGTTGAGGCAATTGCCGAGCTGGACAACCGCGAGACCACCCTGGCCAAGCTGGCCGGCGCCCTGCAGGGCTCCCTCAGCAAGGCCGCGGGCCTGTTCAACGCTCCGGCCTCCCAGGTCGCACGGCTCACCGCCGCGCTCCAGGAGAAGAAGGAAGCCGCCTGATCCGTCAGGCTGCTTAACCCCCATACGCTTTACACCCCGTTTCCCGCTCACCCACTGAGCGGGACAAAGAAAGGAAGCCGACATGGCTAAGTTCACCAACGACGAACTGCTCGAAGCCTTCAAGGAGATGACCCTGATCGAGCTCTCTGAGTTCGTCAAGCTCTTCGAGGACACCTTCGACGTCACCGCTGCCGCCCCGGTCGCCGCTGCTGCCGCCCCCGGCGCTGCCGCTGCTCCCGCCGAGGAAGAGAAGGACGAGTTCGACGTCGTTCTCGAGGACGCCGGCGCCAAGAAGATCGGCGTGATCAAGGTTGTCCGCGAGCTCGTTTCCGGCCTGGGCCTGAAGGAGGCCAAGGAGCTCGTCGAGGGCGCACCGAAGGCTCTGCTCGAGGGTGCTTCCAAGGACGACGCCGAGGCTGCCAAGACCAAGCTCGAAGAGGCCGGCGCCAAGGTTTCCCTCAAGTAGGAGGACCCGGCTCACGCCGCACCCACCACCCCCGTCAGGGACGTTCTCAGGACGTCCCCGGCGGGGGTGGTCTCGTTTGTTCCCGTCTCCGAGGTGTCGGGCACTACGATGGTCCGCATGCTTCCGAGATCCCGCGTCGTCGCCGTCCTCACGCTCGGGTTGGGGTGCATCCTCCTCGCCGTCGGAATCGCGCTTCCGCTACTTGTACCGCCGGAGCGTCCGGTTCCGCTGGAACTCAGTGAGTCACAGCTGACGCTGCACGACGACGAGGCGCGCGTCGGCGCCGCCTACCTCGACGACGCACGCGCCGACGATAGCGCCGACGACGGTGCCACAGCTCCGGAGCCCGTCACAGCACCGGTGACGAAGACCTACGCGGTGTCCCTGGGCGAGCCGGCGGACGATGAGGCGGCGGCTGCGACAGTCGGAGTCACCTCGGTGCGTGACGACATTGACGGCGATGCCGGCCTTCTCGACGCTGAGGTGTGGAGCTACCGGATCGACCGGTTGACGGGGGAGTCACTCGGTGACGCGAAGGTGGCCGACACCCCGGCGACACCGGCCCGGTCGACGGAGGTCACCGGTCAGTGGCTGGCGTTCCCCCGGGACACCGCTCAAGAGGAGTACGGCGTGTTCGACAACCTCCTGCGTCGTGACGTGCCCGCCCGTTTCGTGCAGACCGAGGACGTCGACGGGACGGAGGTCTACGTGTTCCGCCAGGAGTTCCATGCGGAACCGGTACGTCAGGCGAACCCGGGGTACTACCGTGCCACGTCATCCACGGCGGACGGGGATCCGTCGTCGCTCTACCGCAACGGGACCAAGGAGTTCCGGGTGGAGCCGCACAGCGGGATGATCGTCTCCGTCGCCGAGGACATCCAGGACGTGTACGTATCCGACGGTGAGGACACGGGCGTGGCAGGGGACTCCGGTGAGTCCTCCGACGCGGCCGGGTCCCCCGAACTGCTCAGCGCCTTCCGCGGCACCACGCCGGAGAGTGAGCGAGATGACCTGCTTGTTCAGGCGGCGGCGCTGGGGGAGGACCGGCCGACACGAGGTTGGGGTATTGTGCTGACGGTCACGGGTGCTATCGTGGCACTCGGTTCGGCGGTTGTGGCACTTCGGCCACAGCGGGTCCAGCGGTCTGGACGGACGCAGTCGCCGGAGGAGTAGCGGGGCGGACGCCGCCGGTCCACGGGGAGGGTGGACCGGGTGTGTCGCAGGGGTGGACATCCGTGTGCGGGTGATATACGATCGATCGTTGCGCTGGATTGACATCCGACGACGTTGCGAAAACAACAGGACACGACCTTGATGAGTGATGGTACGGAGGGGATCGACATGGTCACGGCACGGCGGAACGCCAGAGTGCCCGACCAGGCCGATCCGGCCCGGACCTCCGACTTGACAAGGTCCATCAACTGTTTCCGGACACTGGTTCGCAACTGACCCGGCCCGTCAACCTCCACAGAACCCCCACAGACCACCGCAGACCGTACGCTCATAGCAACCGTGTCCGCCACCATCCGGTTCCCGTTTCGGCGGCCCGGGCAACGGCAGGCACGTGAGGTGCTGGAAGGACCCCATCTTGGCAGTCTCCCGCCTGACCAGTTCCACCCCGGGAATTCCCGGAGCTTCGCAACGTCACTCGTTCGCGAAGATCGACGCCCCGATCGAGGTTCCCGGTCTTCTCGACATCCAGAGGGACTCTTTCGCCTGGCTCGTCGGCACGCCGCAGTGGCGCGCCCGTAAGCAGGCTGAGGCCGGGGAGGGCGTTCGTGTCACCTCCGGTCTCGAGGACATCCTCGAAGAACTGTCCCCTGTCGAGGACTACTCCGAGAACATGTCCCTGGTCCTGTCCGAGCCGCGCTTCGACGATGTGAAGAACACCGTCGACGAGTGCAAGGACAAGGACATCAACTACTCGGCTCCGCTGTACGTCACCGCGGAGTTCACCAACGCCACCTCCGGTGAGATCAAGAGCCAGACCGTCTTCATCGGCGACTTCCCGATGATGACGGACAAGGGCACCTTCATCATCAACGGTACGGAGCGCGTCGTCGTCTCCCAGCTGGTGCGTTCCCCGGGCGTCTACTTCGACGAGTCCATCGACCCGGGTACCGAGCGTCCGCTGCACTCGGTCAAGGTCATCCCGTCGCGCGGTGCGTGGCTGGAGTTCGACGTCGACAAGCGCGACACCATCGGTGTGCGTATCGACCGCAAGCGCCGTCAGCCGGTCACCGTCCTGCTGAAGGCGCTGGGCCTCAGCGCCGAGGAGATCACCGAGCGCTTCGGCTTCTCCGAGATCATGATGTCGACCCTCGAGAAGGACGGTGTCGCCAACACCGACGAGGCTCTGCTGGAGATCTACCGGAAGCAGCGTCCCGGTGAGTCGCCGACCCGCGACTCCGCGCAGGCCCTGCTGGAGAACAGCTTCTTCAACTCCCGCCGCTACGACCTGGCGAAGGTCGGCCGGTACAAGGTCAACCGCAAGCTGGGACTCGGCACCGGAGGTGAGGGCCCCATGACCCTCACCGAGCAGGACATCCTCACCACCATCGAGTACCTCGTGCGTCTGCACGCCGGTGAGAAGGACATGACCTCCCCGGACTCCGTGGAGATCCCGCTGGGCACCGACGACATCGACCACTTCGGCAACCGTCGCGTCCGTACCGTCGGTGAGCTGATCCAGAACCAGATCCGCGTGGGCCTGTCCCGCATGGAGCGTGTCGTGCGCGAGCGCATGACCACGCAGGACGCGGAGTCGATCACCCCGACCTCGCTGATCAACGTGCGCCCGGTCTCCGCCGCCATCCGCGAGTTCTTCGGTACCTCGCAGATGTCGCAGTTCATGGACCAGAACAACTCGCTGTCCGGTCTGACCAACAAGCGTCGCCTCTCCGCTCTCGGCCCCGGTGGTCTGTCCCGTGAGCGTGCCGGCCTCGAGGTCCGCGACGTGCACCCGTCTCACTACGGACGTATGTGCCCGATCGAGACCCCCGAGGGTCCGAACATCGGCCTGATCGGCTCCCTGGCGTCCTACGCACGGGTCAACCCCTTCGGCTTCATCGAGACGCCCTACCGGCGCGTCGAGAACGGTCAGATCACCGACGTGGTCGACTACCTCACCGCCGACGAGGAAGACCGCCACATCATCGCCCAGGCGAACACCCCGTACACCGCGGACAAGCGGTTCGCCGAGGAGCAGATCGAGGTCCGTCTGCGCGGCGGCGACGTGGAGGTCGTCCCGGCCGACAAGGTCGACTACATGGACGTGTCCCCGCGTCAGATGGTCTCCGTCGCGACCGCGATGATCCCCTTCCTCGAGCACGACGACGCCAACCGTGCCCTCATGGGTGCGAACATGCAGCGTCAGGCCGTGCCGCTGCTGCGCGCCGAGGCCCCGTTCGTGGGTACCGGTATGGAGCAGCGTGCCGCCTACGACGCCGGCGACGTCATCGTGTCCCCGAAGGCCGGTGCCGTGGAGTTCGTCTCCGCCGACTACATCACCATCATGGACGATGACGGCGTGCGCGACACCTACATGCTGCGCAAGTTCGAGCGCACCAACCAGGGCACCTGCTACAACCAGAAGCCCCTGGTCAGTCAGGGCGACCGTGTCGAGGCCGGTCAGGCCATCGCCGACGGTCCCGGCACCGACAACGGTGAGATGGCACTCGGCCGCAACCTGCTGGTCGCCATCATGCCGTGGGAGGGCCACAACTACGAGGACGCCATCATCCTCAACCAGCGCATGGTTGAGCAGGACATCCTCACCTCGATCCACATCGAGGAGCACGAGATCGACGCCCGCGACACCAAGCTCGGGCCCGAGGAGATCACCCGCGACATCCCGAACGTCGGCGAGGACGTGCTCGCCGACCTCGACGAGCGTGGCATCGTCCGCATCGGCGCCGACGTCCGCGACGGCGACATCCTCGTCGGCAAGGTCACGCCCAAGGGCGAGACCGAGCTGACCCCGGAGGAGCGCCTGCTGCGCGCCATCTTCGGTGAGAAGGCCCGCGAGGTCCGCGACACCTCCATGAAGGTGCCCCACGGCGAGACCGGCAAGGTCATCGGCGTGCGGGTGTTCTCCCGTGAGGACGACGACGACCTGTCCCCGGGCGTCAACGAGATGGTCCGCGTGTACGTCGCGCAGAAGCGCAAGATCCAGGACGGCGACAAGCTCGCCGGACGCCACGGCAACAAGGGTGTCGTCGGCAAGATCCTGCCGGCCGAGGACATGCCGTTCCTGCCGGACGGCACCCCGGTCGACATTCTGCTGAACACCCACGGTGTGCCGCGTCGTATGAACATCGGTCAGGTCCTCGAGACCCACCTGGGCTGGCTGGCCAAGAACGGCTGGTCCGTGGACACCGACTCGGACGACCCGACGGTCAAGGCCATGATGGAGACCCTCCCCGAGGATCTCTACGACGTGCCCGCCAACTCGCTGACCGCCACCCCGGTGTTCGACGGCGCCTCCAACGAGGAGCTGTCCGGTCTGATGAAGTCGGTCCGCCCGAACCGTGACGGCATCCGCCTCACGGACGGCGACGGTAAGGCCGAGCTCATCGACGGTCGCTCGGGCGAGCCGTTCCCGTACCCGGTCTCCGTGGGCTACATGTACATGCTCAAGCTCCACCACCTCGTCGACGAGAAGATCCACGCCCGTTCCACCGGCCCGTACTCCATGATCACCCAGCAGCCGCTCGGTGGTAAGGCTCAGTTCGGTGGACAGCGCTTCGGTGAGATGGAGGTGTGGGCCATGCAGGCGTACGGCGCGGCCTACACCCTCCAGGAGCTGCTGACCATCAAGTCGGATGACGTCGTGGGCCGCGTGAAGGTCTACGAGGCGATCGTCAAGGGCGAGAACATTCCGGACCCGGGTATCCCGGAGTCCTTCAAGGTTCTCCTCAAGGAGCTGCAGTCCCTGTGCCTGAACGTCGAGGTGCTGGCGGCCGACGGTTCGCCGATGGAGCTCAGCTCCACCGACGACGACGAGTTGGACCACGCCAACGCCGCACTGGGGATCAACCTCTCACGCGACGAACGTCCGGACGCCGACAGCGACGTGGGATAACCCCCACCACCAGACAACGACCTTTTTTCACTGCACCACCCGCACTACCGCCCTCCGTATGAAGACGGAGGGGAAAGGGAGTCCCACGTGCTGGACGTCAACTTCTTTGACGAACTGCGTATCGGTCTCGCGACCGCCGACGACATCCGTCGTTGGTCCCATGGCGAGGTCAAGAAGCCGGAGACCATCAACTACCGCACCCTGAAGCCGGAGAAGGACGGTCTGTTCTGCGAGCGGATCTTCGGTCCGACCCGCGACTGGGAGTGCGCCTGCGGCAAGTACAAGCGTGTCCGCTACAAGGGCATCATCTGCGAGCGCTGCGGCGTCGAGGTGACCAAGTCGAAGGTCCGTCGTGAGCGTATGGGCCACGTCGAACTCGCCGCCCCGGTCACCCACATCTGGTACTTCAAGGGCGTGCCGTCACGCCTCGGCTACCTGCTCGACCTCGCACCGAAGGATCTCGAGAAGATCATCTACTTCGCCGCGAACATCATCACCTCCGTGGACGACGAAGGTCGCCACAACGACCAGACGACCCTCGAGGCCGAGATGCTGGTCGAGAAGAAGGAGGTCGAGAACGACCGCGACGCCGAGCTGGCGGAACGTTCGGAGAAGCTCGAGGCCGACCTGGCCGAGCTCGAGGCGTCCGGCGCCAAGGCCGACGCCAAGCGCAAGGTCCAGACCGCGGCTGAGCGGGAGATGCGCCACATCCGTGAGCGTGCCGAGCGCGAGGTCGAGCGTCTCGACGAGATCTGGAACACCTTCGTCAAGCTCGCCCCGAAGCAGATGATCGTGGACGAGGGCATCTACACCGAGCTCGTCGACCGCTACGAGGACTACTTCACCGGCGGCATGGGTGCGGAGTCGATCCAGACCCTCATCCGCTCCTTCGACCTCGAGGCCGAGGCGGAGAAGCTGCGCGAGATCATCCGCGACGGCAAGGGCCAGAAGAAGCTGCGCGCCCTCAAGCGCCTCAAGGTCGTCGCCGCGTTCCTGCGTTCCGGCAACGACCCGGCCGGCATGGTGCTCGACGCGGTGCCGGTGATCCCGCCGGAGCTGCGCCCGATGGTGCAGCTCGACGGTGGCCGTTTCGCCACCTCCGACCTCAACGACCTCTACCGTCGTGTGATCAACCGCAACAACCGTCTCAAGCGCATGCTGGACCTCGGCGCCCCCGAGATCATCGTCAACAACGAGAAGCGCATGCTGCAGGAGTCCGTCGACGCCCTCTTCGACAACGGTCGTCGTGGCCGTCCGGTCACGGGCCCCGGCAACCGCCCGCTGAAGTCGCTGTCTGACCTGCTCAAGGGCAAGCAGGGCCGCTTCCGCCAGAACCTGCTGGGTAAGCGCGTCGACTACTCCGGCCGTTCGGTGATCATCGTGGGTCCGCAGCTGAAGCTGCACCAGTGTGGTCTGCCGAAGCAGATGGCCCTGGAGCTGTTCAAGCCCTTCGTGATGAAGCGTCTGGTCGAGAAGTCCTACGCGCAGAACATCAAGTCGGCGAAGCGCATGGTCGAGCGTCAGCGTCCCGAGGTGTGGGACGTGCTCGAGGACGCCATCGCCGAGCACCCGGTGATGCTGAACCGTGCACCGACCCTGCACCGACTGGGCATCCAGGCCTTCGAGCCGGTGCTCGTCGAGGGTAAGGCCATCCAGCTGCACCCCCTGGCCTGCGAGGCCTTCAACGCCGACTTCGACGGTGACCAGATGGCAGTCCACCTGCCGCTGTCCGACGAGGCTCAGGCCGAGGCCCGCATTCTCATGCTCGCGTCGAACAACATCCTGTCCCCGGCGTCCGGTAAGCCGCTGGCCATGCCGCGTCTGGACATGGTGACCGGTCTGTACTTCCTGACGCTGCAGAAGTCCGTGGACGAGATCGGTGGTCAGGGTGCCTACACCCCGGCCGACGAGAACGGCCCGGAGCGCGGTGTCTACTCGACGCTGTCCGAGGCCATCATGGCCCGCGACCGCGGCGTCCTGGGGCTGCAGGCACCGATCAAGGTGCGCATCGACCACCTGCGTCCCCCGGAGGACGTGGAGGCCGAGCAGTTCCCCGACGGATGGCAGAAGGGCCAGGTCTGGCTCGCCGAAACCACCTTGGGGCGCGTGCTCTTCAACGAGCTGCTGCCCTGGAACTACCCCTTCGTCGACGACGTCATGGCGAAGAAGCCGCAGGCCGCGGTCATCAACGACCTCGCCGCGAAGTACCCGATGATCACGGTCGCCCAGACCGTGGACAAGCTCAAGGACGCCGGTTTCTACTGGGCGACCAGGTCCGGTGTGACCATCACCATGCACGACGTGCTGGTCCTGCCGAACAAGAAGGAGATCCTCGACCGTTACGAGGAGCGTGCCCGCGTCATCGAGAAGAAGATGGCCCGAGGCAAGATCAACGCGACGGAGCGGTACAACTCCCTGGTCGACCTGTGGAAGGAAGCCACCGACTTCGTCGGTGAGTCCGTCGAGAAGCTGTACCCGGACGACAACCCGATCCCGATGATCGTGAAGTCCGGCGCGGCCGGCAACATGCGTCAGATCTGGACGTTGGCCGGTATGAAGGGCATGGTCACGAACTCGCGTGGTGACTACATCACCCGCCCGATCAAGACCTCCTTCCGTGAGGGCCTCTCGGTGCTGGAGTACTTCAACAACTCCCACGGTTCCCGTAAGGGCCTGGCCGACACGGCGCTGCGTACCGCCGACTCGGGTTACCTGACCCGTCGTCTGGTCGATGTGGCCCAGGACGTCATCGTCCGCGAGGACGACTGTGAGACCTCGAAGGGTGTCACGATCCCGCTGGCCGAGGCCGTCCTGGACGCCGAGGGCAACGAGACCGGACGCTTCCGTCGGGCGGAGTTCGTGGAGACGGCCGCCACCGGCCGTTTCCTCGCCGCCGACGCGGTGGACGCCGCTGGCAACGTCGTCATCCCGGCCGGCCAGGACCTCGGCGACCCGGAGATCCAGACGCTCGTCGACGCCGGCGTCGCGACCCTCAAGGTCCGCTCTGTGATGACCTGTGACACGGCCACCGGTGTGTGCGCCACCTGTTACGGCCGTTCCATGGCGACCGGTAAGAAGGTCGACATCGGAGAGGCTGTCGGTATTGTCGCCGCACAGTCGATCGGTGAGCCGGGTACCCAGCTGACGATGCGTACCTTCCACCAGGGTGGTGTCGGTGGAGACATCACCGGCGGTCTGCCGCGTGTCCAGGAGCTGTTCGAGGCCCGCGTGCCCAAGGCCAAGGCTCCGATCGCCTCGGTCGACGGCAAGGTCCGCATCGAGGACGACGACAACTTCTACACGCTGACCATCATCCCGGCCGACGGCTCGGACGAGGTCGTGTACGAGAAGCTGTCGAAGCGCCAGGGCCTCGCCGTGATCAAGGTCGGCGACTTCGAACGCCAGATCAAGGAGGGCGACAGCGTCGTCCGTGGTCAGCAGCTGCTCAAGGGTTCTGCGGACCCGCACGAGGTTCTCCGCGTGATGGGTCGCCGCGGCGTCCAGCAGCACCTGATCAACGAGGTCCAGAAGGTCTACCGCGACCAGGGTGTGGCCATCCACGACAAGCACATCGAGATCATCGTGCGCCAGATGCTGCGCCGCGTCACCGTCATCGACTCCGGATCGACCGAGTACCTGCCGGGTTCCCTGGTGGACCACGCCGATGCCGTGTCCGCGTCCAAGGCTGCGGTGCAGACCGGCGGACGTCCGGTCGAGGTGCGTGCCGAGATCATGGGTATCACCAAGGCCTCGCTGGCCACCGATTCCTGGCTGTCGGCCGCCTCCTTCCAGGAGACGACCCGCGTGCTCACCGACGCTGCGATCAACAAGCGGTCGGACAAGCTGATCGGCCTCAAGGAGAACGTGATCATCGGTAAGCTGATCCCGGCCGGCACCGGTATCTCCAAGTACCGCAACATCGCGGTCGAGCCGACCGAGGAGGCACGTGCGGCCGCGTACCAGCTGCCGTCGACCTTCGGCGACGGTTTCTACGGTGACGACGCCTACGGCGAGTTCACCGGTGCCGCGGTCCCGCTGGACGACATCGACCTGAACTGATCGGTTCCGTCACCGGGTGAGGTTCCCCCGGAAGACGAGGAGGCCCGGCCCCTGCAACTCGCGGGGGTCGGGCCTCCTCGTCTTCGTCGTCGGGTGCGGACGGCGGACGCCCCAGGGGAGGGGAGGGGGCCGGGGGCGGGGACGGGGGAGGAGATGGTACACGCGACCCATACCGGGCCCCGGAGGTTGTGGGGCGAGGCCGACGTACAGGTGAACGACAGGTGCCGCGCTGGTACGGTCGTACCGCCGGCGTGGACAGTCACCCGGTTCAGCGTGGCCGGGGGCGAGGCCACGGGATTTGGTGGTATGCGGCGTGTCGGGTAGTGTCAGGCCACAGTCCCACTTATCAGGACGCGTCTGCCGGTCTTCCGGCCGATCTGAACTTCTACCCCGTAGGCCAGCGAGAGCGGCTGAGGGGTTTCGGCACGTTCAAAACAAAGACGCTCGTGAACAGCAGGGAAATGATCTCGAAGAAGGTCTCGTCCGACCACAAGGGTCTCCCCGGCAGAGCTACCGGAAGAGCCCCGGGGTCTCGGCAGGACACGAACAAGCAGAAAGTCGGTTTATGCCTACTATCCAGCAGCTGGTCCGTAAGGGCCGCCACGACAAGACTGGCAAGGTCGCCACGGCTGCCCTGAAGGGCTCGCCGCAGCGTCGTGGCGTGTGCACCCGCGTGTACACCACCACCCCCAAGAAGCCGAACTCGGCTCTCCGTAAGGTCGCCCGTGTGCGACTGACCTCCGGCATCGAGGTCTCCGCCTACATCCCCGGTGAGGGCCACAACCTCCAGGAGCACTCCATGGTGCTCGTCCGCGGTGGTCGTGTGAAGGACCTCCCCGGTGTCCGTTACAAGATCGTCCGTGGTTCCCTCGACACCCAGGGTGTCAAGGACCGCAAGCAGGCCCGTTCCCGCTACGGCGCGAAGAAGGAGAAGTAATCAATGCCGCGTAAAGGTCCCGCACCCGCACGTCCCGTCGTCAAGGATCCGGTCTACGACGACGTCATCGTCTCCCAGCTCGTGAACAAGGTTCTGCTGGACGGCAAGAAATCCACCGCCGAGCGTATCGTCTACGGTGCTCTCGAAGCCTGCCGTGACAAGACCGGAACTGACCCGGTCCTCACGCTGAAGAAGGCCCTGGACAACGTCAAGCCGGCCCTCGAGGTCCGCTCCCGCCGTGTCGGTGGCGCCACCTACCAGGTCCCGGTCGAGGTCCGTCCCGGTCGCTCCACCACCCTGGCCCTGCGCTGGCTGGTCACCTTCACGCGTCAGCGTCGTGAGAACACCATGACCGAGCGTCTCGCCAACGAGATCCTGGACGCCTCCAACGGTCTCGGTGCCTCCGTCAAGCGGCGTGAGGACACCCACAAGATGGCCGAGGCCAACCGCGCCTTCGCCCACTACCGCTGGTGACCTGAGAGGGGCCCGCCGTCACGGCGGGCCCCTCCCCGGCCGGTGTAGAACCTGCGTGGTCGCCCGGTCGATGGCACAATCATCTACGACATTCCGACTACATTGAGGGAATAGACTGTGGCACAAGAAGTGCAGAAGGACCTGAGGAAGGTCCGCAATATCGGCATCATGGCGCACATCGATGCCGGTAAGACCACGACCACCGAGCGCATCCTCTACTACACCGGCATCAACCGCAAGGTCGGCGAGACGCATGACGGTGCCTCCACCACGGACTGGATGGAGCAGGAGAAGGAGCGTGGCATCACGATCACCTCCGCCGCCGTCACCTGTTTCTGGGACGAGAACCAGGTCAACATCATCGACACCCCGGGTCACGTCGACTTCACCGTCGAGGTCGAGCGCTCCCTGCGTGTGCTCGACGGCGCCGTCGCCGTCTTCGACGGCAAGGAGGGCGTCGAGCCCCAGTCGGAGCAGGTCTGGCGTCAGGCCGACAAGTACGACGTGCCCCGCATCTGCTTCGTCAACAAGATGGACAAGCTGGGCGCCGACTTCTACTTCACCGTGCAGACCATCATCGACCGTCTCGGCGCCAAGCCGTTGGTCATGCAGCTGCCGATCGGTGCCGAGGACGACTTCGACGGTGTCGTCGACCTGCTGACCATGCAGGCGATCACCTGGCGCGGCCGCGTCGAGGTCGGCGCTGAGCCGACCTACGAGGAGATCCCCGCCGATCTCGCCGACAAGGCCGCCGAGTACCGCGAGAAGCTGCTCGAGTCCGTCGCCGAGTCCGACGAGGCTCTGATGGAGAAGTACTTCGCCGGTGAGGAGCTCTCCCTCGAGGAGATCAAGGCCGCCATCCGCAAGATGACGATCAACTCCGAGATCTACCCGGTGCTGTGTGGTACCGCCTACCACAACAAGGGCATCCAGCCGGTCCTCGACGCCGTCATCGACTACCTGCCGTCCCCGCTGGACGTCGAGAACATCCAGGGCCACAAGCCGGGCCACGACGATGTCGAGATGTCCCGCAAGCCCAGCGACGACGAGCCGTTCTCCGCCCTGGCCTTCAAGATCGCCGCTCACCCGTTCTTCGGCAAGCTCACCTTCGTGCGCGTGTACTCCGGAAACGTCGAGCCCGGCCAGCAGGTCCTCAACGCCGTCACCGGCAAGAAGGAGCGCGTCGGCAAGCTCTTCCAGATGCACGCCAACAAGGAGAACCCGGTCGACAAGGCTCACGCGGGCAACATCTACGCGATGATCGGTCTCAAGGAGACCACGACCGGTGACACCCTGTGTGACATCAACGACCCGATCCTGCTGGAGTCCATGGACTTCCCGGAGCCGGTCATCAAGGTCTCGATCGAGCCGAAGACCAAGTCCGACCAGGAGAAGCTGGGCGTCGCCATCCAGCGGCTCACGGAAGAGGACCCGACCTTCACCGTCAACCTCGACGACGAGACCGGCCAGACCATCATCGGTGGTATGGGCGAGCTGCACCTCGACGTCTTCGTCGACCGTATGAAGCGCGAGTTCAAGGTCGAGGCCAACGTCGGCGCCCCGCAGGTCGCGTACCGCGAGACCATCCGTAAGGCTGTCGAGAAGGTCGAGTTCACCCACAAGAAGCAGACCGGTGGTTCCGGCCAGTTCGCCAAGGTGATCATGGCGTTCGAGCCCTACAACCCCGAGGCTGACGAGCTGGAGGAGGGCGAGGACGCGAGCTACAAGTTCGTCAACGCCGTCACCGGTGGTCGTATCCCGAAGGAGTACATCCCGTCGGTCGACGCGGGTGTCCGGGACGCGATGCAGTACGGCTTCCTCGCCGGCTTCCCGCTGGTCGACATCAAGGCCACCCTGATCGACGGTCAGTACCACGACGTCGACTCCTCGGAGATGGCGTTCAAGATCGCCGGCTCCCAGGCCCTGAAGGAAGGCGTCGCCAAGGCGAAGCCGGTCCTCCTCGAGCCGCTGATGGCCGTCGAGGTCACCACCCCCGAAGAGTTCATGGGTGAGGTCATCGGCGACATCAACTCCCGTCGTGGTCAGGTCTCCGCCATGGAAGACCGCTCCGGCGCGAAGGTCGTCAAGGGCAAGGTCCCGCTGTCCGAGATGTTCGGCTACGTCGGCGACCTGCGGTCCAAGACCCAGGGTCGTGCGAACTACACCATGATCTTCGACTCCTACGGTGAGGTTCCCTCCTCCGTGGCCACCGAGATCATCGCGGAGCGCACGGGCAACGCCTAGCCACCTCCCGTCGCCGTCGGGAACTCCGTCGACGACGACCTCGCCTCCCCGGGTCGGGTTCGAGACCTCCGGTTCAGCCGGTGTGTCACGGCCCCGCCGCGGGAGGGTAGGGGTCAGCACCCGGTATCCTCACAACCTGCCGTCACCACGCAGTTTTCCCTGCGGCGCAGGTTGCAGTAGGATGCAGAGTGCTGGCCGTTACCCAGCACCTGCGTGTAGGCAGGAAGCCCTTTCAGTCCCGCTGTTTCCGGTGCGGGGATGTCACGGCCGCCAACGCGCTGTACGATGCTGTAATCGGCACAAGAAAAGATTCCGGTGTTCCGGCCGCTGCGATCAGCGGCGGACCCGGTACCGGAAAAATACAACCCACGTGGCTGCGAAAGTCGTAGTCACCGAAGAGTCCAGGAGGACATCACAGTGGCGAAGGCTAAGTTCGAGCGTACTAAGCCGCACGTTAACATCGGCACCATCGGTCACGTCGACCACGGCAAGACCACGACGACTGCCGCCATCACGAAGGTTCTGGCTGACACCTACCCGGAGCTCAACCAGGCCTTCGCGTTCGACGCGATCGACAAGGCGCCGGAGGAGCGCGAGCGTGGTATCACGATCAACATCTCCCACGTCGAGTACCAGACCGAGAAGCGCCACTACGCCCACGTGGACGCCCCGGGTCACGCCGACTACATCAAGAACATGATCACCGGTGCCGCTCAGATGGACGGTGCGATCCTCGTCGTCGCCGCCACTGACGGCCCGATGCCGCAGACCCGCGAGCACGTCCTCCTGGCCCGCCAGGTCGGCGTCCCCTACATCCTCGTCGCCCTGAACAAGTGCGACATGGTCGACGATGAGGATCTCATCGAGCTCGTCGAGATGGAGGTCCGTGAGCTCCTGGGTGAGCAGGACTACGACGAAGAGGCCCCGATCGTCCAGATCTCCGCTCTGAAGGCACTCGAGGGTGACCCGAAGTGGACCCAGGCCATCGTCGACCTCATGCAGGCCTGCGACGACTCCATCCCGGATCCGGAGCGCGAGACCGACAAGCCGTTCCTCATGCCCGTCGAGGACATCTTCACGATCACCGGTCGCGGCACCGTCGTTACCGGCCGTGTCGAGCGCGGTCAGCTGAACCTGAACGACGAGATCGAGATCATCGGCATCCGCGAGAAGTCCACCAAGACCACGGTGACCTCCATCGAGATGTTCAACAAGCTGCTGGATTCCGCAGAGGCCGGCGACAACGCCGCACTGCTGCTCCGCGGTCTGAAGCGCGAGGACGTCGAGCGCGGCCAGGTCATCGCCAAGCCGGGCGCCTACACCCCGCACACCGAGTTCGAGGGCTCCGTCTACATCCTGTCCAAGGATGAGGGCGGCCGCCACACCCCGTTCTTCGACAACTACCGCCCGCAGTTCTACTTCCGCACCACCGACGTCACCGGCGTCGTGAAGCTGCCGGAGGGCACCGAGATGGTCATGCCCGGCGACAACGTCGACATGAGCGTCACCCTGATCCAGCCGGTCGCCATGGACGAGGGCCTGCGGTTCGCCATCCGTGAGGGTGGCCGCACCGTCGGCGCCGGCCGTGTCACCAAGATCACCAAGTAGGTTGATCTGATCTGACAGGGTCCGTCCGCGCGCTACGACGCGCAGGATGAACTGAGACCGCCCCCACCCGTGGAACACGGGTGGGGGCGGTCGTCTGTGTTCGTCCGGGCGGTGTGTCACGGGGAAGTGTGACGGCGGGGCATAACGTCGGCGTTGTGAAAAATCCCATAGATAGGTCTGCCATACGCCAAGACAGGGTAGGGTACGCTACGGTCGTTGTCCCCGACGGCGACTTGCCCTCACACATCTCCCTCAAGGAGGACGTCGTGCTCCCCACCATTGCACCGTACCCGCTCCCGGGCGCAGGCTCCCTGCCCCGTAACCGCGCCGACTGGGCGTTGGACGCCCCTCACGCAGCTCTCCTCATCCACGACATGCAGGAGTATTTCATCGACGCCTTCGGCCCGGGGTCGCCGATGGTGGCCGCGGTCATCGACAACATCCGTGCCGTCCGCGCTGCCGCGGACGCCGCCGGTGTGCCGGTCTACTACACTGCCCAGCCCCCGAACCAGGATCCGTCCGACCGCGGGCTGCTGGGCGACTTCTGGGGCCCCGGACTGACGGATGACGGCCGCGAAGCGGTCGTCGGTGAGCTGGCCCCGCGGCACGGTGACACTGTCCTGACAAAGTGGCGCTACGACGCCTTCTCGCGGTCGGACTTCGAGTCGCAGTTGGCCGCCGACGGCCGTGACCAGCTCATCATCGTCGGTGTGTACGCGCACATCGGCTGCCTGGCGACGGCGACCTCGGCGTTCATGCGCGACATCAAGCCCTTTCTCGTCGCCGACGCGTTGGCCGACTTCTCGGAGGCGGACCACCGCGGGGCGCTGAACTACGCTGCGGCACGGTGCGCACAGGTCACTGACACCGCAGGTGTCGTCGCGGGCCTGACGGCCGACGTCCGGGCCACCGGTACGGTCGTGGCGGGTGCCTGACATGCCTTCTGCCCCCGCTTCCGCGGCACCTCACGCCTTCGTCACCGGTGCGGCAGGTGGTATCGGCTCCGCCGTGGTCGACCTGCTGTGCGCACAGGGCTACAGCGTCACCGCGGCAGACATCAGCTACCCGACCGGTCTTCTCCCCGCCGAAAAGACGTCCCCCGGGCGTCTGTACCGGGTCGGGCTCGATGTGTCGGACTCGGCCAGTGTCGAGGAGGTCGTCCGCGAGGCCTGGGACCGGGTCGGTCCGGTCGACTGCCTGGTGAACGGCGCCGGGGTCATCGCGACCGGTCCCGGCGCAGAGACATCGGACGGTGACTGGGATCGCCAGTTCGCCGTCAACGCGTTCGGGGTGTTCGCACTCTGCCGGGCGCTCGGGCCCAGGATGGCGGCCCGGGGTGGTGGCTCGATCGTCACCGTCGCTTCCAACGCGGGCACGGTGCCCCGCTCGTCGATGGCGGCCTACGCTGCGTCGAAGGCGGCCGCCAGCAGCGTGACAAGGTCGTTCGGCCTGGAACTGGGGCCGTCCAACGTCCGGTGTAACGTAGTCTGCCCCGGCACCACACGGACCCCGATGATCGACGGTCTCGGCACGGAAGAGTCTCTGGTCGCCGGCCAACCGGAGATCTACAAGTCGGGTATCCCGTTGGGACGCATCGCGGATCCGGTCGACATCGCGTCGGTCGTCGTCTTTCTCGCCAGTGACGGGGCCCGTCACATGACCCTCCAGGAGGTGACCGTCGATGGTGGTGCCAGCCAGCGCTGACCTGAACACCGACAGTACGGTGTTCGAGTTCTCCACCCCCGAGTACCGTCTGTCCGCCCGGGGTGTGAAGCAGGCGGTCGACCCGTCGTCCTGGGACGGCGCGGGCGTCGCCGAGGCTGTCGAGTCGCTTCTCGTCCACGCCGGGAATGACGGTCCCGTGGTGGGCTGCATCCCCTTCGACACAGGCCGGCCCGCCGTCCTGTACGTCCCGGAGGAGGTGTCCTGGCGTCAGGGTTCGGCCCTCGTCGATGCTCCCGTCGGGACGGCCGCAGAGACCGCGGCCGAGGCACCGCAGCACGCCGTCGGTGATGAACTGCGGGTGCCGGACTCGCCGTCCTACCGCCGGGCGGTCGCCCGCGCCGTCGACCGCATCGGTGCCGGGGAACTGGAGAAGGTCGTCCTTGCCCGGACGATGTCCCTCGAGGCCGACGGCGGTTTCGACGTCGACCGGATAGCCGCCGACCTCGGTACGGCCAACCCGCACGCCTACATCTACCGTGCAGACCTCACGGCCGCGGAGCCCGCGGGTAGGGACGGCGGTCTCCGCGGTGAGGCCCACCCGATTCTCGTCGGTGCGAGTCCGGAGCTCGTCCTCCGCAGCCGACGTGGTGCCGTCACCAGTGCCCCGTTGGCCGGTTCGATTCCGCGTGACCGCGGGAATCCCGCGCGTGACCGCGAGCTGACCCGGGGTCTGTTGGCCTCCCCGAAGGACCGCGCCGAGCACGGCCTCGTCGTCCGGCAGGTCGGCGACGTCTTCCGGGACCATGCGGACAATGTGGTGGTCCCGGAGACCCCGAGCGTGATCTCCACACCGGTGATCCTCCACCTGGGCAGCAGGATCACCGGTCGGTTGCCCGGTACGGGGTCACCGGGCGCAGTGATGCGGATGCTGTACGATCTCCACCCCACGCCCGCGGTCTGCGGCTGGCCGACGGCGTCGGCACGAGGCGTGATCGACGAACTCGAGGACTTTGACCGTGGCATGTACTCCGGTCTGGTCGGCTGGGTCGACGCGGACGGGAACGCGGAGTGGGCCCTGACCCTACGTGGAGGGGTGGTCACCGGCAGTCGGGCGCAGCTCTTCGCCGGTGCCGGGATCGTCGAGGGCTCGGTGCCGGAGGATGAGCACCGGGAGACCGCCACCAAGTTCGCGACGTTCGCGCGTGTGTTGCAGGACCAGCAGCGTCGTTCGGTGTCCGTGTAGGAGGGATGCCGGCCCGGGGGAGGGGACGGCGTAGGATCGCAGGGTATGCGACTGTGGAGTCTTCACCCGTGCTTCCTCGACCGCGCCGCGCTGGTGGCGTGCTGGCGGGAAGCACTGCTGGCCCAGAAGGTGTTGGCGGGTGAGACGAGGGGGTACACGTCCCATCCGCAGCTCGTCCGCTTCCGGGCGCACCCGGACCCGTCGACGGCGGTCGGCGCGTTCCTCACCGGTCTGCGTGAGGAGGCGACGGCCCGCGGCTACCGGTTCGACGGGACCCGCATCCGTGTTCCCTCCGATCCGTCGGAGACGACACCGATTCCGGTGACCGACGGGCAACTGGACTACGAACTGGCACACCTGCGCAGGAAGGTCGCCCACCGCGACAGTGCATGGTTACCGGAGCTTCCGGACCAGGACCGTCTCCGGCCGCATCCGCTGCTCACGGTGGTGCCGGGTGACGTTGAACCGTGGGAGGTCGTCAGCGACGCCCCACGGAGTCGGCCGTAGCGCGGTCGTCGACGGACGCGTCCCGGTGCTGTGCCTCGTGGGAGGGGTTGACCGGGGCGACCACGTTGGCCGCACGGCGGGGATCGAGGGGAACGATATTCGGGGTACCGGTCACCGGGTCCGGCACGACCAGCGCCCGCAGCCCGAAGACATCCTCGACGAGCTCCGGGGTCATCACGTCCGACGGGGCCCCGGTGGTCACGATCTGTCCGTCGCGCATCACGATGAGGTGCCCGGCGTACCGGCAGGCCTGGTTGAGGTCGTGCAGGACGGCGACGACGGTCTTGCCGTCGTCGTGGAAGGTGCGCAACAGCTCCATCAGCTCATACTGGTGGGCGATGTCGAGGAACGTCGTCGGTTCGTCGAGCAGCATGATCGGGGTCTGCTGGGCCAGGAGCATCGCGACCCACACGCGCTGACGCTGACCGCCGGAGAGTTCGGAGACGAGTCGGCCGGAGAGGACGTCGGTGCGGGTGGACTCCAGCGCCTCCTTGACGGCGGCCTCATCCTCCCTGGACCACTGGTGGAACAGCGACTGGTAGGGGGCGCGGCCGCGGGCGACGAGGTCCGCCACGCGGATGCCCTCCGGGGCGAGGGACGTCTGGGGGAGCAGCCCGAGCTGCCGCGCGACCTCCTTCGCACCGTAGGAGGAGATCGGCTTGTCGTCGAGCAGGACGGACCCCTTCACCGGGGAGAGCACCCGCGCCAGGGCGCGGAGCAGGGTGGACTTGCCGCAGCCGTTCGGGCCGATGATGGCGGTGAAGGCCTGGTGGGGGACTTCCACGGACAGGTCGGTGGAGATCACCCTCTGGTCGTAGCCGATGGTGGCGTCGACGGCCTTCAGGCGGGACGTGGGGACGTGGGTCGTGTCGGTCATTCGATGTTCCCGTCAGTTGGTCTGTTTCGGTGCGCCGTACTGTCTCCGTGCCTCACGGACCAGCAGCCAGATCATGTAGATGCCTCCGACACTGACGGTCAGCAGGCCGACCGGGATGGACCGGTAGAACTGGGCGATGACCAGGGAGAGGAAGTGCGCGAAGGTCAGCAGGGCGGCGCCGACGGCGGCGGCACCGAGGACGGTGACGCCGGGTGTGCCGGCGATACGGCGGGCGAGCTGCGGAGCGACCAGGGCGATGAACCCGATCGGGCCGGCGGCGGCGGTGACCAGGGCGGTCGTCGCCACGCCGGTGACCATCAGCGCCAGGCGGGTGCGTTCGACGTTGACGCCCTGGGTGGTGGCGGCGTCGTCACCGAGCTCCATCTGCTTGAGTGCCGGGGCGAGGAGCGCGATCAGGACGATCACCACGATGCCGATGGCGAGCACCGGCAGCAGCGACTGCCAGGTGACCCGGTTGATCGACCCGGCGGACCAGAAACCGACCATCATGGCGTCCTCCACGTCGGCGCGGGTGATCAGGTAGGCGTTCAGCGAGCCGAGGGTGGCGGAGACGCCGATGCCGACGATGATCAGGCGGAAGCTCTGCACCGACCCGTTCTTCCGGGCGAGGAGGAACACCACGAAGGCGGTCAGCACGCCGCCGATGATCGCGGCGGCGGCGATGTTCCAGTAGGCCGTGGATCCGATGACCAGCATGGTCAGCGTCACCGCGGTGAAGGAACCGGCGTCGAAGCCGATGATGTCGGGTGAGCCGAGCGGGTTGCGGGTCATCGACTGGAAGACGGCACCTCCGATGCCCAGCAGGGCGCCGAAGAACACCGCGGAGATCGCCACGGGCATCCGCCACTCGACGACGACGATGCGGTGGAAGCGTTCACCGTTGCCGACGATGGCGTTGAACACCTCCAGCGGATTGAGGGGGTACTGGCCGATGCCGATGGCGACGAGTGCGAGCAGCGCCGCCGAACCGATGAAGGTGCAGGCGACCACGCCGGAGCGGATGTGCAGCCGGTGGTCGGTGAAGGACGTGCGCACCGTCCGGCTGGTGTAGCCGAAGTCGATGTCGGGAGCGGAGTTCTTCACAGGCCGCTCGCAGTCTTCCGTCGGACCAGGGCGATCAGCACGGGTGCGCCGATGACGGCGGTGAGGATGCCGACCTCGATCTCGCCGGGACGGGCGATGACCCGGCCGAGCGTGTCCGCCAGCAGCACCATGACCGGTCCTCCGATGAGACAGTAGAGGAGTATCCAGCGCTGGTCGGGGCCCACGATCCAGCGCACCACGTGGGGCACCATCAGGCCGACGAAGCCGATGCCGCCGGTCAGTGCGGTGGCGCCGCCGGCGAGGACGGTGACCGCCAGGATGGTGATGATCCGGGCGCGGACGACCTTGGTCCCGAGGGAGGCGGCGAGGTCGTCGCCCAGGGCGATGGAGTTCAGGTCGGTGGACACCAAAATCGCCAGGATGACGCCGAGGAGGAGGAAGGGCAGGACCGCCTGGGCGTCGGCGAGGGACGTCCGGGCCACGGAACCCAGGTTCCAGTTGCGGATGGCCTCGAAGGTGTCCGGGTCGATGAGCTGCAGGAAGCTGGTGACCCCGCCGAACACGGCGGCCAGGGCGACTCCGGCGAGGACGAGGGTGGCGGGGTTCGCACCCCGGGCACCGCCGGCGACGCCGATGACGTAGACGAGGATGGTCGTGGCGGCAGCACCGATGAAGGCGAACCAGATGTACTGGGTGATGCCGGCGATGCCGAAGACACCGACACCGACCGTGACCGCGAGGCCCGCTCCGGCGTTGACGCCGAGGATGCCGGAGTCCGCCAGGGGGTTACGTGTCAGCGCCTGGATGAGTGCCCCGGAGAGTGCGAACGCCGCACCGGTGACGATGGCGATGACGGTGCGGGGGAAGCGTTGGTCCCACACGATGTAGGACGCCTCGTTCTCACCGCGGTGCCAGATCGCCTCCCACACGTCGGTGTAGGCGATCGGGTTGGCGCCGTGCGCGAGGCTGGCGATGACGGCGACGAACAGTGCGGCGAGGAGGACGACCAGGCCGATGGTCCGTCGTGTGTACAGCCCGACGGCGGCGGGGCGCGTGGCGGGCCGCTCTGCGGTGTCCTGTGGACCGGGGGCGGGCCCCGGTGGTGTGTTGAGGGTGTGTGTCATGGGCGCGAGGGGCCCCGACCCCGGCCGGAGACCACGTTCTTCCTTCTGATGGTCGACGCAGAACAGAACCGGTGAGGGTCCATTTACTGTGGGAAGACTATCAGTAGGTTAGCCTCACCGTCAATGTTGCGGAGGTGTCGGTTGTTCGGCCTGGATGAGGAAGCGGGGCCGCACGTCCTGGCCCGGCAGAGCGCGGGTGATGTCCGCGGCCGCCCGACGGCAGGCGTCGCTGAGGTCGGCGACGTCGGTCTCGGCGGGAATGCGGAGGCGGATCTCGATGATGTCGGTGTGCCGGTCTTCGGTGGCACGGTAGGTCGCGGCGCGGACGTCGTCGCGGTGCTCGAAGGACTGGGCGACGGCCGAGGCGAGGTCGGCCGGCGACGTCCTGATCGTCCCGGTCGGCGCGGAGGTCGGGGAGGCGGTGCGCCCCAGACGCTTGCGCTCGGTGTTGATCCCGATGAGGACGAGACCGAGGACGCCGGTGACTACGGCGGCGACGACGAGGACCGTGGTGTAGTTGTCCTGGCTGCTCAGGCCGGACCAGAAGGTGCGGTCACCGTAGTCGCCGATGCGTTCGGCGGCGGACAGTCCCAGCCGGAGTCCGATGGTCCAGAAGGCGAGCCCTCCGAACACGAGAAAGAGCAGGAAGGTTACGAGCCTGTCGAAGGCGGCTTTCCCTCGGTTCATTTTCCTTCTCCTCCCCGCGTGACGGTGACGTCGACCCGTGGGGCCGGGTCCAGGAGCTCGGCGAGTTCCGAGACATGTGTGCTCACCCGGGACCGGATGGTGTCGGTGGACTCGGGTGTCACGGCCGTGACCACCCGGACGGCGATCTTCTTGCGGGTCGTCACGGTGTGCGCCGACAGGACACCGGGGACCCGGCGGGCCGTGGCCGTGGACAGCCGTGCGACATCGACGGGGCGGGCGTAGAGCTCGGCTCCGTCACCGAAGGACATGTGGGTGCGCCGCCGGGGACGGACGGAAACGGCGAGGAAGAACAGGGCGACGAGTGCGCATCCGATGCCCGCCCACAGCATCCACGGTTCACTGTGCACGCCGGCAAGCCAGTCGAAGACCGGTGGAAGCAGTTCGGTGCCGGTGACTGAGCCGTTGACGATCAGCAGGTCACGGACGATCACCACGGTGCCGGCCAGGAGCGTGAGGCCGAGGACGACAGTCCAGCCCCTCGCCAGGGGTGAGGCCTTGGGCTCGGGGGCGCGGGCGGTGTCAGCGTTCCCGGTGTCTGGTTCTGCCGAGGGTGTCGATGGCGTGGTCAGTTCCGCCAGGTCGACCGCGAACCGTCCGGACGGTTCCGGGCGGTAGTGCTGCGGTTGTTCTGCAGTGGTCATCGCGGACTCCTGTCATGGTCGTCGTCGGACGGGCGGGCCGGCCACCGGCGGGAGGTGTCGACGGTCACGGGGATCCGACGTCGGCGCCGGGCGGTCGGGAAGATCGTCACCTCGAGGCCCTGCGGCGTGGGGACGGCGCGGGTCGGCAATCCTCGTGGTGTCGGGATGTCGCGCATGCGGGGACCCGTCGGGGTGGGGATGTCGTAGAGGACGGGGAGACCATGCGCCGGTGGAGGTGTCGTCACGTCGACATGACTGACTGTGACGGGTTCCAGCAGGCGCGGCTGGGCGGCGCTGAACGGGGAACGGGGACGGTGGACCGTCGGCGGAACGGGAGTCGGTACCCTCCTGGCATGCACCGGGGTGGGTGCCGAGGGACGGAGAACCGGTCGGGGTTCCGGTGCGTGGACGTGCCGGGCCGGCCGCGGCTCGCTGGCGGAGACCGGCCTGAGACGGACGGACTCGACGGGCCGGGGGTGCACCGGCTGCACCGGGGCGGGGGCGGACGGTACGACGACGTCGGTCACCGTACGGTCGGTGGTGGGGGCGGTCGCGTGCAGCGGGGTGGCCGTGACCCGGGTGAGTTCCGGCGTCCGCGCAGCGGCGATGAGGTCGTCGACGGAAATGGAGGCGGCGCCGTCGGCGTTCGGTACCACCGCTGCGACGTCGACATTGACGGCGAGGACGGGAACCCCGGTCATGTGCTCGATCCATTCACCGACGGTCTCCCGGGTCACCTGCGCCACGGCGACGGTAGGTGCCGGCCACCGGGTCGCGATCTGGACGTCGGCGACCGCCGCGTGCCCCGACGGATCCATCTGGACGTTGATCCGGGGCAGGCGCCGACCGGTGAACTGTCCGATCCCGGAGGAGTGACGGATCACGCCCGGCACGGTCAGGGCGGCCCGGGTGGCGATCTTCTCGAGCACCTTGAGTTCGATGGAGGTGTGGGTGCGCTGCTGCCGGTAGGCCTCGCTGCGGGGGAGTTCCTCGGTTGCCGCGGTGCCGGTCGTGTCTGCGGTGGTGGTCCCGGTGGTGGTCCTGGTGGTGGTCTCAGACGTGGCCACGGGGATCAGCCCCGTCCCCGACCACTGGTGCTGAAGGCGCGTCGGAGATCGATGACGCCTTCCACATGGGCGCCGACGGCACCGCCGACCCCGCAGAGGACGAGCACCACAAGGAAACCGACCACGCCCTGCCAGAGGGCGCCGACCGCCAGAAGGAATCCCAGCACTACGCCGATGATTGTCGCGTACTTCATCATGACCTCGCTATCAGAGCTGTCAGTACTTTTCAGTTGGATTTCTCGTCTGTGCCGGTACCGGTGTCAGTGAATCGCCGGGCACCGGGGAAACTGCTGGGCAACCGCGACCGGACGGTACGGTCGGCGTCCCGGACGAACTTGCCGGCGGCACGCATCACCCGCCGTGTCGTCGGAGAATGGGCGATGACCGAACCTCGGGCCCGCAACTCCTCGGCGCGACGGAGCACCTCGTCCGAGGTGCGTCCGGCGAACTCGGTGGCCTGGCGGGCGACGTCGTCGGGAATGAAGCCGGGGAGCTTCACACTGTCGACGCTCTGCCGTACCGACGTCCGACGCCGCCACTGCGCGTCCAGTTCCTGCAGGGCCGCAATCAGCTCCGCATCCGATCCTCCGGTGTCCGGATGGTTGTCACGGATGACCTGCCGGCGCATCCGCTGGTACTCGGGGTCCTTGCGGAAGTCCGGGGACGGCCCGTGGGGGCCGGAACTGTTTCCGGGGCTGTTCATGACGGCTCCAAGATCGGGTGTCGGCGTCGGGCTGCGGGGGATTGCGGGGGTTTGCTGGTGTTGCGGGGAAGCTCGGCGGCTGCCGCCGGGGGGTACTACTGGACCCGCGGAGACTGCTCCGGCTCGTCGTCCTCGTCGCTGCTGTCGTCGGGGAGGTGGACGTCATGGACGATGACGTTGACCTCGGTGACCTCGAGACCGGTCATCTCCTCCACAGAGAGGATGATGTTCCGGCGGATCGCCTCGGCCAGTTCATGGATGGCGACCCCGTACTCGGCGACGATGGAGATGTCGACGGCTGCCTGGCGGTCGCCGACCTCGACTGAAATTCCCTGCTGCACGTTGACGCGGCCGCCGGGGATGCGTTCGCGCAGCGCACCGATGGTCCGGGACGCTCCGCCGCCGAGATCGTGGACGCCGGAGACCTCACGGGCGGCCATGCCCGCGATCTTCGACACGACGACGTCGGCGACGGAGGTCCTCCCGTGCTCGGTGAGCAGGTCAGAGTCGGCGGCGGTCGGGGAGTTGTCCTGGACGGCGGGCGTGTTCGGCTTGCCAGAGTTGCTGCCGGATGCGCTGCTGGAGTTGTTCTCACTCATGGGAGGCCTCACTGTTCTCGATGGTGGGGAGGACGGGAATGAAAGGGATGAAAGGGTCGGACAGAACGTGCGACGGTACCGTGGAGGTACTCCGGTCAAGCCTACTCATTTTCTGGCGGTGGGCTGCTCGGGACGACGGGACACCACCAGTTCAGGGGGTCGGGGCAGATTTGAAGGTGAGCGCCGCCCGTGGTTTAATAGTCGACGTTGCTTTGACATTGCGTCTGAGCGTCATTGCTTTGTGCCCCGTCATCAGGCCGTATCGGAACCGGTGGTTGGGACAGTGGTGACCGCGAGACGGCGCAGATGGTGAAGTGAGCATGAACCATCATCGACATATCGCCTCATGCCGGACGGATTTCCGGTACGGGGCGGGACTGTCGTGCGGTAACCCACGCGGAGACGGCGGACACGCCCGACCGCGGGGGCCGGAGTGGGGCATGGCAAATAAACAGCGGCAGTAAGTGAAGATCCCGGCCACCACGTTGGAGGGGCTCTTCCTCACCATGATTCGGCGGCCACCGGGGAGATCCCGGTGCCGGTCGGACGGACACCGTGTTTGCCATCGTTTCCACGACGGCACCCGGGCGACCGTGAGACCAACCGACGTCATAACTGGCGACTGTGCCAGGCCCCGGGCCGGACAGCGTTGACATTGAAAAGAAGTTCCCTCGGACCCGGACGTCCGGGCGAGAGGGACACGAGGAAGAGGACTAGCGTGGCGGGACAGAAGATCCGCATCAGGCTCAAGGCCTACGATCACGAGGCAATCGACGCTTCTGCGAAGAAGATCGTCGAAACGGTCACCCGTACCGGTGCTCGTGTGGTCGGCCCTGTGCCTCTGCCCACTGAGAAGAACGTGTACTGCGTCATCCGCTCGCCGCACAAGTACAAGGACTCGCGCGAGCACTTCGAGATGCGCACCCACAAGCGCCTGATCGACATTCTCGACCCGACGCCGAAGACCGTTGACGCCCTGATGCGCATCGATCTCCCGGCAAGCGTCGACGTCAACATCCAGTGATCTCGTCAGAGATTGTGGACTTGAGTCTGAACTGAGGCAGCGGAGACTGAATTATGAGTGAAAACGAGATCAAGGGCATCCTGGGCAAGAAGCTCGGCATGACCCAGATCTTCGACGAAGACAACCGGGTCGTCCCGGTGACCGTCGTCGAGGCTGGGCCGTGCGTCGTCACCCAGGTGCGCACCAAGGACATCGACGGCTACGACGCCGTCCAGATCGCCTACGGCGACATTGACCCGCGCAAGGTCAACAAGCCGCAGGCCGGTCACTTCAAGAAGGCCGGTGTGACCCCGCGCCGCCACGTGACGGAGATCCGCGTCGACGACGCCTCCGCCTACGAGGTCGGCCAGGACATCACCGCAGAACTGTTCAGTGAGGTCACCTTCGTTGACGTCACCGGCACCTCCAAGGGCAAGGGCTACGCCGGCGCCATGAAGCGTCACGGCTTCGCCGGCCAGGGCGCCTCCCACGGTAACCAGGCCGCCCACCGCCGCGTCGGCGGCATCGGCGCCTGCGCCACCCCCGGCCGTGTCTTCAAGGGCACCCGGATGGCAGGCCGCATGGGCAACGAGCGCGTCACCCTGCAGAACCTGAAGGTCGCAAAGCTGGACCTCGAGTCCAACCTGCTCCTCATCAAGGGTGCCATCCCCGGAGTTAACGGCGGTATCGTCACCGTCAAGACCGCAGTGAAGGGCGGTGCACACGCATGAGCAATCTGACCCTCAACGTCCAGACCGCCGACGGTGCCACCAACGGCTCGGTCGAGCTGCCCGCGTCCATCTTCGACGTGGAGCCGTCCGTTCCGCTGATGCACCAGGTCGTCGTGGCCCAGCTGGCCGCGAAGCGCCAGGGCACCCACGCCACCAAGACCCGCGGCGAGGTCCGCGGTGGTGGCCGCAAGCCGTTCCGCCAGAAGGGAACCGGTCGCGCCCGCCAGGGTTCGATCCGCGCCCCCCACTACACCGGTGGTGGCACGGTCCACGGTCCGCAGCCGCGTGACTACGACCAGCGGACCCCCAAGAAGATGAAGGCCGCCGCCCTGCGCGGAGCCCTCACCGACCGCGTCCGCAACGAGCGCATCCACCTCGTGGAGGAGCTCGTCGCAGGCCAGACTCCGTCGACCAAGGCCGCGCGGACGTTCATCGAGCGTCTCACCGACCGGAAGTCCGTCCTGGTCGTCCTCGGTCGCGAGGACGTCACGGCATGGAAGTCGGCCAACAACCTGCCGAACGTCCACACCCTGGCTTTCGATCAGCTCAACACCTACGACGTGCTGAACGCAGACGACATCGTGTTCTCCGTCGAGGCGCTCAACGGCTTCATCGCCGTCGCTGACACCGCGAAGGCTGCAGCCAAGGAGGAGGCAAAGTGAGCACCATCGCCGACCCCCGGGACATCATCGTCGCGCCCGTCGTCTCCGAGAAGTCCTACGGACTCATGGAGCAGAACGTCTACACGTTCCTGGTGAACCCGGACTCCAACAAGACCCAGATCAAGATTGCCGTCGAGCAGATCTTCGGTGTGAAGGTCGCCAGCGTCAACACCCTCAACCGCGTGGGCAAGCGTAAGCGCTCCCGCACCGGTTACGGGCAGCGCAAGGCCACCAAGCGCGCCATGGTGACCCTGGTCGCCGGCAGCGATCCCATCGACATCTTCGGTGGTGCGACCGCGTAAGCGGCCGTGCATACCGACAGGTAAAGAGAGAGCAGAAGTATGGCTATTCGCAAGTACAAGCCGACTACGCCGGGTCGCCGCCAGAGCTCCGTTTCCGAGTTCGACGAGATCACTCGCTCGACCCCGGAGAAGTCTCTGCTGCGCCCGCTGTCCAAGAGCGGCGGCCGCAACGTCCACGGCCACATCACCACCCGTCACAAGGGTGGCGGCCACAAGCGGCGCTACCGTGTCATCGACTTCCGTCGCAATGACAAGGACGGCATCACCGCCAAGGTCGCGCACATCGAGTACGACCCCAACCGCACCGCGAACATCGCGCTGCTGCACTACGTCGACGGCGAGAAGCGGTACATCATCGCCCCCCGCGGTCTGACGCAGGGCACGATCGTCGAGTCCGGTGCAGCCGCCGACATCAAGCCGGGCAACAACCTGCCGCTGCGCAATATCCCGACCGGTACGACCATCCACGCCGTGGAGCTCAAGCCGGGCGGCGGTGCCAAGATGGCCCGCTCCGCTGGTGCCTCGGTCCAGCTGCTGGGTAAGGAAGGCAAGTACGCCATCCTGCGCATGCCCTCCTCCGAGATCCGTCGCGTCGACATCCGTTGCCGCGCCACCGTCGGTCAGGTCGGCAACGTCGACCAGATCAACATCCGGTGGGGCAAGGCCGGCCGTATGCGCTGGAAGGGCGTCCGTCCGACCGTCCGTGGTGTCGTCATGAACCCGGTCGACCACCCGCACGGTGGTGGTGAGGGTAAGACCTCCGGTGGTCGCCACCCGGTCTCCCCGTGGGGTCAGCCTGAGGGCCGTACCCGCAAGCCCAACCGTCCGAGCGACAAGCTGATCGTCCGCCGTCGCCGCAGCAACAAGAACAAGAAGCGCTAAAGGAGGTAGTTGAGAATGCCACGCAGCCTCAAGAAGGGCCCGTTCGTCGACGAACACCTCCTCGCGAAGGTGGACGTTCAGAACGACGCCGGCACCAAGAAGGTCATCAAGACCTGGTCTCGCCGGTCCACCATCCTTCCCGATTTCATCGGCCACACTTTCGCCGTCCACGACGGCCGGAAGCACGTCCCGGTGTTCATCGACGATTCGATGGTCGGTCACAAGCTGGGCGAGTTCGCCCCGACCAAGACCTTCAAGGGTCACATCAAGGATGACAAGAAGGGTCGGCGATAGACATGTCTGACACCGCTGTCAACAACGCACGCGCCACCGCCAAGTTCGTCCGGGTCACCCCGATGAAGGCACGCCGCGTCATCGACACCATCCGCGGCAAGTCCGTGGAGGACGCCCTGGCACTGCTGCGCTTCGCGCCGCAGTCGGCGTCTGAGCCGATCGCCAAGGTCGTCGCCTCCGCAGCGGCCAACGCGGAGAACAACTTCGGCCTGGACCCCCGCACGCTCGTCGTCTCCGAGGCTTTCGCCGACGAGGGCCCGACGCTCAAGCGGTTCCAGCCGCGCGCCCAGGGTCGGGCCTTCCAGATCCGCAAGCGCACCAGCCACATCACCGTGGTTGTCGAGAGCCAGAAGGGAAGTGCTCAGTAGTGGGCCAGAAGATCCAACCCCACGGCCTCCGGCTGGGTATCACTTCCGAGTGGCGCTCCCGCTGGTACGCCGACAAGCAGTACGCTGACTACCTCGCCGAGGACATCAAGATCCGCGAGTTCCTGTCGAAGGGCCTCGACCGCGCCGGCATCGCCGACGTCGTCATCGAGCGCACCCGCGACCGGGTCCGCGTGGACATCCACACCGCCCGCCCGGGCATCGTCATCGGCCGCCGTGGCTCCGAGGCCGACCGCATCCGCGGTCAGCTGGAGAAGCTCACCGGCAAGCAGGTGCAGCTGAACATCCTCGAGGTCAAGAACATCGACGCGAACGCTCAGCTGGTGGCACAGTCCATCGCCGAGCAGCTGAGCAACCGCGTGGCCTTCCGCCGCGCGATGCGCAAGGCCATCCAGTCCGCGATGCGTCAGCCCGAGGTCAAGGGAATCAAGGTCGTGTGCTCCGGTCGTCTCGGCGGTGCCGAGATGGGCCGCACCGAGCGCTACCACGAGGGTCGCGTTCCGCTGCACACCCTGCGCGCCGAGATCGACTACGGCACCTACGAGGCCCACACCACCTTCGGACGCATCGGCGTCAAGGTGTGGATCTACAAGGGTGACGTCGTCGGCGGTCGCCGCGAGTCCCTGCAGAACGCACGCGACGAGCGTCCGCGCCGTAACAACCGTGAGCGTCCGCGCCGCGGCGGTGCCCGGCGCCAGCGCGCAGAGCAGAAGCAGGAGGGTTAACCCGTGCTTATCCCCAAGCGCACGAAGTACCGTCGCCAGCACCGTCCGCACCGCTCCGGTGTGTCCAAGGGCGGTAACCGGGTGACGTTCGGTGACTACGGCCTGCAGGCCCTGGAGCCGACCTACATCACCAACCGTCAGATCGAGTCCGCCCGTATCGCCATCAACCGCCACGTCAAGCGTGGTGGCAAGGTGTGGATCAACATCTTCCCGGACCGCCCCCTGACCCAGAAGCCGCTCGGCGTGCGTATGGGTTCCGGTAAGGGTCCCGTGGAGAAGTGGGTGGCAAACGTCAAGCCCGGCCGCATTCTCTTCGAGATGTCGTACCCCAACGAGGAGATCGCCCTCGAGGCGCTCCGTCGTGCCGGCAACAAGCTGCCCTGCAAGGTGCGCATCGTGAAGAAGGAGGATCAGTTCTGATGGCTACCGGAACCCCGGCTCACGAATTCCGCGAGCTCAACAACGAAGAACTGACCACCCGTCTCACGGAGGCGAAGGAAGAGCTGTTCAACCTGCGCTTCCAGTCCGCCACCGGTCAGCTGTCCAACAACCGTCGACTGGGCACCGTGAAGCGCGACATCGCCCGGATCTACACCGTCCTGCGCGAGCGCGAGCTCGGACTGTCCACCGTCCCCGGTGGTGACGACGCATAATGAGCGAGGCTACTGTGAGCAACGAGAACACCAAGGGCGCACGTAAGGTCCGCTCCGGATACGTCGTGTCCGACAAGATGAGCAAGACCATCGTGGTCGAGCTCGAGGACCGCAAGCGTCACGCCCTCTACGGCAAGATCATGCGCGCGAACTCCAAGGTGAAGGCGCATGACGAGAACGAGATCGCCGGCATCGGCGACCTCGTCCGCATCGAGGAGACCCGGCCGCTGTCCAAGGACAAGCACTTCCGTCTCGTCGAGATCATCGAGAAGGCCCGCTAGTCCCTCTTCCCGGGACTCTGCGCCGCTCGACGCAGTCACGCCCCCGCCCCGGCTACGCCGGTGGCGGGGGCGTTTCTTCTGTGCGGTCAGAGTCCGTCCCTGAAGATGGTGTCCCGTGCCCGGATGGCGCCGTCGGGTTCGTCGACGTACTCTCCGGCGCAGTGGCCGCTGAGAGCCGTCGCCACCGCCGTGATCACCTCCGGCTGGACCGGTTCCGCGGAATGGTGGAACCCTCCGTTGAGCAGCGGTGACGGCGGGTCAATCGGTGTCACCCGGCACTGCCCTCCGTCCAGTCGGCCGCCGTGCCGCCCTGCAGGCACGCACTGGGGCTGCCGTACTGGGGACTGCCGATCGCCACGTAGTTGGCCACCGTCGTCGAGCCGTGGTGGGACGTCAGGTAGGCCCGTGCACTCATACCCCCTGCGCTGTGTCCGACCAGAGACACCGTGGCACCGGGATGTGCTGCGGTCACACGGTCGACGCTCCGGGCGAGGACGCGGGCATCGGCGCGGACATCGGTTCCGTCGAGGTCGAGGATCCTCGCGTCGTAGCCGGACTTCTCGAGTGCCGCCTCCATCAGCAGGTACGGCACCGTTCCGACGCTCTGTCCGGGGAGGATGAACACCACCTGTGGCGGTGCAGAGCCGGGGGCAGCGGCGGCAGCTCCCGCGTGTGCCGTCGTCGGTGTTCCGGCGGCCAGAAGTCCGCAGCCCAGGACGGCGGCGCCGGTCCGGCGGAACGCCAGGAGGGCTACGGAACCCTTCGACGAGCCGGTCACGACGGGCTCACCGCCTGGTCCTTCTTGCTGACCTTCCCCACGCCGGTGAACGGGAACTCGTCGACGATGTCGATGATGTCGGGCACCGCGAAACTGGCCAGCCCCTGCTCCCTCACGTACTTCTTCAAGGCTGTCGGTTTGAGCGGCGCGGCGGCATTCTCCCGGGGGATGACCAACGCACGCGTCTTTTCCCCGAGGACTTCGTCGGGGACACCGACGACCGAGACATCATGCACTCCCGGATGGGTGAGGAGGACGTTCTCGACGGCCTCCGGCGCGATCTTCTCTCCGCCGCGGTTGATCTGGTCCTTCGCGCGTCCGACCACGGTGAGCGTACCGTCCCGGAAGACCACGATGTCGCCGGTGCGGTAGAACCCGTCGCTGGTGAAGGAGCGCGCGTTGACCTCCGGGGCACGGTGGTACTGGCGGATGGTGTACGGCCCACGCGTGAGGAGGTTCCCGGGTGTGCCTTCGGGGACCTCGTTGTCGTCGTCGTCGACGACACGGATCTCGTCGTACGGGCTCATCGGCCGGCCCTGTGTCGACACGATCTCCTCGATACCGGCGTCCAACGGCGTGTAGTTGACGAGGCCTTCGGCCATGCCGAAGACCTGCTGGAGGTTCCACCCGAGCTCCGGTCGGACCCGACGGGCCGCGGCCTCGGAGAGTTTGGCGCCGCCGACCCACACGGTCCGTACGCTGTGCAGGTCGTGCTCCGCCCTGTCCGGGTAGTTGAGCATGCTGATCAGTGCGGGCGGGACGAGTGCGAGATGGGTGACCCGGTGTCGCTCGATGAGGGGCAGCACCTCCGTCGGCATCGGGCCGTCAGCGAAGACAATCGTCGCACCGACCTGAACCGCACCGAGAATCCCCGGCGAGCTCATCGTGAAGTTGTGTGACGCCGGCAGTGCAACCAGAAGCACGTCGTCCGCGTGCAGGTCACAGACGTCGATGGAGGCCCTGACGGAGTAGAGGTAGTCGTCGTGGGTCCGGGGGATCTGCTTGGGGACCCCGGTCGTACCACCGGAGAGTTGCAGGAACGCCAGGTCGTCCGCCGCCCCCGGGGTGGGGGTGGCGGGGAGGGCGCCCTGCCCGGGGGAACGGGTGCTGCCGGGGGTCCAGGGCTGGTCGGCGCGTTCATCCACGAGGATGCACGTGGGTGTTCTTCCGTCCGGGAGCGGTTGGGCGAGGTCGGCCTGTACGCGTGTCAGGTGCCTGTTCGGGTTCGACGTCCCGATGTAGTGGGAGGCGGGGGCATGCATCGCGAAGTGGCGCACATCGGATGCCCCGTGGGCGGGCAGCGCGAAGACCGGGACCGCACCGAGCCGCCAGAGGGCGAAGACGGTCTCCAGGTAGGCCACGCTGTTCGGCAGTTGCACGATGACCTTGACCCCGCGACCCACCCCGGCGTGGGCCAGGACGGTGGCCGCGCGGGCCACGGCGGCGTCGAGTTCCGCCCATGTCAGCGAGCGCACCTTGTCGACGGCGGCCGTGGCGTGCGGGCGGGCGGTGACGGCCCGTCGGAAGAGCTTCCAGTGGGTGTCTCCGGTCCACGCTCCGAGGTGTCGGTAGTGCTCGGCGCTCTGACGGGAGAATCCGTTGGCGAGGACGTCGGTCATGACAGTGGTTCCTTTGCGGTCATCAGGGCTTTCGTGATGGCGGGGGCGATACGGTCCCACCCGTCGTCGCTGGTCAGTCCTGCATGGGTCGTGTCGAGGGACAGGGTGTCCGGATCCCGGGGGAGGGCGGCGCGCCAGGCGGGGACCGGATCCCAGCCGTGTGCCGCACCGGCGTCGTCGGGCCGGCCGACGAGCCGGTGGTCCGCGCGGGTGGCGACGATGATCTGGGCTGTTCCGGTGAACCCGGACAGGTCCACCGGTGCGGCCGACCGCAGCAATGCGTCGCAGAACGCCAGGTTCTCACGGAGAGCCGGGAGTCCGGACGTCCCGCCGTCCCTGTCCGTCCCGGTGAGAGCCTCGAGTTGTCCGTCGGTGAGCTGGCCCACCTCGGGCAGACCGGTGGTCCCGGCGAGGGGACCCGAGGGGGCTGTGCCGGCGGGGTAGGCGTCCAGGATGCCGAGGTAGCTGACGTCCTCACCTCTGCGGAGCAGTTCGGCCGCCATGGCCTGCGCCACCACACCACCGAAGGAGTAGCCCAGCAGACGGTAGGGACCCGTCGGGTGAACCTGCTGCACCGTGTCGACGTACCGGGCGGCCAGGGATTCCACATCTGCACCGTCCGGGCGGGGGTCGGGGAGCTGGAGGCCGGTCACGGGGATGTCGAGGTGGGCCAGGCGTGCCGCCAGTCCCCGGAACGGGAGGGCGAGGCCGCCGGCGGGGTGGACGCAGACCAGCGGCTCCCCGCTACCGTCGGCCAGAGGCAGGACGTTCTGTCCGGGCGTCCCGTCCCCGTCCCCGGCGTCCGGGGCGAGTCGTGCTGCCAGGGCACCCGGGGATCCGGTCTCCACGATGTCCTGGATCGTGACAGCGTCCAGCCCGTGGGTGCCGGTACGGCGGAGTTTCCCGAGCAGACGCATGGCGAGCAGCGAGTGCCCGCCGATGTCGAAGAAGTTGTCGTCGGTCCCTACGTGGTCGACACCGAGGAGTTCCGCCATGACACCGGCGATCACGTCGGCGGTACCGGTGGCGGTCGAGGGGGAGGCCGGCGGCGTGGAAGGTGCGGAGGGTGCGGAAGGTGCGGAGGTGACGGGGGACGGCGCGACGTCCGGGGCCCAGGGCGGTGTGGTGGCGGCAATTGTGCCGAGCACATCACCGACGGACCGTCCGTCCGGTGCGGCGGTGTCGGCGAAGGTCTGGAGCACGGTGGTCAGGGCCTGTGCCGCGCGTTCGACGAACGCAGGGTCGATCAGGTCCGGACGGTGCGCCAGGACGATGCGTGGAGTGTCCCCCGGAGGGACGACCACGGAGAGCGGGAAGTTCGTCATCCCGTCGGCATGGACCTCGGTGACCGCTATCCGTCCCGCGTCGTCGGGTGCGTCGGGTGCGTCGGGTGTGTCGGGATCGTCGGTCGCGAGGGTGGGGAAGTTGTCGTAGACCACCAGCGTGTCGAAGAGGGTGCCGAGCCCGGAAAGCTGTTCGATGTGGACCAGCGGTGTGGAGGCGTGGACGGTCATGTCCGCCTGGGCGCGGCCGATGCCGGTGATGAGGCCGGTGAGGGAGTCTCCACGGTCCAGCTGTACGCGTGACGGCAGGGTGTTGATGAACAGTCCCACCGTGTTCTCGATGCCCTCCAACTCGGTGGGCCGGCCGGACACGGTGGTGCCGAAGACCACGTCGTCGCGTCCGGTCAGGGCGGCCAGTGTGAGCGACCAGGCGGCCTGCAGCACGGTGTTCGGGGTGACGCCCTCCTGTCTGGCGCGCCACAGCAGGGACGTGGTGGCGTCCGGGGTGATCTCCTGCACCGTCTCGCCGACGGTGTCGGTGTCGGTGTCGGTGCCGCGGCCGCGCGCCGGGGCGAGGGCGCCGACGAGGGTGCCACGGGCCAGCCCACCGAGACGTGAACGCCAGGCGGCGTCGGCGGCGTGGGGGTCCTGGCCTGCCAGCCAGTCCAGGTAGTCGGAGTACGGTGCGGCCGGGGGCAGGGGCTCCCCGTGGTAGAGGGCCAGCAGGTCACGGAGCATCACCGGGGTGGACCATCCGTCGGTGAGCAGATGGTGGTTGCCCAGCACCAGCCGTGCCGAGGCCGTGTCCGCCCCGTGGTCTTCTCCGCCGTCGGGCAGGAGAACGAGGGTGGCGGTGACGAGAGGGCCGGTCTCAGGGGCGACGGAGCGCAGCGCCGTCTCGCGCAGCAGGTCGTCCGCTGCGCCGACGGCGGCCGGGCGGGGGAGCGTCCGTAGGTCGACACGGCGCCACGGGAGGTCGACGTCGCGGGGGATCAGTTGCGCCGGCTCATCACCTGTCGTCGTGTCGAAACGGGCGCGCAACAGGTCGTGTCGGGCGAGTACGTCGTGGAAGGCCTGGTGGAGGCGGTTCTCGTCGACGGTGCCGCGCAGGTCCACACCCGCTGCGAGGACGTAGCCGTCGCCACCGCTGACGGAGTGGTAGAGGAGGGCCTCCTGCAGCGGTGACACGGGGAGGACGTCCGCCAGCGGGCCGTGGTGCTGCTCCCAGGTGTCGATGGTGTCCTGGCTGACACCGTCCAGATGCAGGTCCGAGGGTGTCGCGCCGCCGTCGGTGGTCAGCGACAGCACCGCCAGGCCGGTGACGGCGTCGGTGACCTTCTCCAGCGTGTCCTGCCCATGGTCGGAACCGGTGGCCAGGACGAGGTCGCCGTCACCGACGGTGAGAAGAGGGGAGTGGGCGGTGTACCCGTGCGGGACCATCCGGGTGTCACCGCACGCGACGGTCAGTACGGGGGAGTGTGGTGCCCCGGCATGGTCGTCGACGATGCGTAGATGCTCCTTGGCGTGCAGGAGGGCTGAGCGGGGGGACACGGGTGCGGTGGCGGGGAGCGCGGGGATGCGGCGGACGGTGCTCAGCGCGCCGAGCACGGCGTCCCCGGCCGTAACCGGGTGCTCTGTCCGCGCCCGCGTGAGGAGGTCGACCGGGCCTCCGGTCGCCAGCAGTGCGGCGGCCGCGGCCACGTCCTCGGTGGTCACCGAGTACAGCGCCGAGAGGCGGTCGAAGAGTTCACGTGCACGGGGCAGAGGGGATCTGCGGGTGACGACCGGGGAAGAGATGACCTCCCGGGGTGCGGGCGCGTCGGCGCGCCATGAGCGGACGGCGCCGTCCTGGTGGCTGAGGTGATGTCCCCGCAGCGCATCGGTGAGATCGTCCAGCAGCAGCGCGGAGGACGCGGGGTCCGTGACGCCGGCATCGACGGCGACTCGGACGGTGTGTCCCGCGTCCGGACCCGGTGAGACGGCGAACCGCCACACAATGCCTGACGCCGGGTCGAGGGACCCGGCGAGTTCGTCGTCGGTGACCGTCGCGGAGGCGATGACGGACTCCGCAGGCACGAGAGGGGTGCGGGGGACGATGAACCTCGGGGCGTCGGCAGCCGAGTCGTCGCAGTTGTCGGAGTCGTCGAGGACCGCCCGCAGAGCCGCGTGGGTGGTCATCATGGCCGTGGCGGCGGTTGCCGCGGTGGTCGCGGTGACCGGTGCAGATCCGTCGGGCAGCGTCATGCTCCCGAGGTAGACCGGACGGGGTCCTGACACGGTACCGGTGGGGACGGCACCCGTGTCGTAGCGCAGTTCCCGGACTGCTCCGGTGGCGGCGGTTCCACCGGTGCCGCCTTCTGCGGCCTGGCCGCCGGTCGCTGTGACCCTGGTCGCCGCGGCGGCGACATCAGAGAGATCCACGCCGGTGAGCAGGTCTTTCGCCTGAACGGCCCACCCTCGGCGGCGGAGACGCCCGGCGACGGTGAGGGCACCGATACTGTCGCCACCGAGGGAGATGAAGTCGTGGTCCAGGTCGACGTCGCCGCTACCGAGCAGGTCGGTGACGACGTCCGCCACTGCCTGTTCGGCGTCGGTCAGCATGCGGCGGGTGGAGTGTCCGGCGTCGGGACCGGCCGTGACGGGGGACGCCTGAGACGCCAGAGACGCCAGGGATGCCAGGGCGGCACGATCAACCTTTCCCCCGACGGTCAACGGAAGGCGGTCGTGCACCAGGAGACGGGTGGGGACGAGGTGTCCGGGGACGACGGCAGCCAGGTCGGTGCGCAGTGAGGCCGCCGTCGCCGCCGTCACTGTGGAGCCGTCCGTCGTGACATGGGCGACGAGCTTCAGCGCGCCGGGATCGCCGAACGTCCCCACGGCCGCACCGGTGACCGGCGGGAGGGACAGCAGTGCGGCTTCGACTTCGGCGGGTTCCACCCGGTGGCCCCGGATCTCCAGCTGCTGGTCGGCGCGTCCGAGGAAGCGGTGGGAGCCGCGGCGTGACCCGTCGGCGTCCGGTACCCAGGAGACCAGGTCACCGGTACGGTAGCGCCGGTGCGCGCCCGCGCCGTCGAATGCTGCGGCGGTCTGTTCTGCACGACCGTGGTAGCCCAGTGCGACCTGGGGGCCCGACAGGTAGAGTTCACCGACCTCGTTGTCGGGCACGACTTCGCCGTCGACGTCGAGGATTTCCGCGGTCATGCCGGGCACGGGGACGCCGATGCTCACCGGCCCGTCGGTGACACGGGCGGCGAGGGCGTCGACCGTGGCCTCGGTGGGACCGTAGACGTTCCAGGCCGCGAATGACGACCCGGCCGACAGGGCGGCGAGCCGGTCCCACAGTGACTGGGGGACGGCTTCACCGCCGAGGATGACCGTTGATACGACTGCACCATCCACATCATCCGTGCCGCCTGTACCGTCCAGCGCCCCAGAGTCGATCAGGGCTCCGGCCAGGGACGGCGTGGCGTCCAGGACGTCGATCGCGTCGGAGATGAGTGCTGCCCGCATCAGGGCAGGGTCGCCGACGATGTCTGTGGGGTAGAGGTGCACGGTTGCGCCGGTGAAGATCCAGGAGAGCTGGTCGATCGCGGCGTCGAAGGAGAAGGACGCGGTGTGGGCGACGTGCAGGCTGGTGCCGTCGGTGCCGTCGGTGCTGCCGCGTGCGCGGGACCAGGCGTCCGGATACAGCGTGGAGTGGTGGCCGGTGAACAGTGCCTCGACGGCGCTCCGGGGGACCTGGACACCCTTGGGCGTGCCCGTCGTTCCCGAGGTGTAGAGCAGGTACGCCAGGCCGGTGACCGCCGGTGGTGTACCGCCGGGACGTGTCGTGTCGGTCGGGCGGACGCCGGTGTCGTCGAGGACGGCGACCGCACCGGAGTCGGCGAGGATCTGGTCCCGTCGTGCCTGCGGGTGTTCGTGGTCGAGGACGACGACGACACGGTGGGTCCGCCACGCCGCCAGGAGTGCCGCGGCCAGCTCCACCCCTTTCGGGAGGTCCAGGGCGATGACCTCGTCCTGGTGGGTGTACTGCGTCACCAGGCCGGACAGTTCGCTGATGCGGGCGGACAGCGCAGGGCCGTCGAGCTCGGTGCGGTCAGCGGCAGCACCACCGTGGACGAGTCCTCCGGTACCTGTGGCCAGCCCGTCGATGAGCTCGTCGAGGCTCGGGCGGTGGTCGGGCAACCTGGCCCCGGAGCGTTCCCGGGCGGCGGATCCGGTGTCCTCCGTTGTCTGCAGCCGGATGTTCCTCAGCGGGCCGTCGGCGGTGAGCAGCGTCCGGATGTCCTCGAGACGGCGGTGGGCGGTGGCGGCGCTCACGCTGTGCGGGTCGGTCTCAAAGGCGAGGTCGACACCACCGTCGGCGGCAGGGGTCACGACCAGGACGAGATCCTCCGGCGGGCCACCGGCGACATTACGCAGGACACCGGGGACCCCGTGGAAGTCGAGGGTGAAGTCGAATGTCTTGAGGTTCACTCCGATGCCGTGCAGGACGGCCGGGGAGCCCAGTTCGCGGGCCAACTCACTGCCGGGGAAACGCTGGTGTGCCCGCGCCGCGTCGAGTGACACGCGCGCCACCGTGGCCAGATCGGTCATGCTCGCGTCAGGGTCGACCGGGAACCGCAGGGGAAGCATGTTGACCAGCATGGCCGGGGTACGGCGGAGCGGGCCGGACGTCCGGGCCATCATCGGCAGCGCGATCAGTGCCTCGCACCGTCCGTCGTCGGTGCTCCCGGCGAAGCCGAGCTTTCGCAACCAGGCCGCGTAGGCCGCGATGACCATGTCGGACCACACCAGGCCGTGGGTCTCTGCCCGGGTCTTGAGTTCGTCCACGTCGGCGGCACCGAGCCGGACGGAGGTGGTGATGCTTGCTGTTCCGGCACCGTGGACCAGGTCCTCGCGTCCGGATGTGTCAGGGGTGGGCGACAGGTGGTCCAGCCAGTAGTCCCGGTCAGCGGCGTGGTCCGGCCCCGAGAGGTAGGTGACGTCGTTCTCGACAACCTCACTGACGGGGGCGAAGCGGTTCTTCCGCGCCGGGCGCCCGCCGGCGAGGGCGGTGTAGTGGGCCGCGGTACGTCTGGTCAGCAGCGCAGCACTGTAGCCGTCGACGATGATGTGGTGGTACAGCTGTATGCACCACACCTCGTTGTCTTCTCCGCCGAGGTCGAGGACCAGGTACCGGAACAGCGGGCCCTCGGTCATGGTGCGCCACCGCTCACCGCAGGCGGCCTTCTCGGCGTCGATGATCGCTGTGGCGGTGAGACGGGGGTCGGGGGAGTCGGAGAGATCCAGGATCTCGGGCGGTTCCGCCGGGGTCTCGTCGACGTACTGACGCGGCCCGTCCGCAGTCTCGGTGAAGCGCAGACGGAGGGTCTCCGCGTCGTCGACGGTCAGCCGGAGCGCCTCGGCGAGCAGGTCGGTGTCGGTTCCGGAACCGGCCTCCGGGGTGCCGCGCAGCTCGAGGACCTCTCCCACGACGTAGTACGGGGACGTCGGGTCCAGCTGCTGGGCATTCCAGATCCCGCGTTGTGCGGCGGTCAGGGGGAGGAGGGGCGGGGACGACTGGTGGGGCACCGGTGGTCCTTTCGTGGTCGATGATTGGAGAGGCTTACTTAATGTGCTGGTGCGGTGGTACAGTCTGCGCGTCACCGATGCGATGACTTCAGGGAACCCGACAGACGAAGGTGGAAGATGACGGACACGACGACGGACACGACGACGGGCGATCAGGGCGGGAACCGGGTGGAGGCGACGATGCAGCGGCTGCTCGGCAGGGTGGCGGAGCTGCTCAACATCGAGGTCTCCCAGATCGACACCGGCGAGGAGCTGATGGACCAGGGGCTGGACTCGGTCCGGCTCGTGGAGGTCGTGACCTTCCTGCGGAAGGAGGGGTTCGACGCCGACTTCGCCGACCTCGCCGAGGACAGTTCGGTGGACGCCTGGCGTGAACTGCTCGCCGACCAGGCCGCCGAATAGCTCCAGTCGACACCGGTAGACCCGGCAGAACCGCCCGTTCAGCCCTCGCTGCGGTGCGCTTTCAGTGCGGCGCGGTCGAGTTTCCCGTTGGGGCTGACCGGCAGTGCGTCGAGCACCGTGATCCGGGTGGGGACCATGTACTCGGGCACACCCGCGGCCAACTGAGCGGTGAGCGCCCCGACGTCGGGCTGCCCCCCGTCACCGACGACGAACGCGAGTAGGGTGTCGGCACCACCGTGGTTCACCGCGACGGCCGCTGCCTGGCGCACTCCGTCGAGTTCGCGGAGCCGGGACTCCACCTCACCGAGTTCCACGCGGTTGCCCCGGATCTTCACCTGGTCGCCGATCCGTCCCAGGAACTGCAGCATCCGTGTGCCGTCGACCTCCGTCCAGGAGACGACGTCACCGGTGCGGTACATCCGGCCGCCGTCGATATCCGGGCGAGGGGAGTCCACGAAGACCTCCGTGGTCAGCTCCGCCCGCCCGAAGTACCCGTTGCCGACCTGCGGGCCCGAGATGCACAGTTCGCCGGGCCGGGACCAGTCCGGTCCGGACGGGTCCACCTCGGTGCCGTCCTCGTCGATGACGTACACGCCCACGTTGTCCTCGGGCAGGCCCAGCAGACTCGCCCGGTCGTCGAAGTCCGCGGCGCCGACGAGGGCGTCGGTGTACTCCACCCAGGTGACGTCCATCGCCGTCTCGGTGGGACCGTAGAGGCCGTGGACGCGGCAGCCGATCCCCTCGCGGGCGCGTCGGACGACGTCGGCCGGCACGGCCTCGCCGCCGAGCAGGAGGTGGCGGATGTTCGACAGCGACGACAGCGGGGTGCCGAAGTCGTCGAGGACGTCGAGCAGGACGCGCATCAGCGACGGCACCATCGACAGGACCGTCACGTCGTGGCCGGCGATCAACTCCACCATCGAGTCGACGTCGCCGGGCCACCACTCCGGTCCCGGGATCACGACGGTGCCGCCGGTGGCCAATGGGCCGAGGAGTTCGGCGACGCCGACGTCGAAGCTCACCGGGGCCTTCTGCAGCATCCGGATCGTCCCGGCGTCCCCGAGTACCCGGCCCATCCACTGGAAGTGGGCGGTGACCCCGAGGTGGGTGTTCAGCGCCCCCTTCGGGGTGCCGGTCGTCCCCGAGGTGTAGATCAGGTAGCAGTCGTCGGCCGGGCCGGTCGGACGGGACCGGTCGTCGGGGCTGAAACCCGGGCCGTGGTCGGCCAGGAACGCCCGGCCCAGCGGGGAGTCGTCGGTGACGGTTCCGCCGACGACGCCCCCGTCAGCAGTCCCGTCCCCGTCGGCAGGCAGCGACGCGCCGCCGAGCGCGAAAGCTGCGGCGGGGGTGCAGTCCTCGAGGATGAAACCGACACGTTCGGCCGGGTAGGAGGCGTCCACGGGGACATAGACCGCTCCGGCGCGGAGGATGCCGACGGCCAGGACCGGCAGCCAGCCGCACCGGTGGGCGAGGACGACCACCCGGTCGCCGGTGCTGATGCCGTTGGCACGCAGGTAGCGCGCGACGGCGGAGGACCTGCGGTCCAGCTCGGCGTAGGTGAGCGTCCCCCCGTCGCCGACGACCGCGGGGCGCTCGCCTCCGCCGGTCACCGTACGGTGGAGCAGGGCGTCCACCGTGGGCGGCTCAATCGGGGCGGCAGGTCCGAAACGCAGGTCCCCCACAGAGCCGGTGAAGAAACGGGTGGTGGTGTCGGGAGCGGTCACAACGGGGTCCTTTCGGGACGGGAGGGGGATCGGCGCAGGTCGTCCGGGAGTGGGGCGGTGCCCGCGCCGAGGCCGGCGAGGATGCGGTCGGAGAGTTCGCCGAGGCAGCTGAGGTTCGCCATTCCGGGCCCCTGGGACATGCCGGCGAGAGTGGGGAGGAACAGGGTGGGGCCCATACCGGTCAGGGAGAGGTCGGCACCGATCCTGTCCTCGACGGTCGCGGCGGTCACTGCCCCGCCGCAGGCGCCGATGAGCCGGGCGACGACGCGGTCGTCCATCATGCGGGTGAACCAGAGCGGGGAGTTGCCGCGGGCGTCGACGACGAGGTCGACGAGTTCGGTGCGCCCGCCGACGTGCAGTTCGGCCAGCCCGTCGCGGTCATGGACGGCGGAGACGCGGCCGCGCAGGTGGCTGACGCGGTCCTCGGCCATGAGCTTCTCCTGGACCTGGGCGGAGAACACGCCGCGGTCGCAGCGGGTGATCACATCCCGACGGTCGGCGTCGTCCAGGTCGGCCCAGAGGCGGGGGTCGGTGTAGAGCTCGTTCTCGAAGGACCCCTCCGCCCGCGTGAAGATCGTGGGCGCGGGGGAGACCACCGCGATGTCGACGACGTCGTGGCCGATGAGCTCCTCGACGATGCTGGCGGCGGTCTCACCGCCGCCGATGACCGCCACCCGCGACGCCGGGGGCAGCTGTGCCGACGACACCGCCTGCCAGAACCCGGCGACCGAGTAGACGGTGGGCAGCGGGGCGATCCGACGGTCGGAACGTCCCGGCCCGGTGAGCATCAGGGCGTCGGCCTCCAGGCGCGAGGACGTCCCGTCGATCCGGTCCACCGACAGTGACCAGCCCTGTGACCGGCCCTGTGACCGGCCCTGTGCAGCACTGGCGGGCTCCCGGAGGCCGATGCGTGTCACCTGGCCGTTGACCAGTGTCATCCCGGACTTCTCGGCCGCCCAGCGCAGGTAGTCCGCCCACAGGTAGTGCCGGGGGTTGGGGTGGCCGTGGTCGACCCACCAGGCGTAGCGGTCGGTGTCGACGAGGAAGCTCGTCCAGCCGATGTCCAGGAGCGCCCGGTCGACCTCACGGTCCAGGTCCCCGGCGATGCGGGTGCGGTAGGGGAAGCCGATGTCCTTGGTGGGTGAGGTGCCCAGCTGGTGTCGTCCGTCGGTCCATCCGCCGCCCGACCGCCAGTTGCCGCCGATGCCCTGGTAGTCGACGACGGTGACCGTCGGGGCGGGGAGGCCCAGGCGGCGCAGGGCGTGGGCCTTGGCCTGCACGGCGACGGCCTTGGGACCGGCACCCAGGACGACCAGGGACGGGTGGGACGGGGCGGGGGGCTGTGCGGCGGGGCCCTGATGTGGCAGGTTCGACACTGTGAGGGGTGCTCCTGTGGTTGGGTGGCGGGTGCGCGAGCGACTGTTCACGAGGCAGGGTACTCTGTCATGGCGTCCCTTATCAAAGGATAGGTATTCCTAAGTATCACATCTGCTGGGTGACCAGCGGAGGAGCGGAGCTACTGTGACCGAGAACAACACCACCACCGTGGACCTGAGTGTCCTGCACCGGTTGCGCACCGACCTGCCGGACAGCGAATTCCTCGCCACGGCCCCCCGGATCCCCGAGGAGTACAGCCGGGGTGCGCACGGCATCACGCTGCGGATCGCCGACCCGGACCGGGACGCGGCAACCGTGGCGGACTGGATGGGTCGTCCCCACCTGGTGGACACCTGGGACCAGGCGTGGGACGCGTCGACCTGGGCCGCGGACTGGCGGGCGAAGCTGTCGACGACCTACGCCGTGCCGCTCATCCTGTCCTACGACGGGGGGTCGGGCAGGGAGGAGGTCGGCTACATGGAGATCTACCGTCCCCGGCGTGACGAGATCGGGACGGTGTACCGTTCCGAACCCCATGACCTGGGTTTCCATGTTGCTGTCGGTGAGCCCACGCTGACCGGCAAGGGGATCTTCGGGCCGTTCGTCGGCGACTTCGCCGCCGCTCTGCTGCAGTCGGACCCGGAGTGTCGGCTGGTGATCGCCGAGCCCGACGTGGGCAACCACCGGGTGCACCGGGTGATGAGTCGTGGTGGGGGAGTGGATGCGGGGCAGTGGCAGCAGCGCGCCGACCGGCGCGTGCGCCTGTTCTTCTGGCCGGGGGCCGGGGTGGACCCGGTGTCGCGGTTGTACGGTGAGCCGGAGGACGGCGACCTCAGCCGGTGACCCCTTGTCCGGTGATGAACCGGCCCGTGACGCCGCTGCCGACGCGTCCGGAGCGGCCCCCGGTGCTCTTCGGGTCCGTCACCCCGGGCAGGCGCACCAGGGTGCTGCCGCCGCGGTGCTCCTGCTGCAGGCGCCTGGCCACCTGGAATCCGTTGACTTCGGGCAGCTGTGTCAGGTCCACTGTGCGGTCGGCGTCGGTGGGGCGGGGGCCGAAGAGGTTGATCGAGGTCGCCTCCACCGGGTCGGTGGTGTCGGGGGCACCTGCCGTCACCCCGGCCTCGGTCAGTCGGGCCAGGACAGACAGGCTGATCAACGACTGCTCCAGGTGCGGCCACAGCAGTACCCCGTCGGCGCCACCGCGCTCGTCGACCACGGTCACCCGGGCCAACCGGCGGGTCCCCAGGATCACGTGGGGGACGCCGTCGACCGGGCGCACCGGACCTGAGACGGACAGCTTGGCGGCGCTGACCTCCACGGTGGCCGCAGGACGGGAGTCGGGCGCGACGCCCGCGTCCCGGCCACTGCGCAGGGAGTCGCGGACGTTTTCCAGCGCACGCTGCACCGCAGCGCCCCCGGTCAGCAGACCGGTCCCGGGAGCCTCCAGCCCGTCCGGGGCGGGCACGGGGTACTGACGGTCGAGTCGCCCGACGGTGCGTCCGACCCCGGGACTCAACGGCGACGTCCGGCCGCGGGCGCGGAGCGCCACCGGTGCCGCCGGAACCCCGGCGACCGCCCGGGCGAGCAGGACGGCGGTGGCCACGATCTCGTCGTGGCTCACCCCGAACTGGACGGGGAGCAGGTCCAGCAGGGCGTCGGCGTCACTGACGTCGAAGGTCTTGTAGGTCGACGGGCCCCCGCCGTCGAACGGGGCGGGAGGGTCCATCTCCGCCTGCGGGCCCCAGTCGCCGCCGGGTGCCACCGCATGCCCTCCCAACAGGGTTTCCGCGTCGGTGACCAGTGTCGACCAGGATTCGGCGTCGACGACCCCACGGTGGACGCACAGCAGCAGCCGGGTCTCCGAGAGTCGGCTGATCCGCCACACCCGCCCGTCCCCCGGGGTCAGGGAGGCGGCGAGGTCACCGGGGCCGGTGCGGTCGGCGGCGAGAATGTCCGACGGAGGATAGGGGACCTCGTCGGGGACGGTCACCGTACAGAGGTCGTCGGTCAGGGTGTGCACGGAACGCAGCGCTCCGTGGGCGTCCATCAACCCGGCGACGAGGAAGCGCAGGTCGGCGTCCTCGATCGGGTCGGTGGTGTCCAGCGTCGTCCAGAAGACGGCGGAGGACGGTACCGGGGGGACGCTGAATGTCATGTCCTGCAGGTTACAGCCGACGCCCTGGGACGGGGGCGTCGCCACTGAGCGCGGCGTGGCCGATCACCCTGAGTTTCTCACGGCGTCGGTCGTGGAGGGTGTGGGTGCGCAGGTCACGCCAGTGCCGTGCGAGTACCCGGCCGTGGTCGCCCGTCGCTCCACCGGTCCCCGTGAGCTCGAAGATCCGGGACGCCAGGTCCACGGTCAGGGCACCGGTCGTCGCCTTTGCCGCGGCGACATCCAGTGATGCGGTGGCGGCGGGGGCGGCACCCGCCCAGACCGCGTCGACCGACCGTCCCGCCTTCTCCAGGACGGCTTCGGCCGCAAACTGCTGTGCGATCAGTTCACCCGCCGCGTGTGCCGTGAGCGGGTCCGGGTCACGGGAGTACGCGACCTCCAGGGCGGCGTCCAGGGCGGCGCCGGCGACACCCACGTCAATGGCGGTGTGCAGCAGCTGGGCGAAGGCTCCGTACGCAGGAGGCACCAGGGACGGGGCCACGGACATGGACCGGATGTCGCCTGCGCGTACCTCGACGTCCTCGAGAATGACCGTGCCGGAGGTGGTGTACTCCTGCCCCAGGGCCGCCCAGTCGTCGACGACGGTCACCCCGGCGGTGTCCACCGGGAGGAAGACGACGAGGCTCTGGTCGTCCTCGTGCGGGTGCCGGGCGGTGACGGCGAGGACATCGGCGTAGCCGGAGCCGGTGCAGAAGACCTTCCGGCCGTTGAGGCGGTCGTTCTCGAGAACGACCGGTGCGCTCTCGGCCTGGGCGTTGGCGATGAGGGTGCCGCCGAGAAGGAGGTCGGCCCACCGTTGTTCGTCGTGCGGGTGGCTCCCGGTGAACAACCACCGGCTGAAGGTCATGTGACTCTGCGGGATCTGGCCCAGCGACCCGTCTCCGGACGCCAGGATGCGACATACCTCGGCGATGACCGAGGCGGGGAGTTCCGGCCCACCCAGCCGGGCCGGGACGGTGGCGGCCAGCAGGCCCGACGCTCTGAGCCGGCCGACCGCCTCGCGGACGGCCTCCGCGCGGCCCCACTCGTCGGGTCCGTTCACGGCAGAACCACTCATGACGTGGCGCGGAGCGCCTGTGCTGCGGTGCCGGCGCGGAGCGGCTGGATGATCTCCCGGCCGAAGCGCCCGACCTCCTCCTGGAAGTGGAGGTAACCGGTGAGGATGAGGTCCACGCCGATACGCCGCAACTCCTCGACACGTTCCTCGATCTGCTCCCGGGTGCCGATCAGCCCGGTACGGAACCCGTCGTTGTACTGGACGAGGTCCTCGACGGTGGAGTTGGCCCACATCCCCTGTCCGTCCGCGGTGGACTGCCCGGCCTGTTTCACCGACTGCCGGAAGCCCTCGACCGCGGACGTGCTGGCGTTGTCGATGATGTCGCGGAGCTTGTCGTGGGCCTGGTGTTCGGTGTCCTCGAGGATGACGAAGGCGTTGACCCCGATCTTCGTCTCCCGCCCCGCGGCGTCCGCATGGCGCCGGACGTTGTCGATCTGCCGGGCGAGTTCGTCGACCGGGGCACCGTTGATGAAGTACCAGTCGGCGTAGGTGCCGCCGTTGACCTGCGCGGCGGAGGAGTTCCCGCCCTGGAACAGTTCAGGGGCGACCCGGGGGCGGGGACTGATGGAGTAGTCGTGCAACCGGTAGAAGTCACCCTGGAAGTTCGCCGGGGACTCGGTGAAGACCGCACGCAGGACCTGCAGGAACTCGGCGGAGCGCCGGTAGCGTTCATCGTGTTCCAGCCAGGGTTCGCCGAACGTACGGAACTCGTCCTTCAGCCACCCGGAGACGACGTTGAGGGCGAAACGGCCACCGTGGATCTCGCTGGCGGTGGTCGCCAGGTTCGCCAGGACCGCCGGCTGCCAGAAACCCGGGTGGACCGCGGCGATGACTTTCAGGTGTTCCGTGGCCTCGAGCAGCGACAGGGAGAAACTGACCGACTCGTGCTGGGACTCCGCACCGTAGGACCCGAGGTAACGGACCTGGGTCAGCGCGTAGTCGAAGCCGACCTCCTCGGCGGTGCGTGCGAGGGTGCGGTTGTAGTCGATGCCCCAGTCGGTGCGTTGGTCGACCTCGGAGACGACCAGTCCGCCGGAGACGTTCGGCGTCCAGTAGGCGAACTGGAGGTCTCGGGGAGCGCGTGTGGTTGCGGTGGACATGTCAGACCTGCCTCAGAGCTCTCCGACGACGGTGACCTGGGACCCGTGGAAGACCAGGGGGGTCTCCGACGGGGCCTCCTCGTGCACCCGGTCGATCTGCAGGACGGCGGTGACGTGGTCACCGGTGTCGATGTCGTCGATGACGTGGCCGGTGAGGTGCACGGCGGCGTCGTCGACGAGGACGGCGCCACGGTCCGTCCGCCAGCCGACACTGTCGAACCGGGTCTCCACCGGGCCGGCGAGCTGGCGGACGTGCCCCTGGTGGGCGCGGGTGAGCACGGAGATCCCCAGGTGCTCGGCCGTACGGAGCAGCGGCCAGGTCCGTGAGCCTTTCTGGATGCTGACCGCGACCAGTGCGGGTTCCAGGGAGAGTCCCACATACGACCCGACGATCAGGCCGACGGGATGGCCGTCGATGACGGCGGCGACGGTCGTGATCGGGGTGGGGATGGACGCCCACGCGCTACGCAGGGCCGTCGGGGTCAGTGGGCCGGTGGCGGCGGCCGTGTGGGTCGGTGAGGTCATGGGGTGTGCTCCTGTGTGGTCGGGCCGGGCGGCGGGGTGGACAACCGGGGCAGTGCGTCTCCGGCACCACCGAGTAGACCATGCGGTCTATCCGGTGGGCCACCATTCCTCTAAGGGGTGAATGGAACCTCCGACGCCCCACGGACGCCGGCGCTCCAGGCGTAGGGGAGGGCCGATCCGTCCCCGGTGAGAGCGTATTTCCCGATGGCCTGCTGCTTGTAGACCGCCGGGTTGTGTTGTGCCAGCGTCCGGGCGTTGCGCCAGTGCCGGTCGAGGTTCAGCGCACCCGAGGACAGGGACGCACCGCCGGTCTCGAAGAGTTCGTTGACCGCGTCGAGGACCAGCGGGATGAGGGCCACCTGGGCCTCGGCTGCCGCGAGCTCGGCGGCGTCGACGTGCGCGTCCGCTCCGTCGGCGGCCCGTTCGAGGAGGTCCGCCACCGCCAGTGTGGTGGCCCGCGCTGCGAAGGCCGCGGCGTTGACCCGGCCCAGGACCGCCTGGACCAGCGGATCCTCACGGGGGAGATCGGCGGGAGCGTGGGAGTAGGTGCGCTCACGCCGGGCGACCTGGTCCCTGGCGTCGTCGGCCGCCCGCCGTACGATGCCCGACAGGGCCGCCAGGTGGAACAACTGCAGGAACGCCGTCTCCGGGGTCCGGCCGTCGGTGCCGTAGCCTCCGGCGGTGACGGCGTCACCGTCCACCGACACGTTGTCGAAGACCGTCGTGCCGGACCCGGTCACCCGTTGACCGAAGCCGTCCCAGTCGTCGATCTGGTGCACGCCCTCCGCGGTGACCGGGACGGTGACGGACACGCGTTCCCCGTCACGGTCAGCGGCGACGACGATGACGTCGGCGAAGAGACTGCCGGTGCTGTAGTACTTCGTCCCGTTGAGGACGTATCCGTCCGTGTCGGCCCCGTCGGTGCCGCGCCGGGTGAGTGTCGTCCGGTAGCGCTCGGCTGCCCCGACCCCGCGTTCGGAGATGGCGTTCCCGAACAGCGTTCCGTCGACGACGGCGTGGAGACCGGCCTCTGCCGCGTCAACGGTGGACGGGTTGGTGGACGGGTCGGCGGACGGCCCCGAGGGATCGACCGCCGTGAGGAGTCCTTCCACGGTGGAGAAGTGGACCCGCAGTGCCTGCGTGAGATTCGGGTCTGCGGCCGCCAGGTCGATGAGCAGTGAGAACGTCTGGCGCAGGCTCGCTCCGAATCCGCCGCGGTCGGTCGGGATCCGCAGGGTGCCGAAACCGGCCTGGCGCAGGAGCCCGACGGCTTCGGTGGGGAGCTCGCGACGGCTGTCACGCCCGGCGGCGTCCTCGGCGATGCGGGCGAAGACCGGGGCGAACACCTCCGTGAGTTGTCCGTCGGTGACGGCTGTCGTGCGGGGGACGGTGCGGGGGATGGTCATGTCCGTGCTCCTTCGGTGTCGGTGAGTCGTGCTCTGGCGGTGTGTGCCGGGTGGTTGTCGGGGACGCGGTCGCCGCGACCGAACAACCGGTGGCGGAGGGTCCCGGCGGTGTGGTCTGTGGGGTACTCGCCACGGGCCTGTAGGACGGGCACGACATGGTCGATGACGTCGCGGAACGTCCCCGGGGTGACGGCGTAGGCGAGGTTGAACCCGTCGATCCCGGTGACGTCGACCCAGTGCTCCAGTTGATCGGCGACGCTGTCGCCGGAGCCGACGAGCACTGGGCCGAGACCTCCGATGCCGCCGAACTCCGCCAGTTCGCGCACGGTCCACGCGGCACCGTCCTCCCCGGCGGCGGTCTGGAACGCAGCCACGGCGGACTGGATCGCGTTGGACCTGATGCCGGTGACCGGGTCGTCCAGGTCGAACCCGGAGAAGTCCACCCCCATCCATCCGGACATGAGGGTCAACGAGCCTTCCAGGTCGACGTAGGAGCGGTAGTCCTCGGCCTTCGCCCGCGCCCTGTCGTCGGTGCTGTCGGTGATCACGGTGAGCAGGGCGTAGATCACCACGTCGTCGCGGGTACGCCCGGCGTCGTGCAGTTTCCGCGTCAGTGTCTCCACGACCCCGGCGAGTTTCTGCGGTGTCGGCGCGGCGACGAACACGGATTCGGCGTGGGCGGCGGCGAAGGTACTTCCACGCTCGGACGCCCCGGCCTGGAAGATCACCGGTGTGCGCTGGGGAGACGGCGCGGACACGTGGATGCCCGGCACCGTGTAACGGTCACCGCGGTGACCGATCGGACGGACCTTTCCCGGGTCGGCGTAGACACCGCTGTCGACGTCGGCGCGGACGGCGTCGTCCTCCCACGAGGCTTCCCACAGTTTGTAGAGGACCTCCAGGTACTCGTCGGCGTGGTCGTAGCGGGCGTCGTGGTCGAAGGTGTCGAGTTGTCCGCGCGACTGCGTGTTCTCCGCGGCGGAGGGAAGGTACCCGGTCACCACGTTCCACCCCAGCCGACCGCCGGTGAGATGGTCGAGCGTGGTGACACGGCGGGCGAACGGGACGGGGTGTTCGAAGGCGGTGCCTGTGGTCAGGCCGAACCCGAGATGCTCGGTGACGGTGGCCATCGCGCTGACCAGCGGGAGGGGGTCGGCGACGGGGACCTGTGCCCCGGACCGCACCGCGGCGTCCGGTGAGGCGCCGTACAGGTCGTAGACGCCGAGGACGTCGGCCAGGAAGATGCCGTCGAACAGTCCGTCCTCCAGTGTCCTCGCCAGGTCGGTCCAGTAGCCGAGGTCGTTGTAGCGGTGAGACTGGTCGTCGGGGTGCCGCCAGAGCCCGGGGGACTGGTGCACCACGCAGCTCATGTCGAAGGCGTTGAACCGGATGCGGCGTCGCGGCGTCTCCGCCGGCTCGTCCGGGTCAGGGGAGTTCTTCAGGGTGCTCATGCCGCGGCCTCCCGGAAGGAGGCGACGAAGCCCCGCACGTCGGCGGCGGTGCGCAGCACCAGGGCGGGGGAGGGGTCGGAGAACAGGCTGAACAGGGCGCTGGCGGCCGCGGGGTCGGTCGCGGCGGAAGCGAAGAACTCCTGCGTGACCTCGGCGAACAGCGGGTCCCCGAGGAACAGGGACGTCACCTCGACGCCGGCGTCGGCGTGCTCCCGCCAGTGACGGTCGAAGAGCTCGGTGAGCAGCTCCTCGTCCCAGTCCCGCCCCTCGTCGAGGGCGGTACGTAGTCCGTCGCGCAGTCCGGCCACCTGGTAGGTGGCGAGCTGGGCCCCCTGCCCGGCGATCGGGTCGACGGCGACGGCGGTGTCGCCCAGAGCTGCGAGGAGGTGTCCACCCGCCGTGCGGGCGGTCGGCCGGTGGACACGGGGAGTCACCGCGCCCTTGAGCCAGGAGTGCGGGTCGGTGTCGATGGGGCGCAACCGGTCGATGTCACCGGCGACGTCCGGGAACTCGCGGTGATGCAGGGCCTGCAGCACGTCGAGGGCGGTCCGGGCGTCGGTCGCGGAACGGAACGCCTCCTCGGTGGCGGTCCCCGGCCGGGCCCACGCCAGGATCACCCAGGTGTCGTCAGTGTCCTTGTGCAGGTGGCGTCCGACGAAGATCTCGCCGTCCTCGTGCAGGGACAGCAGTCCACCGGGGACGGTGCTGCCGCGACCGCGGAAGACATGGTCGACGGGGAGTCCGTGGGCGGTGACGGTGAGCAGGTAACGCTGCGCGGAGTCGTAGGGGGTGCGGTCAGGGTCCGTCTCGAAGAGGGTGGCCAGGCCGGCCTTCCCTGTGGCGACAACGGTGACGTCGTGTTCGGCGGCGATGGCGTCCAGGGACGCGGGCGTGACTTCGCCGACGATGAAACGGCTGGTGGCAGGGGCGGTGGCGGGGTTCTTGTCGAGGAACTCCCCGAGACGGTCGTCGGTACGCAGACGTGGGTCGACCGACTGGGCCTCGTAGCTGAACCGTGCGGTGAACGAGGCTTCCGGCGGAGTTCCCGCGATGCCCACCGAGCTCGCGGTGAACTGGGCTGTCGGTGTCCCGGCGTAACGGTCGTCGGTGATCGTGCGGTCGGGCACCCGGGAGTTGCCGAAGAGAATCGCGGTACCGGTCGCGGGGAGACCGTCGCGGAGCTCGGCACGGGACCGGTCGCTGTAGAGGTCGACCTGCCAGCCCTCGTTCCGGAACGCCAGCGCGGCGTTGACTCCGGTGAGGCCGGCGCCGACGACGGCGACGGAGGGAGGCGGCGTGGAGGGGTCGGGGACGGTGGATTGTCGGGTGGTGGATTGTCGAGTGTCAGTCATGCCCCGGGATCGTAGGAAGCCCGGCGGCGGTGCGACACCGTTCGTCACGGGCCGTGGCGAACCCTTGACCGTGGCCGCCGACGGAGGGTACCGCGCGACGCGCGCGTGCCGGCAGCCGCCGTCCCGGGGTCGCCCGGAGTTTCCGGGCGCGCCGGTGGGGAGTAGGTTTGCAGGGGTTCTGACGACGAGACGATCCAGGAGGACGGTAACGGTGGCCGACGGTAGCCAGGTGAACAGCCGGAAGGCACGGCAGGGGCGCACGGGTGGCAGCGTGCCGGGCGGCCCCGTGATCCCGCTGACACTGGCGTTCATCGCCGTGGCGGTCGCCGCGGTGAACCTGCGTGCCGGCATCGCCTCGCTCGGCCCGGTCCTCTCCGACGTCCTCGACGCCTTCGGCACCTCCAGTTCCTACGCCGGACTGATCACCGCCCTGCCGGGCGTGCTCTTCGGCGTCATGGGCCTGTGCGCCGTGCCCCTGGCCCGTCGTCTGGGGTTGAGCCGCACGATCGTCGTCGGCATGGTGGTCTCTCTGCTCGGCCTCGTCGTGCGGCCGTGGGTCGGGTCGATGGCGGTGTTCATCGTGCTCACCGGCCTCGTCGTGGCCGGCATCGCCCTGGGCAACGTGCTGATCCCGGCGTGGGCGAAGAACTACGGGGGACGTCGCACGGTGGCGCTGATGACGGTCTACAGTGCCCTGCTCGGTGTCTCGGGCGCGGTGGGGCCACTGTCTGACCTGTGGTTCGACGGTGCCGACTCCTGGAAGTGGGCGCTGTTCGTCTGGGCCTTCCTCTGCCTGGCACAGGTCCTGGTCTGGGTGGTCGTGGCCGTCCGCACCGGCTCGGACTTCCCCGGAGCGACGGCGGGGAAGGGCAGGGGGGACACCATCCCGTCGGCGCTGCCCCAGCCGACGCCGGAGGAGGTCGAGAAGTTGACCCGGACGTCGCTGTGGCGGTCGCCGACGGCGGTGTTCCTCACGTTGTTCTTCGGGGTCCAGGCGATGAACGCCTACCTGCAGATGGGCTGGCTGCCGCAGATCTACGTGGACTCCGGTGTCTCCCGCGACGTCGGCAGCGTGGCCTTGGCGATGATCGGTGCCTTCAACATCCTCGGTGGCATCGTCATGCCCACCGTCATCGACCGTGCCCGCAGTCTCGCCCCGTTCCCGCTGCTGTTCGCGCTGTTCACCGCCGGCGGTTACCTGGGGGTCCTGCTCGCGCCGACGGCGGCACCGCTGTTGTGGGCCGCCCTGCTCGGCCTCGGCGGGTTCTGCTTCCCGACGGCGATCGCGCTGATCACCGCCCGCAGCAGGTCGTCCCTGGTCACCGCGCGGCTGTCCGGGTTCGTGCAGCCGATGGGGTACTTCATCGCCGGGATCGGTCCCTTCGTCATCGGCCTGGTGCACGGGCACACCGGTGACTGGACCGGCATCCTCGTGGCGCTGGTGGTGATCGCGGTGATCATGGGGGCGCTCGGTGTGCGCGCCGGGAAGAACACCCTCATCGACGACGAACTGCTCGCCCCGCACTGGCGCGAGCACACCGGGCACTGAGACCGCCTCCTCGGCGCCGTCCGGTTTTCGTTCACCGGGAGCGGAAGGGTGGGGTGAAAAGTAGACAGAGTGGTTCACTCATGCCATGCCGACACATGATGAACCTCCTCAGACACCCGACCGCCCCGAACTGACCTTCCACTGGTACCTGCCGCCCTTCGTTGACTCACGCTACGTCGTCGGTGGCGGTCCCGGCGGACGGGTCGCCGCCCACGGCCGCGACGGACTCGCCGACCGTGCCGTGGACGCCAGGTACCTCACCCAGCTCGCCCTGGCCGCGGAACAGAACGGTTTCGACAGCGTGTTGATCCCGGTCGGGCTGTGGTGTGAGGACCCCTGGGTGATCGCCACCAGCCTGCTCGGCGTCACGGAACGGTTGAAGTTCCTGGTGGCGGTCCGTCCCGGCCTGGCCACCGCCCTGAAAGAGGCGCAGTCCGCCGCCACCTTCCAGCGGCTGTCCGGAAACCGGCTGCTCATCAACCTGGTCACCGGCGGGGAACCGGCCCAGCAACGCGCCACCGGTGACCGCGTGCCCAAAGCCGAGCGCTATGAGCGCACCGCCGAGTACCTCGACGTGTGGACGCAGCTCTGGACCAGCCCCGAACCGGTCGACTACGCCGGACGGCACGTCGACGTCCGTGGTGCCAGACTTCCGGTCCGTCCGGAGGCCGTGCCACCGGTGTACTTCTCCGGATCCTCCCCGGAGGCGGTGCGGGTCGCCGCCGACCACGCGGACACCTACCTCACCTGGGGTGAACGCCCCAGTGAGGTCGGGAAGAAACTCCGTGAGCTGCCCCGTGCCCGGGGCGGACTCCGGGTGCACGTCATCGCCCGCGAGACCTCGGACCAGGCGTGGGACGCCGCAGCCCGACTGCTGACCCATGTCACCGAAGCCGATGTCCGGGCCGCCCAGGAGGCGATCGCCTCCTCGGAGTCGGAGAGCCAACGGCGCATCGCCGAACTCCACGGACGTGGATCGGCCTTCCACCGGGGAGACGACGTCCGTGCCCTGCAGATCCACCCGGGTCTGTGGACCGGTGTCGGCCTCGTCCGGGGTGGAGCCGGAACCGCGCTGGTGGGTTCCTACGACGAGGTCGCCGACCTCATCGCCGAGTACCAGCGTGAGGGGGTCACCGAGTTCGTCCTGTCCGGGTACCCGCACCTGGAGGAGACCTACCACGTCGGGGAAGGGGTCATCCCCGCGCTCCGTCGCCGCGGCTACCCGGTCACCCACCACGGCGGACCGGTGACCTCCGAGCCGGCCCCGCAGCCGCAGAGGCAGGAGGTGAAGAGCGCATGAGAATCGTCCGGAAGAACACGCGGTCCGGGACGGTCACGCTCGTCGCACTGACCTCGCTCACGGCACTGGGCGTCAGCGGATGCAACGCGGTCGGCTCCGGTGCCGGACAGGACGCCGGCTACGACGAGACCGCCGTGATCTCCGACGCGGTGGACGAGGACACCGTCCTGCGGATCGGCGACCCCCGCACCCAGGTCGCGCTGGAGGCGTCCGGTCTGATCGACGAGCTGGACTTCACCCCGGAATGGGCGAACATCGACGGCGGACCGAAAACGTTGGAGGCGTTCCGGGCCGACGCCCTCGACGTCGGTGCCGTCGCCGATATCCCACCCCTGTTCGCCACGTGGACCAATGAGCCGGTGCGTATCGTCTCGGCGCGCCGCACCGTCGACCCACTGGAGCACCCGACCTACGAGTTGGGCGTCGCGCCGGGCGCAGAGGTCCGCGAGCTGGCCGACCTGAAGGGCAAACGTATCGCCTACAGCCCCGGACAGGCCCAGGGCGCACTGGTGCTGCGCGTCCTCGAGGAAGCCGGGCTGTCCCGGGACGACGTCGACCTGGTGGAGCTGCAGAGCACCGACGACACTTTCGTCAACGTCATCGCCAAGGGAGAGGTGGACGTCGCCCCGCTCGGCATCGAACAGGCACGCTCCTACCTGGCGAAGTACGGGCGGGACGGGGCGTCCACCATCGCCCCGGGTGTGCCCGACGACCCCTGGCACCTGTACGTGCCGACGAGCACCCTGCAGGACGACAGGAAGACCGCCGCGCTCAAGCAGTACGTCGAGGTGTGGAACAAACTCAACCTGTGGATCAACGACCACCGCGAGGAGTACGCGGACCTCTACCTCGTCGACCACCAGGGCCTGGCGGAGGAGGACGCCCGGTACGTCGTCGAGCGGCAGGGGGACTTCGCCGTCCCGGAGAACTGGGACGACCTGATCAGCGACCACCAGGCGACCGCCGACCTGCTGTCGCGGGAACAGGACCATCCGGAGATCGAGGTCGCCGACCTCTATGACCGACGTTTCGAACCCGAGGAGCTGGCGGCATGACCACCACACTGGAACACACCACCGACACGACCGGAACACCACGTCCCGCGTCGTCCACAGCCCGGTCGGCCCCGGAGGCGACGCAGACGGACATTCGTCCACGGCGCCGCACCTACGGGCCCGGCGGACACCTGACGGCAGGCCGTGGCCTCGGAGTCCTGGTTCTTCTCCTGGCCTGGGTGGCCGGCTCGGCGACGGGACTGATCGATCCGCGGGTCCTGGCGTCACCCTGGCAGGTCGTCGTGGCCGCCGCCGACCTCGTGGAGTCGGGACGGCTGCAGGAGTCCCTGCTGGCCTCGCTGACCCGTGCGGGCGTCGGCACCGCCCTGGGGATCGTCGCCGGCGTCCTCCTCGCCACCGTGGCGGGGCTGTCCCGGTGGGGTGAGTCGTTGATCGACGGGCCGGTGCAGGTCAAACGGTCCATCCCGACACTGGCGCTGATGCCGCTGCTGATCCTGTGGTTCGGTATCGGTGAGGAGATGAAGATCACCACCATCGCACTGGCCACGGTGATCCCGGTGTACATGAACACCTTCGACGGTCTGCGGTCGATCGACCGGAGGTTCGTGGAACTCGCCAGCACCCTGGAGGTCGGGCGCCTGGAGTTCCTGCGTCGGGTGATCCTCCCCGGGGCGATGCCCGGCGTGATCCTCGGACTGCGCTACGGGGTCACCGCCGGCCTCCTGGCGCTGGTCGTCGTGGAACAGGTGAACACCACCTCGGGCCTGGGCTACATGATCACCCTGGCGTCCAACTACGGGCAGACGGAGATCATCGTCGTCGGCCTGGTCACCTACGCGGTACTCGGCGTCACCGCCGATGCCGTCCTGCGCGCGGTCGGACGGAGGGCCCTGTCATGGCGACGCACGATCAGCTGAACACAGGCACCGTCAGTGTGCGCGACCTCCACCGGTCCTTCGACGGGACCACCGACATCCTCGCCGGCGTCGACCTGGACATCCGACCCGGGGAGTTCGTCGCACTGCTGGGCCGCAGCGGGTCCGGCAAGTCGACGTTGCTGCGGGCACTCGCCGGACTGGACGGCGACGTCGCAGGCCGCGGCGTGGTCGAGGTGCCCGACCGGGTGTCGGTCGTCTTCCAGGACTCCCGGCTCGTGCCGTGGCTCCGCATCGCCGACAACGTCTCCTTCGGGCTCCCCTCCGGTGCGGCGACGAGGGCCAGGGGGCGTGACGCGCTGGCGGAGGTCGGTCTGACCGGGCGCGAGCGCGCCTGGCCGGTCGAGCTCTCCGGTGGTGAGCAGCAGCGTGCGGCCCTGGCCCGGGCCCTGGTCAGGGAACCGGAACTGCTGTTGGCCGATGAACCCTTCGGTGCGCTGGACGCCCTGACCAAGATCCGGATGCACGGGCTGCTGCGGGACCTGGTCGCCCAACACCGGCCGTCGGTGCTGATGATCACCCACGACGTCGACGAGGCGCTCGCCCTCGCCGACCGCGTGGTCGTCCTGACGGACGGACGGCTGAGCTGTCAGCACGTCACCGCCGGTCAGGACGTCGACGACCTGAGGAGGCGTCTGCTCGGGGAACTCGGCGTGGAGGTCGTGGCGTAGGCACGCCGGACGTGCCACACTTCGGTGATGACCGACTCCACTATTCTTGACGCCCTTGCGGCGCTCCTGCGCGACCGGGTCCGCGACGGACGGCTGCCCGGCGCCGTCGTCGCACACCACCGCGGTGGGGGCCGGACCGACACCGTGGCCGTCGGGGTACAGGACCTGGAGTCAGGCACACCGACGGCGCCGGACTCCCTGTTCTTCTGGGACTCGTTGAGCAAACCGGTCACCGCGGCCGTGGCACTGACACTCGTCGCCGACGGCAGTATCACTCTGGACACCCCCGTGTCCCGGTGGCTGCCCGAACTCGACCGGCCCTCCGTCCTGCGCGACCCGTCCGGCGCGCTGGACGATGCAGCCAACCTCGTGCCGTGCAACCGCGCGGTCACGGTCGAGGACCTGCTGACACTGCGGGGCGGGCTGGGGTTCACCCCGGACTTCGACTCGCCGTTCTGCCGGAGGCTGTTCTCGTCCCTGCAGGAGGAGACCCTGGGGCGGTCGGTGAGCCGGGACGGGTATCTCGCGGCCGCCGCCGCGCTGCCGCTGGCGCATCAGCCGGGACACGGGTGGACGTACAACTCGGGCAGCACCCTGCTCGGTCTGCTGTGCGAACGTGTGACGGACACGCCGCTCGACCAGCTGACGCAGGACCGGCTGTTCGCCCCGCTCGGCATCGGTGACACCACGTGGTGGGTGGACCGTGGTCGGCGGGGACGCTTCGCCGCGCGTTACGTCGACGGGGCAGACGGGGTACAGCTGGTCGACCCCCCTGACGGTGTCTACGCGGCACCCCCGTCGTTCCCCGATGCTGCCGGTGCCCTCGTCGGTCCCGTGGGCGACTGGGTCACCTTCGCCCGCCTGCTGCTCGGCGGTGGGACGGTGGACGGTGTCGGGGTGCTGCCTGCCGAACTCGTCACCGCGATGATGACCGACCACGCCACCGCGGCGGACCGGGCGATGGCGGGGTTCTTCCTCGCCGACGGTGAAGGCTGGGGCTACGGCGGCAGTGTGCGTCCCGACGGGACCTACGGCTGGGCCGGTGCCGCCGGAACCTGGGCACGGGTCAATCCGAGGACCGACGAAGCCGTCGTCGTGTTCACCCAGCTGGCGTTGCACGGCCCCGAGGGTGGCGGACTTTTCGACGAGGTCGAGCGGGTCGTCGCCGCGGCGTGGTGACGAGGCTACGACCAACGCGCTACGGCCGTGGCCGGCCCTCGATCCAGTAGGCGACCCAGTCGACGAAGGCGGTGTCGACGTTCCACTCGTCCACGGCGATACCGCGCACGGTCTTCGTCATCCCCACCTCGCCGCTGGCCCACACGTACTCCACGGCGGCTGACGGGTGGCCGCTTTCTGCCGCTTCGCGGAGGTGAGCGGCAACGGCCTCGGACTCCATCCCGGGGGAGGTGTAGATGATCTGCAGGGAGGCCACCCGCTCGGACCAGTCCTCCGCCAGCCCGGACTCCAGGTCGTCGGGGGAGTGGGCGACGACAACGAGGTGGTACCGGGAGAGGTCGTCGGGGTGGTGGTCCTCGGTGAACTCCAGGATCGTCAGCAGGGCGGGGACCGCGGACGGGTCGGCGACGAACAGGGGGCGCTCGGCGTGCCGGATCCAGATCGCGTTGCACAACCACACTCCGGCGGTCGCACCGGGGACGACCTGGGCGACCCAGCTGGCACCGGGGCCGGGGTGATCGTCGTGCATGACCACGTCGACATCGACCTCACCGGTCTCCTGGCGCAGGTGTCGCACCGTGTACCAGCGCAGTCCGGGGCGGTCCTCCTCGGCGATGTCGGCGACGGCGGCGCGGATGTTCCGTCCCGCGGTGTCGAAAGGCTCGAAGTTGTGGCCCTGCTGTGGCATCAGCAGGCCGAAGAATTCGTCGGGCCCGGTGAGTTCGAGTTCCCGGAACTCGGGGGAGGTGAGGGTGAGCCGCCGGAGGTTCGGCGCGATCAGCTCGTTGGCGGTGACGGTGACCGGGACGAGCCGTCCTCCGAAGTCGTCGGCGGGTTCGGTGCCTTCGGTGGCGTCGCGTCGCGGGTGCTCCCGGAGCTCGGTGTCGCGGACGGCGGTGGCGGGTGTGGTGGCCATGTGGTGCGAGGTCCTTAGTCTGTGGTGGATTCTGGGACGAGATGGTCGCCGGTCTCCGGCGGGGCGGACGGGACGATCAGCGGGCCGCCGACGACGGGGTCGTCGATGACGACGGCGTCGAGGGCGAAGACGTCCTTGAGCAGTTCCGGGGTGATGATGTCCCCGGGGCTGCCCGCGGCTTCGACGGCGCCGTCGCGCATGACGACCAGGTGGTCGGAGTAGCGGACGGCGAGGTTCAGGTCGTGCAGGACCATCACCACGGTGCGGTCCAGCCGGCCCTTGAGTTCCCGGACCAGGTCGAGGACCTCGATGGAGTGGGAGAGGTCGAGGTAGGTCGTCGGCTCGTCGAGGAAGAGGACCTCGGTGTGCTGGGCGAGCACCATGGAGATCCACACGCGTTGGCGCTGGCCTCCGGACAGGGAGTCGACCGGACGGTCGGCGAGGTCGGCGACCGAGGTCATCTCGAGCGCGGCCATGACCTCGTCCTCGTCGGTGGAGGACCACTGGCGGATCCAGCTCTGGTGAGGGTGACGGCCACGGGAGACCAGGTCGGAGACGACGAGGCCGGGCGGCGCGACGGGTGACTGCGGCAGCACGCCGATGATCTTCGCGAGGTCCTTGCGCTTCATCCCGCCGATGTCGGTGGCGTCGAGGCGGACATCACCGGACCGGGAGGGCAGCAGGCGCGCCAGCGAGCGCAGCAGGGTCGACTTGCCGCAACCGTTGGGGCCGATGATCGTGGTCACCTTCCCGCCGGGGATGTCCAGCGACAGGTCGTCGATGATCGGGGCACCCTTGCCGTAGCCGACGGTCAGGCCGGAGGCGGAGATGGTGTTGGTCGGGGTGCTGGTCTGGGTACTCATTCGGTGGAGGCCCTCCGGTTGTTCTGGACGAGCAGGTAGATCAGGAACAGACCGCCGACCGCGGAGGTCAGCAGCCCGACGGGGAGTTCGACGGGCAGCAGCGACTGGGTCGCCATGTCGGCCAGCAGCAGCAGGCACGATCCGAAGAGGGCCGAGGCCAGCAGTGGCGGGGTCGAGCGTCCGCAGAGGCGTTGGGCGATCTGCGGGGAGACGAAGGCGACGAAGCCGATGGGGCCGGCCGCGGAGACGGCGACGGCGGCCAGGGCGACGGAGAACACCAGCAGCGCGACCTGTACGCCGGTGACGTTCTGGCCGAGGGAGCGGGCTACGTCGGGTCCTAGGACACCGGCGAGCAGCTGGAAGGAGATCCACGCGAAGACCGGCGCACCGATGAGTACGAGGATGATGACGGGCAGCGCCCTGGTCCAGTTCGTGGCGTTCAGTGACCCGGACAGCCACAGCTGGGCGGTGGCCGCGTCGCGCAGGTCGGCGCGGGTCATGAGGAAGTTGATGAAGGCCATCAACAGCGCGGAGATGATGATGCCGGAGAGCACGAGCCGGAAGGGGTCCATGCCGCGGCGGTAGGCGAGGATCCAGATCGCCAGTCCGGTGAGCAGACCGCCGGCGAGCGCGGCGACGGGGATGCCGACGCCGGAGAGCCAGCCGACGAGTCCGCCGGACGCGCCGCCGCCGAGCACGATGATGGTGACGGCCATCGCGGAGGCTCCGGTGGTGATGCCGAGGATGTCGGGGCTGGCCAGGGCGTTGCGGGTGACGGACTGGGTGAGCGCGCCGGACAGCCCCAGGGCGGCACCGACGACGACGCCGGTCACCGACCGTGGCATGCGCCATTCGAAGACGACGAGTTCCTCGATCCTGGTGGGGGCGACAATCAGGTCACGCAGTCCCGCGAGGTGCAGGCTGTCGAAGAGGCGGGCGCCGATGATCTCGGCGACGCGAACCGGGGTCAGCGGATAGTCGCCGAGGCAGATCGACAGCAGGAAGAGGACCACGGCCGTGACCGCCAGCAGCACGGTCACCAGGAAGTGCCGCGGGCGCCATACCGTGGACAGCGCACCGAGCCGGAAGGCCGGGCGTCCGGGCACCGTGGGGGCGTGGACCCAGGAGGGCCGGGCGGTGCGGCCGGTGCGGCCGGTTCCCTTCCGGGGGGTGGTCTCGGAGGTCGTGTCGGTGGGTGTCACAGTTGCACGACCTTCCGGCGGACGAGCATGTAGATGAACAGCGGGGCGCCGACGAAGGCGAGGACGATGCCGACCTGGAGTTCACCGGGACGGGCGACGAGGCGGCCGAGGACGTCGGCGTAGAGCAGCAGCGTCGCTCCACCGAGTGCCGAGTACGGCAGGATCCACCGGTAGTCCGGTCCGGTGATGGAACGGACGAGGTGCGGGACGACGAGTCCGAGGAAGGCGATCGGCCCGGCCGCCGCGGTGGCGGAGGCCGCCAGGAGAGCAATGACGATCATGCCGGTGAACCGGGCGACCCGGGTGTTGACCCCGAGGGCGGTGGCGACGTCGTCACCGAGGTTGAGGAGGTTGAGCTGCGGCCCGGTGGCGAACGCCAGGAGCAGGCCGATGGCGATGATCGGCAGGACTCCCCAGAACACCCCCATGTCCCGCCCGGCGACGGAGCCGACGGTCCAGAAGCGCATCCGGTCGAGGTTGTTCTCATCGGTGAGGACGAGGGCGCTGATGATCGCCTGGAGGACGGCGTTCATGGCGGCACCGCCGAGGATGAGCGTCAGCGGGTGGACGTTGCCGCCGCCGACGGAGGCGAGGCCGAAGACGACGAAGGTGGCGGCGACGGCTCCGCCGAACGCCCAGGCGGCGGTGGCGCCGGTCCCGGTGACGTTGAACAGGGCGAAGCTGGTGACGACGGCGAGTGACGCGCCGGCGGAGATGCCGAGGATGCCGGGGTCGGCCAGCGGGTTGCGGGTGTGCCCCTGGATCAGCGCGCCCGCGACGCCGAGTGCCGCACCGACGACGATGCCGATGAGGGTCCGGGGGAGGCGGAGTTCGGCGATCACCTGGAGGTCAGGATTGTCGATCCGATCGGCACGCAGTGCCGAGGGCAGCTGGCGGAGGGCGTCGAACAGGACGTCGTTGGGGATGACCCGGGAGCCGTAGGCCAGACTGAGCAGGAATCCGAGGATCAGCAGAACGGTGAGTCCGAGGAGTCCGAGGAGTCTACGGCGACGCAGGCGCGCTGTCGCAGTCAGTTCGGTGAAAGGGGAGGTGGCCAGGCCCGGCGGGTCGGGGACATCTGTGGTTCCCGTCGTCATCGGGCCCCTTTCACTCGTGGGAAAGGAGCGTGGTGGCACGGAAGAGCCCCTGCCTCCACGCTCGAGGATAGGTTCACCTTAGATCGTAGGTGAGCCTCGCGCAATGAAAGCAGGGGCTGTGCGACCGGGGTCGCCGGGTGGCTTAGCCGAACAGGCCGCCGAGGCCGACGGCGGCTGTGATCAGCGAGATGATCGCCGTAATGTTTTTGATCGTCTGGAACGGATCGCCTGCCTCGGTGACCAGGGAGCCGAGAATTCCTTCGTCATCGCCGAGCGACCCGAGGATGTTGTCGGCATCAATGCCGGACGAGCCTTCACCGGAGCCGTCGGTGGAGGAACCCTCGCCCGAGCCGTCGGAAGACAGGCTGGTCAGGGAGCCGGTCGGCAGTTCGGACGAACCGTCCTGAGCGGTGGCGATGCCGGTGCCGGCGAACGCGAGGGTGGCGGCGGTGGCGCCGGCGAGAAGAGACTTCTTGAGCTTCATGGGATTCCTCTTGTGTCAGTGACCGTGGCCGAGACCCGGCGGTGGTCATCCGGGACGTTCAGGAAGATGAACGTGACGTACGCGTACCATAATGTTGTATCCGAAGAGAAACGTCTAGCGGGGGGTAGTGACGGGGTAGGGGAACCGGTGGCAGCAACCATCGGACATGCAGAGACGCCCCGCGGGCAGGCGGGGCGTCTCTGTGGTTCGGGGGGAGTGGGGAACGTTAAGGGAGCTGGCTCTCGATGAAGTTCCGGCTGTCCTGCAGGACCCCCTGGAAGGTGTCGGAGGCGTCGATGACAGCGTTGTATGCGCCCGCGAGCGTGGCGACGGCTGCGCCGCCGACGGCGAGACTGACCAGTGCCTGGGTGGCCTTCTCGTAGTCGAACTGGTCTCCGGTCCAGGAGCCGAGGGCGTCGGCACCGGTGATGGAGCCGAAGACGTCGCGCTCGGCGGAGAGTTCGGCAGAGCCTGCGGTCGGTGCGCTGCCGGACTCGTCGTTGGTGGAGCTGGCGGTGCTGCCGGTGGAGTCGGGCAGGTCGTCCTGGGCTGAGGCGACGCCGGTGCCGGCAATGGTGAGGGCGACCGCGGTTGCGGCGGTCAAGAAGGACTTGCGAACGTTCATGCTGATTCTCTCCTCGTGAGGATCGTTGGTGAGGGGTACGAATCAGAATCTAACATGACTTTCCTGCCGGGGGAACCGTTCTATCTGTACTGGTCAGGACGTTATACGCGGGAGGGTATCGAAAAGATGGCACCCGTGGAGACTGGTTGCGGGAGGGCAGCGGTACGGGGCGGGGTACGTGGCATGTCCGGTGACGGGAGGCGGTGGCGACGATGAAACGGCCCCGACCATGAGGTCGGGGCCGTCTCGCGCAGAACCGGTAGTCGCTCAGGCGACCGCGGTTCAGAAGGGGAGGGGGAACTTGCTGGAGATGTCGTCAACCATGTCCTGGAAGTCCTGGATTGCGCCGTAAACGTCCGGCAGGATGCTGATGGAGCCAGCGACGGCACCGCCGAAGTCGTTGATGATGCCCAGGGTCTCGGTGGAGCCTTCCATGCTGCCGAGGAGCTCGGAAGAGGAGGAGGCCTCCTCGGTCGGCGGGGTCTCAGGGGCCTCGTCCTGTGCGGCTGCGATGCCGGTGCCGGCGATGGCGACGGTGGTGGCGGTGGCTGCGGCGAGCAGGCTCTTCTTGATGGTCATGTGAAATCCCTTCGGGGTAAGGAGGACGACTGTCGGATGGCGACGGTCGCCGGCGGTTCACTCCGCCGTTCGCGTCAAGAAGTTACCAGCGGATCGATGATCTGTCGTGGGGTAAATCACCTCAGGAAGAGTAAGTATCTGAAGGGATGACTTCTGACAGCCTTACCTGAGTGGAAATGTGACATGCGGCGGTAACGTCGGGTTTAACTGCGTGTCACGTCTGGCGGTGGCCGTCGGCGCCTGCCGTCGGCCCTGAAAATGACGGCACGTCGTACATTGCCCCAGCTAATGGGCGGTGTGCCCGGGGGAGTATCCGGGTTGCGCCCCGCGGTCGCGGAAGGCCGACTGTGTGAAAATTCAGGCCGTCGGGCGCACGGGGGAAGATGTAAGTGTATCACAGAACGCCCGTTACTGTGATGTGTAACACATACCGTCTTTTGGGGGTGGCCTACGGGTCCGGCTGGCCGATGGGCGGGAGTGAGGGAAGTTTGCCCGGTTTGTTCTGTGCCGGCGCCGGTGGCATACTTGGGCGGTTGCCTGTGGTCTGCAGGTTCCTCCGCCGTGCCCAGTGCAGTGGCGGACGGTCCTGAGGTGGCCACGGAGAGGCACGGACCGCGCGCGTGCGGGTCGGTAATCCCACGCGCACAGAACTACTAGGTCTACAAGGAGACTAGAAGTGATTCAGCAGGAATCGCGTCTGAAGGTCGCCGACAACACCGGAGCCCGGGAAATCCTGGTCATCCGCGTGCTCGGCGGCTCCACCCGACGCTCCGGCGGTATCGGTGACATCGTCGTCGCCACCGTCAAGGAAGCAACCCCCGGCGGAAACGTGAAGGCTGGCGACATCGTCAAGGCCGTCATCGTGCGCACCAAGAAGGAGACCCGTCGTCCGGACGGCTCCTACATCAAGTTCGACGAGAACGCCGCCGTCCTCATCAAGGGCGCCGACAACACGGACCCCCGTGGAACCCGCATCTTCGGGCCGGTCGCCCGCGAGCTGCGTGACAAGCGCTTCATGCGCATCGTTTCTCTCGCCCCGGAGGTGTTGTAACCCATGAAGATTCGTAAGGGCGATACCGTCCTGGTCATCTCGGGTCCGGACAAGGGCGCCAAGGGCCGGGTCATCGAGGCCTTCCCGCAGCGCGACAAGGTGCTGGTCGAGGGCGTCAACCGCATCAAGAAGCACGTCGTGAACTCCGCACCCGAGCGTGGCGCAGAGTCCGAGGGCATCGTCACCCAGGAGGCCCCCATCCACGTGTCCAACGTGATGGTCCTCGACGCTGACGGCGAGCCCACCCGCGTCGGCTACCGCTTCGATGAGGACGGCAAGAAGATCCGCATCTCCCGCCGCACCGGGAAGGACATCTGATGAGCGACAACTACACCCCCCGTCTCAAGACCCGCTACCGCGGCGAGATCCGGGAGACCCTGAACAACGAGTTCCAGTTCGACAACGTCATGCAGATCCCCGGCGTGACCAAGGTCGTCGTGAACATGGGTGTCGGCGAGGCAGCCCGCGACTCCAAGCTGATCAACGGTGCCATCAAGGACCTCACCCTGATCACCGGTCAGAAGCCGCAGATCCGCCAGGCCAAGAAGGCGATCTCGAACTTCAAGCTGCGTGAGGGCATGCCCATCGGCGCCCGCGTCACCCTGCGTGGCGACCGCATGTGGGAGTTCCTCGACCGTCTGCTGACCGTCGCCCTGCCCCGGATCCGCGACTTCCGCGGTCTCTCGGACCAGCAGTTCGACGGTAACGGCAACTACACCTTCGGTCTCAACGAGCAGTCCATGTTCTACGAGATCGACGTCGACTCCATCGACCGTCCCCGCGGTATGAACATCACCGTGGTGACCTCCGCCGCCAACAACGACGAAGGCCGTGCGCTCCTGCGCGAGCTGGGCTTCCCGTTCGAGGCCGGCCAGAACGCCGAGAAGTAGTCTTTCGGCACGGCGTCGGGGATTTCCCTGACGGCCACGGACGCCGTCCCACCCCGCTGATCCAGCGGAGTGGGACGGCGTTTTCTGTTCAGTTTGTAGACAGGGCGCGTTGAGACGCGAACGGAGTCAGGAGACCTGCTTCTGCCGCCCAGCGTCTGCCACCGGCGGCCTGTGTCGTCGGTGCCGAGGTGGTCGGGGCGTCGATGTAGGTGCTGACGATGCCGCGCAGTTGCGGGGGAATGGACTCGGACGACATGGGGTCCGGTGTGGTGCTGTCGGTGGTGTGTCGCACCCCCGTGGATCCGCCGTCACCCGTTACTCACCCGCCGATGGCGCTCATCGTCCGTTCCGGCTGGACGTACCCGTCGTCATTCAGCGTGATCTCGTCCGACCCGTAGGCGCGGGGCTTGCCCCACATCGCCCGCGACCACTCCAGAGCCACGTCCTCGTCAGACGCGTCCCCACGCAGCAGGCCCATCAGGTCGGTCTCCTCGTTCGAGAACAGGCAGCTGCGAATCTTGCCGTCCGCGGTGATGCGGGTACGTGAACACGCCGCACAGAAGGACTCCGTCACCGAAGCGATGATTCCCACCGTGCCGAGTTTCCGGCCGTCGCGACCGCAGACCTCCCACAGCTGTGCTGGGGCGGAACCCCGCGGTGCCGGATCCTCGCGCAGGACGAACCGTTCGGACAGCGCCGACCGGATCTCCGCCCCGGAGACCAAATTCTCCCGTGCCCACGACCGGTCGGCGTCCAACGGCATCTGCTCGATGAAACGCAGTTGGTAATCCTGGTCCAGGCACCACTGCGCCAGGTCGACCGCACCATGGTCGTTGACCCCGCGCATCATCACCGCATTGACCTTTACCGGCTCCAGGCCCGCGTCCTTCGCCGCCGTCAGCCCCGCCATCACCTGTGGGAGGCGGTCGCGCCGCGTCAGCGCGGTGAACGCCTCCCGGTCGACGGTGTCCAGGGAGACGTTCACCCGCGTCAGCCCGGCCTCCACCAGCTCGTCGATGCGCTTGTCCAGGCCGATGCCGTTCGTCGTGATCGAGATAGACACGTCCGGGTGCAGCGTGCGTACTCCGCGGATGATCTCGGCCAGGTCCTTGCGTACCAACGGCTCGCCACCGGTGAAGCGGATGTCCTTCACCCCCAGTACGCGCACACCGATGTCGGCGAGGCGGACTGCCTCGTCGGCGGTGAGCAGCTCGTCCTTCTTCAACCACGGCAGGCCCTCGGCCGGCATGCAGTAGGTGCAGCGTAGGTTGCACTTGTCGATCAGCGAGATGCGCAGATCGTCGGCGGTGCGTCCCCACCGGTCGGTGAGGCGCAGTGCTGTCGGCGGAGTCGGCAGAGTTTGCACAGTCGAAGCGGTCACCGGTTCACCTCCGTGGATTGACGTCGTTGCCTACCGGTCTACCCTGACACCGGGGGACGCCGCGAACCGGTGGCGTCCGGCAGCTCCGAACGTCGGTCCGGCGCAGCAGGTTGTCGCGGCGGTCGTCTCCGGGACCGTGGCACCGGGTGGGGTAGTACGATTCCAGCGTAACCATCTTTTGCCTGAGCAACTTCTGAGAGCTGATCACGATGTCCGTCACCACCGGTCCCCGCACCGGACACCGTTCCCCCGGGGTCCTCCGTGCCTTCGGCGCTGCCGTCGCCGGCGTCGGTCTGCTGTTCGCCTCCGCGTGTTCCACCTCGGGTGGCCCCGACGAGCCCACCGACGCGGGGACGGTCGAGGTCTTCGCCGCAGCGTCGCTGAACAACGCCGGGGACGAGCTGGCCGAGGCTTTCTCCGAGGACAACGGCGGCGCGGAGCTGGAACTCAACTTCGCCGGTTCCTCCAAGCTGGTCCAGCAGATCGGGCAGGGGGCGGACGCCGATGTGTTCATCAGTGCCGACGAGGAGAACATGGACGCCGCCCTCGACCTGCCCGAGTTCGACGGTGCTGAACCGGAGACCATCGCCACCAACCGCCTGGTGCTGGCGACCGCGCCAGGTAACCCGGCGGGCTTCGACTCCGTCGACGACCTGTCCACCACCGCCGACTTCCGTCTCGCCGTCTGCGCCGACGGCGTACCCTGCGGCACCCTGGCCAACGACTACCTCGACGAGCGTGAGGACGACGGTCACGGCCTCGGCCCCTCGACGGTCTCCGAGGAAGCGAATGTCTCCGACGTCTCCACGAAACTGGCCGCCGGTGAGGCGGACGTCGGATTCATCTACTCCACGGACGCGAAGGCGCTGCAGGAGAGCTCCACCGACGGTGAGGTCGAGGTCTTCGACCTCGACGGTGTCGACCCCAACACGTACCCCGCAGCCCTGACCACCGCCGGCGAGGACAACGACGACGCCGCCGCCTTCCTCCGGTGGCTGACGTCCGACCGTGCCCGCGGCATCCTGGAGTCCTACGGCTTCGGTGCAGCGTAAACCCGTCACCTCCGTCCCCGCGACCCTCGCGTGCATCGCACTGGTCGCGGTTCTTCTGCTGGTCGGGCCGCTTCTCGCCCTGCTGCTGAACATCCCCTGGGGTCGGGCGGTGGAACTGGTCACCGACCCGGCGGCCGTGCAGTCGCTGACGCTGTCGCTGAGCAGCGCGGTGGCCGCCACCGCGCTGTGTGTCGTCCTCGGCCTACCGTTGTCGATGTGGCTGGTGGAACTGGTGCGCCGACACCCCGGCCGGGGAGAGGCCGTCCAGCTGGTCGCCTACGCGCCGCTGGTGCTCTCCCCGGTGGTCTCGGGTCTGGCCCTGGTGTTCTTCTGGGGACGACGCGGCCTGCTCGGCAGTTGGCTCGGGGACATCGGCGTCCACGTCGCCTACACCTCCCTCGCCGTGATCGTGGTGCAGGTGTTCGTCTCGCTGCCGTTCTTCGTGTCCACCACGGTCACCGCGCTGCGCGGTATCCCGGTGGCACTGTCCGAGGCCGCCGCGTTGGACGGTGCGTCCCGTTGGCAGACGGTCTGCCGCGTGCTCGTCCCCGTCGCCTGGCCCGGCATCGCCGCCGGAACCGTGTTAAGTTTCGCCCGGGCACTGTCGGAGTACGGGGCGACGCTCACGTTCGCCGGTAACGTCGCCGGGGAGACCCGCACCATCCCGTTGCTCGTCGAACTCGGTCTCAGTGCCAACGACATGGACCGTGCCCTCGGTGCATGCATCATGCTCATCGGCATCTACGTGTTCGTCGTCGGGGGGATCGCCGTGGTGCGCCGGATGCAGAGGCAGCAGAGGTAACACGAGGAAGGGAGCCCACCGTGGCGCGTACACCTGAAGACCATCTCGGCGCCGTCCGCGCGCTTGTCGGGGAGCTGCCGGTCGAGCACGCCGCGCCCGCCGACGCCGTGGGGCGCCGCCTGGTGGCTGACGTCACGGCCGCCGAGGACTCCCCGCGCTTCGACAACTCCCAGATGGACGGCTACGCGCTCGGTGAGGCGCACCTGGCCGGAGGCGCCTTCCCCGTCGGCCCGACGATTCCCGCCGGGGCCGACCCCCGTGACATCCTCACCGGTCTGTCCGGGCCCACACGCGGCGTGGTCGACCGGGTCATCCCGGTGATGACCGGCGCACGCCTGCCTGCCGACACCGCCGCCGTCGTGCCGGTCGAGGCATGTGCGCCCTCGGAGTTCTTCGACGGCGACGACAGCGACGACAGTGACAACAGTGAATCGGCCACCGTCACCGTCCCCGCCGCACCGGCGGGGCAGTTCGTGCGCACCCGCGGCTCCGACATCCGCGCGGGGGCCGTCCTGCTGCCTGCCGGGCACCGCGTGAACCCCCGCACCGTCGGCGTCGCCGCGGCTCAGGGCATCACCGGACTTCCGGTGCGGCGTCGCGCACGCATCGTGGTGTGCACCGGAGGCGACGAGATCGGCAGCGCCGGGGACATCCCGGGCGCAGCATCCATCCGCGACGCCAACGGGCCGATGCTGGAGGCGCTGTGCACCGCCCACGGCATCGCCGTGGCGGGGACGGTGCGCACCAGTGACAATCCGGACGCGTTCCGTGCCGCGCTGGCCGACGCGGTCGACCGGGCCCGTCCGGACGCGGTGGTGACCAGTGGCGGGATCAGCCACGGACGCTTCGAGGTGGTGCGCCAGGTGCTGCAGAGCGCTACCGGGGTGGAGGCAGCCTGGTTCGGTCACGTCGCCCAGCAACCCGGTGGGCCGCAGGGACTGGCCCGCTTCCACGGTGTGCCCGTGGTATGCCTGCCGGGGAATCCGGTGTCCACGGCAGTGAGCTTCCGGCTCTTCGTCGCTCCGGTGCTCGGGGAGGTGAACGCGACGGTCACCGGTCGACTCGCCGCCCCGGTGCAGGGCCTGGCCGGGCGTGACTGCTTCCTGCGGGCGAGGACGGAGGTCGGGGCTGCCGACGGTGCCCACGGCGCCGTTGTCACCGTCACCCCCGTCGGCGGAACCGGATCGCACCTGCTGGCGCAGTCGGTGGAGGCGGACTGTCTGGTTCGCATCCCGGCGGGTGAGGACCTCGGCCGGGGTGCCGTCGTGACCGTGTATCCGCTGTAGGCCTCTTCCATCCGGTGCTGCCGTACAGGTTGTGAGATTGTAGACGGTGTGACCTGACACTCCCGCTCAGGTAGGGTCACAGCCATGCTGCTGTCCCAACTCGCCTACTTCGAGGCCCTCGCCCGGGAAGAACACTTCGGCCGCGCCGCAGAATCCTGCTACGTGTCCACGTCGACGCTGTCCGAGGCCATCCGCAAGCTCGAGGCCGAGGTGGGTTTCCCTCTGGTCAACCGGGGGAAGTCGACCTACCGTGGGTTGACCGGGGAGGGGCGGCTCGTCCTCGACTACGCCCGGCGCATCAACGCCGACCAACGTTCGCTGACCCAGGACCTCGCCTACCGGCGCGGCCACCTCGACGTCACCGTCCGCTTCGGGGCGATCCCGTCTGCCGCTGACCGCGCCGCGGAACTCCTCGGGCGGCTCGTCGACGCCAACCCGTCGGTCCGTGTCGACCTTGTCGCCGACCTCACCAGCGAAGACATCGTCTCCCGGGTGCTCAACCATGAAATCGACGCCGGGGTCATCCACCCCGGTGCCGCCCGCGGGCACACCCGTGCCGGACAGCAGGGCGCCGTCCGTCTCACCGCGCTGGGCTCCGTGCACTTCAGCGTCGTCGGACGCCGTGCGACGATGGACCGCTTCGACGGCCATGTCACCGGCGCGGACCTCGAACACCTTCCCGTTGCACTGCTGGGGCGAAACATGCTGGCCCGGGAAGGTTTCGACCGTGCCATGGAGGGTGTCGGGGCATCTGTGACCCCCGCCGTGGAGACTACCTCCGTCGGCTCGCTGCGTGCCTTGGCGGCGACGGGCAACTGGGTGGCGGTGGTCCCGTCGTCCGGCGCCGAGTCCGGTGACCTCGTCTCGCTACCGTTGACTGCGCCGAAGGTCGACCTGGACGTGGCGCTGGTGAGGTTGGACACGCGTCCACGCTCGATGCTGATCGGTGCCCTCGACGAAGCGGCACGCGCGTGAACGCACTGCACAGACTGTTCACCCCGGCGCAGCCGCGTATGCCGCTGGGAGGACTCGTCCTGTCCACCGTCGCCGTCGTCGTGGCGGTGGCGCTGCTCGGCGGACTCGGTGAACTGTCCGGGCACCCGTTCTTCATGGCGAGCCTCGGGGCCACCTGCGTCCTGCTGTTCACCCTGCCGGCGGCACCGCTGTCGCAACCGCTGAACATCGTCGGTGGCTACGTCCTGTCGACGACCGTCGCCGTGCTCCTGTTCTCCTTCCTGTCGTCGGAGTGGTGGTCACTGGCACTGGCCACCGGTGCCGCGGCGATGCTGATGACCGGCCTACGGATTCTCCATCCGCCGGCGGCGGCGATGCCGATGCTGGTGACCGCCGGCGGGGAGTCCTGGCACTACCTGCTTGAACCCGTGTTTGTCGGTGCAGTCGTCGTCGCGGTCCTCGGGATCCTCTACCGCCGGGTGGTCGGCGACCGGCTCTGGGGGAGGTGACAGTTTTCACCGGACGTGCGTTCGGTGGTGTCGTCCGTCGGGCGACCGTCAGCCCAGTTCAGAGGCTTTCCGGGTGTGGATGCACTGTTCGGCGACGGCGAAAGTCTCTTCGCCGTCTCCGGTGTCCCGGCGTAGCCTGACCCGACGTGACCCACGACACAGCGACTGAAGCAGTACCCCGCACCGCCACGTTCGCCGGCGGCTTCAATACGGCGGCGGACGCCGCGGTGCGCAAGAAGGCCGGACTGTTCGACGACGACCACCCCCGCTACGCCGTACGTGCCGTCCTCGCCGGGGCCTACCTGACCCTCGGCACCGCCTTCGCCGCCGTGTGCGGCAACGCCGTCGACCACCTGGCCCCGGGGCTGGGGCCTGTTGTCTTCGGTCTGCTGTTCTTCATCGGCCTGGCGATGATCCTTCAGCTCGGGGCGGAACTCGCCACCGGCATGATGATGTTCGCCGCCTTCGGTGCCGCCCGTGGCCACCTCAGCTGGGGACGTGCGGTGTGGATGGTCATCGTCACGACGGTCTTCAACCTCGTCGGCGCAGTCGCTGTCGCCGTCGTTCTCGGCCAGTCCGCGAAGCTCGGCGGTCTCGGGGCGGACCACCTGATCGCGAGCCTGGCCGACGGCAAGCTCACCAAGGATCCCTCCGGCATCTTCCTCGAGGCGGTCGTGGCGAACTTCGTGGTGAACATCGCCATCGTCGGCGGGCTCCTGATCAAGGACTACGCCGGCAAGTTCCTGTTCACCCACCTGGTCATCGCGGTCTTCGTGGTGCTGGGCCTGGAGCACCTCATCGCCAACTTCGCCCTGTTCACCCTCGCCTTCTTCTGCCTGGGTGACGGCTTCGCCGCCGGTGCCGGGGTGCTTGAGTCGCTGACCTTGACCAATGTGCTGACGAACTGGGGTCTGGCGCTGGTCGGCAACGTGATCGGCGGCGGACTGCTCATCGGCGGGGTCTACGCCTGGCTGAACCGGGGGACCACGCCGGGCGGGGAACTGTACCGGGACTGATACTGCAGTGGTGCTTGTTGCGTAAACAACCTGCGCGTTTTCTGCGTTTTAGACCGTGGGGTTGCTATCCCTACGGGGCGATGAACAACGATACTGGTGTGATGGACATCCAATAGCGGGCAGACATAGTCGACGAGGTTATCGCACGCATGGACCACCAATGCTTTTTGGGCCGAACCGCGCGCGAACGCGCCGGTTCACCTCCTTAATCGGAATCGGAAGGCTTATCTGGAGTGTCCTCTCCTACGGCACGGTGAAATCGTGCAGATGCTGCGTGCACCAGGGTGCGGAACTCTGGCGGGTCGATAACTGTGAACTCCACATCGCTGAGTATGAGGACCGTGAGCAGCCATTCGAGTGAATCGACCATCGCTGTATAGCGGGTCCGGTTCCTGCCTTCCTGCACATCGAGTGGTTCAAGCGCCCCGTCGACTCGGTATAGCCGAGACGTAGCCTCAGCAGGAGTCGCATACAGCTCCAGAGTCACGGTGCGGGATGTCTCCCGATGGAACTGTCCTCGGATGACTTCGGCAATGTCGCCTTCGGGCAGGTGCACAGGGACAAAACGGTTGGAAGTGGTGGTGAGCTCGCTGATTCGATCCAGCCGGAAGGTTCTCCAGTCCCGCCTGTCACGGTCCCAACCGTGCAGGTACCACCGGTGGTCGAGATTCACCAGCCTGGCGGGTTCAACGCTGCGTTGCAGCCGTCCGGTACGGCCCACATGGCCGAAGGTGACTTCTCGGTTCTCGCGAATCGCACGGGTCAACAGAGACAACGACTCGTCGCTGACACGTGAGCTGTGCTCTGTGCTGAAGTCGAGTGCAGCGATCACCGTATCGGCCTGGCGGCGGTCGATTGGGGACAATGATTCCCGGAGTCGGCGTTCAGCGCGAATAACAGCGCGGTGTGGAAAGTTGATCCCGACGACTCCTCTCGCTGCAGCATGGAGGCTCACTGCCGCAGCGACTGCTTCATCTCCTTGGATCGGGAGTACCGGGATAGAGCTGGGCCTGTTTAGCCGATAATGACCTCCACGTCCACGGGTGCTCCTGACGTCGTAGCCGGAGTCCTTCAGGGTAGCGATGTCACGGCGCAGTGTCCGTCCTGGTATCTCCATCGCAGCTGTCAACTCGTTGGCGGTCCAAGGCGTTCCATCTTCTAGCAGGGACAGAAGCCGCAGAAGCCGGTCCGGAGACTTGGCCATGTTCGCTCCTATTTGTGGACACTTTGTTGCCGCATATCACCATAGCGTGGTGTCATGCACACTCACGAGATCACCGTCACCGGCGCACGTACACACAATCTCACAGGCATTGACGTCTCTCTACCCAAACATGCGTTCACCGTCGTCTCCGGAGTGTCCGGATCCGGCAAGACATCTCTGGTATTCGAGACAATCGCGGCAGAAGCCCAACGGGCCACGGCAGCGAGCTACCCCAGCTTCGTACGTGCACGATTAGCGAAATACCCGGGGGCGGACTATGACAAGATCGACGGGCTCACATTCACGGTGATTGTCGACCAGCGGCGATTCACGGGAAATGCGCGATCCACGGTGGCTACGGCGACCGACATAGCAGGGACATTGCGGATGCTGTTCTCCCGGTTCGGCGCACCGTCGGCAGGCTTTTCGCCTGCATACTCTCCGAACGACCCCGCAGGGATGTGCCTGTCCTGCCAGGGACTAGGAGTGCAACGGATCGTTGATGAAGCCGCTCTCGTTGATGCCGAGCGCACCCTAAGAGAGGGGCCTATCCGTTTCCCGACGTTCCAGCCCGGAGGCTATCGCTCTCGCCGGCTCATTGCCTCCGGGTTGGCGGACCCGGACATCCCGTGGGGGCAACTTCCAAAGCCGGTCCGAGAAGCGTTGCTGCATGCTGAAAAGCTCCAGCTGACAAACCCGGGCAGGGACTATGCGAAACACGGCTTGTTCGATGGTGCCGTCACACAGATCAGGGACCGTTATCTGACACAGACTCCGCCCCACATGACCTCGAAGGAGAAGAGCGCATTGCGACAGGTCGTCCGGTCAAAGACATGTCCGGAGTGTAATGGATCGCGCGTGAACGCCAAGGCCCGGGCGAGCGTGATCGACGGTCGGTCCATCGTGGACTGGATGGAGACCCCTGTCGCTCAACTTCGCGGTATTGCCTCGGAAGTGGGCGGCCTTCTTGGTGAGGCGGCAGCACCCCTGGTCAACGACATCTCGGCTACGTTGTCCGGTCTAGAAGACGTTGGCCTCGGCTACCTTACTCTGGGACGGTCCTCACCCGGACTCTCCGGCGGCGAGGCCCAGCGGGTGAAGATCGTCCGGCAGCTGGGCAGCTCTTTGACCGACGTGACCTACATCCTGGACGAACCGAGCATTGGCCTGCACCCCGCTGACGTCCACAGGTTAACGAGCCTTCTCTGCGGATTACGAGACCGGGACAATACCGTTCTGGTCGTGGAGCACAGCCATGCTGTGATTCAAGCAGCGGATCATGAGCTTCACCTCGGGCCTGGCGCGGGAAACAACGGTGGTCACGTTGTTTACGCCGGTCCGCCCTCGCCAGAACCTTCGCAACACCGGTTTACCCTCAAGGAAGATTGCCGTGCATGTCGTGGTCATTTCCTTGTCACTGATGCGTGCAGTAACAATCTTGACCATGTCACTGTCGGATTTCCGGAAGCAGTGCTCACGGTGGTCACCGGAGTCGCCGGCAGTGGAAAATCGTCGTTGGTCGCGGACTTCGTGGCTCAAAACCCGGGGTTTGCGGTCGTCAGTCAACAGCCCCTTCACGGTGGAAAACGATCCACACCGATGACGGTGATGGGGGTCGCTGACGAGGTACGCTCCGTCTTCGCGAGGGCGGGTCGCGCGGACGGACTGAATGCGTCGTGGTTTTCCCGGAACTCCAAAGGCTCGTGCCCAGAGTGTAAGGGGCGCGGAGAGATCATCATTGACCTGGCTTTTCTCGACGACACTTTCACTCGCTGCGAGGCCTGCTGTGGAACTGGTTTCAATGACCGGGCCCGTGCGGTCCTGGTCGATGGACAGACCATTGCTGACGTGGCCAGCTTGCGGCCAAAGCAATTGGCGTCACTGTTGGGGCCTCGCGGACGAAACCGCCTGGTGTGGATGGACAGAGTTGGATTGGGCCACATCGCGATGGGTCGGCGAACCGATACGCTCTCTGGTGGTGAACGTCAGAGACTGCTGTTGGCGAAACACCTGTCCAGCGCTGACGCTTCTTCTCGTACGGGGGGCGAGCCCGGTGATCGCTCAGCACTGCGTATCGTCCTGGATGAGCCAACTGCCGGGCTTCATGACACCGATGTCGCCCGATTGCTTGCTCTCTTTGATGAACTTGTTGACCAGGGAGCGACACTCGTCGTCATCGAACACAACCTCCAGGTCGCGGCCCGCGCTGATCACGTCATTGATGTAGGGCCGGGTGCGGGGCACGCTGGAGGCCGGGTGGTGTTCACAGGCGCGCCGACGGAGCTTGCCTTCTCGGGGACCGTAACCGGAAAATATCTGCGCCGGGCTGTGGACCTTGGTCCCAGCACCCGTATCTAACCACGGCGGACCGCTGTCGACCCCGAGGGAATAAAACTTGGCCGCCACGTCGCGAGCCATCTATGCGTCTGGTTCGCGCTGTTAGGAGATACGCCCGGCCGGAATCTGACCCGGGTCACACCCCGATGTAGCGCACCGCGTCGCCGGGGGAGAGGCCGTCGGAGGGGACGACCATCAGCGCGTCGGCCAGCGCATAGCCGCTGAGCATGTGGGAGTGCGCGCCGGGGACCGGGGCGAGTGCGCCGTCGTTCAACCGGGCGGGGAGCAGCCGTACCCGGTCACGACGCAGCGGGCCGACGGCGCCGGTCGTCGTCCCGTGGAGGACGTCCGCACCACCGCGTCCGGACAGCACCGCGACCGCCGGAGCGACGAAGGAATGCAGCGCGGCATGCGCGGCGAAAGGATTACCGGGGACACCGAAGATCAGCTGGTCGGAACGTCGGACGATCAACGTCGGATGCGCCGGCTGGCAGGCGACCTCGTCGGCGAGGACGTCGTCGGCGACGCGGGTGACGAAGCGTCGGGCGAAGTCCTGCCCGGAACGGCCCGACCCGCCGGTCATGACGACCAGGTCGGCGTCCTGCACGTCCGGGCGACGCAGCCAGTCCTCCACCGCCACCGGATCGTCCGGTACCCGGTCGGTGCAGACGACGTCCGCACCCCAGTGGGTGAGCAGTGCGGGGAAGGAGACTCCGAAGGCGTCACGGACCTCACCGGGGGCGGGGACACCGTGGTCGATGACCTCATTGCCGGTGAACGCGCACGCCACCCGGGGCGGGGCGACGAGGTCGACCTCGTCGACTCCGCAGACCCCGAGCATCGCGCAGTGACCGGGGCCGAGCTCCACCCCGGCATCGACGAGGGTCTCCCCGCGCTCCCACTCCTGTCCGGCCGGGCGGATGTCCCTGCCGTCGCCCGGGTACTCGGCGGTGAGGGACGAGCCGCCGGCGTCGTCGGTGTTACTGACGCGGCTGTTCTCCGAACGCACCACCGCCGTCGTGCCGTCCGGCAGCAGCGACCCGGTGAGCACCGGCAGCGCCTGCCCCACGTCCAGTGCACCGCCGGTGTTGTGCACATTGCGTCCGTGTGCCCCGGTCGCCGGCAGCGCGAGCAATGTCCACGGCCCGGGGCCGTTCACCGCGAAGCCGTCCATCGCCGAGGACGTGTAGTGCGGTACGTCCACCGGTGCCGTCACCGGGGCGGCGGTCACGTCCCCGGGGACGGGGGAGCGGCGCACGGTGCGACCCTGTGTGCCGGGCTCCTGGCAGGCGTCGAGAACGCGGGCACGGGCCTCGTCCCAGGTCACCGGTGTGTGGGTCATGATGTCCTTCCGTAGCCGTGGGTCACGGCGTCGTCCCAGGTGTCGATGTCCGCGGCGGACGGCAGCGGCCTCTCCTGCAGGTCCAGCCGACGCAGCAGCGCCATGACGGGGGCATCAGTGAAGTCCCTGCCGTCGACCGCTGCACGCAGGGCGCCGAAGCGCACCACGCTGAACAGTGGCTGCCTCCGGCCGTCGACGGTGCCGATACAGCCGGCACGTCCCGCAGGCATTTCCCGCGCAGACTCCATCAGGGCGTCCACCGACTCTGCGGGGTCCACCAGGTCGGCGGCGAGGAGGAGGACGGGGTCCGTGTCGCTGACCGTCCCGTGGCCGTGCAACGTCGCGACTCCCGCGGCGAGGGCGGCTGCAGGCCCCGCCAACGGCGGATCCTCCTGCGTCCGCAGAACGTCGACGGGCAGCCCCGGCAGGTCCAGGGGAGACGCGACGACGACACGGCAGGCGCATGACGCCGTGGCGTCGAGCACCCGGTCGATCAACCGTCGTCCGTCCGGGCCGGGGAGCAACGGCTTGCGGGGGACGTCCCGGAGCGCACCGGCCGGAGCCGACGCCGCCAGACGCGAGCCGGCACCACCGGCGACGATGATCGCATGGACTGTATGGACTGTACTGTCCGCCATCTACCCGCCCGCGAACGGCGGCAGGACGTCGACGCGTCCGACCCCGGCCAACGACGTCGTCGACGCGTCCGGCCGGGTGACCGTCCGCCCGTCGACGAGGAAACTGCACCGGTCGAAGATTCCGGCCAACGTCATACCCCCGGCGGTGGTGTCCGTGTGACGTCTCCCGAGGTCATCGAGCAGGTCAGCGAGGGTGCCGGCGATGGTACTGTCGGCGCGGACCACCTCGTGCGCGGCACCGCGTGCGGCACGGGCGGCGGCGAAGTATCGGATCTCAACCATGCGTCCCAGTGTAGCGGCGACGGCGGGTAACCTGGTCGGTCATGGAAGACCCAGGAGACCACCTCACCCACGTCCGCGAGGACGGGTCGGCCCACATGGTCGACGTCACCGCGAAGAACGAGACGAACCGTACCGCCGTCGCCACCGGGCGGGTCCGCACCAGGGAGGACGTGCTCGACATGATCTTCAGCGGGGATCTCCCCAAGGGCGACGCGCTGCCCGTCGCCCGCGTCGCCGGCATCATGGGGGCGAAGAAGACCCCCGAGATCATCCCGCTGTGCCACCCGCTGCCGCTGGGCAAGATCACCGTCGACTTCAGCCGCGAGGACGCGGAGGGAACAGGGGCCGTGCGCATCGAGGCGTCGGTGAAGACCCGCGGTGTCACCGGTGTGGAAATGGAGGCACTCACCGCAGTGACCAGTGCCGCGCTGACGGTCTACGACATGGTCAAGGCCGTCGACAAGCACGCCGTCATCGACGACGTCCGTGTGCTCGCGAAGTCCGGTGGCACGTCCGGCGACTGGGACATCCGGTGAGCGGCGCACTGCGTGCTGTCGTTGTCGTCGCATCCACACGGGCGGCGTCCGGCGAGTACGAGGACACCACCGGTCCGCTGCTGGTCGACTGGCTACGCTCGCGCGGCCTCGAGGTGCCGGACGCCGTGGTCATCGCCGACGCCGACGTCACGGGATACCTACACGACCTGCTCGACGGGGACGCAGCGCAACCTCCGGGCGTCGTGCTGACCACCGGGGGCACCGGCATCAGCCCCACCGACACCACCGTCGCCGCCGTGCGTCCACAGCTCACCCACGAACTGCCCGGCCTGGTCGAGGCCGTCCGGAGGCGTGGCGTGGACGCCGGTGTGCCGACCGCGCTGCTGTCCGGGGGAGTCGCCGGGGTGGCCGGGACGGTCGACCGCACCTTCGTGATGACCCTGCCCGGGTCCCGCGGCGGGGTGAAGGACGGCATCGCAGTGCTCGACCCCGTCCTCGACCACCTGCTCAACCAGCTGGAAGGACGTACCGACCATGAGTGAGAACACCGCCGACCCCGGCTACGTCGCCGGGCAGACCGGCGTCGTCGTGCACACCGCCGTCTCCGAGGAGCCGCTGGAGGCGCACCTCGCCGACGCCAAGGACGCCACCGCCACCGACGCGATGGGTGCCGTCGTCACCTTCGAAGGCACCGTCCGCAACCACGACGGCGGGGCCGGCGTGACCGCACTGACCTACTCCCACCACCCGACCGCGCCGGATGTGCTGGCCCGCATCGCCGCCGACACCGTCACCCGGTACTCCGATATCCGGCTGTGGGCCGAGCACCGCACCGGCGAGCTGGCGATCGGCGACCTCGCCTTCCTCGTCGTCGTCGCCGCCGCGCACCGGGGGCCCGCCTTCCAGGCCGTCGCCGCTTTCGCCGACACCGTGAAGTCCCAGGTACCGATCTGGAAGGAACAGGAACTCACCGACGGAAGCACGGACTGGGTGGGACTGTGACCGACCTCTCCCGCTACCGTCGGCAGATCACCCTCGCCGGCTTCGGCCTGGATGCCCAGGCGAAGCTCGCCGACGCCCACGTCGCCGTCCTCGGCGCCGGTGGCCTCGGCTCGCCCGCGCTGCTGTACCTCGCCGCCGCCGGAGTCGGCGAGATCACCGTCGTCGACGACGACCTGGTGTCGACGTCGAACCTGCACCGCCAGGTCATCCACACCGACGCCGCCGTGGGTGCGCCGAAGACGGAGTCGGCGCGCCGGGCGATGCTGGCCCGCAACCCGGACATGACGGTGCACGTCGTGTCGTCCCGCCTCACCGCAGACAACGCCGTCACCCTGCTGCGCGGGGCGGACGTGGTCCTCGACGGCACCGACAACTTCGCCGCCCGCTACGCCTGCTCCCACGCATGTGCGGTGCTCGGCATCCCGCAGGTGTGGGCGTCGATCCTCGGGTTCGACGGGCAGCTCTCCGTCTTCGGAATGCCCGCCGGACCCGTCTACGAGGACGTCTTCCCGACGCCGCCGCCGGCCGGTGCGGTGCCGTCCTGCTCGACGGCGGGGGTGCTGGGGCCGGTCGTCGGTGTCGTCGGCACCGCGATGGCGTTGGAGGCGGTGAAGGTCCTCACCGGGGTCGGCAGTCCGCTGAGCGGGGAGATCGGCTACGTCGACGGGCTGTCGGGGCGCTGGGAGTACATCGCCGTCGCCGCTGACCCGGCCGTGGCCTCACGTGTACGGCAGGCGCCGACGCCGGTGGCCGAGGAACTGGCCGTCGAGCCGTCGGACGAGAGCGGGCCGGCGGTGCCGTCGCTCGAGGACGCCCTCCTCCTCGACGTCCGTGAACCCGACGAATACGCGACCGTGCACATTCCGGGGGCGGTGAACGTGCCACTGTCACGGTTGCGCGACGAGGAAGCTGAGGCCACTGAGGTTGCTGAACTCGCCGAGGTGGCGACGACGTCCGGGCGTCGGCTCGTGGTCTACTGTGCCGCCGGGACACGTTCGGCACAGGCCGTCGAGATTCTCGCCGACGCCGGTATCACCGGCGTGAACTACCCCGGCGGCATCAACGCATGGTTGGAACGGCAGTGAACTACGCGGAGATCGCCTTCGACGAGCACGTCCGAGCCCGGCAGGAGGCGCGCGGCGTCGGCAACCGCGTCGACGACTCCGGAGCGGCCGGCAGTGAGCTCGACCCGCGGGACGTGAAACTGATCCGGCAGGCGCGGATGTTCATGATGGCGACCGTCACCGGGACGGGCTGGCCGTATGTCCAGCACAAAGGTGGGCCCGCCGGTTTCGTGACGGTGTCGCCGGATGGCACGCAACTGATGTTCCCGGACTTCGCGGGGAACCGGCAGTTCGTCACCGCCGGCAACCTCGACCGGGACGACCGGGTGTGCCTGTTCTTCGTCGACTTCGCGACCCGGTCGCGGGTGAAGGTCTTCGGGCACGCGCGCACCGTCGACGCGTCCGACGACCCTGACCTGATCGAGAAGTTGCGCGACCTGGGGGACCGGCGGATCACCTCGGTGGTCGAGCGCGCCGTGATCGTCGAGGTCACCGCCTCCGACGCCAACTGCTCCAAGCAGATCACCCCACGGTGGACCCGGGAGGAGGTCGACGAGCGGCTCGACCTGTACCGGGCGGACATTGCCTCGCTGAAGGACGAACTCGCCGCTGCTCGGGCCGAGATTGCGGAGCTGAGGGGCCGCTGACCGGGCGGGTGTGGCTCAGGTGCCGAATATCGTCGTCACGGCCCCGCCGGCGTGACCGTCTTCGGCACCTGAGTGACACCGGTGACGCTAGGATAGGGCGAGGGGATGAGAACGGGGGAATCTCATGGGGGAGTACACGGACCAGGCCATCTGGACCACCGCCGAACTTCGGGCGGCCGGCCACACGGACAGGGACATAGGCCGAGCCGTGTCCGGGCAGAAGTTGTTCAAGGTGACCCGCGGACACTACATATCGAAGAATGATGCGAGAGTCGCGCTGATGGCGTTCACGAAAGCCTACCCGGGGATCATCTTCACCGGCCGCACCGCTGCATTCATCTACGGGGCTGTGCCGATGGCGTGGCCGGCGACAGCGGAGCACCCGACGTCCCGCACCGCCAGTCCCCATCTGGAGCTCCGACGGCGGGCGACACGCTCCAGCCGGCAGGTCGACCGGCTGCAGGTCGCCGTCCCCGCGAAGGTGGCGGTCGGCCTCATTGCGACGGACGACGCCGCCGCGCTCCGCGTCCTTGAGAGGGGGTACACCGGATTCACGGGGACGCGGCGCCTGGAGGACGACCTCGCAGGCCTCACCCGCGACGAGCGCAGGCGACTCAACCCCGTACTGCCCAGAGCTGTCCTTGGAACAGCAAGCGAACTGGAGAGAACCGCAGTGACCGTCATCAGGCGTGCACTGGCGAAGGAGCTCGAGGAGGGGGTGGTCACCATCGAGACAAACAAGCTCTTCAGAGGCTACTGGTTCGACGTGATGATCAGGGAGGCCCGCCTCCTCATCGAGATCGACAGTTACGCTTTCCACGGCGAGGGGAGAGCACGAAGATCCGCCTTCATCAGGGACCGGCACAAAGGTAACCAGGTCACCAGGTGGAACTGGCTGTTGTTACGCTACCCCGACCATGCGGTGAAGAACATGCCTGCCTATGTGGGAGACGAAGTGGCGGACACTGTGCGGTTCGTGCTTGACCATGACCGGCGCCGTCGTGAGGACGAAGCGCTCGACACTGACCGGCCAGTGCAGGACTGGTACCCGGAAGCGTGATTCAGGTGCCGAGAATGGTCCGGCCAGAGGCTTTGCGGCGACAGATCTCGGCACCTGAGCCACGCCACCGTCCAGTTCAGGTGTCCAGCTCCCCGCTGTAGAGGTTGAACCGGTCGTCCCTGGTGAAGCCGGTGAGCAGCAGGCCGGCCTCCCGCGCGGTGTTCACCGCCAACGACGTCGCCGCGGACACGGCGATGAGCCCGGAGAAACCGGCAAGCACCGCCTTCTGCACCAGCTCGAAGGAGGCCCGGCTGCTGACGACAAGGTAGGCGGGTGTATCGGGGTCGGCCCCCCGCAACCGGACGTCACCCGGCAGCCGGTCCTCCATGAGCAGGGCACCGACAACCTTGTCGACGGCGTTGTGACGTCCGACGTCCTCCCTGATGAGCAGGGGACGTCCGTCCGCGGTGAAGGCTCCGGCGGCGTGGATGCCCCCGGTCTTGCGGAAGGCCTTCTGCCCCTCGGACAGGCGCTGCGGCATGGACACGACCAGCTCTGCGGCCGGGTGCTCCGGGGCCAGCGTGTAGCGCTTCTCCTTCACCAGGTCGTCGATGCTGGTCGTGCCGCACACGCCGCACGCGGAGTTCGTGGTGGCGATGTTGCGGACCGGCAGCAACGGCAGTTCCGGCACCGCTGATGTCGGCGCAGGCCGCAGCGCGATGTCCAGCGTGTTGTACGTGTTCGCGTTGTCGGGGCCGACGGCGCCGGCGCAGTAACGTGCGGTGACCACGTCCTCCACCGAGGTGATCACCCCTTCGGCGTGGAGCAGGCCGTGGGCGAGCTCGACGTCGTGGCCGGGGGTGCGCATCGTGGTGGTCAGGTTGGTGCCGTCCACTCTGATCTGCAGCGGCTCCTCGACGGCGAGCGTGTCGGCGCGGGTGTCGAGCTCGTACTCGTTCCCGCCGTCCCGTCCGCTGCGGAGGCGGACTTTCGTGACGCGTGCGTTGTCGGTCAACCTACCCATGGGACTGCAGCGTACTCACTTCTCCGCGTCGGGCAGCGGCGGCATGTCCTCGGCCCGGCGTCCGGTCGGTTCCAGGCGCACCGGCGTGGACTTCGACACCGGGGTGTTGGACTTCTCGGCGGCGTGGTCCAGGGGAATCACCACGTTGGCCTCGGGGAAGTAGGTGGTGCAGCCGCCGCGGGAGTGGGAGTACTCCACCACGCGGAAGTCGGGGGCACGACGCTGCCCGTCGGACCAGTCGGACACGATGTCGACCATGTCGCCGTCGCGCAGCCCGAGGTCACGCAGGTCGTCGGCGCCGACGAGGACGACCCGGCGTCCTCCGCGGATACCGCGGTAGCGGTCGTCCATGCCGTAGACGGTGGAGTTGTACTGGTCGTGGGTGCGCACGGTGTTCATCATCAGCTCACGGTCGCGCAGCTGCACCGTGTCCGGCTGGTTGACGGTGAGGTGCGCCTTGCCGTCGGGAGTGGTGAAGCGGCGTTCGCGCGGGCCGTTGGGCAGGTAGAAGCCGCCGGGGTGCTCGAGGCGCTCGTTGTAGTTCTCGAAGCCGGGGATCGTCGCGGCGATGTGGTCGCGCAACACGGCGTAGTCGTCGATCATCGGCTGCCAGAAGTCGTCGCCGAAGGTCTCGCGGCCGACGGAGCAGATGATGTCGATCTCGCTCTTCAGGTTCTCCTTCCGGTTCGCCCGACGCTTACCGGTGGAGGCGTGGACCTTGCCGACGGAGTCCTCGACGGTCACCGACTGGCGTCCGGACTTCTGCAGGTCCAGGTCGGTACGCGAGCGCACCGGCAGGATGAGCGACTTCTCGCCCGGCCACGCGTGGGATCCGTTCGGCTTCGTCGACAGGTGGACGGTCAGCTCGTTGGACGCCATGCCCTGTTCGGCGACGGCGGTGTCGGACGTGACGCGCACGAGGTTGCCGCCCAGGGACATGAAGAAGCGGTTGTGCCCGTCGCGCATGGAGCGCAGGGCGTCGACGGTGTCGTGGCCGTGTTCGCGGGGGACGGGGAAGCCGAAGTGGTTCTCGACGGAGGCCAGGAAGCTGTCGGGGGACTTCTCCCAGATCCCCATCGTCCGGTTGCCCTGCACATTGGAGTGTCCGCGCAGTGGTGCGGTGCCGGCGCCGGGCTTGCCGATGTTGCCGGTGAGCAGGAGTGTGTTCGTCATCTCCTGGATGGTGGCGACAGCGTTCTTGTGCTGGGTCACCCCGAGGGTCCAGCTGATGATCATGGTGTCGGCGCGGACGATCTCGTCGACGGTCGCCAGGACCTGTTTGCGCGGGATGCCGTGGGCGGCGGCGAGTTCGTCGTCGTCCAGGCCGCGCAGGTGTGCGGTGAGGTCGTCGTAGCCGGTGGTGAACTGCTCGAGGAAGGCGTGGTCGACGGCGTCGCGTCGGACGAGCTCCTTGTTGATGGCCAGGAAGAGCGCCCGGTCACCGTCGAGGCGGACCTGCAGGTAGTCGTCGGCGAGCTTCTCGGTCCGGCCCAGGTAGGTCATCGGGTCCTGCGGCTCGCGGAAGGCCATCAGCCCGGTCTCGGGGATGGGGTTGACCGCCAGGATGCGTCCACCGTTCTCCTTGAGCCGGGTGAAGGCGGTCAGGGCACGCGGGTGGTTTGTCCCCGGGTTCTGGCCGACGGAGATCAGCAGGTCGGTGGAGTGGATGTCGTTCATCGTCACCGAGCCCTTGCCCAGGCCGACCATGGCGGTCAGCGCGGAGCCGGTGGACTCGTGGCACATGTTCGAGCAGTCGGGCAGGTTGTTGGTGCCCATGCGCCGGGCCAGCAGCTGGAAGACGTAGGCGGCTTCGTTGGACGCCTTGCCGGAGGTGTAGAACACCGCCTCTTCCGGGCTCGTGCGGTGCAGCTGGTCGGCGATGATGCCGAAGGCGTCCTCCCAGGTGACGGGACGGTAATGGCCGTCGCCGGAGCTCCGGTCGTAGAGCATCGGCTCGGTGATGCGTCCGACCTTGCCGAGCCAGTGGTCGGTCTTCTCGCGCAGTTGCTCGACGGTGTACTGCGCCCAGAAGTCCGGGCCGGCCTTCTTCGGGGTGGTTTCCTCGGCGACGGCCTTGGCACCGTTCTCGCAGAACTCCACGACGTTGAGGTCGGCCTGGTCGGGTTCGGGCCAGGCACAGCCGGGGCAGTCGAAGCCCTTGTGCTTGTTGATGGTCAGCAGTGACGGCACCGCGTTGTTCGGCACGGCGTGCTGCATCGAGTGCAGGATCGCGGGCACGCCGGCAGCGGCGTGTTCACGTTCGCTGACCTCGGGGTGGTCGAACCGGTTGGCGACCGGGTTCACCTGGCTGGGGGACTCGTGCAGGCTGGTCATGGTGTCCAGCGTATTCCGCCCGGGTCTGACGGTCACCTCGCCGGACGAGCCCCGCCAGCGGTGGACGCGCGAACCTGCAGGTTGTGACGGCGGTCATACGGTTCTGCCGTAAGGTCGTCCGGAGATGCCGGTCAGTTCTTCCCGAGAGCGAGGTCGGTGACGTCGGTGATCCGTACCCCGGCGGCGGAGGAATAGTTGTCTGCGGAGGGGTTTCCTTCAGCACTGTCGGACGCCGCACATCCGGCGGCGAGTCCGACGAGGAAGGCCGTCACCGGTGCCGCCGGCCGGGAACGGTTGTGTGCGACGGCGGATGTCAGGTCGAGGATGCCCTTGACGTTGGTCCGCACCACGTCGTCCGGTAGTCCGAGTTCCGACGCCACCAGGTCGAGCCAGGCGTGGGCGCTCTGCATTTCTTCCGGGGAGCCTTTTCTGGGGGAGCTTTTTCTGGGGGAGCCTTCTGCGGGAGTGTTCATGTGGTCGACGGTACCCAACGGCTATTCGGTGTCGGCGTCGCCGTACAGTGCCGCGGCGGCGGTGAGCAGCATCTCACCTGACTGGGGCCCGAAACTCAGCGACTGACTGTCCGGGATAGCCAGGACACGCTCGTTCTCGCCGGCGGTGGTCTGGGCGATGCCGGGTTTGGTGAGGAGTCCCTCCAGTCCACCGGTGGAGTCCAGGCCCGCCGACATCATCACCAGGACGTCCGGGTTCAGGTCCGCCAGTGACTCGGCGTTGGCTGGCGACGCCTGCCCGATGCCTTCTTCCTTGGCGGCGTCGACACCCCCGAGCGACTCGATGAGACCGTCGGTGCCGTCGTCGGGGCCGAGGATGTAGAACACGCCGCCGTCGCCGCGGGCGTAGAGGAACGCCATCCGCAGCGGGGCACCGGGGACAGCCTTCCCGGTGGCCTCACCGATCGCCTCGGTCGCCCGGGAGATCTCCGCGTCGGCCCGCTCACCGAGCAGGTCACCGTTGCCCGGCAGCCCGACGATGTCGGCGATGGTGGCGATGTCCGTGCTCACCGTGTCGATGGTGTGGTCCGGACTGATCCGGACCACCGGCACGCCGGCCTCCCGGAGCTGGGTGAGTGCGTCGGCCGGCCCGATGCTGCCGTCGACGATCACGAGCGAGGGGGAGAGGTTCAGCACGGCCTCGGCGTTGATCGAGTGCCCGCCCTGGGTGACCACCGGGAGGTTCTGCAGGCTCGGCTCGGTCGAGGAGACCGTGCGCCCCACGATGTTGTCGCGGAGGCCGAGGCCGGCGAGCGTGCGGGAGATCGTGCCGTAGATGTCCAGCGGGATGATCCGTGAGATGTCGTCGACGGTGACCTCCTCCCCGTCGGCGTCGGTGAGGTCGACGGGGAGGTCGGCGTCGTCCACCGACTCCCCGTCGACGGGGGTGACGTCACCGACGCTCTCTGCACGGGACACGCCGTGCCGGTCGTGGGGGTCGGGCAGCCCGTCGTCCACGAGACCCGTGAACGTGTCGAGCGCCCGGTCGAAGGAGGTCTCCTCGGCGGTGGCCGTCGATCCGGTTCCGTTCTCGGCGCCGACACCGCAGGCGGTGAGCGACGCCGTGGCCAGGGCAGCGGCGACGAGGAGTGGGGACAGACGGCGAGGGGACATGGCAAGAAATTAGCACACACTTACCCGGCCGCTAGGGGGTCGGGTGTGGAGGCCCGCCGAGGGCCTGGCGTGAATGTGCCGCGAGCTCGCGGGCCAGGGCGGGCATCTCGCGGTGCCACGACGCGCCGGCCACGTCATCGGCGGTGTCGCTGACGATCTTGGCCAGCTGTACGGGGACACCGAACCACTGCGCGACCGCGGCGACGGCGTACCCCTCCATGTCCACCAGGTCGGCGTCCTGCGCGAGGCGGTCCCGGGTACCCCGGTCATCGACGAAGATGTCGCCGGTGGCCAGGGTCACCCCCGGTGAGGACGCCGGTGAGGAGGCCGGGGCGGATGAACGCAGGTCGATGGGCGGGTACTCGTCCCGGCCGGTCAGGGCCGCGACGGCGGCGTGCGAGAAGTCGTGCAGGACGACCCGGTCGACCCGGTGGACCCCGGTCAGCCCCGGTCGCAGGGCCCCGGCCGTCCCGATGTTGATGACCGCACTGGGCAACCCGCCGGCACGCAGGTAGCGGTGCAGGCAGTCGGTCACCGCGAGCGTGGCGTTGAGCCGGCCGATTCCGGTCAGCAGGACCGGTGCGTCCTCGTCCAGGTCGGCGGCCTCGGCGGCGACGGCGACGACGATCAACGGTTGGCCGGGAATCAGCCGGCCCCGGAGCCGACCCTGGAAGAGTTCGAGCATGGGGCCCAATCTACCGGTCAGGAGACCTGGTTGTCGCGTACCCACTCCAGGTACTCGTCGGTGACGGTGCCGGTGACGTACCGGCCGTCGAAGCAGCTCATGTCGAGTCCGTCGAGCTGTGCGTCGGTCTGGCCGTCGAGGATGGCACCCTCCAGGTCCTCGACCTTCTGGTAGACGAGGTGGTCGGCGCCGAGGACCTTGCAGACCTCCGGGACGGACCGTCCCGCGGCGACGAGTTCGTCACGGTCGGGGATGTTGATGCCGTAGACGTGCGGATGCCGGATCGGGGGAGCGGCGGAGGCGAAGCTGACCTTCCGGGCTCCGGCGGCCCGGGCCATGGCGATGATCTCGTAGCTCGTGGTCCCCCGCACGATGGAGTCGTCGATGAGCAGGACGTGCTTGCCGGCGAACTCGGAGGACATGGCGTTGAGCTTCTGCCGCACGCTCTTCTTGCGCACCGCCTGCCCCGGCATGATGAACGTCCGGCCCACGTAGCGGTTCTTGAAGAACCCCTCGCGGTAGGGGATGTCGAGGACGCGGGCGACCTCCATCGCCGCCGGGCGCGCCGAGTCCGGGATGGGCATGACGACGTCGACGTCGTCCGTGGGGACGTGCTCGGCGATCGTCGTCGCCAGGCGTGCGCCCATCCGCAGCCGCGAGTCGTAGACGCTGATGCCGTTCATCACCGAGTCGGGGCGGGCGAGGTAGACGTACTCGAAGGAGCAGGGCTCCAGGCGGGCGTCGGCGACGCACTGCCGTGAGTGCAGTACGCCGTCGGTGGTGATGAACACGGCCTCACCCGGGGCGATCTCGCGTTCGAGTTCGTAGTCGGCGTTCTCCAGGACGAGCGACTCACTGGCGACGACCCACTCGTCGTGCCCGCCGACGGCGTGGGACCCGCCGGTGGCCGTCGGGCGGCGACGGCCCAGCACCAGCGGGCGGATGCCGTTGGGGTCGCGGAAGGCGAGCAGACCGTGATGGGCGATCAGCGAGATCACACCGTAGGCGCCCTCGATCCGTCCCATCGTCGCGGTGACGGCGTCGAAGATGCCGTCGGCGTTGAGGTCGTCCGGGCCCGTGGTGGACTGCAGTTCGTTGGCCAGCACGTTGAGCAGCAGCTCGGTGTCGCTGGAGGTGTTGAGGTGCCGGCGGTCACGGTGGCGCATCTCCGTGGTCAGCTCGCGGGTGTTGGTCAGGTTCCCGTTGTGCACCAGCGTGATGCCGTACGGGGAGTTGACGTAGAACGGCTGCGACTCCTGCTCGTTCGAGGCCGCACCACGGGTCACGTAGCGCACGTGCCCCAGCCCGGCGGTGCCGAGCAGCGAGCGCATGTCCCGGGTACGGAAGGACTCCCGCACCATGCCACGGGCGCGGAAGAGGTGCATGTGTCCGCCCTCCTCGGCGGTCGCCATGCCCGTCGAGTCCTGCCCGCGATGCTGCAGAAGCAGGAGAGCGTCGTAAATGTCCTGGTTGACCGGCTGGTTTCCCACCATGCCGACGATGCCGCACATTGCGCTGAGGTGTCCTCACTGTGTCCCGGAAGATGGATGCAGGTGTCGAGCCTACGCCCATAGTTGACCATGACAACGATCGGGCGGGGAAGTGGGGGACGGGGACCGCGGGGGCGGGATGCGGCGTATGTGCCGGTTTTGCCTTTGTTTCCCCTGGTTGGTAACGTGAACGGGTCTCGCTGTAGGGTATGCCGTGTCCGTCGAGGATCACGCCGCGCCGCCGCAGCATGTCGAGACTCCTGAACATGAACCACTTTGTCGCAGGCCCACCGCCTATTGCGGCCGCGCGGAACACAAGGCAGCGAGCAAGCCGGACTACTGAGTCCGGGGAGCGTCGAGTTGCCGGACACCAATGCGCGGTGACGCCCGGGTGGACGGGGAACCGTGACGAGAAAGGCTAGAGGTCACCTCCATGACCATGACTGACCCCATCGCGGACATGCTGTCCCGCGTGAGGAACGCGTCCAACGCGTACCACGACAGCGTCTCGATGCCGTCCTCCAAGATCAAGGCCAACATCGCCGAGATCCTGAAGTCCGAGGGCTACATCGCCGACTACGCCGTCGAGGACGCCTCGACCGGCAAGAAGCTCACCCTGGAACTGAAGTACAGCACGTCCCGCGAGCGTTCGATCGCCGGGCTGCGCCGCGTGTCCAAGCCGGGCCTGCGCGTGTACGCCAAGTCCACCAACCTCCCGAAGGTCCTCGGCGGCCTGGGCGTGGCGATCATCTCCACCTCCCACGGCCTGCTGACCGACCGTCAGGCGACCGAGAAGGGCGTGGGTGGGGAAGTCCTCGCCTACGTCTGGTAGAAGGAGGACGAAGCAATGTCACGAATCGGTAAGAACCCCGTGGCCGTGCCCGCCGGCGTCACCGTCACCATCGACGGCCAGAACGTCGAGGTCAAGGGCCCCAAGGGTACTCTTTCGCAGGTCATCCCGGCCCCGATCTCCGTTGTCCAGGAGGACAACGAGCTCGTCGTGAGCCGTCCGGACGACCACCGCAAGAACCGCTCCCTGCACGGCCTGTCCCGGTCGCTCGTCAACAACATGGTTGTCGGCGTGACCGAGGGCTACACCACCAAGATGGAAATCTTCGGTGTCGGCTACCGTGTCCAGGCCAAGGGCAGCAACCTCGAGTTCGCCCTCGGCTACTCCCACCCGGTCCTCATCGAGGCACCGGAGGGAATCACCTTCGCCGTCGACGGAAACACCAAGTTCTCCATCACCGGTATCGATAAGCAGCAGGTCGGACAGATCGCCGCCAATATCCGTCGTCTCCGTAAGGACGACCCCTACAAGGGCAAGGGTATCCGCTACGCGGGCGAGCAGATCCGTCGCAAGGTCGGAAAGACGGGTAAGTAGAGATGGCACAGAGCACTGCAAGCAACAAGCGCATCCCGGTGGGCAAGGACATCTCCACCCGCCGTCGCGTCGCACGCGCACGTCGCCACTACCGTCTGCGCAAGAACATCAGCGGCACCCCCGAGACCCCGCGTCTCGTGGTGCACCGCACCTCCCGTCACATGCACGTCCAGGTCATCGACGACACCAAGGGCCACACCCTGGCCGCTGCGTCGACGATCGAGCCCGACGTCCGTGCACTGGACGGTGACAAGAAGGACCGTGGCGCCCGCATCGGTCAGCTGATCGCCGAGCGTGCCAAGGCCGCCGGCATCGAGACCGTCGTCTTCGACCGTGGTGGCTACCAGTACCACGGCCGTGTCGCCGCCCTGGCAGACGCCGCCCGTGAAGGTGGTCTGAAGTTCTAATGCGCAACGACAACATTTTCACCGACGGAAGGACTGCGTGATGTCGGAACGTGATCGTAACGGCGGACGCACCGCCGACAGCAACAACAAGGACAACCGGGACAACCGGGGCCGCGGCAACAACGGCGGTCGTGACGACCGTCGTGGTGGCCGTCGCGACCAGCAGGACGAGCGCTCGCAGTACCTCGAGCGCGTCGTGACCATCAACCGCGTCTCCAAGGTCGTCAAGGGTGGTCGTCGCTTCAGCTTCACCGCTCTGGTGATCGTCGGTGACGGCCAGGGCATGGTCGGCGTCGGCTACGGCAAGGCCAAGGAAGTTCCCGCCGCGATCCAGAAGGGCGCAGAGGAAGCTCGCAAGAACTTCTTCCGCGTCCCGATGATCGCCGGCACCATCACCCACGAGGTCCAGGGCGAAGCCGCCGCCGGCGTCGTGTGGATGAAGCCCGCCGCACCGGGTACCGGTGTCATCGCCGGCGGTGCCGCCCGCCCCGTGCTCGAGTGCGCCGGCGTCCAGGACGTCCTGTCGAAGTCCCTGGGCTCCGACAACGCCATCAACGTCGTCCACGCCACCGTGGACGCACTCAAGCAGCTGGTCCGCCCCGAAGAGGTCGCCGCCCGTCGTGGCAAGACCCTCGAAGAGGTCACCCCGGCGCCGATGCTGCGCGCCCGCGCCGCAGGACAGGGAGCGTGATTGAGATGGCACTGAAGATCACCCAGCTCAAGGGCACTGTCGGAACCATTCCTAAGCAGCGTAACTCGCTGCGCTCGCTTGGCCTCAAGCGTATCGGCCAGTCGGTCATCCGTGAGGACGGTCCCATCGTCCGCGGTCAGATCAACACCGTGCGCCACCTGGTCCAGGTCGAGGAAGTAGCAGGGGAGTAACAATGAGCGAACCCATCAAGCTGCACGACCTCCGTCCCTCCAAGGGTGCCAACACCGCCAAGACCCGCGTCGGTCGTGGTGAGGCGTCCAAGGGTAAGACCGCCGGTCGTGGTACCAAGGGCACCAAGGCCCGCAAGCAGGTCTCTGCCGCCTTCGAGGGTGGCCAGATGCCGCTGCACATGCGCCTGCCGAAGCTCAAGGGCTTCAAGAACCCGGCGAAGGTCGTCTTCCAGGTCGTCAACGTCTCTGACCTGGCCAAGGCCTTCCCCCAGGGTGGCGACGTGACCGTGGCGGACATCGTGTCCGCCGGCCTGGTCCGCGTCAACCAGCCTGTGAAGGTTCTGGGCGACGGTGAGATCTCCGTGGCACTCAACGTGACCGCGGACAAGTTCTCCCGTTCCGCCAAGGAGAAGATCGAGGCAGCGGGTGGCAGCATCGCCACCGCCGCCGAGGCTTCCTAGCAGAACCCTCGTCCACGTACTGCGCCACCGGGCGCGGGTACGGGGACACACCTGAACCCCCGGGTCCACCGTCTGACGGTGGTCCGGGGGTTCTCGTGTACGCGGGGGAGTGGTTGCGTGAGGGGACTGCGTGTCCGGTGGTGGCAGAGGCGACGGCGCAGTGGCAGACCCGGCGGGCGATCCCGGGCCCCAGTCCGACCGGTGCCCCTGCCACCCGGCCGTCACCTCTGCCGCCGGACCGCCGCTGCGTCCGTCAGTGGCGGGGTGTGCGCAGCAGGCCCGCCCGCCCCTGGTTCCTCGCTGCGCATCCTGCCGGTCGCTACGCCTCGTCGCCCGTCACGGTGCGCGTGTTCCCGTCCCCGGAACATGTACTTGGTCACGGAAGTGTAACCTTCCAGACGACCCCTGCTATCCTTGTGCAGTTGTCTGTCCCCTGCGGGCCGCGTCCCCCTTTCCGGGCGCCACCGGCCGGGGATTCAGTGACCGAACACTTACCCCAAGTAGAAACCTTCGGCGGCCCGCCCCGGGAGTGATGCTCCCGACAGTGACTGCCGAGCCAGGAGGCAAACGTGACCGCCTTGCTCTCGGCGTTCCGGGATGCTGATCTGCGCAAGAAGATCTTCTTCACTCTTGCGATGATCATCCTCTACCGGATCGGAGCACAGATCCCGACCCCGGGTGTCGACTACGCGGAAGTCACCTCGCAGGTCCGTTCCCTGACCGAGGACGGCTCGAACAGCATGTACACGCTGATCAACCTGTTCTCCGGTGGAGCCCTGCTGCAGCTGTCGGTGTTCGCCATCGGCATCATGCCCTACATCACCGCGTCGATCATCGTGCAGCTGCTGACCGTGGTCATCCCGCGCTTCGAGCAGTTGAAGAAGGAGGGGCAGTCCGGTCAGGCGAAGATGACCGAGTACACCCGGTACCTCACGGTGGCTCTGGCGCTGCTGCAGTCGGCGGGCATCGTCGCACTCGCGGACCGTCAGCAGCTCCTGGGGGCCAACGTCCGCGTCCTGCACGAGGACGTCGGCGTGTTCGGTCTGGTCACCATGGTGACGATCATGACGGCCGGTGCCGTGCTGGTGATGTGGTTCGGTGAGTTGATCACCGACCGGGGTGTCGGCAACGGTATGTCGTTGCTGATCTTCGCCGGCATCGCCACCCAGTTGCCCGCACAGGGCATGCAGATCCTGCGCAGCTCCGGTGGTTTCGTCTTCGCCGGTGTGGTGTTCGCCGTCCTGCTCCTGGTGATCGGGGTCATCTTCATCGAGCAGGGGCAGCGCCGTATCCCGGTGCAGTACGCCAAGCGGATGGTCGGTCGCCGTCAGTACGGAGAGACCTCGACCTACCTCCCGCTCAAGGTCAACCAGGCCGGCGTGATCCCGGTGATCTTCGCGTCGTCGATTCTGACCGTGCCGATCCTGATCACACAGATCATCCAGTCCGGGGACGCCGGGCAGTCGGACAACTGGTGGAACCGCAACGTGATGACGATGCTGTCGGATCCGTCGAGTTGGCCGTACATCGCGATCTTCGCGCTGCTGATCATCTTCTTCTCCTACTTCTACGTGTCGATCCAGTACGACCCGAACGACCAGGCCGACAACATGAAGAAGTACGGTGGGTTCATCCCGGGCATCCGCCCGGGCCGGCCGACCGCGGAGTACCTCTGGTACGTCATGACGCGGCTGCTGCTCGTCGGTTCGGTCTATCTCGCCGTTATCGCCGTTCTCCCGAACGTTGCGATTACGATGGGACTCGCCTCTGACGGCGCGGCCTCTAGTCTGGGCGCGTTCGGTGGTACCGCTATTCTGATTATGGTCTCGGTGGCTCTGACCACGGTCAAGCAGATCGAGTCCCAGCTCATGCAAGCCAACTACGAAGGATTCCTCAAATGAGACTCGTTCTCCTCGGCCCTCCCGGTGCAGGCAAGGGCACGCAGGCCGCCATCCTCGCCGACTCGCTGGGCGTGCCTCACATCTCCACGGGTGACCTCTTCCGCGAGAACATCTCCAAGGAGACCGACCTGGGTCGCCAGGCGCAGGAGTACATGGACGCCGGCAAGCTGGTGCCCACCTCCGTCACCGCGGACATGGTCAGCAAGCGTCTCGACCAGAAGGACGCCGCCGACGGCTTCCTGCTGGACGGGTTCCCGCGCACGGTCGAGCAGGCTGAGATCCTCTCGGAGATCCTGGACGGCAAGGGCACCGCACTGAACAACGTGCTCAACTACCGTGTGTCCGAGGATGTCGTGGTGGAGCGCATGCTCGCACGCGGCCGTAGCGACGACACCGAGGACACGATCCGCACCCGTATGCAGGTCTACCGGGACGAGACCGCCCCGCTGATCGACTACTACGCGGACATCATCATCAACGTCGACGCCGAGGGCACCGTGGAGGACATCTCGTCCTCGACGCTGGATGCCCTGGACCGTTAGAACGAGACGGCCGGTAGTCGATGGGTTTCCGCAGGAAGAGCAAGGTCATCGCGGGCAAGACGGCGGGTGAGCTGGACGCCATGCAGGCTTCCGGGGAGATCGTGGGACGCGCGCTGCAGGCGGTGCGTGCCGCCGCCGTCGCCGGTGCCACCACGCTCGACCTCGACGCCGTCGCCGAGGAGACGATCCGTGCCGCCGGTGCGGTGCCGACGTTCAAGGGGTACGGCGGCTTCCCGGGCAGTATCTGCTCCTCGGTGAACGACATGATCGTCCACGGCATCCCGGACTCCACCACCGTGCTGAAGGACGGGGACCTGGTCTCCATCGACTGCGGTGCCACGCTGGACGGGTGGGTCGGGGACTCCGCCTGGACGTTCGCCGTCGGGGGAGACGACACGCTCACCCCCGAAACCCTCAAGCTCAACCAGGCCACGGAATGGGTCCTCTCCGAGGGGATCAGGGCCATGGTCCCGGGCAACCGCCTGACCGACGTCTCCTGGGCGCTCGAGGAAGCGACGGAGCGGGCGGAGCAGAAGTTCGGTGTGCCCCTGTTCATCGTCGACGGCTACGGCGGGCACGGCATCGGTCACGAGATGCACGAGGACCCGTACCTCGCCAACGAGGGGGCGCCGGGCAAGGGGCCGCACATCGAGGCGGGCAGCACGCTGGCCATCGAGCCGATGCTCGCGCTCGGGACCGTCGACTCCTACGTGCTGGACGACGACTGGGGTGTCAAGACCCTGGACGGTTCCCCCGCCTCGCACTGGGAGCACACCGTGGCGGCCACCGAGGACGGACCACGGATCCTCACCCCCAGGTACTGACCCCGGTACCGACCCGGAGTGAACCTCCGGACAGCGCCCCGGACACGGGGTGCCGGCCCTGGACACGATGAATGTGAGAGACATTTGTCATGTCCAGGGCCGATGCCGTATGGTAGGTCGTTGGTGTGGACACGTGGGCACTGCGACACCGCAGAGCGCCCGGCACACCGTCGAGACCAGACCTAAAGGCCCGTCACCCGTGGCGGACCGGGAAAAGTGGAGGATATGGCTAAAGAAGGCGCCATCGAGGTTGAGGGCAAGATCATCGAGCCCCTGCCGAACGCGATGTTCCGCGTTGAGCTGGACAACGGGCACAAGGTGCTCGCACACATTTCCGGCAAGATGCGTCAGCACTACATCCGTATCCTCCCCGAGGACAGGGTCGTCGTGGAGCTCTCTCCCTACGACCTGACCCGCGGCCGGATCGTCTACCGCTACAAGTAGACCCCGTCCGGCCGGTCACGTACTGGTCGCACAGTCATTCAGCCTCCACACATCCAGCCGGTGGCACGGCGCGCCTCCCTCGCGGAGGTGGCGCCGGGCGCCGGACAACCACCTTCGGCCGCGGCGGCTGAAGCCCGCCGTGCCCCCGCCCCCACCATCGCCGGTGGAACGGGGCACGGAACCACGGGACGTGTGTGGAGAAAACCGCCGCAGTAATCCGGAAGGAACTGCCATATGGCACGCCTTGCTGGTGTTGACCTCCCGCGCGACAAGCGCATGGAGGTTGCACTCACCTACATCTACGGCATCGGCCCCGCCCGTGCCGCCGAGCTGCTGGAGAAGACCGGCATCTCTCCCGACCTGCGGTCCAAGGACCTCACGGACGAGCACATCTCCATTCTGAGGGACGCGATCGAGAGCACCTGGAAGGTCGAGGGCGATCTTCGCCGCGAGGTCCAGGCCGACATCCGTCGCAAGATCGAGATCGGTTGCTACCAGGGCATCCGCCACCGTCGTGGCCTGCCTGTGCGCGGTCAGCGCACGAAGACCAACGCTCGTACGCGTAAGGGCCCGAAGAAGACGATCGCAGGAAAGAAGAAGTAGTCTATGCCTCCCAAAGCACGCTCCGGCGCGCGCCGTACCGGCCGTCGCGTCGTCAAGAAGAATGTGGCGCACGGCGCCGCATACATCAAGTCCACCTTCAACAACACCATCGTGTCCATCACGGACCCGAAGGGTGCTGTGATTTCCTGGGCCTCCTCGGGACACGTCGGCTTCAAGGGCTCCCGTAAGTCCACGCCGTTCGCCGCCCAGATGGCCGCCGAGTCCGCCGCCCGCAAGGCGATGGAGCACGGCATGAAGAAGGTCGACGTTTTCGTCAAGGGCCCGGGCTCCGGCCGCGAGACCGCCATCCGTTCCCTGTCCACCGCCGGCCTCGAGGTCGGAACGATCTCCGACGTGACGCCCCAGCCGCACAACGGCTGCCGTCCGCCGAAGCGTCGTCGCGTCTAGAAGAAAGGATAGGGATACCACATGGCTCGCTATACCGGATCCGCCACCCGTAAGTCCCGTCGTCTCCGCGTCGACCTCGTCGGCGGGGACCGCTCCTTCGAGCGTCGCCCGTACCCCCCGGGACAGGCCGGTCGTACCCGCATCAAGGAGTCGGAGTACCTGACCCAGCTGCAGGAGAAGCAGAAGGCCCGCTTCACCTACGGCGTCATGGAGAAGCAGTTCCGCCGTTACTACGCGGAGGCCAACCGTCGCCCCGGCAAGACCGGTGACAACCTGGTCATCCTGCTGGAGTCCCGGCTGGACAACGTCGTCTACCGTGCAGGCCTGGCCCGCACCCGTCGACAGGCACGCCAGCTCGTCTCCCACGGTCACTTCACCGTGAACGGCAAGAACATCAACGTGCCGTCCTTCCAGGTCTCCCAGTACGACATCATCGACGTCCGGGACCGTTCCCGTTCGATGCTGTGGTTCGAGGAGGCCCAGGAGCTCCTGGTCGACGCTGTCGTCCCGGCCTGGCTCCAGGTTGTGCCGTCTTCCCTGCGCATCCTCGTGCACCAGCTGCCCGAGCGCGCCCAGATCGACGTCCCGCTGCAGGAGCAGCTCATCGTCGAGTTCTACTCCAAGTAGGACGTTCGGTCGCACCACCGCCGACCACCGCCGCACCTGTGGCCGGTGGCGGTTCCCGTCAAGATCAGTTGTTCATCTCTACGGCGTCAAATAACGGTCGCCACCAAGGAGAAGCAAGATGCTCATTTCACAGCGCCCGGCGTTGAGCGAAGAGTTCGTCAGCCCTGCCCGTTCCCGGTTCGTCATCGAGCCGCTGGAGCCCGGTTTCGGCTACACCCTCGGAAACTCGTTGCGCCGCACCCTGCTGTCGTCCATCCCGGGCGCGGCAGTCACCTCCATCCGGATCGAGGGTGTGCTCCACGAGTTCACCACCATCCCCGGTGTCAAGGAGGATGTCTCCGACATCATCCTGAACATCAAGTCCCTGGTCCTGTCCTCGGACTCCGATGAGCCGGTCACGATGTACATCCGGAAGGAAGGCGCCGGTGAGGTCACCGGGGCTGACGTCGTCGCCCCGACCGGTGTGGAGGTCCACAACCCGGACCTGCACATCGCCACCCTCAATGAGCAGGGCAAGATCGACATCGAGCTCGTCGTCGAGCGCGGCCGCGGCTACGTCCCGGCCGCAGCCACCACCGGGGAGATCGGCCGCATCCCGGTCGACCAGATCTACTCCCCGGTGCTGAAGGTCAGCTACAAGGTCGAGGCGACCCGTGTCGAACAGCGCACGGACTTCGACAAGCTGGTCATCGACGTCGAGACCAAGAACTCCATCACCGCCCGCGACGCCATGGCGTCGGCCGGTAAGACCCTGGTGGAGCTGTTCGGTCTGGCCCAGGAACTCAACCTGGCTGCTGAAGGTATCGAGATCGGCCCGTCCCCGATGGAGACCGAGCACATCGCCGCCTACAGCACCCCGATCGAGGACCTCGACTTCTCCGTGCGGTCGTACAACTGCCTGAAGCGTGAGGACATCCACACCGTCGGCGAACTCGCCGGCCGGACCGAGTCCGACCTGCTGGATATCCGCAACTTCGGCCAGAAGTCCATCAACGAGGTCAAGGTCAAGCTCGCTGAGCTGGGCCTGGGTCTCAAGGACGCACCCGAAGGCTTCGACATCAACGACATCGAGGGCTACGACCCGGAGTCCGGCGAATTCGTCGACACCGAGGGCGAAGACATCGCCGAGTAGTCACTTCGTAGGGAACCGCCGTCGGCTGTGCTGAGTGGGACACCGGTGGTTCACCGACATCGCGCTTGACTCAGTCTGACTAAAGAAACACACGAGGAGAAGTTATGCCTACCCCGAAGAAGGGTGCCCGCCTCGGCGGATCTGCTTCCCACCAGAAGAAGATCCTCGCCAACCTGGCAGCTCAGCTCATCGAGCACGGCGCCATCAAGACCACGGACGCGAAGGCCAAGCTGCTGCGCCCGTACGTCGAGAAGATCATCACCAAGGCGAAGAAGGGTACCGTCGCCGACCGCCGTAACGTGCTGAAGCTCATCACGGACAAGGAGGTCGTCGCCTACCTGTTCAACGAGCTCGCGCCGAAGTTCGAGGGCCGTCCGGGTGGTTACACCCGGATCATCAAGCTCGAGAACCGCAAGGGCGACAACGCCCCGATGAGCCAGATCTCGCTGGTTCTCGAGGAGCTCGCCTCCGCCGAGGCCACCCGCGCGACCCGCGCCGCCGCCTCCAAGGCCGCCGACGAGGCTGCCGAGGACGAGGCCCCGGTCGTCGAGGCCGACGAGGCCACCGACGCCGCTGCCGCCGACGAGGCTGCAGAGGTCGAGGCCGATGAGGCTGCCGAGGAGTCCGCCGAGGAGAAGTAGTCCCCGGCGGCCGTCGCCACGGCACCTGGTCACGCCCGTTCCCACCGTCCACGGTGGGGACGGGCGTTTTCCTGTCCGGACTTGGTAGAGTCATGCCCTGTGTTGACCTACCGACTCGCCGGCGTGCTGCTGTTCCTCAGCGGTCTCCTCACCGGCTTCGGGCACATCGTCGCACTGATGAGCTGGCGCGGGCTGTACTCCTTCACCGACAACCGCATCAGTGACGTCACCGTCACCGAGTGCCTGATCCTCCGCGACAGCCTGGGCACGAGGTACGTGTGCAACCCGGCCTACCTCGTGACGAACGCCGCCTACACGACCGCGGCGTTCGTCATCGTGGTCGCCGGCGGCGTCATGTGGCTGGCGGCCGGACGCGAGGGACACCGGTCGGTGCGGGTCCCTGCGGTCCTGGTCGCCGGCGCCGGTGCCGTGTCGATGCTGGCGGGGTTGTTCCCCTACAACGTCTCCCCGGCGATCCACGACCTCTCGATGCTGGTCTACGCGATCCTGATGTGGTCGTTCATGGCGTTCCTGACCGGAGTCGGTACCGCGCGCACCGCCGGGGGCCGCGACCCGCATCCGCTGATCTACGGGGCCTACCTGCTGATCACCCGGTTCATGCTCGTCGCCTCGGTGGTGGGCCTGCTCGCCCTGCTGCTGCTGGGCCCCAGGGGGCTGCCGGGGGCCTACGAGAGACTCGCGTTCGACACACTGACGGTGTGGCTGATGATCATCGGCGTGTGCATGTACTCCCTCGGTGGTGCGGCCGACCAGGAGCGGCGACGGGTGGCCGACATGGAGGCGGCCCGGACACCGGAGTCTGTCCCACCGCGGTACCCCGGTTTCGCCGGGGCCCGGGCGTCGGGATGGGGACGTCGTCGTCAGGCCGGCGACGGACAGGAGAGTAACGGATGACAGACACGGGCACAGACACGGTGCGCGTGCGGTTGGACGTCGCGTACGACGGGACCGACTTCCACGGGTGGGCGCGGCAGAAGGGCCCGCAGGCGGGGCTGCGCACGGTGGCGGGCGTACTTGAGGACGCCCTGTCGCTGGTCGTCCGGGAACCGGTGGAACTGGTGGTCGCCGGACGGACCGACGCCGGGGTCCACGCCGACGGGCAGGTGGCCCACGTCGACCTGCCGGTGACCGCGTTCCGGCAACGTTCGCTGGACCGTCCGGAGTCGTTGGTACGTCGGTTGTCCCGGATGCTCCCCGACGACATCCGACTGCACGGCGCGCGCGCTGCGCCGGACGGTTTCGACGCGCGGTTCTCGGCGCTGTCACGCCGATACACCTACCGTGTGACCACGGCCCCGGCCGGCCCGCTTCCCGTCCGGGCCCGGGACACCGCGACATGGCGGCGGGCGGTCGACCTCGACGCGGTGCAGGCGGCCTCCGACGTCCTCGTGGGACTCCACGATTTCGCCGCCTTCTGCCGCTACCGGCCCAATGCGACGACCGTCCGGGACCTCCAGGAGTTCCGTTGGCGGGACATCTCGTCGTCGGCCGAGCCCGCCACCTACGAGGCGACGGTGGTCGCCGACGCATTCTGCTGGTCGATGGTGCGCTCCCTCGTCGGCGCCGTCCTGACCGTGGGGGAGGGCAGACGGGACGCGGGCTTCACCGGCGGTCTACTGGACGAACGGTCCCGGAGTTCGGCGGTACCGGTCGCCCCGGCATGCGGGTTGAACCTCGTGGACGTGCGCTACCCGCCGGACGCCGACCTCGCCGCACGGACCCTGGTCACCCGCGACCGGCGCAGCCCCGTCAACGGTGGTGGCGGCGCGTCGGAGTGACCCGGGGCGGCCCCGGTTCGCCCCCGTGCGGTCTCCTCCCACCGTCATGAACGACCCCCCGCTTTGAGCGGCAGCAGCATGTGTGGCACGGTGGTCGCGGAGACAGACATCGGACACATCGGACGACGACCCGGCAGGACCGGCAGGAAAGGCAGGTGAGGGACAGTGTCCAGTGACAGTTGCCCTGACAGCAGCCCTGACAGACCTTGCAGCGCGTCCGTCCCCTGCAGAACGGCTGGTCGAGTCCTGACCTGAGCCGTGTGCATCCGCGGGCGCGTCACCCCGCCCGTATCCGCCAGTACCTGAACTGACGCGGACGCACACGAGAAAGCGGTAGGACCCGGCATGAACGCCCCGCAGACCTCCGAACAGATCACCGACGCCATTGAGTTCGTCGGCCCCGTCGAGCAACTCGTGGAGTCCAAGAACTTCACCGGTATCGTCGAGACGCTGGCACCCTTGTCCAACGAACAGATCACAGCGCTGCTGGAGCGGCTGTCCATCGACGAGCGGGCGATCGTGTACCGCCTGTTGCCGAAGGACAACGCGATCGACGTCTTCGAGCAGTTCGACCCCGTCCTGCAGCGCGACCTGATCCAGGGCCTGCGCGACGCCGAGGTCGCCACGATCTTCAGCGACCTGGACCCGGACGACCGCGTGTGGCTGCTCGATGAACTGCCCGCCGCTCTGGCACCCCGTCTGCTCCACGGCCTGTCGGTCAGGGACCGGCACCTCACCTCCGAGGTGCTCGGGTACCCCCGGGGTTCGGTCGGCCGACGGATGACACCGGAATACGTCTCCACCCGCGCCGATGCAACGGTGGGCGAGGCGCTGCAGCGTGTCTACGCCCAGCTCGACGACGCCGAGACGGTCTACACCCTGCCCGTCCTCGACGACAGTCGACGGCTCGTCGGCGTCGTCAGCCTGCGCGACCTGCTGCGGTACAGCGCCGGAACAGGCGGAACAGCCGGTGCCACCGGTGCCGCCGACGTTCCGGTGTCGGAGATCATGCAGGACGTCAGCGCGATGACGGCCTACGAGACCGCGGAGGCGGCAGCCCGCCGCTGTGCGGAACTCGGATTCCTCGCGCTGCCGATCGTCGACCGGGAAGGACGCCTGGTCGGGGTGCTCACCATCGACGACGCCGCCCGCATCCTCGAGCACGAGGAGTCCGAGGACGCCGCCCGTCAGGGTGGTGTGGAGCCGCTGCGGCGCCCGTACCTCGCTACACCGGTGCGGTCACTGGTCGGGTCCCGCATCGTCTGGCTGCTGGTCCTCGCGGTGGGAGCCACGCTGACCGTCCAGGTGCTCTCGGTGTTCGAGGCCACCCTGGAACAGGTGACGGTGCTGGCCCTGTTCATGCCCTTGATGATCGGCACCGGCGGCAACACCGGCAACCAGGCGGCGACGACCGTGACCCGCGCACTGGCGCTCGGCGACGTCCGTCCCCGCGACGTCTGGAAGGTCATGCTCCGTGAGCTGGGTGTCGGGGTGTCCCTGGGGGCTCTGCTCGGCCTGCTCGGTGGAGTGATCACCGGGGTGGTGTTCGACCCGTCGGTCGGCGCCATCATCGGGCTGACCCTCCTGGCGGTGTGCACGATGGCGGCGACGGTCGGCGGGATCATGCCCATGCTCGCCCGGGCGGTACGTGCTGACCCCGCCGTCTTCTCCAACCCCTTCATCAGCACCTTCGTCGACGCCGCCGGGCTCATCGTCTACTTCATGATCGCCCGGGCGGTTCTGCACCTCTGAGCGGTACCAGCAGCGGTACCAGGCGCACGAGCACCACCATCACCACCAGTTCCACCAGCGTCTGGGTGACCACCACCAGCGGAGCCAGGTCGTACCCGGCCGGCAGAGCGAGGACGAGCGGCAGGACCACCAGGGAGTTGCGGGTCACCCCGGTGAACACCAGGGCCCGTCGGGCGGCGGGGCCGGTCCCCCAGAGGCGTCCCGCGGTCCACCCCACGGCCCACCCGGCGGCCGTCATCGCCAGGGCGAACAGGACGTACACCGGCACCACCCGCACCAGCGACGACCACTGCCGGTTCACCTCCGCGATCTGGGCCGCCACCACCACCGCGAGAGTGAGCATCATCAGCGGCACCATCGCCGCACCCACCGTGCCCCGGACCCGGTCGCCGGCCGGGGACGGTACGAGCTGGGTCAGCCCGGCGGCACACAACGGCAGCAGGATCAGGACCACGAACGCCTCGACGAAGGGAGCAGGGTCGATGTCGGCCACCACCCCGGTGCCCAGGAAGGCCCACAGGAAGACCGGGAGCAGCGCCATCTGCACCAGCATCAGCAGCGGGGCGGTGGCGAGCAACCGGTCGGCGGCGCCACCGGCCAACCCGGTGAACACGATGACGTAGTCGATGCACGGGGCAAGCAGGACGAACAGTGCACCGACGAGCAACACCTCGTCGGAGGCCACCGGCCGGGTCACCAGCCACGCCACCGCCGGTGCCACCACGAAGTTCACCACCGCCACGGTCACCAGGAACCGCCCGTCCCGCAGTGTCGCCCACACGCGGCGCAGGGGGATCCCGAGGAAGGTGGCGTACAGCAGCAGCGCCAGCACCGGGTTCACGGCCGAGGACGCCCCGTCGGAGACCCCGGGGAACAGCAGCCCGACGGCACCGCCGACCAGGAGCGCCGCGAGGTACAGGGGAATCTGCCGACGCTCCATCACCGACACGAGGTTGTCCATGGCCGTCAGCGTACGTCAGGGTACGCAGCCACCGGTCATGACCGCAGCGGCAGGGGAGTGAACCCCACGGTGACCCCACCGGTGGACACCGTGCCTGCGGTGAAGTCGACGGTGAGGTCGACGCTGAGCCCGGCAGCCAGGTCAGCGTCGGCACCGGTGTCGACCATGACACGGCACCGCTGCGGGTGCCACGCGTCCTCCCACTCCGTGGGCGAACCGACGAGCACGACGTCGTCGCCGAGCACCCTGCCCGACGGCGGAATCGTCCGTGACACCGTGGCCGCCGACCTCCCCCGCAGCAACGTCGTGGTCCCCGGGGGCAGGTGCAGCACGACCGGCACGCCGTAGACGTCCGTCCCGATCATCCAGCCCGGCAACGCCGTGACCTGCAGCGGCCCCGACGCGTCCTCCGCCGGCGTCCGGACACGCGCCCCGAGGGGCAGCCCGTCGAGTCGCGACGCGAGCAGACCACACCCCGCAGCCGCCCACCGCATGCGGTCAGCCACGGGTGCCGGGACACCGACGAGACTGTGCGCGGTCATCCGCAGCAGGGCCGCCACACCGGCGTAGGACCGTTCCACCGTGGACGTCGCCCGGGGAGCAGGGGCAACGGCGGTGACCAGGGAGTCCGGCCCGGTGCCGATCCGCAGGCCGTCGGCCAGGCGTTGTCGCGTGGCCGCGTCGAACACGACGGGCTCCGCCACGTCACCGCCCCGACTGTCCCGGTCGTCCCAGAGCCGAGGGTGCGGCACATGCACCCGGAACCACACGATCGGCTGTTCACGGACTCCTCCGTGGACCTGACGGTGATACCGCCGGACCGCTGACGTCACCGACGCAAGCACGGACATACGTCTACCCTCCCCGTTTTCCTGTTCCCCGACCCTGTCCCCGACAGTCACCCCTGCCCGACCCCGTATCGGCGGGGTCCGGCGCGGTGACGTATCATCCGCAAGCATAGGCACACCGTGCCGGGGGAAACAACAGGGGGATCCATCATGAGGACCACAGGTCTGCAGGTGTCGGGCTACGCTTTTCTGCTGCGACGGGCCGAACTGGCGCTCGTCACCGGTGACGCACGGATGGCACAGGACCCGCTGCGCACGCAGCGCCGTGCGGTCGGGGTCGGCGTCCTGCTGACGCTGCTGGTCACCGGAGGAATGCTGCTGGTGGCGATGCTGCGGCCGCAGCCGTCCATCGACGACGCCGGGTTGGTGGCCGACGAGGCCGGCACGCTGCACGTGCGGGTGGGGGAGGTGTTCCACCCGGTGACCAACGTCGCGTCGGGACGGCTGCTGCTCGGCGCCGCCGACGACGTCACGACCTCGACCTCGGAGCAGCTGGGCAGGTACGGCACCGGACCTGCGCTGGGGATCCCGGACGCGCCGGGTCTGGTGCCCGCGCCCGTGTCGGCCTGGGCGCGGTGTGAACACGGTGTCGTCGCGGCCTCGTCGCTGCCGGACGCCGGGGCGGTGGTGCTGGAGGCATCGTCGGGGATGTGGCTGGCCGTCGACGGTCGACGACTCCTGTTGCCCGAGGGGCCGGTGCTGGCCCGGGCACTGGGCGCGACGCCCGTGCCGGTCGCCGAGGACGTCCTGACCGTCCTGGAACGTGGGCCGGACGTGGCACTGACGTCGCTGCGACACACCGTGCGCGCCGGTGACCGGGTGTTTCTCACCGGGGAGGATGGTGTCGCCGAGGTCACCGGGGCCCGACGGGCCGTCGCGGAGGCGCTGACACCGGCCCCCGGCGCGGAGGGTCTGCCTGACCTGCTGTCCCGTCCTGACGTCTCCGGTACTGCTGCGCTGACGCACGTCCCCGCCGACCTCGACCTCGCGGACGGTACGCGGATGGGGGAGGTGTGCATCGGCGACCATGTGGTGGCCGCCGGCGCGCTGGAGTCCGACGGCGTGACGGTGCCGGTGCCCGGGGCGCACTTCGGAGGACCGCGGGGAACGTCGACAGTGATCACGGAACGTGGTTTTCTCCTGGTCAGTGAGTCCGGGGTGCGCTACTCGGTGACCACCGCCGATGACCTGCGTGTGCTGGGGCTACCCGCCGACGGCCCCGGGGCCGACGGGGATGAGGGTCCTGTCTCCGCGTCAGTGCCCTACCGGGTGGTGGCGGGGCTGCCGGACGGCGGCGTGTTGTCGGAGGAGCGTGCCAGCAGGACACTGGTCGGTGGTGCCGTGCCGCCTGCCCCCGGTGTCTGATCCCGCCCGTCCCCACCCCACCGGAATTCTTCTAGCCCTGGGCACGCTCCGGCGCCCGTACCGTACCTCCGGCAAGAACTTTTCGGCGTCGCCGCCGGGGCCCGGGCACTGTCGAGGTCAGCGGTGTGCGCGCACGACGACACCTGTCAGCACCGCCACCGCCACGGCGACCGCCAGGAGGAGCGGGACGCGGAGGTCCCGGGACACGTCGACGGCCCGGACCACCGGCACCTCCGTCGGGACCGCGTAGCCGACCCGGTCCGCGGCGGCGTGACGCTCGTGCTCCGGGGCGCCTCCGAGATCCAGCGCGGCACCCACGGCGGCGACCGGTGACACCACCGGCACGACGCCGGGTTCGGCGGTGGACACGAGCAGCGCCCTGACCTGGGCTGCGGTCAGTTCCGGACGGACCTGCCACACCAGTGCCGCGGCACCGGCGACCACCGGCGCGGCGAAGCTCGTCCCGGAGAACGGGGAGGGGTCACCGACGATCGTCCTGACCTGTGGTTGCCCGTCCGGCCCGGGTGTGTCGAGTGGGGCGGAGACCGGGCCGCCGGGCGCGTAGAGGTCCACCCAGTCGCCGGGGACGGAGTAGTCGGCGGGTCGTCGACCGGCGTCGAGGTCGGTACCGTGACGCGGGTCGACCCCACCCACCGTCAGGACACCGGGCAGTGCCGCAGGGTAGGGCGTCTGACCGTCCTGGCACTGCCCCGAGTTGCCGGCGGCGGCGACGAGCAGCAGGCCGGCGTCTTCGGCGGCGGCGACGGAGGCCCGGAGTTCGGCGGTGTCGTCGCAGGCGATGACGGAGATGTTCATGATCCGTACCCCGTGTCCGTCGGCACCGGACCGGGCCCGGTCGATCGCTGAGACCAGGTCGGCGACGGTGGTGTCGCGGTCCCCGTCACCCTGCCGCACCGAGACGATCCGGCTGGCGGGCGCGACGGAGCGGAGCGTACCGGCGACCGCTGTGCCGTGCAGCTGGCAGCGGTCCCCGTCACCGGGGCGGTCGGTGACCACACCGGGTGCGGACGCGCCGGTGTCGACGACGGCGACCCCGACCCCGTGGCCGGTGGACAGGTCGTGGGGGAGAGGCAGGTCGACGGGGAGGGGATCACCGAAAGCGGGCTGGTCGCAGCGTGGCTGGGAGACCACCGCCGGCACCGGCACGGCGGCGGACAGGAGGCAGGTGAGCACGGCGGCCCCGCAGACCTGTCTCGGCCGGTTCCCCGTCATCCGATTCCCCGGACGACGTCGAACACCCCGGTCGTGCTGATCAACAGCGGTACGCAGGCGGTGAAGGCCAGCGTCTCGAGAATGTCGAGGACGCGCCCGGCCAGCGGGGAGGTCACCCGTACGGCGGGGAGGGCCACAGGGACCAACGCCAACAGTGTCCACGGGGTGGGCAGGTGGAGCGCGACCCAGAGCAGCAGGAGCGTGGCGGTCAGCGTCACGGCGACCGCGTGGACCGGACGCGTCCCACGGGCGGACAGGCCCACGGCCGCGACAGCGAGCAGCGCGGCCTCCGTCCAGCCCAGTGGCCACCCCGGTGCCGCGGGGTGTCCGGGGGGAAGGAGTTGGACGGCCCCGGCGAGGATGACGATGCAGCAGGTCACCACGATGGCAGGGTGCAGGCGCAGGGCGCGGGCGGCCTCCGTCCCGCCGGACGGGGAGCGACGGGTGGACGTGTCGTCCACCGCCGCGGCGAAGAGGCCGGTCGCGGGGATGCGGGGCAGGGTCACCCCGGACAGTCCCACGGCGAGTTGGCCGGAGAACGTCAACGCGACGACGGCGAGCAACGTGGTCAGCCCCGGGGCGACGTTGACTGCCGCGGCGAGCGCGAGTCCCGCGGTCACCGTGCGCTCGGTGCCGGGGCGCCACACCGCGAGGGCGGAGAAGACACAGGCGGTCAGGATGTTGACCTGCAGCCCGAGCCCGAACCCCAGGACGGCGGCGACACTGACGTAGCGCCGGTCGGCCAGTGACCCGGCGGCGGCGGTGAGTGTGGCGAGCAGCAGGACACAGACGGCGGGCAGGCTGCCGGTCAGGTCGGAGCCGTCCAGCAGGTCCCGTGCGGTGTCGCTGATGTCCAGGGGGTGCCAGCGTACGGGGTCGTCGGACCGCCACGCCGGCGCCCAGAATGCCGCACAGACCACGGCGGCGACCAGGGCGGCGACCCACGTCGCGGGTGAGTCGGAGACCGTGACGCTGAGGTGTCCGACATCGTCGACCGGCGGGGGCGGAAGGCTGTCCTTGTCCAGGGTGAGACGCTCGCCCGGGCGGACCGACGCCTCGGCGAGGGAGTGCTCGGGCCGCAGTACCCCGAGCGGGCCTGACAACCGCCAGACCTCGCCGGGTGAGGCATCGACGAGGTGGGGGATCAACTCCGCGACTGGCACGGTGTCGGCGACCGTCGCCTCGACGGTGCGGGTGTCGTCGCTGTCCGGACGGACGGTGATGCTCACGGCGATCATGCTGGGTGTGTCCCCCTGTGCGTTGTGTCCTGCATCCCGCGACCGGTCGCGTCCCCCTGACGCGTCCCCGACGGTCGTGGTCGGATGCTTCGAGAGTGTACAGTCTGTGGGCGACAGCTGTCGCGCAGGGGGCGGGGCAGGGGGACGCGAGGGGAATTTCGCAGATGAAGTCACAGGCTCCACCGACACTGCCGAAGAACAAACAGCCGTTCGTCCGGATCGTGATGCCGGTGGTCATGGTCGTCGCCGTGGTCGGCATGGTCGCGGCGATGGTGCTGTCGGGGATGGGGCGCTCGCCGATGGCGTTCATCTTCCCGTTGATGATGCTCGGTAGTCTGGCGATGATGATCAGCCCGGGCGGCCAGGACGTCGACGAGATCCGCCGGGGGTTCCACCGGCACCTGGACGCCCTCTCGGACTCCCTGCACCGGACACGCCGGGAGCAGTGGGAGCGCACGGCGGTGGCACGGCCCCACCCGCAGGCGTTGTGGACCCATGTCGGCGCGGCGTCGGGGACGTCCTCCGGGGCCTCCGCAGGGGCCTCGGACGGGGACCACGGTGGCGGAGTGCAGGCTGATCCCGGTGTGGTGAGGATCGGTACCGCGGTGCAGGCCCCGGATGACCCGTTGGAGGTCCCGGTGGACGCCCCGCCGGAGGACCTCGAACCGGTCTGCGCCACGACCCTGCGCAACCTGGCGGGCCGGTACGCCACGATCGAGGCACCGGTGGCGGTGGATCTGCGGGAGTTCGACTGCGTCGTCGTCACCGGCACAGGGGCAGGCGGGCTGGTCAGGGCGATGCAGGGGCAGGCGGTGACGCAGGCTTCGCCGACGGTGCGTGTCTCCGGCCCGCACGACCGGTGGCTGCCGGACGGCGGGTCGCTGCACCTGCGTTTCGTCCATCTCGGACCTGACGCTGAGAGGACTGGGGGGGCTGAGGGGACTGAGGGGACTCTGCCGGTCCCGGTGTCGGACGTCGTGACGGTGGTCGCGGATCCGGGGTCGGTGGCACCGTCGTGGCATGATCTTGCCGCGGCGGGGGGACTGCTGATCCATGCCGAGGACGGGGCCCTCTCCGCCTGGACGGTGGACGGGTGGCGTCCGTTCGCCACCGCGGACGAGTTGAGCGACGTGGAACTCGCCGCCCTGTGCCGCTCGCGGGCGGTGGGCAGTTCGGCACGGTCGGTGCTGGACGTCTCCGGCGGCGGGTTGCGTGCGGCGGTCGGGTTCTCCCCGGCGCCGGTGTACCTGGACATCAGGGAGTCCGCGCAGGGCGGTATCGGGCCGCACGGGCTGTGTATCGGGGCGACAGGCAGCGGGAAGTCAGAGCTGCTGCGGGCGGTCGTGACCAGCTTCGCCCACCAGCATCCGCCGGAGGAACTGAACTTCGTGCTGATCGACTTCAAGGGCGGGGCGGCGTTCGCCGGGATGGAGAGGCTGCCGCACACCTCGGCGGTGATCACCAACCTGTCGGACGAGGCGGTCCTGGTCGACCGGATGCAGGACTCGCTGCTGGGTGAACTGCACCGTCGTCAGGAGCGCCTCCACGCGGCGGGCCTGGCCACAGCCGCGGAGTACAACCGCAGGTACCCGGGGACGATGCCGGCGTTGTTCGTGATCGTCGACGAGTTCTCCGAGCTCCTGCACGCCCGTCCGGAGTTCGCGGAGGTCTTCGCCGCCATCGGGCGCCTGGGACGGAGCCTGCAGATCCACCTGCTGCTGGCCAGCCAGCGGCTGGAGGAGGGCAGGTTGCGGGGGCTGGAGTCACACCTGTCGTACCGGATCGCGTTGCGGACGTTCTCGGCGTCGGAGTCACGTCAGCTCATCGGCTCGACTGCGGCGTACGAGCTGCCGTCCACGCCGGGGGCGGCGATCCTGAGCTCCACGGGGCAGGTGCGCTTCCAGGCGGCGTACGTCTCGGGCCCGGAGGCTCCGCTGGACGCGAGAGTGGTGCGTGAGCTGGGGGTGGAGCCGGAGGCGGCGGGGACCACGATGGAGCTGGTGATCGACCGGCTGGCGGGGCCGAACCGGAACCCGATCTGGCTGGATCCCTTGCCGGAGCTGCTGCCCGCCAGCGCGGTGATGGGTGCCACGGCCGTACCGGCTCTGACGGTGCCCCTGGGTCTGGAGGACCTCCCGTTCGACGGGATCCAACGCCCGTGTGTGGTCGATCTGCGTCGCCGGCACTGGGCGGTGGTGGGGCAGCCGGGAACGGGAAAGACGACGGCGGTCCGCTCGCTGGTCCTCGGGCTGGCGTTGAGCTCGCCGGGGGTGGGGATCTACGTGGTGGATCCGGGGGGATCACTGCGCGATCTTGACCGGTTACCGCAGGTGGCGGCGGTGGTGGGTGTCGATCTTCTGCCGCGGATGCTCGACGAACTCGAGCAGGACGATCCGGTGGGTGCCGACACCTCGCGGCACCGGGTCCTTGTCGTCGACGGACTCGATGCCGTGGGGGAGGAGGACCGGCGTCTGGCCGCCCTCGTCGCCGGTGGCATGGAACGCGGCGTGCACGTGGTGGTGACGTCCCTGCGGTGGACCTTCCGGCCCGGCCTGCGTGACCTGCTCACCGGTGCGGTCGAGTTGCGGCTCACCCCGTCGGAATCGATGTTCCGGGACGCCCAGCGCACCTTGCCCGACCACCCGGGGAGGGGCGTCTCGCCGGACGGCAAACATCTGCAGGTGGCCTACTCGGACGCGCAGGACGTCGAGCATGTCCGGAAAGTGAGCGTGGACCGTGGTGAGCGCCCCCGGGTGATGAAGGTCCTGCCTGAGCTGGTGCGCGTCGGCGAGCTCGAACGTCCGGGGGGACGTGGCGTCGCAGTCGGGGTCGGCGGTCCGAGACTGGCGACGGTGTGCTGGGACATGGCGTCCTTCCCGCATCTGACTGTCGTGGGGCAGTCGCGTGCCGGTGCGACGACGGCACTGCGCACCGTCGCCGAGGCGGCCGGTGGACGCGGAGGCACCGAGGTCCTGGCCACGGATGTCCGACGCGGTCTGTTGACCGCACCCGGTTACCGTCCGGCCGCCGGGTTCCTCACCGTGCTGACCCGGTGGGTGGAGGAACTGAGTGCCCGTATCCCCGGCGAGGATCTGGAGCTGACTCCGGAGAGTCTGCGTGACCGGGCCTGGTGGACGGGTACCGAGCGGGTGATCGTCGTGGACGATATCGACCAGTCGGCGGAGCTGGCCTCCGCGGTGGACCTGCTGGTCCCCCTGCTGCCGCATGCGGCGGACATCGGGCTGCACCTGGTGACGTCCCGACGCAGCGCGATGCTGGGCCGCAACGCCTACACCGCGCTGATGCAGGGCACCCGGGATCTCACGGCGTGGGTGCTTCTCTCGGCGCCGAGGGAGGACGGTCCGGTCGCCGGGCAGGTGCTGTCACTGCGCCCACCGGGGCGCGGGGCCCTGGTCCAGGGGACGACCGAGGAGATTCAGGTGGCCGTCGCCGACGACGCCGTGGCTGCGGAGGTGAGGGGATGAGCGTGGGCGCACCGAACGGGATGGTCGCCGGGGCGGTCGGACTCACCGAGTCAGGCATCCTGGTCAACGGACTGTGTGTCACAGACCTGCTGAGCGGCTATGAACTGCGCTGCGACCCCGCCGACCCCGCCGACCCCGCCCCGCCGGACGACGGTCCGGTGTTCTGCGGTTCACAGGTGCCGCTGCATCGGCTGGAGGCCGTCCGTGAGCTCGTCGAGGACGTTCTCGGGGAGCGTGCCGGGGACCCTGAGCTGACCAGTGCGAATCCGGTGGTGCCGCGCACGGTGTTTCCCTGGGGAATCGGTCTGTCGACCGCGGACATCCTCGTCGCCGGGCCGGACAAGGACGCCACTGCCGCGTACCTGCGCATCATGGGGCTGCGGGCGAGGACGGTGGATGTGGTCCAGGCCCTCCGGCTGGCCGGCGATCTCGCCGCAGCGAGGGCAGACGTCGCCCAACCCGCCGGTCCGGATCCTGAATACGGTGACCCCGGCGATGTTCTTGATGTTTCGGACGTTCCCGACAGTTCCGATGTTCTCGACGGTCTCGATGACGCAGCTTCCGGTCGTCCGGCCCCGCGCCGGGTGAAGGCGAAGGCCTTTGCCGCGGTGGCGGTGGCGGCGGCGGTGCTGGTGGTGGGCGCCGTGGTGGTGCGGTCAACACAGCCGGGGGCGCCCGTGACACCCGTGCACGCCGGGGCGACGGGCGCAGGGACGGAGTCAGAAACCGGCCCGGCGGTGGAGCCGGACGATGCGCCGGACAGACCGGGACCGGACCCTGCCGCCGGTGACTGGCGTGAACTGCAGGCGGGGAACAACGGTCCGGGTGACGGTACGGAGCCGGTCTCCGGTGTGGTCACGGTGGAGGTTCCGGGATGGCGGATGACCGACAGCACCCCGGACCGGGAGATCTGGACGTCCGGGGACGAGGGGATGCGGGTCCTCGTCGCTGCACGCCCGACCCCGGTGGGCACCCAGGGTGAGCTGGATGCGGCGATGCTCGGCGCACTCGACGGGCTCGACGGTAACGGGGAGATCGTGGTGACCAGTCGCTCTCCGGTGGACTACGAGGAGTATTTCCCGGATTCGACGACGTCGTGGCGCGTCCGGCTCATCGACGGACACCAGGTGTCCGTCGGGTGCCAGTACCGGGAGGTCTCCGCGGACCGTCGGGACGTCTGCGAACGGTTCACCGCTACTGCCCGAGTGGCCGCAGCGACCGGTCGACCCGGGTGAACCGGGTCAGCTGGGTGACGTGTTCGGGGCCGAGCTCGTCGAGGCTGGTGACCTGCAGCAGCTTCATGGTGCGTTCAATCTGTGAGCGCAGGATGGCGATCGTGCGGTCCACGCCTTCCCGCCCGCCGGCCATGAGCCCGTAGAGGTAGGCACGGCCGATGAGGGTGAAGTCCGCACCCAGGGCGATCGCGGCGACGATGTCGGCACCGTTCATGATGCCGGTGTCGATGATGATCTCCATGTCGTCGCCGACGGCCCGTCGGACCTCGGGGAGGAGGTGGAAGGGGACGGGTGCGCGGTCGAGCTGGCGGCCGCCGTGGTTGGACAGGGCCAGCGAGTCGACACCGAGGTCGGCGAGGGTCCGTGCGTCCTCGACATTCTGCACGCCCTTGACCGAGATCTTCCCGGGCCACATCTCGCGGATGACCTCGAGATCCTTGTAGTTGATGGTGGGGTCCATCGCGGAGTCGAGCAGTTCACCGACCGTGCCGTCGGTGGAGGACAGGGAGGCGAACTCCAGCGGCGGGGTGGTCAGGAAGTCGTACCACCACCAGGGGCGGGGGATGGCGTCCAGGATGGTTTTCGCGGTGAGCTGCGGGGGGATGGAGAAACCGTGGCGGGTGTCGCGCATACGGTTGCCGGCGACGGGGGCGTCGACGGTGAAGAACAGGGTGTCGAACCCTGCCTTGGCGGCGCGTTCCACGAGCCCGTAGGAGATGTCCCGGTCCTTCATGACGTAGAGCTGGAACCAGTTGCGTCCGGTCGGGTTGGCGGCCTTGACGTCCTCGATGGAGGTGGTACCGAGGGTGGAGAGGCTGAACGGGATTCCGGCTGCCGCGGCGGCACCGGCACCGGCGGTCTCACCTTCGGTCTGCATCAGGCGGGTGAACCCGGTGGGGGCGATGCCGAAGGGCAGCGCGGAGGTGCCGCCGTGGATGGTGGCGGTGGTGTCGATCTGCGAGGCGTCCTTGAGGATCGAGGGGTGGAACTCGATGTCCTCGAAGGCCTGACGGGCACGGGTGATGGAGATCTCGTCTTCGGCGGCGCCGTCGGTGTAGTCGAAGGCGGAGGCCGGGGTGCGACGTTTGGCGATGGTGCGCAGGTCGTAGATGGTGAGTGCGGAGTCCAGGCGTCGTTTCTTCGCGTTGAACTCCGGTTTCTTGAACTGCATGAGTTCGAGGATCTCGGATGGCCGGGGGAACTGGCGGGTGACCATGGTGGGTTCCTTAGGGATGTGGAGGTGGGAGGGGACGGGATGGGGGTCAACGGTGTTATGTGGTCAGACCACAGCGTAGGCGAGGTCAAGTTTCGCGGTCAAGACATTTCATCCGTCGCGGAGACGCTGCGGCGGCGTGGTAGAAAAAGACCATGAGTGACGAACCCACCTGGACACCGGTCCCACGGACCCGGACCCACCAGATGGTTGTCGAGGCCATCGAGAACCAGATTCTCTCCGGCGCGCTCCATGTCGGCGACCTCCTCCCGGCGGAGCGGACGCTGTCGGACCAGCTGCAGGTCAGCAGGGCCGCCGTCCGTGAGGCCATCAGGGTGCTGGAGGGGCAGGGTGTACTGGAATCCAATGTCGGATCCGGGCACAGGGCCGGGACATTCATCGCCGCGATGCCGTCGGTCGCGCTCACGCGGTTCCTGAGACTGCACGTCGCCCTGTCGAACTTCGGGCTGGAGGAGGTGGTGCAGACCCGGACGATTCTTGAGGTCGAGAGCGCCCGGCTCGCCGCAGCCGAGCAGGACGGCGACGCGGCGGCCGGTATGCGGGACGCGCTGGCCGACATGAGCCGCCGGGGGGTCACGCGCGACGAGTTCAACGACGCCGACACCCGCTTCCACATCGCCCTGGCGCACGGGTCCGGGAACCGGTTGTTCGCCGACATGACGCAGGCGATACGGGAATCACTGAAACTGCCGATCCTCCGGGGGCTGCGTGGGCACGACGACTGGGAGTCGGTGGCGGACGTCCTCCGTGGGCAGCATGCGGCGATCCTCGCGGCGGTCGAGGACGGCGACGCCGACCGCGCCGCAGCGGCGACCGCCGAACACATCTCCACGGCCTACCGCGCGTTGCTGGGCTGACTGCGGCAGGCGGCCGGTGTGGTCGGGGAACCTTTCACGGTGCCGGCGAGTCTCTCTACTGTGACGCCCCCGGGCAACGGTCCGGGGTCGACCATGCGTAGCTAACGATGAAGGGGAGGGACCCATGAGTTTCAGAACGACGACCGAGGTCATGCAGGCCACGGCAGGGAAAGTGGATACGGTCAACGACCAGGTGCAGGCTGAGCTGACCCGGCTGCAGGGCACCGTCGACGGAGTGGCGGGGGCGTGGAAGGGGGACGCACAGGTCGCCTTCGCCAATCTGATGGTCCGCTGGAACGAGTCGGCGCGGGAGCTGCGCCAGGCACTCGACGGTATCTCGGAGAACATCCGCGGCAACGCGCGCGCCTTCCAGCAGGTCGAGGACGACAACATCGCGGCCTTCCGCTGACCACCACCCGTACACCACTGAAGGAGTGACATCGTGATCCAGTACGACTTCGGCATGATCGCCCAGGCGTCCGCCGACATCCACGCCACCAACCGCAACATCAACGGTATGCTCGACCAGCTCAAGGGCGACATCGCCCCGATGGTGGCGGAATGGGAGGGGGAGAGTGCCACGGCCTACCAGGTGGCGCAGAAACGGTGGGACGCTGCCGCCGAGGAGCTCAACCAGGTGCTGCAGACCATTGCCCGTGCGGTGGACAACGCCAACTCCCGCATGAGTCAGATCAACACCAGCGCCGCGAACAGCTGGGCCTGACGACTGAGTCGCCCGGACCGGGCCTTGCCGCCGCCGTCCCCCCGGGGGAGGGCGGCGGTTCTTCGTTGCGTCGACACGGGGACGGCCACGGGAACGACCACGGGAACGACCACGGGAACGACTTGGCCCGACGGGTGTACGTCCGGTAACCTCCATCAGGTTGCGATCATCCATGTCCGTGTCACGGCACACAGGTGGTCGGCCCGCAGGTCCCCACCGGCCGCTGCGGGCACCTCACCCGGGTTCGTCCGGGGTGCGGGGTCTCCCGGCTGGCAGTTCCATGAAGACCAAGGAGTCATACATGACTACTTTCCACCCGAAGAGCGGTGACCTGACCCGTAAGTGGTACGTCATCGACGCCAATGACGTGGTCCTGGGTCGTCTCGCCACCCACGCAGCCGACCTGCTGCGCGGCAAGGGCAAGCCGATCTACGCCCCCAACGTCGACTGTGGTGACAACGTCATCATCATCAACGCGGACAAGGTTCACATCTCGTCCAACAAGCGGGACCGCGAGTTCCGTTACCGCCACTCCGGTTACCCGGGCGGCCTCAAGACGATGTCCCTGGGCCGCTCCATGGAGCTGCACCCGGAGCGCGTCGTCGCCGACGCCATCATCGGCATGATGCCGCACAACCGGCTCAACCGTGAGTCCGCCAAGAAGCTCCGCGTCTTCGCCGGCTCCGAGCACCCCTTTGCGGCTCAGAAGCCCGAGTCCTACGAGATCAAGAAGGTGGAACAGTGACCGACAACGAGAACTACGAGGCCGAGTCCGTGGACGAAGAGGTCTTCGCCGCCACCGACGCCGTGAACGAAGAGTTCGTGGCCAGCATCGGTGACTCCATCGCCGAGGTGTCCGAGCCGGCCGAGGGTGACGACTTCGTCGCCGCCCCCTCCGTCTTCGACGGCCCGATCCAGACCGTCGGTCGCCGCAAGGAAGCCGTCGTCCGTATCCGCATGGTGCAGGGCTCCGGCCAGTTCACCTGCAACGGCCGCACCCTGGAGGAGTACTTCCCCAACAAGCTGCACCAGCAGCTGATCAAGGCTCCGCTCGTCCTGCTCGAGCGCGAGAACCAGTTCGACTTCCAGGTCAACCTCAAGGGCGGTGGCCCCTCCGGCCAGGCCGGCGCGATGCGTCTCGCCATCTCCCGCGCCCTGAACAAGTACAACCCGCAGGAGCGTTCCGAGCTGAAGAAGGCCGGCTTCCTGACCCGCGACGCCCGCGCCGTGGAGCGCAAGAAGGCCGGTCTGCACAAGGCCCGTCGCGCACCGCAGTACTCGAAGCGCTGATTCCAGCAGTCTTCGCGCAGCCGCGTGCTGCTTCCGGCAACGCCGTCCTGTTCCGCACCGAGTGCGGGGCGGGGCGGCGTTGCCTGTCGTTTGGGGGAGTTGGGGGGACGACGGTCTAGACTGGCACCCCATGAGCAGACTTTTCGGTACGGACGGGGTTCGGGGACTCGCCAACAGGTCACTGACGGCACCACTGGCACTGCGTCTCGGGGCGGCGGCGGCGCGCGTGCTGACGACGACGGGGCAGGGGTCGCAGCGCCGGCCGACGGCGGTCATCGGGCGTGATCCCCGGGTTTCCGGAGAGATGCTGGCAGGCGCCCTGTCCGCCGGGATGGCGTCGCAGGGGGTGGACGTGCTCAACGTCGGTGTCCTGCCGACCCCGGCCGTCGCCTTCCTCACCGACGACTACGGTGCCGACATGGGGGTGATGATCTCCGCCTCGCACAACCCGATGCCGGACAACGGCATCAAGTTCTTCGCCGCGGGGGGTCGTAAGCTCGACGATGCCGTGGAGGACGAGATCGAGTCGGCGATGCTCGAGCTGGAGGAGGAGGGGCCCACCGGTGCCGCGATCGGGCGGGTGATCGAGGAGTCCGGGGACGCCCTCGAGCGGTACCTTTTCCACCTCCAGGATGCCGCCCCGCGCCCCCTGGACGGCATCCGTGTGGTCGTGGACTGCGCCAACGGGGCGGCGAGCCTCGCGGCCCCGATGGCCTATGAGGCGGCCGGTGCGGAGGTGGTGGCGATCCACAACACGCCGAACTCCTTCAACATCAACGACAACTGCGGTTCGACGCATATCGGGGTGATCCAGCAGGCCGTCCTCGACCACCAGGCGGACATCGGGCTCTCCCACGACGGCGACGCCGACCGGTGCCTGGCGGTCGACTCCGAGGGCAACGTCATCGACGGTGACCAGATCATGGCGATTCTCGCGGTGGACATGAAGGAGTCCGGGGAGCTGCGAAAGAACACGCTCGTGGCCACGGTGATGTCGAACCTCGGACTCACGCTGGCGATGAAGGACCACGGGATCACCCTGCGCCGCACCAAGGTCGGCGACCGGTACGTCCTGGCCGACCTCATGGCCAACGACTTCTCGTTGGGCGGCGAGCAGTCCGGGCATATCGTGATCCCCTCGCACGCCACGACCGGCGACGGGACGCTCACCGGGCTGCGCCTGATGGCACGCATGGCGGCGACGGGGGAGTCGTTGCGCGGGTTGGCGGGTGTGATGACCGTGCTGCCGCAGACCCTGGTCAACGTCCCGGTGGAGGAGAAGGAGCGGATCCACACCTCGCAGGTCGTGCGTGAGGCCATCGTCGAGGCGGAGGCGGAGCTGGGGGACACCGGCCGGGTGCTGCTGCGCCCCAGCGGAACCGAGCAGGTCTACCGGGTGATGGTCGAGGCGCCGACGTCGGCGGAGGCCAAGCGTGTCGCCGGGCGGCTCGCGGCCGTCGTCGTCGCCGAAGGCTGAGCTCCACCGGCGGACAGGGGAACCTTTCCACCCTCCGCGGAGTCTCTCTTGTCACGGGACCGTGAATGGTCCGAGGGCATGTGGCGGCGGGTGGATGCACCGCGTCGTCACCGGAGACGTGGAGGGGGTGCCTGTGGCACCGGATATCGGCAGACTCGGGGTGGACGTCGCTGCGACGCAGTCGGCGTTGTCGGAGGCGATCGCCACCGTGAGGGCACGGCGGGAACAGATCGTGGCGGACACCCCGCGACGGACGGCGGCGAGTTACGGTCAGGGGCTCGGAGACCGGGCTGCGCGGCTGGTCGACCTGCGGCGACAGGCGCATGAGGTCCGTCTGGCACACATCGACCGCCTGCAGCGGGGCCTGGGCGTCGCGGCGGGCACGGTGGCGGCGGTGTCGGCCACCGAGCAGGAGTCGCGGCGGGCCTTCCGCGCAGGGGAGGGGGCGTGATGCCGGTACAGGTCGACCAGGCACGGCTCATGGCGTCGGTGGGCAAGCTCGACCAGACGGGCAGCATGGTGACGAAAGCGGCGCCCGCAGCGGTGCCGTGGGTCGTCACGGGGCTGACCACGCTCATCGAGTACGTCTCCGGAATGACCATCGGTGGCGGTGGCGGTGACAAAGACGACGACGCCGGCGACGGCGACGGGAAGGGTGACCGCAGGGGCGGCGGAGGAAAAGGAGTGGTCGGCGAGGTCTTCTCGACGCTGAGGGACTACGCCGTCGGCATCAGCGGGGGGTTGCTGGCGAACAAACTCGGTGAGGGCAGCGACGAGCATGAGGACCACGAGGAGAGCGTGGACAGTGCCGACGAGTCGCTACAGGCCTGTGACCGTGTCCTGGAGTCCATCCAGTCGCTGTGCGCAGACGAGGTCGAGTCCTGTGTGGACGGTGCCGTGGAGACTGCCCTGGGGCTCTACACGTCCGCCAAGACCCTGGAACCCACTGACCCGGTGACGGCGAAGACCCTGCTGCAGATGGCGGCGGAACTGCTCTGTTCCACCGCTGACGGGGTGGAGAGCCTGGTGGCCGGCCGCAACACAAAGATGGGTGAGTGTATGGACCTGACCATCGAGGAATGCCGTCCGGCGGCGGACGAGGGGCAGTGCCGTACCCCGCTGGCGTCAGACCCGGCCCCGGTCGCCGGCGCCTCCGAGTGCGATGTCGCGCCTGTCCCGCAGGAGGTGACCGCGGAGTCGTGCGTCACCACCGGTGTCACCCAGTCCTCCGGCGAGTCGGGGGCGGTGGTCCCGGCGGTCGCTGCCGCGACGGCGACAGCGTCGGCGGGTGTCGGGCTGCCGCCGATGCCTGCACCGTGTCCGCCGTCGGTGCAGCTGCCCGATGTCGCCGGTGAGGTCAGTGGATGGGTCCGGGGAGCAGTTGAGGGAGCCGTCAACGTCGTCGTGGAGAACGCGGGCTCGCTGATCGACATCGACCTGAACCTGTGTCCCCCGGGAACCCCGGACGTTCCGGATGCGGAGATCGCCGTCGACTGCGAAGAACCGGAGCCCGAGCCCTGCGAGCCAGAACCCGAGCCGTGCGAGCCTGAGCCGCAACCGGAACCCGAGCCGTGCGACGCGCCCGAAGAGCCTCCGTCGACCGTCGATCCGGAGAAGGGGTTCGACAAGAGCGGCTATGTGCCTGGCGCCGTGGAGGCGGGAGAGTCCGCGCCTGCGGAGCCACCGGCGTCGGCGGGTACGACGTCCGCACCGCAGGTCGAGACCGCTGCGGTGGGGGAGGCCACGGAGGCAGGTACAGGAACTCCGGAAGAAACAGATGTCGGACGCACCTATGACGGATGGGCCCCGGACGTGTGGACCACGGGTGAGAAGTCTGCGGAAGCGCCGTCGGTCGAGAGGAGCGGGCAGTGGTGAACACCAGGAGTCCGATAGAGGCGGCACTGGACAACTATGTCGAGATCGTTGCTGCCGCGTCCGAGAAGTTCCGGCGTCAGATGGACGAGGCGACACGGCTGCTGGAGGACGTCCGACCGGGTGAGTCCCCGGAGCGGGGAGACGAGACCGCCGCTGCAGGTACCGCCAGGGCCGTGCCGCCGGGCCCTGTGGCACGCCGCCGCCCGGGGATCTTCGACTGACCCGGGAACGTGCGGCGGGGAACCGGGGTCAGGCGCGCAGAGCCTGGTTCACCGCGTCGAGCGGATCAGCGAACTCCGGCAGATTCTCGAAGAGTTCCCCGCGGCTCTCGACCTCGGAGTTCTTGATCTTCGCCTCGGGGTCGCGGAAGCCCGCGTAGTGCTTGTCGTCCTCGGCGAGGATGAAGCCGGTGGCCAGCGCGCGGATGAGGTCCTGGGCGGCGAACTCGAAACCACTGTTCGTCGTCATGAACTTGCGGATCAGCTTCTCGTGGAAGCCGGTGGCCGAGGCCTTGCTGATCCGCCGGAACACCGCCTGACCGCCCCACAGCGCGGCGACCCGCTCGGGCTCCCCGGCCTCGATACCGAGTGACCTGCCCGGGGCGAGGATCAGACCGGGCGCACGCACGTGCCGGGCGGCACGGTAGCAGCTCGGCGAGGTGTCCGACGGGTGGACGGCGATGACACCGGCGACCGTCGGACGGTCCCGGTAGTGTTTGCGGGCCGGCTCGGCCGGGGCACGGCCGGTCGCCGCCAGGATCGCGGCACCGGCGCCCATCCCGTGCCCGGCGAAGAACAGTTTGTTCGGGTCGACGGTGATGTTGCCCACACCCAGGCGGACCCCGGACAGGATCTGCAGGCAGGACTCCAGGTCCGAGGCGAAACCGCGGTGGTTCGGCAACAGGCCACGCTCGGTGTCGGGGGCCGCCACGGCGATGCCCCAGCTGGCCAGATGACGCAGCGTGGCATGGTAGCCGTCGACGCCGACACGCCAGTCATGGCCGAAGGCCACACCGGCGATCGCCTTGCCCTCGGCAGGCGTGTAGATACGGCCGGGAATGCCGGCGAAGTCGAGTTCGCCGACCAGGACCCTGTGCGGGCCCCGCTTCTCCAACCGGGGGACCAGGTTCTTCACGTTGTCTGCCACGACTCTCAGCCTAGTGGATGGACGCCCGCCGCGGGGCGGGGGCCGGCAGGTCGAGGTGCCGCAGGGGTGGCAGACGGGATGCGCTTCACGGGTCGGGAGGTCGACCAGTATTGTTGTCCGGTATGTGTGGCATCGTTGGATACATCGGAAGCGCCCGGAGCTCCGCCAAGGCACTTGACATCGGCCTGGAGGCCCTGGCCCGGATGGAGTACCGGGGGTACGACTCCGCCGGCATCGCCGTCATCTCGGACGGCGACATCGAGGTCGAGAAGAAGGCCGGCAAGCTGGCGAACCTGCAGCAGCGCATCGCGGAGACCGGGCGCGACAGGTTCGCGGGCAAGGCCTGCATCGGCCATACCCGCTGGGCCACGCACGGACGTCCCAACGACGTCAACGCGCACCCGCACGTCTCCTTCGACGGCAAGGCCGTCATCGTCCACAACGGCATCATCGAGAACTTCGCCCCGCTGCGCGCCGAGATCGAGGCCGCCGGCGTCGAGCTGACCAGTGAGACCGATTCCGAGGTCGCCGCCCACCTGCTCGCCCTGGCGTACACCGCCGGGCCCACGGCCGGTGACCTCGAGGCGTCCGCCCTGTCGGTGCTGCGTCGTCTGGAGGGCGCGTTCACCGTCCTGTTCGCCCACGCCGACGAGCCGGGCAAGATCGTCGCAGGCCGCCGTTCCACCCCGTTGATCGTCGGTGTCGGCGAGGACGGCATGTTCCTCGGCTCGGATGTCGCCGGATTCATCGCCCACACCCGTGAGGCGGTCGAGCTCGACGAGAACAACGCCGTCGTCATCACCGAGGACGACTACCGCGTCATGGACTTCGACGGGACCCCCACCGAGGGACGTCCGTTCACCATCGACTGGGACCTCGCCGCCGCCGAGAAGGGCGGGTTCGACTCCTTCATGATGAAGGAGATCTTCGAGCAGCCGGCCGCGGTCCGGGACACCCTGGCAGGGCACTTCGTCGACGGCCGTGTCGTCCTCGACGAACAGCGTCTGTCGGACGACGATCTCCGTCAGGTCGAGAAGGTCTTCGTCGTGGCCTGCGGTTCGGCCTACCACTCCGGCCTGCTGGCGAAGTACGCCATCGAGCACTGGGTGCGGCTGCCCGTGGAGATCGAGGTCGCCAGCGAATTCCGGTACCGCGATCCCGTCCTCGACCGGCAGACCCTGGTCGTGGCCGTGTCGCAGTCCGGTGAGACGGCCGACACCCTCGAGGCGGTCCGACACGCCAAGAAGCAGGGCGCCCGGGTGCTGGCGGTGTGCAACACCAACGGGTCGCAGATCCCGCGCGAGGCGGACGCGGTGCTGTACACCCACGCCGGGCCCGAGATCGGTGTCGCCTCCACCAAGGCGTTCCTGGCACAGGTCGCGGCGAACTACATCGTCGGCCTGGCCCTGGCGCAGGCGCGGGGGACGAAGTTCTCCGACGAGATCGAGGCGACCTACCAGCAGCTCGAGGAGATCCCGGGCAAGATCGAGAAGGTCCTGGAGCTCAAGGACACGGTCCTCGACCTCGCCGCCGAGCTGGGGCCGATTCCGACGATGCTGTTCCTGGGACGCCACGTCGGCTTCCCTGTCGCCCTCGAGGGCGCCCTGAAGCTCAAGGAGCTGGCGTACATCCACGCCGAGGGGTTCCCCGCGGGCGAGCTCAAGCATGGCCCCATCGCGTTGATCGAGGACGACCTGCCGGTGGTCGTGGTCGTGCCGTCGCCGCAGGGCCGCGAGATCCTGCACTCCAAGATCGTGACGAACATCCAGGAGATCCGCGCCCGTGGCGCCCGGACCATCGTCATCGCCGAGGAGGGCGATGAGGCGGTCCGCCCGTTCGCCAACGACCTGCTCGAGATTCCGCAGTGTCCGACGCTGCTCCAGCCGCTGCTGTCGACGGTGCCGCTCCAGTTCCTGTCCGCGGAGATCGCACGGCAGTGCGGCAACACCGACATCGACAAGCCGCGCAACCTCGCCAAGTCCGTGACGGTGGAGTAGGACCGGGAGCACACAGTGACCTCCCACACCCTGGCAGAGGCCGTCGTCGACCTCGGAGCCGTCGACCACAACGTCCGGACCCTGGCGCGGATCGCCGCGCCTGCCGGTGTCATGGCGATCGTGAAGGCCGACGGCTACAACCACGGCATGGTCGACATCGCCCGTACGGCACTCGACGCCGGCGCGGTCGCCCTGGGCGTGGCCACGCTCGGTGAGGCGCTCACCCTCCGCGAGGCCGGGGTCACGGCGCCGGTGACGGCGTGGATGTGGCTGCCGGACCCCGACCTGGAGGACATCGCCGCCGCGTGTACGGAGGGGGTCACCCTGGGGGTGCCGTCGGTGGAGCATCTCGGGGTGGCGGTGACCGTGTCCCGGGAGGCGGTCGCCCGCGGACTGCCGCCGTTGTCGGTCGGGCTGATGGCGGACACCGGGCTGTCGCGGTCCGGGATCGAGGCCGCACGGTGGGACGCCGCGGTCTCCGTCGCCGCGGCCGCCGTCGCCGAGGGCGTACTCGGCGTCACCGGTGTGCTCTCGCACCTCGCCAGTGCCGACGATCCGTCGTCGCCGGTCACCGACCTGCAGGCACGACGCTTCGTCGCGGCGGTGGACGCGTGCCGCGCCGCCGGTCTCGACGTCCCGGTGAACCACATCGCCAACACCCCCGCGACGCTGTCGCGTCCCGACCTGCGCCATGAGATGGTGCGCCCGGGCGTCAGCGTCTACGGCGTCTACGCCGTGGACCCGGCGGTGATCCCGGTGGGGGAGGAGGGGCCGGTCCAGCTGCGTGAGGCGATGACGGTGCGGGCCCGGGTCGTCACCACGCGGGTCGTGCCGGCCGGCGAAGGCGTGAGCTACGGGCATCTGTGGCACGCCGAGCGTGACACGCGCACCGCGGTCGTGGCGATGGGCTACGCCGACGGGCTGCCGCGCAGCCTGTCCGGACGTTTCGGTGTGACGGTGAACGGAACGTGGTTCCCGCAGATCGGGCGGGTGTGCATGGACCAGATCGTGGTGGACCTGGGACCGGCGGACCAGGACGGTCCCGGGGCGTCGGTGCGCCCCGGCGACTGGGCGGTCATCTTCGGGGCGGGGGGACGGTCGGTCGAGGACGTCGCCGCCGCGGCCGGCACCATCGCCTACGAGATCCTCACCCTGCCCCGGGGGCGGGTGCGTCGGCGTGTCCTGCCGGTGCAGCCCCCGGGGTCGTCGGACGGGGTGTTCGCCGCGGAGTCCGGCAGCGTCGCCGCCGACACCGCCGACGACATGCGACGTCTCGGGCAGGAGCTCGGGAGCCGTCTGCGCGCGGGCGACGTCGTGGTGCTCACCGGCGCGCTCGGCGCCGGGAAGACGACGATCACCCAGGGCATCGCCGCCGGCCTGGGGGTGAGGGGCCGGGTCCAGTCTCCGACGTTCACGATCATCCGCGAACACCGGCCGGGGACCGACGGGACCGACGGGGCTGGCGGGGCTGACGGTACGGCGCGTCCGGGCATGCTGCACATGGACGCCTACCGGTTGCTCGGTGAGGAACTCCACGCCGACCGGGCCGACGGTCTCGGCAGCGCGCCGTCGAGGGACGTCGTGCTCGATGCACTGGAGTCCCTCGACATCGACGCCGACCTGGAGGACCGGGTACTGGTCGCGGAATGGGGGCGCGGGGTGGTCGAGGCCCTGGCTCCGCGGCGGTGGATCGACGTGGAAATCGACCGGTCGGAGCCGGATAGCGTCGGCGGGGATTTCCCGGAGGAATCACCCCGCAGACTGCATTGGCGCTGGTCGCAGAGGTAGCACTTCTGAATCCCCCCGATAATAGCCCCCATAAGCAGAATTGATTGGCGAGAATCTGCATGTGGTGCCAAAATGGGTGACGGATCACCGTGAGGGGTGTATCCAGAAGCCCCGTCGCAATTGGAGAGTGCGACGGGGCTTCGCCTATGGGGGCAGGTACGTGGGACTAGGATCAGGGCCCATGCATGTTCTCTCGCTCGACACGTCCACCTCTTTCGTTGTCGCGGGGGTGGTCCACTGTCCGGAGGGGGCCGCCGGTCCGTCGGACGGGCCACGACTGCTGGCCGAACGGGTGGACCTCAACCCACGGGGCCACATGGAGGTCCTGACCCCGAATATCCTCGCCGCGCTCGCTGAGGCGGGACTGACGCCCGATGACCTGGACGCGGTCGTGGTGGGCGTCGGCCCCGGGCCGTTCACGGGCCTGCGGGTGGGCATGGCGACGGGGGCCGCCTTCGGTGACGCCCTGGGGATCCCGGTGCACGGCGTGTCCGGACATTCCGGTACCGCTGCGGGTGCGGCCACGGCGTCCCGGTGTCTGGTCCTCAGCGACGCGCGGCGCCGCGAGTGGTACTGGAGCCTCGTCGACGGCGCCACCGGGGACGTTCTCGACGGCCCTGCGGTCGCTGCGCCGGACGACGTCGTCGCGACACATCCCGAGACGGACGTCCTGGCGTCCCGCGAGGTCGCCGACCGCGCCGGCGCGGTGCCGGGGTGGACGGTGCGTGACACGGACGCCCGTCCCACCCCGGTCGGCCTGGTGACTGCGGCGGTCCGCCACCTGGGCGGTCGTGACGCGTTGCTCCGGCCGGGAGCGCCGCTACGGGCGCTGTACCTGCGGCGTCCCGATGCGGTGGAACCCAAGGCGGTGCAGGTCTCGGCGGCCCTGGACTTCAGCGGCGTGGACCGGGGCGCCGGACCGGCGGCGGACGCGACCGACGGTGCAGCCGGCGCAGCCGGTGCCTGCGTGCCGACGCCGGAGGTGGGGCCGTTGGCACCCCAGGCGGCGGCGCGGTGCGCGGAGATCGAGGCGGAGCTCTTCGCGGGGGACTCGCCCTGGCCGGAGGCGGGGTTCATCGGGGAGATCGCCGCCCCGAACACGGTCTACCTCGGCCTGGTCACCGGTCAGGGGACACCGCGGGAACGGCTGGTGGGGTACGCCGGGCTGGCGAAGAACGGCCCCGCCGACGACCCGGAGTTCGAGATCCACACGATCGGCCTGGAATCCGCGGTGCAGGGCAGGGGCTGGTCGCGGTTGCTGATGGATCCGCTGACGGAGCTGGCGGACCGGGATGACGGACCGGTGTACCTGGAGGTCCGGACGGACAACGCCGCGGCGATCGGTCTCTACCGCAGCTACGGTTTCGAGGTCACCGGCACCCGCCGCAACTACTACCGTCCCTCCGGTGCGGACGCCTACACGATGTGCCGTCCGGCGCGTTCGGAGCGGGTCCGGAACGCCCCCCGGTTGATCATGGGTGTGGAGAGTTCCTGCGACGAGACCGGCGTCGGCATCGTCGAGCTGCACGCCGACGGGCGGGTCCGGCAGGTGTCGAACCGGGTGGCGTCGTCGATGGACCAGCACGCCCGCTTCGGCGGGGTCGTGCCGGAGATCGCCTCCCGCGCGCACCTGGAGTCGATGGGCCCGACGATGACGGCGGCCCTCGACGACCTCGAACGGGCCACGGCCGCCACCGGGAGGCGCCGCCGGCCGGATGCGGTCGCGGCGACGGTCGGCCCGGGCCTGGCCGGTGCGCTGCTGGTCGGCGCGGCGGCGGCCAAGGCGTACGCCGCGGCGTGGGGTGTGCCGTTCTACGGCGTCAACCATCTCGGCGGCCACGTCGCCGTCGGCACGCTCGACGGCGCTGACGGCACTGACGGCACTGACGGCACTGACGGCACTGACAGGGCCGGAGGTCTGGACCGCGCGGTCGCCCTGCTGGTCAGTGGCGGGCACACGCAGATCCTCCAGGTCAACGGCGTGGGGCGTCCGATGAAGGAACTGGGTTCCACGCTGGACGACGCCGCCGGGGAGGCCTACGACAAGGTCGCCCGTCTGCTCGGTCTGGGGTACCCGGGCGGCCCGGTCATCGACCGGCTCGCCGCACAGGGCGACCCGACGGCCGTCCGCTTCCCCCGCGGGATGAGCCGGCCCGGTGACGCGGCCTACGACTTCTCCTTCTCCGGACTGAAGACCGCGGTCGCCCGTTTCGTCGAGAAGACGGCCGCGGAGGGGCGTCGCGTACCGGTCGAGGACGTCTGCGCGTCCTTCCAGGAGGCGGTGGTCGACGTGTTGACCGCCAAGGCAGTGCGGGCGTGCGTGGACACCGGTGCGACGGTGATGCTGCTCGGCGGCGGGGTGTCCGCCAACCGTCGGCTACGCGAGCTGGCCGCCGAGCGGTGTACGGAGGCGGGTGTGCGACTGGTGGTCCCGGCGATGCCGCTGTGCACCGACAACGGGGTGATGATCGCGGCACTGGCGGCCCGGTTGATCGAGGCCGGCGCACCGGCCAGCTCGTTGGACGCCGCCACGGATCCCTCGATGGACGTCGAGGTGCCCGTGTTGGCACCCACCCTTGTTGAGGGCTAGCACTTGGCAGGGTAGAGTGCCAAGTGGTTGTGTGACACACAGTTGTTCACCCGCGACGACGGCTGTGCAGGATATACCAACCGGAACACAAGACAATTCCGATCACTGCATGTACGCAAACACGGAGGTATTCAACGTGGCTAACGTCAACATCAAGCCGCTCGAGGACCGCGTCCTCGTCCAGATCGTCGAGGCCGAGACGACCACCGCATCCGGTCTGGTCATCCCGGACTCCGCCAAGGAGAAGCCGCAGGAGGCCACCGTCGTGGCCGTCGGCCCGGGCCGCCTGAACGACCAGGGCGCCCGCGTGGCCGTCGACGTCGAGGTCGGGGACACGGTCGTGTTCTCCCGCTACGGCGGCACCGAGCTCAAGTACGACGGTGAAGAGTACCTGCTGCTCAACCAGCGCGACATCCTCGCCGTCGTCGACTCCGCGAAGTAGGTCGGTGACGCATGGCTAAACTCATCGCATTCGACGAGGAGGCCCGCAAGGGGCTCCAGCGCGGTGTGGACACGCTGGCGGACTCGGTGCGCGTCACCCTCGGCCCCAAGGGCCGTAACGTCGTCCTCGACAAGGCCTTCGGCGGTCCGACCGTGACCAACGACGGTGTGACCATCGCCCGCGACATCGACCTCGAGGACCCCTTCGAGAACCTCGGTGCGCAGCTGGTCAAGTCCGTCGCCGTGAAGACCAACGACATCGCCGGCGACGGCACCACCACCGCGACGCTGCTCGCCCAGGCGCTCATCGCCGAGGGCATGCGTATCGTCGCCGCCGGTGGCAACCCCATCGCCGTCAACGAGGGCATCTCGGCAGCCGCCGAGAAGGTCATCGAGGCCCTGCAGAAGCGTGCGGAGCCGGTCGCCGACTCCGCCGCGATCGCCAACGTCGCCACCGTCTCCTCGCGGGACGAGGGCATCGGCGCGAAGGTCGCCGAGGCCATGGACAAGGTCGGCAAGGACGGTGTCCTCACCGTCGAGGAGTCCCAGTCCCTGGTGGACGAGCTCGTCGTCACCGAGGGCGTCTCCTTCGACAAGGGCTACCTGTCGCCGTACTTCGTCACCGACGAGGAGTCGGCCCAGGCTGTCCTGGAGAACCCGGCCATCCTGCTGGTGCGTGACAAGATCAGCTCCCTGCCCGACTTCCTGCCCGTCCTGGAGCAGGTCGCCAAGGCAGGCAAGGAACTGTTCATCGTCGCCGAGGACGTCGACGGCGAGCCGCTGCAGATGCTCGTGGTCAACTCCATCCGCAAGTCCATCAAGGCCGTCGCCGTGAAGTCCCCGTACTTCGGTGACCGTCGCAAGGCGTTCATGGACGACCTCGCCGTCGTCACCGGTGCCACGGTCGTGGACAAGGAAGTCGGCCAGTCGCTGTCCGAGATGACGCTGGAGCAGATGGGCACCGCCCGACGCATCACCGTCACCAAGGACGAGACCGTCATCGTCGACGGTGCCGGTACCGCCGAGGACCTGGAGGCACGACGCACCCAGATCCGCACGGACATCGAACGCACCGACTCCACCTGGGACCGTGAGAAGCTCGAGGAGCGTCTGGCGAAGCTCTCCGGCGGTGTCGCCGTCATCCGTGCCGGTGGCGCGACCGAGACCGAGGTCAACGAGCGCAAGCTGCGCGTCGAGGACGCCATCAACGCCGCCCGTGCCGCCGCACAGGAAGGCGTGATCGCCGGTGGCGGATCCGTCCTGGTGCAGATCGCCGCCGAGCTCGACGAGTTCGCCTCCGGGTTCGAGGGCGACCAGGCCGTCGGGGTGAAGGCCCTGGCACGCGCGCTGCGTCGTCCGGCCTACTGGATCGCCGACAACGCCGGACTCGACGGTGCCGTCGTCGTCTCGAAGATCGCCGAGATGGGCAACGGTGAAGGCTACAACGCCGCCACCGGTGTCTACGGGAACCTGCTGGAGCAGGGGATCATCGACCCGGTGAAGGTCACCCACTCCGCTGTCGTCAACGCGACCTCCGTGGCACGCATGGTGCTGACCACCGAGACCGCCGTCGTCGACAAGCCCGCCGAAGCGGCGGCAGCCGCCGGACACGGACACCACCACTAGGAGTCCGTGGGCACGTCTGAGGCCCCCGTCCCCGGTCAGTCAACTGGCTGGGGACGGGGGCCTTCGTCTGTCTTCCAGCCCGGGGCGCTCAGGACGCCAGCCGGCGGCTCTCCCGGGCGGAACGTCGGGCCGGGGGCAGTCGACGGGCCCGTCCGTTCTGGGCGGCCGCCCGCTCGGACTCGCCCATGCCGCCCCAGATCCCGTAGACCTCGCCGACACTGAGCGCATGCTCCTTGCACTGCGCCAGCACCGGGCACTCGTTGCAGATCGCCTTGGCACGGTGCTCCCGGAGCGAGCGGGCGCGGCCTCGTTCCCCGTCGGGGTGGAAGAAGACGGCGGACTCGGCGCCACGGCATGACCCGTGGAGCTGCCAGTCCCAGAAGGCGGTGGCGGGGCCGGGGAGGTCGCTCGTCTGCGGCATGGCTGTTCTCCTGTACGTCGGTGGTTCTCGTGTCCTTCACTGTTCTCCAGCAGGCCCCAGGGTCGTCCCCGTGTGTGAACAACAGGTGTCCGGCAGCTGTTCATGATGTGACATTTTCCGGGAGGGTAGTCCCGGGTAAGTCCCGGGCGCCTGGCCCGCTGTGGTAATTTCAGCCCACAGGCAGGCGAGCTTGACCCGCGACCCGACGGCCTGCCCTGACCGTGGTTTCACGAGGACTATGACAGCGACTGACGACATCGACGAGGCTCTGCCCCGTCTCGTGCCCTCCGCAGTGGAGGGGGACGGGCGGGCGCTCCAGCGCATCATCGACCTCATCCACACGCCGGTCGTCAGGTACTGCCGTGCCCGCGTCCCGTCGACGAAGTACCCCACCCCCGAAGACCTGGCGCAGGAGATCTGCCTCGCTGTGGCCCGCGCGATACCAGGGTACGAGGACCAGGGCAAACCGTTCATGGCGTTCGTGTACCGTATCGCCGCGAACAAGATCGTGGATGCACGGCGTTCACAGTCCCGTGACCTCGCTGTTCCCACCGACGAGGTGCCGGACCAGGAAGTGACGGGAAACACCCCTGAGTCGGTGGCGATCGACCTGAGTTCCTGTAACGAAGTCGCACAGTTGCTCGATACGCTCAGTGACAAGGCACGGCAGATCGTGACTCTCAGGGTCTTCGGCGGGTACTCCGCCGAGGAGACCGCGGACATCGTCGGGTCGACGGCAGGAGCGGTGCGGGTCGCACAGTTCAGGGCGTTGGCCAAGATGCGGGAGACCCTGGAATCCCGCGAGACCTCGAGGACGGAATGATGGACAAGCACAGGTGGGACCCGCAGGGTTTCGACGACGACACCGTGAATGGTGCCGACGTCGACGCCGTGCGCGCTGCCGACCGCATGCTGGACGCCATCGCCGCCGGAGGGAAGCTGGAAGGGGAGGCGGGGACGGACCCGCTGTACCGGCTGCTCGCGGACGCCCGTGCCGAGACCGACCGGGATATGCCGGACGCACCGTCCGTCGGCCCGGCGGACACGCAGGACGGGGCGGCGCCGGTGGTGCCGCTGTCGGGTCATCGCCGTCGTCGCGCGGTGCGCCGTGCCGGCGGGGTGGCTGCCCTGGGTGGTGTCTCGTTGACGTCGCTGGTGGTGGGCAGCGGTGTCGCGGCCGCACTCGTCGTCGGTGGCTTCACCGTCAACGCCCTGATCCCGGGTGGTTCCGGTGGCTCCGGTGGGTCGGACTCGATCGTCGCCGAGTCCGGGCAGCAGGGCGGCGAGGGTGCCGCGGACTCCTCCGCCCGTCCGGGTGACGCTGACCCGGAGCGGGAGACCTCCCGGGCGTCGGACGACGGTGCGCCGTCGGAGTCGGACACGGAGTCCGTGGACCGCGGCGCTGACGCCGGCGGCATGGTGCTTGCCGACCCGCAGTCGGGGAGCGGGGCGGACTCCGCCGAACCGACCGACACCACCGGCGACGGTGGTGCAGCGGTCGACGAGGGCGAGTCCGCGGGTGACGCGGAGGCGTCCGAGGCCCCCGTCGAGACCGCCGTCCCGGGTGGGCCGATGGTCATGGCCGAGCCACAGCGGGGAGCCGCCGCGCCGGCGAAGACCCCCTCCTCGACCTCGTCGACGAGTTCGACGACCCCGAGCAGCTCGCCGAAGGCGCAGCGCGACGGTGACGACGCGGACTCCCCCGCGGAGCCCACGCCCGGCCAGGCGCGTTAAGTCGCCGGCTCGGCGTCAGCGCCCCCACTTACGGAACGTCCGCGGTCCCCGGCTCAGCGTCAGCGCCCCCACTTACGGAACGTCCGCGGTCCCCGGCTCAGCCAGTCCGCGGCGTCGGCGTATCCCGCGCAGTAGTCCCAGGGGACGTAGAAGTCCGGGTCGGGGTCGGCGCCGGGCTCGTGGACCGGCACCGGCCCGTCGTTGAGCATCGTCGTGAGGTTGGACACCAGGATCGGCCAGTCGTAGTAGTGCAGTTCCCGGCAGTCGTCACAGGTCATCGACACACCCAGCACACCCCGGGGTTCCAGGAGCTCACGGAAACGGCGGACGTTGGCCAGGTCCTCGCGCAGGGCGGCACGCTCCTCGTCGGACAGGGGTTCGTCCACCTCGTCGTCGAACAGGGCCGCAGGGTCCTCCGGATCATCGGCGAACGGGTCCGGGGGCATCAGAGAATCGTCGAAGTCCACGCAGACGAGACTACCCGGTGGGCGCGGTGAGGGGAACAGCGCCGGTGCGCCACGGCGACCCCGGCGGACCCTCCGGGTACTGATGCCGGACAACCGCCGGTGACGGGTTATCCTGTCTGGTAGTACCCGACGGATGTCTTAGGATGCAGGAGGCCTGACCGGCATGACCGATGCCCAGCTTGTGACCACTGGTGGCGACGACCCGAGGAAGGTGGAGCTGGTCGGTCTGACCTTCGACGACGTCCTGCTGCTGCCCGCGGCGTCCGACATCATCCCCTCCGAGGTCGCGACGACCACGCAGCTGACCCGCAACATCACGCTGAACGTCCCGGTGATCTCCGCGGCGATGGACACCGTCACCGAGGCACGTATGGCCATCGGCATGGCACGGCAGGGCGGCATGGGCGTGCTGCACCGCAACCTGTCGATCGAGGACCAGGCCGAGCAGGTCGAGATCGTCAAGCGCAGTGAGGCGGGCATGGTCACCGACCCGGTGACCTGCTCGCCGGAGATGACGATCGGCGAGGTCGACGAGATGTGCGCGCGCTACCGCATCTCCGGACTGCCCGTCGTCGACGGTGCCGGACGACTCGTGGGCATCTGCACCAACCGTGACATGCGCTTCGAGGAGGACTTCTCCGCGAAGGTCGCCGACGTGATGACCCCGATGCCGCTCATCGTCGCGGAGAAGGGTGTCTCCGCCGACGCCGCCCTGCGCCTGCTGCGCGAGAACAAGGTCGAGAAGCTGCCGATCGTCGACGGTGAAGGTGTGCTCACCGGGCTCATCACCGTCAAGGACTTCGCCAAGCGGGAGAAGTTCCCCAACGCGGCGAAGGACGCCTCGGGACGTCTGCTCGCCGGTGCCTCCATCGGCACCGGCGAGGACTCCTGGCGTCGGGCCGGGGCGCTCGTCGAGGCTGGTGTGGACGCCCTGGTCGTCGACACCGCCCACGCCCACAACACCGGTGTGCTGGAGATGGTCTCCCGGGTGAAGAGGGAGTTCGGTGACCGGGTCGACGTCATCGGCGGAAACCTCGCCACCCGCGGTGCGGCCGAGGCGATGATCGAGGCCGGCGCGGACGCCATCAAGGTCGGTATCGGCCCCGGCTCGATCTGCACCACCCGCGTCGTCGCCGGTGTGGGCGCCCCCCAGATCACGGCGATCCTGGAGGCCGCTGTCCCGGCACGCAAGGCCGGCGTCCCGATCATCGCCGACGGCGGCATGCAGTACTCCGGTGACATCGCCAAGGCCCTGGCCGCCGGTGCGTCCTCGGTGATGCTGGGGTCCCTGCTCGCCGGCACCACCGAGGCGCCGGGTGAGATCACCGTGATCAACGGCAAGCAGTACAAGATGTACCGCGGCATGGGGTCGCTGGGCGCGATGAAGGGCCGCGGCCTGCACGGCGAACAGCGCTCCTACTCCAAGGACCGCTACTTCCAGGCGGACGTGACCAGCGAGGAGAAGCTCGTCCCCGAGGGCATCGAGGGGCGCATCCCCTTCCGCGGCAACGTCGACTCGATCATCTACCAGATGGTCGGCGGGCTGCGTGCCGCCATGGGGTACACCGGGTCACGCACTGTCGCGGACCTCAACGACGCCCACTTCGTCCGTATCACCGGTGCGGGCCTGCGGGAGTCGCACCCGCACGACATCCAGATGACCGTCGAAGCCCCGAACTACTACCAGCGTTAGGAAACCAGGCACCCATGCAGGAACAGGTGAACATCGGGATGGGACGGACGGCGCGCCGTGTCGTCGGATTCGACCAGATCAACATCGTGCCGTCGCGGCGGACGCGGTCGTCCCACGACGTCGACACGACCTGGCGCATCGACGCCTACCGCTTCGACATCCCGTTCATGGCGCACCCCTCGGACGCCGTGGTGACCCCGGAGTTCGCCGTCGAGTTCGGCCGTCTCGGCGGGCTGCCGGTCATCAACGCCGAAGGGCTGTGGGGACGCCACCGCGATCTCGACGGTGCGTTGGCGAAGGTCCGCGCAGCGGCCGGCGACTCTGACCCGCTCGGTCTTCCTGCACCGGACAACGCGGCACAGCGCGTGCTCCAGGAACTGCATGCGGCGCCGGTGGACCACGGTCTGCTGGCGGAGCGTCTGGCGGAGGTCCGCGACTCCGGGGTGACCTTCGGCGTGCGCGTGTCCCCGCAGAACGCCCGTGACTTCGCGCCGGCGCTGATCAAGGCGGGTATCGACCTGCTGGTGATCCAGGGGACGCTGGTGTCGGCCGAGCACGTGTACTCCAACGGTGAGCCGTTGAACCTCAAGGAGTTCATCGGTTCGGTGGACGTCCCGGTCATCGCCGGTGGGGTGGTGGACTACACCACCGCGATGCACCTCATGCGCACCGGCGCTGCCGGCGTGATCGTCGGTTCGGGTACCACGACGAACAGCCAGGCGCTGGGCATCGACGTCCCCATGGCCTCCGCGGTCGCCGACGCCGCCGCGGCCCGGCTGGACTACCTGGACGAGACCGGTGGCCGCTACGTCCACGTCATCGCCGACTCCCACCTGGAGGTCGCCGGTGACATCGCCAAGGCCATCGCCTGTGGCGCGGACGCGGTGTCCCTGGGTGCTCCGCTGGCGATGGCGGACAGCTCCGGCGGGCGCGGCCATTTCTGGCCCTCGGTCGCGGCGCACCCCAGTCTCCCGCGTGGCGAGGCGGAGGCGGTCTACGGCACCTTCGGTTCGCGTGAGACCCTGCCGCTGGAGAAGCTGTTGTTCGGGCCGACGGACAACCCCTACGGCGAGGAGAACCTCGTCGGCGGACTGCGGCGTTCGATGGCCAAGTGCGGGTACACCGACCTGAAGAGCTTCCAGAAGGTCCCGCTCGCGGTGCGCTGAGCCCGCACCCCGCCGTTTGTCAGGTGGCAGAGGTGACGGCCTTCTGTCAGAGGCACCGGTCGGTTTTCCCCGGAGAACCGACCGGTGCCTCTGCCGTTCAGCCGGTACCTCTGCCGTCGCCGTCCGCGGTGGTGTCACCGGGCTGGCGGTTCGCCCGCAGCTCCTCCACGAGGTCGTCGAGGAAGAGTCGCACATTCCCCCACTTCTCCGAGGAGGCGTTGAGCAGGTGGGGGAGTTGTTCGACGGCGTCGTGCTGTTCCCGCAGCCGACGGTGTTCGGCGAGTTCCTCACGCAGTGCCTGCAGGGCGCCTTCCGTGTCGACGAGGATGCGCTCGAGCTGGGCTTCGGTGGGGCCGGGCGGGCGGGTGTTCTCGGGGTCGGTCACAGGAGCACCGTCAGCAGGATCAGTGAGGCGGGCAGGACGAGGAAGACGCCGATGACCCAGCCGGCCACGTACAGCTTGTTCCTGGCGCCGAGGCGGGCCAGCGTGGTGGCACCGGCGAGGGGGATCCACCGCAGGAAGGGCAGTCCGTAGATCACGAGCAGCGCGAAGACGTTGTAGAGGACGTGGACCAGGGCGGCCTGCAGGGCGAACTGTGCGTCCGGACCGGTGAAGGCGAAGGCGGCGATCAGGGCGGTGAGCGTGGTACCGACGTTGGCCCCGAGGGTGAAGGGGTAGACCTGTCGGAGGGAGAAGGTGCCGGAACCGGCGAGGGGGACGATCAGTGAGGTGGTCGTCGAGGAGGACTGGACCATCACGGTGATCAGTGTGCCGGAGGTGATGCCGGAGATCGGGCCACGTCCGATGGCCGTGTGGAGGATCTGTTTCGCCCGCCCGACCATCACGACCTTCAGCAGCTTGCCGATGATGTTGATGACCGTCAGGATCATGGCGATACCCAGGATGATGAGGACGATGCCGTCCCAGGGACCGGGCACGGGGCCGACGGCTGCGGCGATGAGGTTTCCCAGCGGGTCCGTCACACCGGTGACGGCGTCGCCGAGGCCACCGAAGACGGCGGCGAGGACGCCTCCGTCACTGCCTGCCATGTGGCTGGACAGCCAGCGGGAGGTCTTCTCGAGGACGCCGAAGGCGAGTTCCAGCGGGAGGAAGATCACCACGGCGAGCAGGTTGTAGACGTCGTGGATGGAGGCGGCGGCGAAGGCCCGGCGGAAGGACTCCCGGTCGCGGACCATTCCCAGACTCACCAGGGTGCTGGTGACAGTGGTGCCGACGTTGGCGCCGATCAGCATGGGGATGGCCGTCGCCATCGGCAGTCCGCCGGCGCACAGTCCGACGATGATGGCGGTGACCGTGGTGGACGACTGGATCAGCGCGGTCGCCAGCAGTCCGATCATGAGGGCGACCAGGGGGTTGGACGCGAAGGCGAAGAGCTCCTCGGCCTGGCCTCCGGTGGCGGCCTTGAATCCTCCGCCGACCACGGAGACCGCGGTGATCAGGAGGTAGATGCCCAGCGCCACGCAGAACCAGTTCGCCCAGGCGAGGGGACGCCCGCGGAGTCCGAGGCGGGTGAGGGGGCTGTGTACCGGTTCGGGTGGGGTGGTGCTGGTGACCTCTCCGGCCTCCGTGGCGGTGGTGGTGGAGGCGGGTGAGCGGTCGGTGACCTCTGCCGGCACGTTGGGCTCCATTCATGGTCGACGACGTGTCGTTGGGGGTACTCCCTGAAAGTGTATGGGGTTCACCTCGACTCGTGAAGTCCGGAGGTGAACGGAGGGTGAATTCTCCGGACGCCGTGGATCCGAGGTGTCGGCGGGTTGTTCGCGACCGGCGGTAACGGCTGGTGGGGCGTTCGGTAGAGTGGGCGTCGTGACACATCAGCAGCAGGCCGGCGCAGGCGCCGGCAGTCCCCGTCCTGAACCCCGGCCCGTCCTCGTCGTCGACTTCGGTGCCCAGTACGCGCAGCTCATCGCACGTCGTGTGCGTGAGGCCCGGCTGTACTCCGAGGTTATTCCCCACTCCATGCCTGTCGAGGAGGTGGCCGCGAAGAACCCGGCGGCCCTGATCCTCTCCGGTGGGCCCTCCTCCGTCTACGCTGACGGCGCCCCGGCCCTGCAGAAGGAACTGCTGGAGCTCGGCGTGCCGGTCCTCGGTATCTGCTACGGCTTCCAGGCGATGACCCACGCCCTCGGCGGCACGGTCTCGCACACCGGTGACCGTGAGTACGGCCGTACCGAGATCTCGGTCGACGGCGGTTCACTGCACGACGGCTTCGAGGCCACCCACCAGGCGTGGATGAGCCACGGCGACGCGGTGAGCGAGGCCCCGGAGGGGTTCACCGTCACCGCGCACTCCGACGGTGCCCCGGTCGCCGCCTTCGAGTGCCTGGACAAGCGCATGGCGGGCGTCCAGTACCACCCGGAGGTCCAGCACTCCCCGCACGGCCAGGAGGTGCTGACCCGCTTCCTCTACGATGTCGCGGGCCTGGAGCCCACCTGGACCGCCGGCAACATCGCCGAGCAGCTCGTCGCCGCGGTGCGCGAGCAGGTCGGCCCCGAGGGGCGTGCGATCTGCGGGCTCTCCGGCGGTGTGGACTCCGCGGTGGCTGCCGCCATCGTGCAGGAGGCCATCGGTGACCGGCTGACCTGTGTCTTCGTCGACCACGGTCTGCTGCGTGCCGGCGAGCGTGAGCAGGTCGAGCACGACTTCGTCTCCGCGACCGGGGCGAAGCTGGTCACCCTGGATGAGCGGGCGGCGTTCCTGGACAAGCTGTCCGGGCTCACCGACCCGGAGGCCAAGCGGAAGGCCATCGGTGCGGAGTTCATCCGGTCCTTCGAGCGCGCCGTCGCCGGGGTGCTGGAGGATGCGCCGGAGGGCTCGTCGGTGGACTTCCTCGTCCAGGGCACCCTGTACCCGGATGTCGTGGAGTCCGGCGGGGGGACGGGGACCGCCAACATCAAGAGCCACCACAATGTCGGTGGTCTGCCGGACGACGTGGAGTTCACTCTCGTCGAGCCGCTGCGGCTGCTGTTCAAGGACGAGGTCCGTGCGGTGGGTCGGGAGCTGGGGCTGCCGGAGGTCATCGTGGGACGTCAGCCGTTCCCGGGACCGGGCCTGGGTATCCGGATCATCGGTGAGGTCACCGAGGACCGGTTGGAGACCCTGCGCGCCGCGGACGCCATCGCCCGCGCCGAGCTGACCGCCGCCGGACTGGACAACACGATCTGGCAGTGCCCGGTCGTCCTGCTCGCCGACGTGCGTTCGGTGGGGGTGCAGGGTGACCACCGTACCTACGGTCACCCGGTCGTCCTGCGCCCGGTGACCAGTGAGGACGCCATGACGGCGGACTGGACGCGGGTGCCCTACGAGACCCTGGAGCGGATCTCGACGCGGATCACCAACGAGGTCGAGGAGGTCAACCGGGTGGTGCTCGACGTCACGAGCAAGCCGCCGGGAACCATCGAGTGGGAGTGACCTTACACAGGTGACCCCCTTTCCCCGGCCGGTGCGCGGACGGGGAAAGGGGGTTCTGTGTTTCTCTGCCGGGTGTCGGCCAGTCGGTCCAGTCGGCCCAGTCGGCTCAGACGTCTCTGGCGTCGACCGCGGCGAGATCCTCGAGCTCGCGGGTTCCGTCGAGCCGCGGCACGATCTGCCAGGTGTACACGCCGGCGACGGCCCAGACGATGACGGCGATGGCCCAGTTGTCGAACTGGAAGGCGGGGATCAGCATCAACGCGAGCCAGACAGGGAACAGGGGGACGACCTGTTTGATGCGGGTGGTGTAGCGGTCCCCACGGGCTTCGACGGCGGCGCGGACGTCACGGCGGTAGGGGTGGCTGAAGAGCCAGAGCAGCCCGGCGGCGAGGAAGACCAGCATCAGTACCACGCGGACACCGGTCGAGGTGGGCGTCGCCAGTGCACCCACTCCGGCACCGATGAGGGCTGCGACACCGGCACGCAGGGGGCGTGGGGTGACGGGGGTGGGGTGGACGGGGTGGGTACCGGTGGGGTCCGTGCTGCGTGCCATGGCTGTCCATCGTAGCCGGAGGGCGGGGTTTGACGGTCACCCGAGGGAGGAATAACCTGACTTAACAAGAACAGGTGTTCTAATGGGTGTGGTCATCGGACGGCGCATGTCACGGCGCTCCCGTAGTGTTGCCGTGGCTGGAATGGTCGTGGAGTGCTGTGAGGGTAAGGAGGTGAGGGTCGTGGAGCAGCCGCAGGGAACGGGTGTGCGAGACCGGGGGGCGATCGTCGCTGAACTCCGGAGCAGGATCGCGACAATCGGTGACGGCGGCAGGGGCACCACCGGTGACCTGCCTGAGGTTGACCATGCCTCGCGCGTCCCGGTGCCCGGGTGGCTGTCGGATGCCCTGGTGGCCGGTGGCCTCCCGCGGGGGGCGGTGACTGCCGTGGACGACTGTCCCGCAGCCCTCGTGGATCTGCTGACCACCCTGACCGCGGACGGTGGGTGTGCGGCGGTCGTCGGGTATCCGCGTCTGGCGTTGGCGGCGGTGGCCGCCGGTGGTGGGGATCTGGAGCGGTTGATCCTCGTCCCGGATCCGACGCCGCATGCGACGGCTGTCGTGGGCACCCTGGTCGAGGGGGTGGACATGGTCGTGTACGCGGCTCCGGCGGCGGTGTCCCCGTCCGCTGCGCGTCCGGTGGAGGCACATCTGCGCAGGAGCCGGTGTGCCCTGGTCGTGTGTGCCGGTGTCCGCTCCTGGCCGGGGTCACGTCTCCACCTGTCCTGGCGTACCGACGGGGTCACCGGTCTCGGTGTGGGGTCAGGCCGGGTACGGGGTGTGTCGGTGGTCGGCCAGGCGTGGGGTCAGGCTCAGCCGCCGCAGATGTTCCGGGGCACTGTCGGGACGGATGATGCGGCAGTCGGTCTGCGACGGGCCCAGCTTCCGGAGGGGAAGGCACTGTGAGCGCGCATCGGGTGGTCGTCCTCTGGTTCCCCGACTGGCCGGTGTACACCGTGGCTCTGCGCCGGGGGTGGGACCTGCTTGCGCCGGCTGCGGTGGTGGATAATCACCGTGTTCACGCGGCGAACGCCGCGGCGCGTCGGGCCGGGGTGCACCAGGGCATGAAAGAGAGACACGCGGTGGGGACGTGCCCGTCCCTGCAGGTCGGTGAGGTGGAGGAGTCTGCGGAGGCGGAGGCGCACGAGGAGGTGCTCCTTGCCCTGGAGGCCGTCGCCGCCGGGGTGGAGACACTGCGGCCGGGCTTGCTCGCGTTCTCCGCTTCTTCCCTGGTGCGCTATTACGGTGACGAGGCCACGGCCGTGGAGTTACTGGTGGACGCCGCGGCCCGCGTCGGGGCGGACTGCCTGGCAGGGGCAGCCGACGAGGTGGTCACCGCGGTGTGGGCTGCCCGGCAGGGGCGGCAGGTGCCCACGGGAGAATCGAAAGGCTACCTGGCGCGCCTGCCGTTGCAGATCCTGGCTGCTGAAGGATCAGTGGGGCCTCCGCAGGACATGGTGTCGGTGCTGGCGCAGCTGGGTATCCGCACCCTGGGCGACTTCACCGCGTTGCCGGTCACCGATGTCGCGGGACGGTTCGGTGAGGAGGGGGTGCGGTGGCACCGGATCGCCTCCGGTGAGCCGGAACGCCCGGTATCCCCGGAGCGCACCGCGGTGCCGTTGGAGGTCCGGGTGGAACCGGACGAGCCGGTGGCGGACACCGGGACGGCGGCGTTCCTCGCACGCCAGGCGGCCGTCCGCCTGCATGAACGGTTGGCGGAGATGGGTCAGGTCTGTCTCCGGCTGGCGGTGCGCGCCCACCTGGACCCGCCTGCGGGATACCACGGACCTGTGGTGGTCGAACGTCTGTGGCGATGCCGGGAACCCTTGGCGGAGGAGGACACCGCCCAGCGGGTGCGGTGGCAGTTGGACGGATGGCTCACCCGGGTGCGGGTCCACCTCCCGGAGACACCGGACGGCGTCGGAGGGATCAGTGCGATCGACCTGGTGCCGGTGGAGTGTGTGCCGGCCGGCGAGGTGGCTGAGGCCCTCTGGGGAGGGCCGGACGTCGGGATCCGGGCGGCGCGGGCTGCTGCGGCGCGCGCCCAGGCATTGATCGGCACCCGTGGGGTGCTGCGTCCGGTGCACCGTGGTGGACGTGCCGTGGCCGGCCGGGTGGTGACGGTGCCCTACGGTGAACAGGACCCGGAGGAGGTCACCGCCGTGCACGACCGTGCCTGGGACGGGGAACTCCCTGCGCCGTTGCCTGCCCTCATCGGGGCGCCGGAGACGGTGGGCTCTGCGCAGTCTTCCGCCACTGACCGGCTCCGGGCGCCGGGGCCGCGTCATCCCGCGTCCTCTGTCCAGCTTCTGGACGACACCGGCGAACCGGTGTGGGTCACCGGTCGAGGGGTGATGAGCAGCCCACCGGCGGCGCTGCGGTGGGGTGGCAGGGTCCACCGTCTGACGGGGTGGGCCGGCCCCTGGCCGGTTGATGAGATGTGGTGGTCCGAGAGCGGTGCTGCCCGCAGGTACGCCAGGCTCCAGGTCACGACCGACGAGCCGGCGGCGTTCCTGCTGGTGTGTCGCGGCAGGGCATGGCGGATCGAGGCGACGTACTGAGCGCCCGGCGTACTAGAATCGGTGTCATGCCCACCACACGGAACCCCCGGTCGGGACTGTGTTCCGACATCACCCGGGAGCCTCTGCCCGGAACAGCGAAGACGGGACGGCTGATCGTCGCCGTCGAGTACCCGCAGGGGTGGGGGAAAGACATCCTGGACGGGGAGGCGTTGGGGAAGGACCTCGCGGGCCAGGTGAAACGCTGGCTCAAGAAGTACCGTGCGCAACTGCAGTTCATCCGACGCCCCGGCCGTGCCGGGCAGGGCGCTGCGGGGCAGGACGGTGCCGCCGTCGCCTTCATCGCCGATGCGGCCGCCACCCCACCGACCCTCGAACGTCTGGAACTGTCCGGTGGGGTGAAGGGGCTGCTGGACGTGGACCTGTCGACACCGGGGTCGGTGCCCGGTGCCACCCGGGTGGACCACCCCCTGTTGCTCGTCTGCACCCACGGCAAGCGCGACACCTGCTGTGCGGTGAAGGGGCGCCCCATGGCTGCGGCGCTCGCCGACCGTCACGGCGGGGAGACCGGTGAGAACGTCTGGGAGTCCTCGCACACCAAGGGACACCGGTTCGCCCCGTCGATGATCCTGCTGCCCCACAACTACTCCTTCGGGGACCTGGACGTGCCCGCTGCCTCGGCGATGATGGAGACCGTCGGGAGGGGGCGGGTACCGGTCGAGGGCAACCGGGGGAGGGGGACCTTCGACTCCCACGGACAGGTCGCCGAACTCGCCGTGGCGCGGCTGCTCACCACGCAGGGTGAGCCACCGGCGTTCGGTGAGCTGACTGTGGAGAAGTACGGGGAGAAGTACGGGGAGAAGTACGGGGAGAAGGACGCGGCACCGGAGATCGGCAGCTCCCGCAGTGAGGCCTACGCCGCCGTCTCCGAGGCGGTGGACCCGGAGCTGCGGCGGCGGGCGGGGGAACTGATCACCGAACGTATCGAGATGAAGGCCACGGGACGCTACCCGGAGCTCAAGGAGCTGTACCGCAGCGGGCACTTCCAGCCGGTCCGCGACTACGAACGTGCGGTGAAGGACGCGGCGGCGGCCCAGGGGCTCGGCAAGAAACACGACAGGAAAGACAGGAAGGACAAGCATGCGCGACGTAGCCCCGTGGTCCGGGTCCGCCGGGGAGGGGAGTCCTGGCTGGTGACCCTGGAGTCACAGACCTGCCACCCGGTCGTCTCGTCCTGCGGTGACCGTCCGAAGGACGGGAGATCCTGGGTCGCGGTGGAGGTACGCCGGGAGGTCAGCCCGGCCGGATGACGTCCACCACGATGCGCGTCGGCGAGTCCAGCAGGGTGACGTTGTAGGTGGGGGCGGCGCCGTCGAGTCCGATGACGATGCGCTGGGTCCCCTCGAACACGTTCTGGACGTCGACGGACCGCACGACCCCCTCAGCGGTGTCGTGGACCGGGGTGGGGTCCTCGGCAGAGTCGGACGGCAGCTCCACACCACGGACGTCGATCACCAGGGCGGTGTCCCCCTCGTAGCTGAGCGGGAGACCGGAGCCGTCGGCTGTGGGGTCGTCGTCGGTGGAGACGAACCACCCGGGCGCTCCGTCCCCGCTGAGCTCGACGACGATCCGGTCGAAGGCCTCGTAGCTGCCCGTCCGGACCTCGGAGACGGTCATCCTGGTCTCGTCCGCGGGGAGGACGTCCAGCGGCTGTGACCCGGTCAACGGGCCGGACTCGCTGGACGCCCGGGGGACCGGGGAACCGAGTTCCGCCCCGGGGGCGTCGAACTCGGCGGTGTCGGGGGCGGTGCCGGTGGCGGCGCTGACCGCTGTGACGTCTTCGGCGCGGGGGGCCCGGTCGGCGTCGGAACACGCCACCAGTGACACGCAGAGACACCCGCCGACCAGGGCGGTGCCGACGGTGGCGGCGCGGCGTCTGGTCCGGCGGGTGTCTGCGGGTGTACTCACGACGTCAGAGACTACAGGGAGCCCCAGTGAAAATCACCGCTTATGGCAGAGACTTCACGGATTGTGACCGGATTGTTACCGGCGCATGATCCTGCGCGCCAGCCAGTTACCGAACAGCTGCGCGGCCTGCACGATCACGATGATGGTGATCAGGGCGACGTAGGTGACGTTGTTGTCGAAGGCGCGGTAGCCGTACTGGATCGCGAAGTCGCCCAACCCGCCGGCGCCGATGTAGCCGGCCATGGCGGACATATCGATGATGGCGATGAACATGAACGTCGCACCCAGGATCAACGGGCCGAGGGCCTCCGGGATGATGACCGTGAAGATGATCCGGAGTGGACCGGCCCCCATCGACCGGGCGGCCTCGATGACACCGGGGTCGATGGACACGAGGTTCTGCTCCACGATGCGGGCGGCACCGAAGGAGGCGGCGATGATGATCGCGAAGGTCGCGGCGTTGATGCCCAGGATCGACCCCGTCACGATCTTCGTCAACGGTCCCAGGGCCGTGATCAGGATGATGAACGGGATCGGCCGGACCACGTTGACCAGGACGTTGAGTACCCAGAAGACCGGACGGTTGGCCAGTACCCCGCCGCCGCGGGTGGTGTACAGCAGGATACCGAGAACCAGTCCGACGAGACCGCCGATGACCAGGCCCCAGATCGCCATGTAGAGCGTCTCGACGATGGCGTCCTGGTAGATGGGGGTCAGGAACTCCCAGTTGGTGTCCTTGGCGAGGAGGAGGGTGTCTGCGCTGGTGGAGCTCATCGGATCTCCTCGATCTCGGTCGTGGCGGACAGGGTGCGGTAGAACGTCTCGACGGCGTCCTCACCCTCGGAGGTGGTGGCGGTCATGCGCACCGTGAGTCGGCCGAAGGAGTGGTTCTGCAGTGTGGTCACACCGCCGTGGACGATGTTCACGCTGACGTCGGCGCGCTCCACCTCGGAGATCGCGTGGAAGAACCCCGCGCCCTCCTTCATGGTCACGGTGAACAGGCGCCCGTTCTGGTTCTGCAGCGCCTCGGACTCCACCATGTCGGGGGTGTTGCGCAGGGAGGTGGCCACGAAGTTCGCCGCGGTGTCGGTCTGCGGTCGGGAGAAGACCTCGTACACCGACCCCTGCTCGACCACGTGCCCGTTCTCCATGACGACCACCCGGTCGCCGATGGTGCGCACGACCTCCATCTCGTGGGTGATGACCACGATGGTGATGCCGAGGTCCTCGTTGACCTTGCGCAGGAGTTCCAGGACCTCGCGGGTGGTGGTGGGGTCCAGTGCGGACGTCGCCTCGTCGGCCAGCAGCAGGGACGGGTTGGTCGCCAGTGCGCGGGCGATCCCCACACGCTGCTTCTGGCCGCCGGACAGCTGCTCGGGGTAGGAGCGGCCCTTGTCGGAGAGTCCGACGAAGTCGAGCAGCTCCGTCACCCGTGCCTCACGGTCGGCCTTGCCCATGCCCTGCAGCTTCAGCGGGTAGGCGATGTTGGCGGCGACGGTGCGCGAGCTCAGCAGGTTGAACTGCTGGAAGATCATGCCGATGTTGCGGCGGATCCCGCGCAGTTCCCGTTCGCTGAGCGGGACGATGTCCTGCCCGTCGAGCAGGACCTGGCCGCTGGTGGGCTTGTCCAGTCCGTTGATCTGGCGGACCAGCGTGGACTTGCCGGCACCGGAGTAGCCGATGATGCCCACGATCGATCCGGACGGGACGGTGATCGACACGTCCTCCAGGGCGGTGACGGACTTCTTCCCCTGGGTGAAGACCTTTCCGACGTTGCGGAACTCGACGGCGGTGCCGCTGGTTCCACTACTCATCCGAGCCCTCCGTGTCGTCCGGGTCACCCTGCTCGCGGATCTGGTCCTCGGTGGTGGAGAGGATCTCCTCGAGTTCCTCGGGGGTGAACTCAGCCTTGACCGCGCTTCCGCCGGTGTCGTTGGCGACGGCCTCCTGGACCTCGTCGGAGTGCCAGATCTCGACGAGCTTCTGGAAGTCCTCGTTGTCCTTGTTCTCCTGGGTGGTCACCCAGACGTTGATGTACGGCTGGGCGGCAGGATCGTCCGGGTCGTCCTTGTAGACGGCGTCGTCGGCGGTGACGTCCGCGTTGGCGAGGTAGTTGTTGTTGATGACCGACGGGGTGCCGTCGTTGTAGGCGACGGCGGTCTGGGCCGCCTCGACCGGGGTGACCGTGACGTCGGACTCGTCGGCGACGATGTCGGTGGGCCCCGGGGTCAGCAGGTTGTCGTCCCGCAGGGTGACGAGGCCCGCTGCGGCGAGGACCTTGATGGCGCGGCCCTGGTTGGTGGTGTCGTTGGGGATCACGACTTCCCCTGCTTCGGCGATCTCCTCGACGGTGCTGGCGTCCTTGGCGTAGACGCCCATCGGGAAGGTCTGGGAGGAACCGAAGGGGACGAGGTCGTCGTCGGCGTTCACGTTGTACTGGGCGAGGTAGAGGATGTGCTGGAACTGGTTGACGTCCAGCTCACCCTCCGACAGGGCGGGGTTCTGCCGGTTGTAGTCGGTGATCGACTCGATCTCGACGGAGAGGCCCTCCTCCTCGGCCTTCTCCTGGAACACCTGCCACTGGCTTTCATTGGCTTCGGTGGAGCCGATGCGGATGGTGTCTCCGTCGCCGTCGCTGCCGTCGCTCATGCAGGCGGTCAGGCCGGCGGCGGAGACAGCGGCGACGGCGCCGACGACGGCAGCCTTCTTCAGACGCGTGATCAAGGGGTCCTCCTGGGACGTCATGGGAGTAGCGGGGTTTCGCGCAATGGTAGTAGTAGTACAGGAGGATGAACCGCTCTGTCTAGTTGGTTTTCGGTGTCAGGTGCACCTTCTCCCCGCCGGGACTGCTGAGGCCGAGATACTCCACGGCGGTCTCCCCGCCGGCGCCGAACCAGTGGGGGACCGTGCACTCGAACTCGGCGACCTCCCCGGGGTTGATCAGGTACTCCCGCCCGTCGAGGACCAGGCGCAGTGTCCCCGCCAGGACGAACACCCACTCCCGTCCCGGATGACTGTGCTGCCGCGGTGCCGTGTCCGGACGGCGGTCGGCCGCGACGCCGGGGATCACGTGTTTGAATGCGGTGACGCCCTCGTCGCCGCCGAGGCGCAGGTGCACCGCACCGCCGCGGTAGAGCGGCCGGATGTCGATCCTGGGGTCGCCGGTCTGTGGGGCGCCGACCAGGTCGTCGAGTGCGACACGGTACAGCCGGGCCAGCGGCATGAGCAGTTCCAGGGTGGGACGACGTCCACCGTTCTCCAGTCGTGACAGGGTGCTCCGGGAGATGCCGGTCGCCTCGGCGGCGTCGGCGAGGGTCATCGAGAGCTGCTGGCGTGTGGCGCGCAGCCGGGCGCCGACCTGGTCGAGATCCTCTGCCGTGCTGTCCATGCCTACAGAGTCTGCCACGGTGCGCCGTGTCCGGCACCTGCGCTAGTATCGAACATGTGTTCAGTAACGGGAAAGCGCTCAGCTGGTCGCGCCTGGAACGTATCCTCTCCGGGATCGACGTGGGCCCGCTGCGGATCGTCGGGGAGGGACGCGGGCCGGACGCTGCGGCCACTATGGCCACCGCGCCGGAGGCCGGTGCCACGGTCCCTTTCGCCGAGCTCCACGCCGCCGGATCCTACAACTTCCTCCACGGTGCCGGCGACCCCGACGAGTACGTCGCCGCCGCCGTCGGTCTCGGCCTCACCGCCCTCGCCGTGGTGGACCGGGACGGGCTCTACGGGGCGGCCCGCCTGGCCACCGCCGCCGCAGAGGTCGCCTTGCCGACGGTCTTCGGCGCCGAACTCTCCGTCTTCGGCACGGATGCGGCACCGTTGACCGTCCTGTGCCGGGGGCAGGACGGCTACCGTCGGCTCTCCCGTGCCGTCACCGGTGCACGCATGGCCCGCCGGGACAAGGACGCGGCCGACTACCCGTCGTTGCCGGAGCTCGCGGACGCTGCCGGGGGACACTGGTACGTCCTGATCGACCACCACCACCTGCACCGGGCGCAGGAGGTGCTCGCCGCTTTCGGTACGGACACCTGCCTGGTGGAACTGGCGCAGACCGGGAGCCCGGCCGAGGTCGACCGGAACCAGGCCCTGCACGACCTCGCCCGGGACCACGGGCTCACCGAGATCGTCTCCACCGCCGCCACCTGCGCCACCCCGTCCCAGGCACGCCTCGCCGGGGCGAAGGCGGCGTTGCACGGCCGGGAGGACGTGCAGACCGCCATGCCGCGCACCCACCCGCTGGGTGGCTCCTGGCTGCGCTCGGGCGAGGAGATGGTGGCGTTGGCCGGTGACTGCGACTGGCTCACCGACGCCGTCGCCACCAGTGTGCGCGTCGCCGGGGAATGTGCCTTCACCCTCAACCTCATCGCACCGCAACTGCCGCACTTCCCCGTGGGGGAGGGGCACACCGAGATGAGCTGGCTGCGGGTGTTGACGGACGAGGGCGCGGAGAAGCGCTACGGCACCCGGGACGAGAACCCGAAGGCCTGGGCGACGATCGAGCATGAACTGGGGATCATCGAGACCCTCGGTTTCCCCGGCTACTTCCTCATCGTCCACGAGATCGTCGACTTCTGTCACCGGAACGACATCTTCTGCCAGGGGCGGGGCTCGGCGGCGAACTCGGCGGTCTGCTTCGCCCTGGGCATCACCAACGTCGACGCCGTCGGGGCCGACCTGCTCTTCGAACGGTTCCTCTCCCCGGAACGGGACGGGCCGCCGGACATCGACCTCGACATCGAGTCCGGACGGAGGGAGGAGGCGATCCAGCACGTCTACGCACGCTACGGACGGGAGAACGCCGCCCAGGTCGCCAACGTCATCAGCTACCGGAGGAAGGGGGCGTTGCGTGACGCGGCCCGTGCCCTCGGGTACGACCCGGGACGTGTCGACGCATGGACCCGCCGGCTGGAGGACCCGCCGGAGCCGGTGACGGCCCTGGCGAATTCCCTGAAGGGACAGCCCCGCCACCTGGGCATCCACCCCGGGGGCATGGTCATCTGCGACCGGGCCATCGCCGACGTCGTCCCCACCGAATGGGCCCGCATGGACGACCGTTCCGTGCTGCAGTGGGACAAGGACGACTGCGAGGCCGTCGGCCTGGTGAAGTTCGACCTGCTCGGTCTCGGCATGCTCGAGGCGCTGCACCACATCGTCGACCTCATCGAGGAGACCACGGGTGACTGTATCGAGCTGTGGAAACTCCAGCCCACCGAGCCGGAGGTCTTCGCCATGCTGGCTCGTGCGGACGCCGTCGGTGTCTTCCAGGTCGAGTCCCGCGCCCAGCTCACCACCCTGCCGCGGCTGAAGCCCAGGGAGTTCTACGACCTGGTCGTCGAGGTTGCGCTGATCCGCCCGGGGCCGATCCAGGGTGGTTCCGTGCACCCCTACATCCGCCGACGTAACGGGGTGGAGGAGGTCACCTACGACCCTCCCGAGCTCGGGCACGTCCTGGAACCCGTCCTGGGGCGCACCTACGGTATCCCGCTGTTCCAGGAACAGCTGATGCAGATGGCCGTCGCCGTCGCCGGTTTCACCCCCGCCGAGGCCGACACGCTCCGGCGATCCATGGGGTCGAAACGCTCCCCGGAGAAGATGGAGCGGCTGCGCGAGCGGTTCATCGGCGGTGCCTGCGACCTACACGGCATCGACCGGTCGGCGGGTGAACGGCTCTGGCGCAAGGTCATCGCCTTCGCGTCCTACGGCTTCCCGGAGTCGCACGCGCAGTCCTTCGCCTCCCTGGTGTACTTCTCCGCCTGGTTCAAGTACCACTACCCGGCGGAGTTCTGTGTGGGGCTGCTGCGCGCCCAGCCGATGGGGTTCTACTCCCCGCAGTCCCTGGTCTCCGACGCCCGCCGGCACGGTGTCGGTGTCCGCCCGGTGGACGTCAACGCCTCGCGGGTCGAGGCCACCGTGGAGGACGGTGACATCCGGCTCGGCCTGGGGTCGGTGAAGGGGATCGGCGCAGAGTCGGCGGGGCGGGTCGTGACAGCGCGTACGGACCGCGGGGGACCCTTCACCGCGATCGCCGACCTCTCCCGGGAGGCCGGCCTCACCGTGGACGAGGTCTCCGCCCTGGCCCGGGCCGGAGCATGCGACAGCATGGGGCTCACCCGCAGGCAGGCACTGTGGGCGGCCGGGGTCGCCGCCACCGAGCGCGCCGGGATGCTGCCGGGGACGTCGACGGTCTCCACACCTGCCCTGCCGGGGATGAGCGCCTTCGAACTCGCCGCGGCGGACGTCGCAGCCACCGGTGTCACCTCGGACGGTCACCCCGTCCGCCTGCTGCGTGCGCGGTTGGACGCCTGGCCGGGGAACTTCCCGGTCGTCCCGGCGTCGGACCTGCTGTCGGTGGAGAACGGCCGACGCATCATCGTCGCCGGTGTGGTCACCCACCGGCAACGCCCCATGACCGCCGGCGGGGTGACCTTCCTGGGCATGGAGGACGAGACGGGGCTGGTCAACGTCATGGTCTCCCCGGGACTGTGGCAGGCCCGGCGGAAGGTCGCGACCACGGCACGCATGCTGATGGTCCGGGGTATCGCCCAGAACGCCGACGGGGCGGTGACCGTCACCGCCGACGCACTGGAGCCGCTGGAGACGGCGGACGCCCTGGCCACCGCCTCGCGGGACTTCCGGTGAGTGTCACACCGCCGCGTGCCGGTGCCAACTGCCGAAATCCTCGGCCACCGTCGCCGCCAACTCCCGGTACGCCTGGGACGTCGTCGGGGCCAACCGGTCCAGGTCGACCACGCCGCCCTCCGACAGGTGCCGGTCGAACGGGACACCACGCACAGCCCGGGTCCGCGCGGAGAAGTGCGAGGTCAATACCTCCGGGTCCACCGCCGCCTGCCCCGGGTGCGCCCCGGACACCACGACCACCGCATTGGCCACCAGGTCGCCGTGACCGTGGTGGTCGAGCCAGTCGAGGGTGGCCTCCGCTGATCTCGCCCCGTCCAATGCCGGCGAGGTGACCAGCACCAGCATGTGCGCCAGGTCCAGCACCCCTGTCATCGCCGAGTGCATCAGGCCGGTTCCGCAGTCGGTGAGGATGATGTTGTAGTGGTGCTGGAGGACGTCCACCGCCCGTCGGTAGTCAGATTCGCTGAACGCCTCGGAGACCGCCGGGTCGCGGTCGGAACCGATGACCTCCAGGCGGCTCGACGCCTGACTCGTACATGACCTGACCTGTGGGTAGCGGGATGCATCGGGGAGGTCCAGCAGGTCGCGCACCGTCGGGGCGGCGATGGTGGAGTCGTCCACGACCCGCCTCGCCAGTGTCCCGAGGTCGGGGTTGGCGTCCACGGCGATGACCCGGTCGCCGCGTAGCGAGGCGAACATGCCGCCGAGGGCGACGGTGGTCGTCGTCTTGCCCACCCCACCCTTGAGGCTGAGTACCGCGATCCGGTAGTCGCCGCGCAACGGGGTGCGGATGCGCTCCCGGAGCTCACGCTCGGCACTCTGACCTGTGGTCTCCCCCGGATTCACCCGACCACCGGACATTCGGTGGACCAGCCGTCGCCACCCGGACGGCGGTGCGGCCTCCACGGCGCCGACCATCGTCGACGCGTGGAGACCGGTGGTGTGAGCAGGTTGTGCTGGTGCGGTCATGAATGAGTTCCCCCTGTGTGTCGTGTGTCCCGGGGTCCCCTTCTGATGTCCCCGGCCCAGCGTCGAGCGTAGCCGGTCATGTCCGTGGACGTGGAAGGTTCTGCGGGATATCGCACCCCATAAGTGCATCAAACATACAAAAAGCCAGGTCAGATTCCCTTCATGAGGTGAAGGGGTGCGAAATCTGACCTGGCGGCGGCGGGGAGTGGCGAGCTGAACCTAGAACCGTCCGCAGTTGCTCGGCGCCGGTGCGTCGTTGAAGCGGTCGACCAGGTAGCTCAGCGCCGGACCGGCGTTGGTGAGCATCGGTACCGCGTGGTTGACCGCGGACTTCGGCAGGATCGACGGCAGGGGGTCGGTGGTGAACTGGACGGTCCCGCCGGCCTTGCAGTACCGGTCGGCGGTGTCACGGGCCTGCTGCCAGGGGATCGTGTCGTCGTTCCGGCCGTTGGTGATCATGATCGGTGCGTTGAGGTCGGTGTAGGCGGTGGCGAGCTTGTAGCGCTCCAGGACGGTGCGCAGCCGGTCGTCGTCGCGGGCGAGCTCCCCGAAGGACCGGCCGTCCTTCGTCATCGTGCGGGTGTCGCTCAGACCCCAGCGCACCACCGAGTCGCCGATGCAGCGGTCCTTCGTGTCCGCGAGGAACTGCTTGCCGCGGTCGTTGAAGTACTCGTCCTCCAGTGGTGCGAGCTCCGGGTGCCGTTCCAGGGCTCCGTTGAGGGCGTACCCGAGGACACCGGTGATGGCGTGCCGGTCGACGGCGTCGACGACCTCCAGCAGGTCGGCGGGCGGTGCGCCGGCGAACGTGCCCTTGACGTTGAGTTCGGGGGCGTAGGACGACGCCATCTCGGCGGCCGCAGCCGCCGAGCCGCCACCCTGGGAGTAGCCGAAGAAGCCCACGGGGGAGTCGGACGGCAGCCCGAGCTGTGACAGTCCGGCGCGGGCGGCGTCGAGGGTGGCCTGCCCCTGCTCCGGGTTGTTGACGTAGGTGTGCTGGCCGGGTGTGCCGAGGCCGATGAGGTCGACGACGACCACGTTCATGCCGAGTGCACTGGCGGCGGCGTGGAAGGGGTACTCGTAGTTGAGGTTGACGGCGGCGTTGCCGGCGTCGAACCCGAAGAGCTGGTAGGAGCTGCGGGACGGTGCGCAGATGTCGCCGGAACCGCGGGTGCCCGGGGCGTACACGAGTGTCGGTGCCTCGCCTTTGCCGTGCCAGGCGCCGGCCGCCTTCAGCACGACGCCGCTGGTGGCGACCCGGTCCCCGTCCTCGGTGGTGGAGGTGTACAGGATCTTCTCGGCACTGCCGGGGCCGTCTGTGCCGGCGAGGTCGAGCAGTTGCGGGGCGTCCTGGCTCCGGATGACCTCGCCAGGGTCTGCGGGCAGGGTCTCCGGCGGTTGGTAGAAGGGGTCGGTGTCCGCCGACGGGGAGCCGGCGGGCGGCGGCCAGGAGACGCCCGGCACGCCGAGGGAGCTCTGGGCGTCGGCGGTGCCGATGCCTGGGACGGCCGCCGTGACGGCGATGAGTGCTGCGGTGGAGAGTGTCGCGGCCCGGGTCAGGATCCGCCTCGTGAAGTACGTCATAGAAGGTGAGCTTATCGGCACCGACGGTCGGTGTTGTCGTGTTCAATACAATTGAACGAAAGAACACGGAAATACGAGGGTGACCTGCGCGGCACGGTTGATTCTGAGGCTTCTGACCAGTAGAAATGGGAGGGTGCAACAGTCCACTCCGCAAGAGCTCCGAGACCTTCCCCCGGTTCGGCGGACATCGGCCCCCGTCCCTGATCCGCTCCCGGACCAGACCGACGACATCGCGCCTGACATGCCCGACAGGCCGGGCCACCGGCCGCTGCGCCGACGGCTCGGCCGGTCGTTGGCCGTGCTCACGGCCACGGTGATGGTCGGGGCACTGGTGTGGGTGGGTCATTCTCCGGCGGGGGAGAACGCCGCCGCGCTCGAGGAGTACCGGGAGCAGACGGTCCGTGAGAACGCGGTCGCCGCCTCGGAGAGCATCGTGCCGACCGCGGCGGAGGCGGAACTCGGCACCGGCCCGAAGCTCGACGGCCCCGCTCCGGGACAGTCGAAGAAGATCTCGCTGCGCAGCGGAGACCGGACCCGGGAGGGCGTCCTGTCGGTGCCGGCGGGGTACGACCCGGAGAAGGCCTACCCGGTCGTGCTGACCTACCACGGTTACCGCGAGACCGCCCAGGGCTTCCACGACTACGCGGGGTTCGACGAGAAGCCGGCGATCACGGTGTCGATGCAGGGCATCGGGGATGCGTGGGAGGGTGCGCCGTACTCACGGACGAAGGACGGCGAGGACGTGCGCTTCACCCGCGACATGCTCGCCGCGTTGAACTCGACGTACAACGTCGACCGGTCCCGGATCTACGCGGCAGGGATGTCGAACGGTGGTGGCATGGTCGCCAAACTGGCCTGCCGTGAACCGCGCCTGTTCGCCGCGGTCGCCGCGGTCGCCGGCGCGTACTACAGCGGGACGCGCACCAACTGCGTGGAGGACGCCGGTCGTGCCCCGTCCTTCCTGGAGATCCACGGGACCGAGGACGAGACGATCAACTACGGGGGCGGGTCGCGTCACGGCGGGACCTACATGGCCGCCCGTGACCTGGTGGAGGACGTCGCCAGCCGGAACCACTGCCAGAGCACCCCGGTGACCACGGCCCTGGCCGGCGACGTCCGCCGTCAGCAGTGGCCGATGTGTTCCCCGGGGACGTCGGTGGTGCATCTGCGTGTCGGCGACGGCGGGCACACCTGGCCCGGCGACGCCTCCGGGAAGTCGGGCGCGGCGTCGGACTCCGCCGAGGCGACGTCCTACTCGCTGGACGCCACCACGGAGGTGTGGGCCTTCCTCTCCGGCCACCACCTCACGTAACCGCTCAACGCGCCAGGGCGCCCATCGGGTCCCAGGCAGGCAGGACGTGCGGCTCGGTGGAGAGCGCCGCATGGTACTGCCGCGGCAGCCGGTCGCGGTGCACGGCGATCTCGAAGACGTACTGGTCGAACCAGTTGTCGTTCATCGTCCAGAAGCCCTTCTCCGCGGCCTTGGGGCCCCAGGAGTTCTCCACACGCCAGCGCAGGGGACGCCCGGAGTCGTCGACGTCGACACCGGTGAACACCATGGCGTGGGTCATCTGGGACTCCCCGGTGAGCAGGCGCTGTTCTTTGGACAGGTCCAGGTCCACACCGTAGAAGCCCTCGTAGTCGTGCAGTCGGGCGTCCCACACCCCGCGGTCACGGTGCGACTGTGCGGCGGTGTCGCACCCGAACCACACGGGGTGGCCGTCCTGCAGCGACTCCAGGACCGCGGCCTTGATGACCTCGACCGGGGCGTTGAGGTAGGTCACCGGGGCGCCGCCGACGACGTTGCCGAGGTGCTCGACGGTGAACAGCTCACCCTTGGGCGAGGACGTGCGCGGGTCGTCGACGACGCAGACGTGGTCGCCCAGGTCGTCGGGCAGGTACTGCGCGGCGAACTCGAGGGGGGTCATCTCCCCGGCGCGGTGGAACTCGTCCTTCCTGTCTCGGTACTGCCAGACGAACCGCTCCGGCGGGGTGCCGAGGTGCACGGTGAGGATCCGGTGGACGTCGGCGAGGGTCCGCCGGTGTACGGCCGTGATCTCCGCACCGGAATCCGCGGCCCGCATCCGGGACGCCCCGGCGCGCAGGGTGGTCGACAGGTCCCGGTTCATCGCCCGGGTGTCGGAGGACGAGCGGGTCTCCGGCATCGCGTACTGCGGCACGGCACCGTACTTCTCGACCAGCGCGACGAACATGTTCCACTGGCCGCCGTCCTCCACCGGGTCGGCGAGCAGGTGCTGGACGGTGCGGTCGTCGATGTCACGGTCGACGAGTTCCGCCATGGCACCGAGGAAGTGGTTGGCTTTCTCCAGTTTGTCCCAGTAGTGCAGGTAGGTCTGGGAGAGTTCGAGGTCCTTGACGCCGGTGGTGTCGATGACACCGCCGGTGCCGCCGCGCAGGGCGTTGAGTCCGGCGAAGATCCAGCAGCGTCCGGACTTCTTCTGGTCGGCGACCGCCCAGGAGTCCAGTTTCACCGAGGTGGAGCTGTCGGTGGTGGCCAGGACGTCGCGGTCGAGGGTGACGGTCTCGACGTTGGTGGCGGTCGCGGCGTTGCGTGCCATACGGAAGGACGGGTCCCGGCGCAGGTCGTCGCCGAGGGCGGCGAGTCGTGCGGGGTCGAGTCCGGCGAGTCCGGTGTGAGTCAGGTCAGTAGCAGTCGTCATCAGGCCATCGCATCCCAGATCGGAAGGTCAGTGGTGTCGCCGCGGTCCAGGGCGGCGAGTGCGTCGTGCAGGTCGGTGACGTCCGTGAGCCGGTGCCGGGGGACGACCACCTGGAAGACGTTGTCGGCGAACCAGTTGTCGGCCATCGTGCCGTAGCCGCCGCCGGCGAGTTCGGTGTGCTGGGCGTGGCTCTTGGTGCCCCAGGAGTTCTCCACCCGCCACCGCAGACCGCCGGAGGGGGAGCGGTCGTAGCCGGTGAAGACCATGCCGTGGGTCAGGCGTGATTCGGCGGTGCCCATCTGCTCGGCCTTCGTGGTGGCGGAGTCGGTGCCGTAGAGGGCGTCGAGTTCGAGCAGGTCGGCGTCCCACACCCCGGAGGTGGCGACGAACTGCCGGTTGACGTCGCAGGCGAACCACACCGGCTCCCCGGCGTCGAGGCTGTCGAGCACCAGCTGGCGCAGCGTGTCGATGCCGGCGGTGACGTAGCTGAAGTCGGGCGTGCCCCACATGTTGTTCTCGTGGGTGATGCTGTACGCCCCGCCGTCGGGGTGACGGGGGTCGTGCACGACGCTGACGTAGCTGTCGAGACTGTCGAGGCTGTCGGTGCCGTCGGTCCCGGTGGGCAGCATCTCGGCGGCGAACTGCCGCGGGGTGTAGGTGCCTCCACGGTGGAAGCCGTTCTCGGAGTCACGGTACTGCCAGGTGAACTCCGTCGGCGGCAGGCCGAGGTGGATCGCGGTGACGCGGTGGGCGTCCGCCAGCGTCCCGTCGATGATCTCCTCGGTCACCTCCGGGTCCGCCCCGGCGAGGACGGCCTCGCGCAGCCGCAGCGCGCCACGGCGCAGGACGGTGCGTAGGCGTCCGTCGAGCTGGGGGGTGCGTCCGGAGGCGAAGGTCTCGGGCATGGCGTAGGACGGGACGACACCGTACTTCGCCACGAGGTTGGTGAAGTAGTTCCACTGCCCGCCGTCCGACGCGGCTCCCTGCAGCAGTGCGGCGACGGTGCGGTCGTCCAGGTCGGTGACACCGTCGCGGAAGAGCTGTTCCAGTGTCCGCAGGACATGGTTCGACTTCTCGACCTTGTCGTGGAACTGCAGGTAGGTGTGGGAGAACTCGAACTCCGTGACGCCGAGTTTCTCCGCGACCCGGTGACGGAAGACGTTGTAGGCGGCGAACATCCAGCACCGTCCCGACTGCTTCTGGTCACTGACCCCGAGAGAGTCGAGCTTCACCTCGGTGGTGGGGTCCAGGGCCACGACGGCATCGCGGTTGAGCGCGACGGCGTTGACGTCGGCCGCGGTCACGGCGTTGCGGGCGATCCGCAGTGCACGGTCCGTGGTGGCCGTGCCGTGGAACTCGGAGAGGAGGTCGGGCGGTATGGGGGGTGAAGTGCTCATGCACCCGTTATACCCCTCGGCTAGCGTGGCACCATGGGCACCACCGTGAGAGTGGAAGAGGACCTGCGCATCGTCGACCGGACGGTCCGTGCGCCCGTCCCTCACGCTGCGGAGACCGTGGCACGGTTGGGGGACGCGGAACGGTTCTCGGTGCGGGGTGGCCCGGACCGGCTGACCGCCCGGACGGCACCGCACGCGGACCTGGCCGGGGTGATGACGGAACTCCGACGCAACAGACGACTGGTCGCCCGGGCTGCCGGGGAGGCCGACGGGGACTGCACGCCGGTCGCGGACGGCGGACTCCGCGTCACCGTGAACGGTACTGACGGTGCCGGGGTCGCCGATGTCCTGGCGGTGTGCCGTGGGGTGTCCCGGCACCTGCCGGCCCTGCTGGCGCTCAGCGCGTCCTCACCGTTCGACGACGTGGGCGTGGACACCGGGTACGCCAGTTCCCGGTCGGTGCGGGGACCGCGGCGGCCGGCGTCGGGCGCCTACCCCGCGGCCACGACCATGGGGGACTACCGGCGGGACATCGAGTTCCTGCGGCGTACCGGTGTGACACCGGGGCCGGAGATGCTGGACTACGACGTCCGACCGGCGCCGGGCCCTCCCGGCGGCGTCGAGATCCGACTGTGCGACGCCTGCTCCTCGACGGCGACGGTCGGCGTGATCGTCGCACTGTGCCGCGCACTGGTCTGCCGGGAGGCGGCGCTGGTGCGCCAGGGCACACCGACCCCACCGCTGCAGGTCCTGCAGCAGCGCACCGCGACATGGCAGGCCGCACGGTCCGGGCTGGAGGGTGACCTGCTCGATCCGTCGGGCCTGGACCTGGTTCCGGCGGAGGACGTGGTCACCGCGGTGGTGGACCTGCTCGCCGACGAGCTCGGGGAGGATCTCCGGTGGGTCCGTGACACGCTCCGACGGTTGCTGCGCGCCGGGTCCGGGGCGTACCGGCAGCGCAGGGCGTTGCGCCGTCGGGGCCGCCGTGATGACGTCGTCGGACTGCTCGCCGCCGAAACCCTCGACACCGTCGGGCTGGAGGACGCCACCGCGAGCACGCCGCTGGGTCTCGCGGCCTACCAGCCCAGCATCGTCGACGACCTGGGAGGGGCGTTCTGGGACGAGGCCGTCGACGCCGACGGGTCGCCCCGTCCCGACGCGGCCCCGGCGTTGGCGACGTTGGTGGGTATCGGGGCACCACGCCTACGGTCGCGCCTGCAGGCCTCCGGGGAGGAGCTCACCGGCCGTGGCGTCACCTTCCGCGCCCGCGGCACCGACCGGCACCGGGCGTTCCCCGTCGACCCGGTACCGAGGATCATCCCGGGGTCGGTGTGGGACACCCTGTCGTCCGGGGTGGAACAGCGGATGCGGGCGCTCAACGCCTTCCTCGACGACATCTACGGTGACCGGGAGATCGTCCGCGCCGGGGTCATGGACCTGGCCACGCTGGAACGCGCGCCGGGGTTCCGCAGGGTGGGGCGTCATGCGCCGAGGGGGCGCGTCCGCAACCACATCAACGGCGCCGACCTGGTGTGTTCCGACGGTGGGCGGTGGCAGGTCCTCGAGGACAATGTGCGCATGCCCTCGGGCCTGACGTTCGCCCTGGCCGCCCGCGACGTGACCCGCCACCATTTCCCGGAGATGCTCGACGCCACCGAACGGGAGGTCGGCGAGGTCGTCGACCCGGCCGGGTCCCTGGAGACGATGTGCGCCACCCTGCGTGCGGCGGTCCCGCCGGGGGTGGACCCGGACCGGGCGCACGTCGTCGTGGCCTCGGCCGGGACCGGTGACAGCACCTTCGCGGAGCAGTCCCTGGTCGCCCGTGCGGGCGGATTCGCGGTGTGCACCACCGACCAACTGCTGGTCGACGCCGACGACGACGGGACGCCCACGCTGTGGGACCTCTCCTGTGCGCCTGGGGTACCTGGGCGGCGCCGGCGGATCGACGTGGTCTACATGCGGATGGAGGAGGAGATGTTCCTGTCCTCCACCGGTGCCGACGGGGCCGTCCTGCGCGGGCCGTTCCAGAAGGCCCTGGCCGCGGGCACGGTCGCCGTGGCGAACGCCCTGGGGAACGGGGTGGCCGACGACAAGGCGATCTACGCCCACGTCCCGGCGATGATCGACTTCTACCTAGGCGAACGTCCCCTCCTGGAGCAGGTCACGACGTACCTGTGCTCGGTACGCGAACAGCGCGACCATGTGCTCGACCGGCTCGCCGAGCTGGTGGTCAAGCCGATCGACGGGTACGGCGGGGCGGGGATCACCGTCGGCCCGGAATGCACCGGGGAACAGCTGGCGGTGCGGCGCCGGGAACTGCTGACCCACCCCGACCAGTTCATCGCCCAGGAGGTCGTGCGGTTGTCGACGCTGCCCGCCTTCGACGGCGACGGGATCCAGCGTCGGCATGTGGACCTGCGCATGTTCTCCCACCTGAGGCAGTCCGGAGGCCCGGGGTCGGTGGTGGAGGCGTTGACGGTGCCGGCGGGACTGACCCGTGTCGCGCCCGCCGGGTCGATGATCGTGAACTCCTCGCGGGGCGGCGGCGGAAAGGACACCTGGATCCTGCGGGGCAGGTAGGATCACGGGCCTGTGAGACATACCTACGCCCCCAGCCTCGCCCCGGACGGTTCCGCCATCGCCTACGTCATGCACGACGGGGTCTCGCCGCGGGCGATGCAGTCGTTGCTCGACGGTGGCGAGCGTCCGGTGGTCATCCCCACCGAAGGGCCGGCCGTGGCGGTGAGGTACTCGCCGGACGGGCGCTGGCTGGCCGTCGAGGTGTCGCCCCGGGGCACCGAGCGCAACGAGATCTGGCTGGTCTCCAGCGACCCGGCTGATCCGTCGGCGGTGTTGGTCGGTGACAGCGGCGACGCGAAGACCTCGGTCGTGGAGTGGGACAACGGCCTGCTGGCCGTCGACGCGGTGGGCTCTGACGGCGTCGCGGAGGGGCGCCGGTTCGACCCGGAGACCGGTCGTACCGTGGTGGTCGACCGTCGGGCCGACGGGAAACTCGTCGCCGCGGAGAGCGGGTACGCGTTGATGCGGGTCGGTCCGCGGGGGAACCGCGAGCTGCTGCTGATCCGGCCCGACGGGTCCTGGCGGCCCGTCCTTTCCCCGCAGCCGGGGTCCACGACCGACGACGGGCACATCCTGCCTCCGGTGGGTGGGGAGCCGCCGGTACTGCTGGTCATCGGTGACCACGGTGCCGACCGTCGGCGGGTGATGCGTGTCCGGGAGCGTGACGGGGTGATGTCGGTGCGGGAGTTGATCGGGCACCCCCACGCCGACGTCGACGAGTTCATCGTCAGTGACGACCGCGGGACAGCCGCCGTGCTGTGGAACCAGGACGGGGTCTCCACCCTCGAGGTGTTCCTCCTGGACGCCCACGAGCGGGTGACCGTGCGACGCTCCGTCCGGCTGCCCGGCATGGTCGGACGGGGCGTGACCTTCACCGGCGACGGCCGACGGGCGGCATTGACGGTGGAGAGCCCGGATGTCCCTCCGGCGGTGCACCTGGTGGACTGCCGCAGCGGGGTGGTCACCCCGTTGAACGGGACCGGGGGAGGGGTGGACCGTCCCCTGCTGGCCCAGGTGCAGCAGCCCCAGCTGCTGCATTTCACCGCCCGCGACGGGGTCGAGTTGTCGGGTTGGCTGTACCGCGGGGCGAACCCGGAGTTCGAGCCGGCGCGGGGGTCGCGTCCGGTGCTGCTGCACTTCCACGGCGGCCCGGAGGGGCAGTCCCGTCCGGAGCACCATGACGTGCTGCGGGACGTCATCGACGCCGGGATCACGGTGTTCACCCCGAATGTGCGCGGCTCCTTCGGCAGTGGGCGCACGTTCATGCACGCCGACAACCGTTACGGGAGGTTCGCCGGGATCGACGACCTGGAGGACTGCGTCCGCTTCCTGGTGTCGATGGGGGTGGCGGACCCCGACCGGCTGGCGATCAGCGGGCGGTCCTACGGCGGCTACCTGACGAATATCGGCGTGACCTGGTTCCCGACGTTGTTCCGTGCGGCGGTGAGCGCCTGCGGCATGAGCGACCTGCAGACGTTCTACCGCGACACCGAGCCGTGGATCGCCAGTGCGGCGTACCCGAAGTACGGCTACCCGATCCAGGACGGCGAACTGCTGCGGGAGGTGTCGCCGCTGCACCGGGCGGACAGGGTGCGTACCCCGGTGCTGTTCATCCACGGTGCCAACGACACCAACGTGCCGCCGAGCGAGTACCGGCAGATGAAGGCGGCGCTGGACGCCAGCGGGGTTCCCACCGGGGAACTGGTGATGGAGGACGAGGGACATGAGTTCGTCAAGGCGGTGAACCGTCGCAGGATCGCCGAGCGGATGGTCTCCTTCCTCCGTGAGCACGGCGTGGCACCCTGACCTGAGCTGTCGGGTCAGAACGGAACCTCCGGATCACCGGTGTCCGGGAGGCGGGCGGTGTTGTGCCGCCGGACGACAGCGAACCGGCGGGAGGCCCGGTCAGCGAAGGTGGTCCGGGCGAAGCGGGCCAGGGGGCCGACGGGTTCGGTGAGATGACTGTGCCCGTCGTCGATACTGGTCCACATCACCGTCGCGTCGGCGGCGATCGTCGGGTCCCACCTGCCCATCGTCTTGAGCAGATGGTGCCTGCGGCACAGGCACTGCAGGTTGCGGGTGTCCGTGGGGCCGCCGGCGGCGGGGGCGGCGTGGTCGTAGCGCCGCACGTGGTCGATGTCGCAGTCGTCCGCGGGGACGTCGCAGCCGGGGAAGCGGCAGCTGCCGTCGCGACCGCGGACGAAGGCGCGGATCTGTTCGGTGGGGACGTAGTTCTCCACCCGGTCGTGTCCCGGCACACGCAGATGGGTGACCTGCTGCATGAACCGGGCCGTGGCGAAGTCGTCGAGCCAGTGGCCGGCGGCGGTGGTGACGGAGGGGCTGTCGATCTCGCGGTACAGGTTCAGCGTCACCGACACCGTGGCGCTGCCCCGTGCGAGGTGCATCAGCCCGTCCGCCCGGGAGCAGTCCCTGTCCTGGCAGACCGCGTCGAGGATGGTGAGGAACTCGTCGGCCTCGGCCGGGTGCAGGGTGGCGGCGATGGTGGTCGCCGCCGGGTCGTAGGTGTCGACGCTGACCCGCCGCTGGTCCCGGAGGGAAGGGTCCGTCGCCGGAGCGTCGGGGTCGATCGGACGGGCGAGCTTGTCGACCTCGCCGACGGCCGTCGCGAGTCGTCGGAAGAGGCTGCGGGGTCCGGGGACCGCCTGGCCGTGCCGTCGCGGGGTGAGTGCCGCGACCAGGGCTTCCTCGACGGCGGAGACCAGCCCGGCGTCGGAGTGGTCGACCCCGTCCGTGGCGCGGGTCAGCACCCGCAGGTGGTCGTAGCCGAGCATGCCGCCGTCGAGATGGTCGCTGAGCAGCGGCATCCGCCGGCACAGGATCCCGAGGTCGCAGAATATCTCCGCACGTCCACGGGGCAGTGCCAGCTGGGCCTGAATCCGCGAGCAGTGGTCGGCGACATCGGCGGACTCCTCCGGGGTCGACAGACGGGCGACCTCGACCATCGCCTGGTTCATCCGGCGCACGGCCCGGACGGCGGGGGCGGCGTCGACCTCGACGGCCCAGCGGGGGCGCGCACCGCCGTCGACGAGCAGCTCGGTCGCGGCCTGGTCGAGCTGCCGGAGGAAGCGGAGGTCCGCGTGCAGCGGGCTCTCCGGCGGATGTGGTGGGTGTGGTGGCGGTGGTGTGGTGTCCGACATATCGATCACCTTATCCAGAGTGACGGACACGGCATGCTCGAAAAGGAGAAACATAGAACGTATGTTCGATCACGATGGTAGCGGTGGCGTCCCGCAGTCACTCCGTGTCCCGGGCGGGTGGTTTACTGGGGTCCATGACAGAGTTCGCCCGCCGTTTCATCGACTTCATCGACGCCGCCCCCAGCAGCTACCACGCTGCCGCGGAGGTGGCGTCCCGGCTGGACGCGGCCGGTTTCGTCCGCCAGGACGAGAAGGCCCGGTGGGACGCCGCCCCCGGCGGTCACTACCTGGTGCGTGGTGGGGCTGTCCTGGCCTGGCGGACCCCGGAACCCGCCGGGGAGACCGGCCGGGCTCGGCACTTCCGCATCGTCGGGTCCCACACCGATTCGCCGGGGCTGAAGTTGAAGCCCGCCGGGGACATCGTCGGGCCGGGCGGGTGGCGGCAGGCCGCGGTCGAGGTCTACGGCGGTGCGATCCTGCCCGCCTGGCTGGACCGTGAACTTCGCCTCGCCGGCCGGGTCGTGCTGGCGGACGGCACCGACCACCTGGTACGCACCGGCCCGGTGCTGCGCGTCCCCCACCTGGCGATCCACCTGGACCGCAACGTCAACGACGGGCTCACCCTCGACCGGCAGCAGCACATGCAGCCGGTGTTCGCCGTCGGTGACGGCTCGCCGACGATCGGTGAGGTCATCGCCGGGGCGCTCGACGTGCCCGACGTACACGCCGACGACATCCTCGCCCACGACCTGATCACCGTCGACGCCCAGCGCGGAGAGGTGTTCGGGGCGCAGGACGACCTCCTCGCCGCCGGGCGGATGGACAACCTCAGCAGCGTCTTCACCTCCCTGGAGGCGTTCCTGGCACTGGGCCCGGACAGTCCCGACGGCGGCATCCCGGTGCTCGCGGCCTTCGACCACGAGGAGGTCGGCAGTGCGACCACCAGCGGGGCGGCGGGCCCGGTGCTGGAGGACGTGTTGACCCGCACCGCCGCCGCCCTGGGGGCCGACCAGGAGGAGACCCGGGCGATGTTCGCGCGGTCGTCCTGCGTGTCCGCCGACGCCGCGCACTCCGTCCACCCGAACTACGCCGGTAGGCACGACCCTGTGCACCGTCCGGTGGTCAACGGCGGCCCCGTCCTGAAGATCAACGCGAACCAGCGCTACGCCTCGGACGCCGCCACCTCCGCGGCGTGGCGTGCGGCCTGCCGCGCAGCCGGGGTGCCCGACCAGGTGTTCGTGGGGAACAACGACGTCCCCTGCGGCTCGACCATCGGGCCGGTCACCGCGACCCGGCTCGGCATCCCGACCGTGGACGTGGGGATACCGCTGCTGTCGATGCACTCCGCCCGCGAGATGGCGGGCGTGTCCGACCTCGCCTGGTTCACCGACGCGCTGCGGGCATGGTGGGAGCAGTGACCGGCATGGCCGAGACGACCGGAACGTCCCCCTACTGCCACATCCTCTTCGAGCACCCGGCGATTCCCGGCAACACAGGCAGCGCGATCCGCCTGTGTGCGGGTACCGGCGCCTCCCTGCACCTGGCGGAGCCCCTGGGCTTCAACTTCGACGACAAGCACCTCAGACGCGCGGGGCTGGACTACCACGACCTCGCCGACGTGCACGTCCACCCGTCGCTGGACGCCGCCCTCGACGCACTGCCCGGGGCGAGGGTCTTCGCCTTCACCACCCACGCCGAGACATGGCACACCGACGTCACCTACGAACAGGGGGACGTCCTGCTCTTCGGCACCGAACCCACCGGGCTGACGGAGGAGGCGCTCGCCGACCCGCGGATCACCCGGCAGGTGCGCATCCCGATGCTGCCCGGCCGACGCAGCATGAACCTCTCCAACGCCGCCTCGGTGGCCGCGTACGAGGCGTGGCGGCAGGCGGGGTTCCCCGGCGGACACTGAGGGTGCCATACTGGTGCACGTGACCACTGCGACAAAGCTGGACGGAAAACTGTACCGCGACGAGATCGTCGAGGACCTCACCCGCCGGGTGGCGGCGCTGAAGGAGAGGGGGGTCACGCCGGGACTGGCCACCGTCCTGGTCGGCGACGACCCCGCCAGCCACTCCTACGTGAAGATGAAACACCGCGACTGCGAGCAGATCGGGGTGAACAGCATCCGGCGCGACCTGCCCGCCGACGTGAGCCAGGAGGAGCTCAACGCCGTGATCGACGAGCTCAACGCCGACCCGGCCTGCACCGGGTACATCGTCCAGCTGCCGTTGCCGAAGCACCTCGACGAGAATGCGGTGCTCGAACGCATCGACCCGGCCAAGGACGCCGACGGGCTGCACCCGGTGAACCTCGGCAAGCTCGTGCTGATGGAACCCGCCCCGCTGCCCTGCACCCCCAACGGCGCGATCTCCCTGCTCCGCCGCTACGGAGTGGAGCTCGACGGGGCGAAGGCGGTCGTCATCGGTCGAGGCGTGACCGTGGGACGCCCCATCGGCCTGATGCTCACCCGCCGGTCGGAGAACTCCACCGTGGTGCTGTGCCACACCGGTACGAAGGACCTGGTCAAGGAGACCCGCGACGCCGACGTCATCATCGCCGCCGCCGGTAAGCCGCACATGCTCACCGCGGACATGGTGAAGCCCGGTGCGGCGGTGCTCGACGTCGGGGTCTCGCGTGTGGACGGCGCGCTCGCCGGTGACGTGCACCCGGACGTCTGGGGTGTCGCCGGGGCGGTCTCACCCAATCCGGGGGGAGTGGGGCCGTTGACCCGTGCCTTCCTGATCCACAATGTCGTGGAACGTGCGGAGCGGCTGGTGTGAGTGACGGGAGCGGTGGCGGCGGTGACGGTGACAAGGCGGACCTCGTCGAACTGACGCCGGCGGAGCGCAGGACGCTGCTGCGTAACCCACACGATGTCGCCGTACCGCACTCGCGGCTGAACCAGACGGTGCAGATGCTGCTGGTCGTCGGCTTCGTCCTGGTGATGCTCGTGGGGCTGGTGTTCCTCGTCGCCGACCGGTGGCGTCGGGGGACGGTGACGGTGGGCACGGGCATGCTCCTCCTCGGCGCCCTGCGCTGGGTGGTCGACGGGGAGATCCTGGGGGTCCTCTCCGTGCGCTCGCGGAAGTTCGACTCGTTGTTCTGCCTCGCGGTCGGTGCGTTGATGCTGCTGGTCGCGGTGTCCGTCGACTCGTTGGGGAGTTAGTGGTGACCTCCTGCCGCGACCTGCCCGGCATGCGCAGGACCTTCGCCGAGGGGGAGCTGACCCTGGGCCTGGGCCTGCCGGTCGGCGGGGACCCGGAGGACGTCACCCGTCAGGTCGCCCTCGTCCGGGCGGCGGAGGAGGCCGGCGTCGCCGCGGTGTGGGCGCGCGACATCCCGCTGCGGGTCGACACCTTCGGCGACGTCGGGCAGGTCCATGACCCGTTCATGTACCTCACCTGGCTGGCGGCGCACACGGAGACGATCGCTCTCGGCACGGCGGCGGTCGTGCTGCCGTTGGCGCACCCGTTGCTGCTGGCCAAGCGGTCGGCCGGTCTGGACCGTCTCAGCGGGGGACGCTTCCTCATGGGTGTGGCCAGCGGAGACCGTCCCGAGGAGTTCCCGGCGTTCGGCATGGAGAAGGGGGAGCGCGCCGCGGTGTTCCGGGAGAACCTGGAGGTGTTGGAGGCCGGCTGGTCGTCCACGGGACGTCCGGTGCGGTGGTCGCGGGGACGCATGGGTGGCGCGGACGTCGTCCCTAAACCGACGGTGGGGCGCGTGCCGGTCCTGCCGACGGGGTCGTGCCAGCAGAACATGGACTACAACGCCGCCCACGGCGACGGGTGGATCACCTACCACCGTCCCCTGCCGCAGCAGAAGGTGATGGTCGACCGGTGGCGGGCGTCGTGCCGGGACGGCTTCCGACCCTTCGCCGAATCGATGTGGGTCGACCTCGCCGAGGACCCCGGCCTGCCGGTCGAGGGGCGCGACTTCGGCTACCGGACGGGGCGGGACGGCCTGTCGGAGATCCTGCACTCCCAGCGGTCGATGGGGGTCAACCACGTGTCCTTGCAGCTCAGGAGCAGGGAGCGCGCCGCCGAGGACATGCTCGCCGAGGTGGCGACGTACGTGCTACCGGAGTTCCCGGCGCTGTACGGCTGATTTTATTCTCCGTGAATCGAACTCTGCGGGGTGGGCGGGGTCGACGGATAGTGTCTCCTGCGTAGTAGACAGATCAGTCTGTGCGGAAGAGAGGGAAGCGTCGTGGCGTTCAAACCGAGCCTGGGGGCGGTACTCGTCGGTGCCGGCCTGGTGGCGGCCGTCGGGGTGGCCGTCCTGCCCGGGGGGACCGTCGACGACCCTGACGTCGTCGACGTGTCCTCGGGCGACGACCGGCTGAACCTCGTCGCCTACGCCGTCCCGAAGCCGGGGTTCGAGGCCGTCATCCGCGGCTTCCGTGGCACCGCCGAGGGGAAGGACACCGGCTTCGCGGAGAGCTACGGTGCCTCCGGGGACCAGTCCCGCAAGGTCGCCCGGCACCTGCCGACCGACATCGTGAACTTCTCCGTCGAACCCGACGTGACCCGGCTCGTCGACGGTGGTCTGGTCGCCGGGGACTGGCGCGACGACGTGCCCGACGACGAGTCCGGACGCTCCGTCCCCTTCGGTTCCGTCGTCGCCTTCGTCACCCGCGAGGGCAATCCGCACGGGGTACAGAACTGGGACGACCTGCTGGAACCCGGGATCGAGGTCATCAGCCCGAATCCGGCCAGCTCCGGATCGGCGAAGTGGAACCTCCTCGCGCCGTACGCCAGCTGGTTCTTCCAGTCCCGCGACGCCGGCGCCGACACACAGGCGGCCCACACGGAGGCGCTGGACAAGCTCACCCGGCTCGTCGGCGAACACTTCACCGTGCGCCCGAAGTCCGGGCGCGAGGCCACCTCCGCATTCGGGGGAGGACAGGGAGACGTGCTGCTGTCCTACGAGAACGAGGCCATCGAACTGGACCGCAACGGTGGACGCATCGACTACACGGTGCCGGCGGACACCTTCCGCATCGAGAACCCGGTGGCCGTCGTCGACACCACCGACGACCCCGACGGGAACATGGGGAAAGCCACGCAGTTCCGCGACTACCTGTTCACCCCGGAGGCGGAGACGCTGTGGGCGTCCGAGGGGTTCCGGCCCGGCCCGGACCTGTTCTCCGACTCCACCGGGGTGATCGACGGCCTGCCCGCCGAGCAACGTGAGGCGTTCCGGCCGCTGGACACCGTGCACACCATCGACGAACTCGCCGCGGCGTTCCGGGACCTCGACCCGTCCCTGGACCCGGACGGTGACGCGGCGGACTGGGACATCGTGGACACCGTCCTGTTCAAGCGCGCCAAGCCGGGCAGCGGCGACACCGACGGCGCCGTCACGACGATCTACCAGGCGGTCTGAGATGGGTGAGATGAGAACGAAACTCAGCATGGGCACCGCCACGCTGTGGCTGTCCGTCATCGTCCTGCTGCCGTTGGTGGCCCTGACCACGGAAGCCTTCTCCGGCGGGCTCGGCGGCTTCTGGGACGCCGTCACGGCACCCGGTGCACGGGACACACTCTGGGTGACCGCGAAGGTCTCCCTCGCCGTGGCGCTGATCAACATGGTCACCGGCACCCTGATCGCCTGGGTGCTGGTGCGCGACGACTTCCCCGGGAAACGCCTCGTGGACGCGGTCATCGACCTGCCGTTCGCGCTGCCCACGATCGTCGCGTCCCTGGTGCTGCTCAGCCTGTACGGTCCGGACAGTCCGATGAACATCACCCTCAACGCGACCCAGCCGGCGCTGGTCATCGCGCTGGCGTTCGTCACCCTCCCGTTCGTCGTGCGGTCGGTGCAGCCCGTGCTCATCGAACTCGACCACGACGTCGAGGAGGCTGCGGCGTCCCTCGGCGCGTCCAACGCCACCGTCTTCCGGCGGATCATCCTGCCGGCACTGTGGCCCGCGGTGCTGTCCGGCACGGGACTCGCCTTCGCCCGGGCGATCGGTGAGTACGGCTCGGTGGTGCTCATCGGCGGGAACATCCCCGGGGAGACGCAGGTCGCCTCCCAGTACATCCAGGAGCAGATCGAGTCGGACGTCCCGTCCGCCGCCGCGGCGGTGTCCGTCGCCCTGCTGGCCGTCACCTTCATCGTCCTCCTCGTCCTCCGCCTCGTCGGGGAACGCAGCACCCGGAAGGAGCAGGACGCGTGAACCAGTCAAGAACCAGTGTCCTGACACTACGCACCCTCGCCCTGGTCTACCTGGCCGTGCTCGTCGCGCTCCCGGTCGGTACCATCCTGTGGCGCACCGTGGAACCCGGCGTCGGTCAGTTCTGGGAGTGGATCACCACCCCGGCGGCCGTCTCGGCACTGCAGACCTCACTGCTGATCGTGGTGATCACGGTGCCGTTGAACGTGGTCTTCGGCATCGTCGTCGCCCTCGGGCTGGTCCGGGGTCGCTTCCCCGGAAAGTCGCTGGTCCAGGCGGTCGTGGACCTGCCGTTCGCCGTCTCGCCGGTGATCGTCGGTGTCGCGTTGATCATGCTGTGGGGCACCGACGGGTGGTTCGGGGGTGTCGAGGACCTCGGCTTCCGGGTGATCTTCGGCCTGCCCGGCATGGTGCTGGCGACGGTGTTCGTCACCCTGCCCTTCATCGTGCGGGAGGTGGAGCCCGTCCTGCGGGAGATCGGCACCGAACAGGAGCAGGCGGCGTCCACCCTGGGCGCCTCCCCCTGGCAGACGTTCCGGCGCATCACCCTGCCGTCGATCCGCTGGGGCCTGTCCTACGGCATCGTGCTCACCGTCGCCCGCTCCCTGGGCGAGTTCGGCGCGGTGATCATGGTCGCCTCCGGATTCGCCGGCGGCGGGCAGACCCTGACCCTGCTGGTGCACTCCCGCTACCTCGACGACAACAACGTCTACGGCGCCTACGCCGCGGCGACCCTGCTGATGATCGTCTCGGTGATCGTCCTGGTCGTCATGACCCTGCTGCAGAAGAAGAAGGTTTCCTGACATGGCCATCTCCGTCTCCCACGCCGTGAAGACCTACGGGGACTTCACGGCCCTCGATGACGTCTCCCTCGAGATCCCGGAGGGGTCCCTCACCGCCCTGCTGGGACCGTCCGGTTCGGGCAAGTCCACCCTGCTGCGCACCATCGCCGGCCTGGAACGCCCCGACTCCGGCGCGGTGGTCATCGACGACCGCGACGTGACGCGGCTGTCGCCGCAGGACCGGGGCATCGGCTTCGTCTTCCAGCACTACGCCGCCTTCAAGCACATGACCGTGCGCGACAACGTGGCCTTCGGTCTGTCGGTGCGCAAACGCCCGAAGAAGGAGATCGACCGGCGGGTCGACGAACTCCTGGAGATCGTCGGTCTCGCCGGGTACCACACCCGCTACCCCTCGCAGCTCTCCGGCGGCCAGCGGCAACGGATGGCGCTGGCACGGGCGCTCGCCCCGAATCCCGGCATCCTGCTGCTCGACGAACCGTTCGGCGCATTGGACGCGAAGGTGCGCGAGGACCTGCGGACCTGGCTGCGCCACATGCACGAGGAGTTCACCGTCACCACCGTCCTGGTCACGCACGACCAGGAGGAGGCGCTCGACGTCGCCGACCGGATCGCCGTGATGGGTGACGGACGCATCGAGCAGGTCGGCACCCCGACCGACCTCTACGACGCCCCGGCCACCCCCTTCGTCCAGTCCTTCCTGGGGCACGTCACCACGCTGGACGGTCGCACGGTGCGTCCCCACGACATCAGGCTGGGACGTAACGTCGACCCGGAGGTGCCCGGCAACGAGGTCGCCGCCACCGACGTGCGCGAGGCCGTGGTCGAGCGGGTTGCCGTGCTGGGCTTCGAGGTCCGTGTGGAGCTGAGGGACGTGGTGGACGGCGAGCGGTTCACCGCGCAGATCACCCGCGGCGACGCCCGGACGCTGGGACTCGGTGCCGCCAGCGTGGGCGAGACCGTCTACGCCCGGGCGACGGAGGCCGCCGCGGCTGCCCGACCCCGGCGCTGAAAAGACACCGTCCTGTGCCCGCGATCCGGGCGATGTGCGTGCACAGGACGGTGCCCTTTCTACGGGTGTGGACGTGGGGCGCGCTACCGCTGCGCCAGCAACGCCGCCTTGGTGAGGAACTTGTCGAGGATGATCGTCATCTGACGGGTCTCCGTGAGGAAGCCGTCGTGCCCGGTGGGGGAGGTGATCTTCGACAGGCCGATGAAGTCCCCGAGGTTGCGGGAGAGGTGCTCCTGCTGGTGGTACGGGTAGAGGATGTCGGTGTCGATGCCGGCGACCATGGTGGGCACCTGGGACGACCCCAGGACCGCGTTCATGCCGCCGCGGCCGCGTCCGACGTCGTGCCGGTTCAGCGCGTCGGTGAGGATCACGTAGCTGCCGGCGTCGAACCGGGCCTCGAGCTTCTCCGCCTGGCGGTCGAGGTAGCTCTCCACGGCGAAACGCTCCGTGGGGGAGTTGTAGGGGCCGTACGGGTTCTCGCCCGGTTGCGGCTCGGTGGCGAACCGTTCGTCGAGTTCCAGCTCACCGCGGTAGGTCAGGTGGGCGATGCGTCGGGCCTGGCCGAGACCGTGGGACGGGATGCTCCCGGAGCCGTGGTAGTCGCCGTTCTGCCAGCAGGGGTCGGCGGTGATGAAGCGGATCTGGGCGGACTGGATCCCGATCTGCCACGCCGAGGCGCGGGCGGAGACGGCGACCGGCAGCGCGGCCTCCACGACCTCGGGGTACATGAACGTCCACTCCAGGACACGGGCGCCGCCCATGGACGCGCCGACCACACCGCGGATTCTGCGGATCCCCAGCACGTCGATGAGCAGGGTCTTCTCCGCGGCGACGAGGTCACGGATGGACAAGGCGGGGAAGCGTGACCCCCAGTGGCCGCCGTCGGGGTGCGCGGAGGACGGCCCGGTGGACCCCTGGCACCCACCGAGGCAGTTCGCGCAGAGCACGAGGTAGCGCTCGGTGTCGAGGGCCAGGCCGGGGCCGATCATGCCGGCCCACCAGTCGTCGGCGTCGCCGTCGGCGGTCAGGGCGTGCTCGATGACGAGGACGGGACGGGCCACGGCTTCCTCGGCGGCGCCCTCGTACCAGGCGAACAGACGCAGTTCGGCGCCGGGGACGTCCACCCCCGCCTCGGTGGTGAACGTGCCGATCGGCACCGTCACCGAGGAATGGGAGGCGGGCAGGGACCGGGGGTCGATGCTCATGCGGTGCCGGGCCTCAGCGGATCGCGTCGAAGCCGAGCTGGAGGTCGGCGAGGATGTCCTCGATGTCCTCGATGCCGACCGACAGGCGGATGGTCGCGAGGTTCACGCCGGCGCGGGTCAGACCCTTCCGGTCGGACTGGGAGTGGGTGGTGGTCGCGGGGTGGACCACCAGCGAGCGCACGTCGCCGACATTGGCCAGGTTGGAGTGCAGTTTGAGGGCGTCGATGAAGGCCCAGGCCTTCTCACGGGCCTCGTCGGACCAGACGTCGTCGACGGCGAGGTCGAAGGACAGCACCGAGCCGGTGTACTCCAGACCGAGCTTCTCCTTGGTGGCGTACCAGGGGGAGTCCGGCAGGCCGGCGTAGTTCACCGTGGCGACCGCGGCGTTCTCGGCGAGGGAGCCGGCGACGATCTCGGCGTTCTCGTTGTGCTTGCGCACACGCAGGGCCAGGGTGTCCAGGCCCTGGATCGTGATCCAGGCGTTGAACGCCGAGATCGCCGCACCGGTGTCGCGCAGCAGGCCCACGCGGGCCTTCAGCCCGAAGGCGGCCGCACCGAGGTCGGCGTACTTCAGGCCGTGGTAGGCGGGGTCCGGGGTGACGAAGGACGGGAAGACCGGTTCACCGTCGCGTTCGACGGTCCAGTCGAAGGAGCCGCCGTCGACGAGGATGCCGCCGAGTCCGGACCCGTTGCCGGTGTAGAACTTCGTCAGGGAGGCGACGACGATGTCCGCGCCGAGCTCCAGGGGACGTACCAGGGCCGCGGTGGCGACGGTGTTGTCCACGATGAGCGGCACGTTGTTGCGGTGCGCGACCTCGGCGACGGCCGGGATGTCCAGGACGTCGGCCTGGGGGTTGGCGAAGGTCTCGCCGTAGAAGGCCTTGGTGTTCGGCTGCACGGCCGCCTGCCAGGACTCGAGGTCGTCCGGGTCCTCGACGAAGGTGACCTCGATGCCGAGACGGGCGAGGGTGACACCGAAGAGCGTCTCGGTGCCGCCGTAGAGGCGTGGCGAGGTGACGATGTGGTCACCGGCACCGGCGAGGTTGAGGATCGCGGCGGTCTCCGCGGCCTGACCGGAGGCGAAGGCCACGGCGTGGACACCGCCCTCCAGGGACCCGATGCGGTTCTCCAGGGCCTCCTGGGTGGGGTTGGTCAGACGGCTGTAGACCGGTCCCAGGTCCTCGAGGGCGAAGCGCTGCTTGGCGTGCTCGGCGGAGTCGAAGACGTAGGAGGTGGTGAGGTAGATCGGCTGGTTGCGGGCGCCGGTGTCGGAGTCGACGGTCTGTCCGGCGTGCACGGCGCGGGAGGCGAAGCCCCAGTTGGCGGCGTCGGCGTTGTCGTACCTGGTGGTCATGTGTGGTGGTCCCTTCGGAAGCTGATGGAGTCGTTTCGCTGGGAACACGATAACCCACCGGAGGGTGAGCGGCAAACAGCTCGGTCTACTTTGAGTCAAAGGTGCAGGTGGGGCACCATTGCTCTGGTAGACCGAGCTGTTCAGTGGACGCCGCGGCGCGTCAGGAGTTGCGCGCGGTGAGTCCGTCGATCACGGCGTTGAAGGTGGCGGACGGGCGCATGACCTTCGTGGTCTTCTCCTCGTCCAGCCAGTAGTAGCCGCCGAGGTCCGCGGAGGAGCCCTGCCCGCCGCGCATCTCCTTCTTGACGGTCTCGTACTTCTCCTCCAGCTCCTGGGCGACCGGGCCGAAGATCTCGGCGAGCTCCGCGTCCTCGGTCTGCTTGGAGAGGTTCAGCGCCCAGTAGCGGGCCAGCCAGTAGTGGCTGCCACGGTTGTCGATCTCGCCGACGACACGGGCGGGGGAGAGGTCCTCGTTGAGGATGCGCTCGGTCGCGGCGTCGAGGGCGTCGGCCAGGATCGGGGTGCGCGGGTTGTTGTCGGTCTCGGCGAGCTTGCGCAGGGACTCGGCCAGGGCCAGGAACTCACCCAGGGAGTCCCAGCGGAGGTAGTCTTCCTCGATGAGCTGCTGGACGTGCTTCGGGGCGGAGCCGCCGGCACCGGTCTCGAACAGTCCGCCACCGGCGATCAGCGGCACGATCGACAGCATCTTGGCGCTGGTGCCCAGCTCCATGATGGGGAAGAGGTCGGTGAGGTAGTCGCGCAGCACGTTGCCGGACACGGAGATGGTGTCCTCGCCGGCCCGGATCCGGTCGACGGAGAGCTGGCAGGCTTCCTCGGGGGAGAGGATGCGGATGTCCAGGCCCTCGGTGTCGCCGACGAGCCCGGTGTCCTTGAGGTACTCCTCGACCTTGGCGGTCATGTTGCGGTCGTGGGCACGCTCCGGGTCGAGCCAGAACACGGCCGGGACGCCGGTGTCGCGGGCACGGCTCACGGCCAGCTTCACCCAGTCGCGGATCGGCACGTCCTTGGCCTGGCAGGCACGCCAGATGTCACCGGGGGCGACGGTGTGGGACATGAGGACCTCGCCGGAGGAGTCGACGACCTCGACGGTTCCCTCGGACTGGATCTTGAAGGTCTTGTCGTGGGAGCCGTACTCCTCGGCCTTCTGCGCCATCAGGCCGACGTTGGGGACGGTGCCCATCGTCGTCGGGTCGAAGGCGCCGTTCTTGCGGCAGTCCTCGATGACGGTCTGGAACACGCCCGCGTAGGAGGAGTCCGGGATGACGGCGAGGGCGTCCTGCTCCTTGTCGTCCTTGTTCCACATCTTGCCGCCGCCGCGGATCATGGCGGGCATGGAGGCGTCGACGATGATGTCGGAGGGGACGTGCAGACCGGTGATGCCCTTGTGGGAGTTGACCATCGCCAGGTCCGGGCCGTCCTCCAGGCCCTTGTCGAAGGCGGCACGGATCTCGGACGCCAGGTCGGCGCCGATCTCGTCGGCGTAGTCCTCGAGGCCGGAGTAGATGGCGGCGAGACCGTTCTCGCCGTTGAGCCCCTTGGAGAACAGGGTGTCGCCGTACTTCTCGAAGACGTCGGAGAAGTAGGCGCGCACGACGTGGCCGAAGATGATCGGGTCGGAGACCTTCATCATGGTGGCCTTGAGGTGTGCGGAGAAGAGGACCCCGTCCTCCTTGGCGCGGGCGACCTGGGCCTTGAGGAACTCGTCGAGGTCCGTGGCGCGCAGGACGGTGGCGTCGACGATCTCCTTGTCCAGCACCGTCAGCCCGTCCTTGAGGACGGTGGTCTCGCCGTCGGCGCCGACGAGGCGGATGGTGAGGGTGTCGTCGCCGTCGATGATGACGGACTGCTCGTTGTGGCGGAAGTCCCCGTCCGACATGGTCGCGACATTGGTCTTCGAGTCAGCGGACCACTCACCCATGTGGTGCGGGTGCTTGCGGGCGAAGTTCTTCACCGCCTTCGGTGCGCGACGGTCGGAGTTTCCCTCACGCAGGACCGGGTTCACCGCGGAGCCCTTGACGGAGTCGTACCGGGCGCGGGCGTCCTTCTCCTCGTCGGTGGACGGCTCGTCCGGGTAGTCGGGCAGGTCGTAACCGTGCTCCTGCAGCTCGCGGATCGCGGCCTTGAGCTGCGGCACCGAGGCGGAGATGTTCGGGAGCTTGATGATGTTCGCGTCCGGCTGCTTGGTCAGCTCACCGAGCTCGGCGAGGGCGTCGTGGACCTGCTGGTTCTCGGGGAGGACATCGTTGAACGCGGAGAGGATGCGGGCCGCCAGGGAGATGTCGCGGGTTTCGACGGCGACACCGGTGGTGGAGGCGAACGCCTCGATAACGGGCTTCAGTGAGTACGTGGCAAGCAGTGGGGCTTCGTCAGTACGGGTGTAGATGATCTTGGCCATGGGCCGGTGTCTCCCTCTTCGATAGTCAGTGCAGCGACGCGTCGGCCGTCCCCTCGTGAGGGACGGAGACGGGCGCACCTGCGATTATTCGTCTCGTTCTTCGGTGATGCCTTCGTGTGGAAGGGTGCCTCTCGGGCATCTACTATCGCGATAATACGGCAATGCCGGTCGCCCCGACGGTCGCGGGGCGCGGATACCCTACACCCGGGGAGAGACCGTTATCCGGATATCAATGAAATCGATCCCGACGAATCTCGGCCGACGATGGAATAGATCTGAATCGATACCGGTTGGCCTCTGCTGTGGCACGCGCCGAATTTTCGAGGAGTATCCCGTGACTGAATCACCCACCGGAACCAGAACCCGACTGCAACGTCTGGCGGACCTGCCCCGCCAGCCCCACCTGCCCGGTCGACGTCCCCTGCCGCGTCAGACGGAGATGGGGAGGCGTCGACGGCCGATCGCCATCCTCATGCTCGCGCTCGGCGGCTTCGGCATCGGCACGACCGAGTTCGTGGCGATGGGGCTGCTCAACTACATCGCGGACGACTTCTCGATCAGCGAGGCCACCGCCGGACACGTGATCACCGCCTACGCGCTCGGCGTGGTCGTGGGTGCCCCGGTGATCACGGCGTTCACCGGCTCGATGCCCCGACGACGGCTCGTCCTGATCCTCATGGGCGCCTTCACCGTGGGCAACGCGCTCAGCGTGCTCGCCGGCTCCTACGGGCTGCTGATGCTGTCCCGGTTCATCGCCGGCATCCCCCACGGCGCCTACTTCGCCGCCGCCGCGTTGATCGCCGCGTCCATGGCGGACGCCGGGCAGCGGGGGCGTGCGGTCGCCCAGGTCTCCATGGGACTGTCGGTGGCGACGGTCGCCGGCGTGCCCGCGGCCCAGTGGGTCGGTCAGACGCTGGGGTGGAACGCCGCCTTCGCCGTGGTCGCACTGATCGGGCTCGTCACGCTGGCCGGCCTGTGGTACTCGTTGCCGCACATGACCCAGATGCCGGCCACCCGGCCGATGACGGAGCTCAGCGCCCTGGTCAACCCCCAGGTGATGCTCACGCTGCTGCTCGGCACCGTCGGCTTCGGCGGTATGTTCTGCGTGTACACCTACATCTCCTGGACGATGACGGAGCGCGCCGGTTTCCCGGAGAACCTCATGTGGCTGGTCCTGATGGTCTACGGCGTCGGCATGGTCGCCGGCACGTTCGTCGGTGGACGGCTGGCCGACGTCAACGTGGAGGGCTCGATCTTCGGGGCCCTGATCGCGATGGTCGTCATGCTCGGTGCGTTCTACTTCACCAGTACGATCGCACCGCTGGCGATCGTGAACTTCGGGCTGGTCGCCATGTCCGGTTCCGTGATGACGATCAACCTGCAGACCCGGCTGATGGATGTCGCAGGCAAGGCACAGAACCTCGCGGCCTCGATGAACCACTCGGCGTTGAACCTCGCCAACGCCGCGGGTGCCGCGGTCGGTGGTGCGGTGATCAGTGCCGGTTACTCGTACTCGGCACCTGCACTGGCCGGCGTGGGGATGGCCCTGTGCGGTATCGCGGTCTTCATCCCGACCTACCTGCTGCGGCGCCGCAGCGATGCCCGCCGCTAGTCTGGACCGCATGACTGTCACCGTCGCCACCGTCAACGTCAACGGCATCCGTGCCGCAGCCAAGGTCCGCAACGAGGACAACCACGGGATCCTGCCGTGGTTGGAGAGCACCCCGGCGGACGTGGTGCTGCTGCAGGAGGTGCGTGCCACCCCCGACCAGACCGAGAAGGCGCTGGCCCCGGCGCTGGAATCCGGGTGGAACCTGGTGCAGGCCGAGGCCGCGGCGAAGGGGCGTGCGGGTGTGGCTATCCTGTCACGGCACGGGATCGAGGACGTCCGGGTCGGGTTCGGGGAGGGGTTCAGCACCGAGTTCGACGACGCCGGCCGCTACATCGAGGCCACCACCGTCGGCCTCCGGGTCGCCAGCGTCTACCTGCCGTCCGGGGCCGAGGGGACGGCCAAGCAGGACGAGAAGTTCCGGTTCCTCGACATCTTCGGGCCGTACCTCGACCAGCAGGCCGGGGTGCACGAGCAGATGGTCGTGGGCGGAGACTGGAACATCTGCCACCGTCGCCAGGACCTGAAGAACTGGCGTCCGAACCGGAAGAAGTCCGGCTACCTGCCGTCGGAACGGGCGTTCATGGACTCGGTGTTCGGCACCTTCCCGGACGACGCCACGCAGATCGGCGATCCGACGGATGCCGGGCGTACCGGCAACCCGGCGGGGGACCCGTCGGACTTCTTCGGTGCGGTGGAGTACACCCCCGGAGATGTGGCGGCGCAGCGCCTGGAGGACGGGGCGGTGGCGGAGCCCCGGTGGTTCGACGCACTGCGCCGCCTGCACCCGGACGAGGACGGTCCCTACTCCTGGTGGACCTGGCGCGGCCAGGCGTTCGACACCGGTGCCGGGTGGCGGATCGACTACCAGGCGGCGACGTCGGCGTTGATGCAGCGTGCGGAGTCCGCGTGGGTGGACCGGGCCGAGCACTACGACCTGCGCTGGAGCGATCACTCCCCGGTACTGGTCACGTACCGGTAGCCGAGCGCGCCGACCAGCCCTGCGGCGGCGACGGTCACGTGCAGGACCAGCAGGACGAGAAGCGCCGCGCTGACCCCGTCCAGCCAACCCGCACCGGTGCTGACGGCCAGTTGGTGGGTGCCCAGGCTGCAGGTGCCGACGGGGAAGGTGGCGGACCACCATGCCGGGCCGTAGGTCGCCGCGGACGCGACGGGGGAGTGTCGTAGCAGCGTCCCCCAGTGGTTCCGGAGGGCCCACAGTGCGGCGGGGACACCCACGGTGAGCATGACGGCGGCATACGTCCGGCCGGCGTCGGTGAGGTCGGTCCCGTCGGTGAGCAGCAGGGCCGCGGTGCTGCTCTGGCCGACGATGCCGAGGGGGATCCACGTCGTCGCGGCGGCGGGAGGCGCGGGGCGTCGTCCTGGCGACAGGTAGACGAGGATGAACGCGGGCACGCCGGCCGCCAGGGATGCGGCGAGGCAGAGGGCCCCGGGCAGCGGGTGCCCGAGCTGGGCGGCGTTGGTGGCGGCCACCATCGGGGTGACGAGGGGCAGGGTGGCGGGGAACGCGCGTGGCAGTGCACCCCGGACGAGCTTCCACGCCTGAGGCGTGAAGACCAGGACGGAGGCGATGGTCCCGAGTATCCAGGTGACACGGTGGACGGTGACGAGACCGAGGGTGCCGTCCGCGGCGGACCCGAGGGCGAGGATGCCCATGGTGACCATCGACCAGGAGGGGAGGTCTGTGGTGAGCCAGCTCCGTCCGCCGGCGGTGAGGACCAGCAGGACGGCGGTGGCCAGGACGGTGACGATGCCGCCGGTGGGCTGGCCCACGTGGACACCGAGCATCGCCGCGGTGATGGAGACACCCATCAGCACACCGCCCCAGGCGGGGCCGGGCGGCGGAAGCTCGGTCGTGGTGTCCATGATGCCGACCGTAACGCGGCCTGCCGCATGACGGGGATAACGGCGCAGGTGGAACGGGGTACAGTGAACGTATGTACCCTCTCGTTCCGCCGGTTGACCAGCTCGCCACGCTCATCGCCGTGGACGAACGCCGCAGCATCGCCGCCGCCGCGCGTGACCTGGGGCTGAGCCAGCAGACGGTGAGTGCACGGGTGGCGGCCGCGGAGAGGACGCTCGGGGTCGCTGTCTTCCGGCGGGGGGTGGGGGGATCGGAGCCCACCGACCGTGGGCATGCCGTCCTGGCGGCGGCCCGCGACCTGCTCGCGGCGGCGGGGGAGTTTTCTCGTGCCGTGGTTGCGGCGACTCAACCGGATGCCGTGCGGTCGCTGCCGGTCGCCGTCTCCAATACCGTCGCGGAACTGTACTTCCCCTCGTGGGCGGCGCGGTTCCACCGGGAGAACCCGTCGGTCCGGCTGCAGTTGCGCTCGCGCAACAGTGCGGAGGTGTGTGACGCGGTGGCCGGAGGCGAGTGTGTGCTGGGCTTCGTGGAGGGGGCGGAGGTGTCGCACGGTCTGGCGTCGGACGTGGTGGGGGTGGATGACCTGATCCTCGTTGTCCCGCCGTCGCACCCCTGGGCCGGCTCCGAGGTGGACGCTGCCCGCCTGCGACGCACCCCGCTGGTCACGCGGGAGCGAGGGTCCGGCAGCCGGGAGATCGTGGAGGCGGCCCTGGGGACGATCGCCGAACCGGCAGGGGAGTTCGGGTCGTTGTCGGCCCAGCGGGCGGCGGTGACCGGGATGGGGGAGCCGACGGTCATCGCGGCCCGCGCGGTGGAGGCGCAGGTGGCGTCCGGCGAGCTGGTCCGTGTGCCGGTGACAGGGGTGACCTTCCGGCGTCTGTTACGGGCGGTCTATCCCCGGGGACGGCCGCTGGAGGTCAGCGACCCGGATGCCGAGGCACTGCTGCAGATCGCGAAAGTGCCCGGGTAACATGACTGTCCATGAGCGATGAAGCACAGATCAAGCGCGTCCTGTCCGGCATTCAGCCCACGGCGGACTCCTACCACCTCGGGAACTACCTGGGTGCGGTCAAGCAGTGGATCGACCTGCAGGACGGGTACGACGCCTTCTACTTCATCCCCAACCTGCACGCCATCACCGTGGACCAGGATCCGACGGAGCTGAAGGAGCGGACGCTGGCCGGCGTCGCGCAGCTGTTGGCGTTGGGCATCGACCCGGAGAAGTCCACGATCTTCGTTCAGTCCCAGGTGCCGCAGCACGCCGAGCTGGCGTGGGTGCTGACGTGCCTCACCGGCTTCGGTGAGGCGTCGCGGATGACGCAGTTCAAGGACAAGTCCGCCAAGCGTGGCGCCGAGCGGACCTCGGCCGGTCTGTTCATGTACCCGATGCTCATGGCCGCGGACATCCTGCTCTACCGTCCGCAGCTGGTGCCGGTGGGTGAGGACCAGCGCCAGCACCTGGAGTTGACCCGCAACCTGGCTGAGCGTTTCAACGCCCGTTTCGGCGAGACGTTCGTGGTGCCGGACGGGTTCATCCCGCAGGGTGCGGCGAAGATCTACGACCTGCAGGACCCGACCTCGAAGATGAGCAAGTCCGGGGACAACCCGAAGGGCATCGTGAACCTGCTCGACGAGCCGAAGACCTCGGCGAAGCGGATCAAGTCGGCGGTGACCGACAACGACGGCGAGATCCGCTACGACCGGGAGGAGAAGCCGGGGGTGTCGAACCTGCTGGTGATCCAGTCCGCGCTGACCGGGCGGAGCGTGGATGAGATCGTGGCCGACTACCAGGCTGCCGGGGCGCAGTACGGCGCACTCAAGGTTGACACCGCCGACGCGCTGCAGGCGTTCACCACCCCGCTGAAGGCCCGGTACGACGAGTACATGGCTGACCCGGCGGAGCTGAAGCGGATCCTGGACCGTGGGGCGGAGAAGGCCGGCGTGGTCGCGGAGTCCGTGGTCGCCGACGTGTACGAGAAGATGGGGCTGCTGCGGTAGGGGTGGGTTATTCCCCGGGGAGCCGCGGAAATGAATTAGGGTAGGGCCAGCGCTCACTGACTGATGTGGGGCACTGACGACATAGAGACACACAAGAGGAGTCCTCTGATGGCTCGCACGATCACCGCCTCCGACCGGGACAAGTTGGACGACCACGGCATCGAACGGTCCACCGACGACTCGCCGGGGGCGATTGACCGGTACCGTGACAAGTGGCCCTGGTTCGACCACGTGATGCGCATGAACGAGCGCTACACGGATCAGGGCGGCAACAACTTCGCCGCCGGCATCACCTACTTCTCCGTCCTCTCGATCTTCCCGCTGATCATGCTGTGCTTCGCCACCGTCGCCATGGTGGTCGCCGGAAACCAGGAACTGATCGACAAGATCACGGAGACCGTCACCGACTCCGCCGGCGGTGAACTCGGGGACACCCTCAACGACATCATCATGCAGGCGATCGACCAGCGCGGCAGCGTCTTCGGTATCGGTCTTGTGCTGGCGCTGTGGACCGGTCTCGGGTGGATGAAGAACCTGCGTATCGGCGTCTCCAGCATGTGGAAGGTCTCCGGCCAGGCCGACAACGCCGTCAAGGGCAAGATCAGCGACCTCATCGGACTCATCGGTCTGCTCCTCGCCCTGGTGGTCGCGTTCGCCGTCACCGCGTTCGGAGGCGGTGGGTTCACCAGCAGCGTCCTGGAGACGATCGGGCTGGGTGACGTGCCCGGCATCCGCATCTTCACCTGGCTGGCGGCCCTGGTCGTCGCGCTCATCGCGAACTGGATCGTCTTCTTCTGGTTGATGCTCTACCTCCCGCGCACGCGCGTCCCTCGTCCGGCTGCGGCACGTGCCGCGGTGATGGGTGCGCTGGCGTTCGAGGTGATCAAGCAGATCGCCACCCTCGTCTTCTCCAACGCACTGTCCAACCCCGCAGGCGCGGCATTCGGCCCGGTCATCGGAGTGATGGTCGTGCTGTACCTGGTCTGGCGCGTGACCCTGTACCTGGCCGCCTGGACCGCGACCACCCCGGAAGCCCTCGCCGCGATGGTTCCCGACGCACCGCCGGCGGCGGTGATCCGCGTCCGGCAGGAGGTCCGTCCCGGCGCCCGCGACATCAGTACCGCCGGACTCGTCGGTATCGGCACCGCGCTCGGTGCCACCGCAGTGGGGCTGCTCAGCCGGGCCTTCCGGGGGAAGTAGGGGAGAGACCCCGATCTACCGCCGGCGGAAGCGTGCCGCTCCGACGGCGAGACCGACCAACAGCAGGACCGCGACGCCCGCACCCACGACGGCGCGCATGTCGATGCCGGAGGGGCCTGCCTCGTCAGCCTCGGCAGGGGCAGAATCCGGGGCGGGGACGTCAGACGGGGGAGCGGAGTCAGTGGTGTCGGTGTCTGCGGTGTCGAGCGTGCCGATGCTCGATCCTGCCGGTGTCGCGAATGCCGCGTCGAGGACGGCGCTGGCCTGCTCCGCGGGACGGCCTGCGGCGATCGTGGAGTTCAACAGCACCATGCCCAACGTCCGGCCGTCCCGCTCAGCGGCGACCGAGAACGTGTGCCGGGCGTTGTCGGTGAAGCCGGTCTTGCCGCCGACGGTGCCGGGATAGTTGAAGAGCATCTCATTGTCGCTGGAGAGCTCGAAGCCCTCCATGTCCCCGTAACCGGGGAAGTCCATCGTCTCCTCACCGAGAAGTTCCCGCACGTCCTCGCGCTGGAACGCCGCCCGGTAGATCAGCGCCATGTCGTAGGCGGTCGTCTGCACCCCGGGGCTGTCGAGCCCGTGTACGGTCACCACCCGGGTCGCCTGGGTGCCCAGCGAGTCCGCGAGGTCCTGCATACGCGTCACCGTCTCGTCCTGGCCTCCCATCGCCTCGGCAAGCGCGATGGCGGCGTCGTTACCCGACCGCATGACCAGGCCGAGCAACAGCTCGCGCGCGGTGTAACGGCCACCGGGGCCGACACCGACCTGTGACCCGTCGATCGCCACCGCCTCGTCGCTGACGGGGACGACATGGTCGAGGTCGAGCTCATCCAACGCGGTCATCAGCAGCAGCGCCTTGATGATGGAGGCCGGGCGGTAGAGACCGTAGGGGTCCTTCGCCGCCAGGACATCGCCCGAGTCGACGTCGTACACGAGGTAGCTTCCCAGGCTGAGCCGGTCGGGGACGTCCATGCCGGGCACCGACACCGGGGCACAGGTGTCGAGCGCTTCTCCACCCGGTCCGGGGTGGTCCACGGTGACAGGAGCCGGGGCGTCCTCACCGTCCGCCGGCAGGGCGTCCTCGTCGAATGCGGGGGGAAGCTCATCGGCGAACGGGCAGTCGTCGGTGTCGAGGAAAGGGTCGTCCGGCAGCGGCGCCCCCGGGTCGACGGTCAACGGGAGCCAGTCGTCCTTCTCGACGTTGTTGCGGCCGGTCTCTGCGTCAGCGGGGACGATGAGGGGGCCGGTGAGACTCATGGTCAACGTCGCGGCCAGGGTGGTGGCCACAAGCGCCCGGCGTCGGGGGAGAGTATGTGCAGTCATCAGTTGTCAGAGTCTATCGGTAGCGGGGTCCGGCACGGACAGGAACCGGGAGCAGCGGTATCGTGGTCCACCATGAGCGACAGTGAATTCAGCGAAGCCGAAGCCATCTCCACCGTCGACCCGGACGTCGTCCGGCGTCTGCCCAAGGTCGAGCTCCACGACCACCTCGACGGTGGGCTGCGACCACAGACCATCATCGACATCGCCGCGGAGACCGGGTACGAGGGCCTGCCGACGACCGATGCCGCGGAGCTGGAGAAGTGGTTCTTCGACGCCGCGAACTCCGGGGACCTGCCGACCTACCTCACCACCTTCGACCACACCACCGCCGTGATGCAGACCCGTGACTCCCTGGTGAGGGTGACCCGGGAAGCCGTCGAGGACCTCGCCGCCGACGGTGTGTGCTACGCCGAACTGCGCTACGCCCCGGAGCAGCACCAGGCCAAGGGGTTGGGTCTCCAGGACGTCGTCGAGGCGACCGTCCAGGGCGTCAAGGAGGGCGAGCGGATCGTCGCGGAACGTGGTGGACGCATCCACGTCCGACTGCTGCTCTGCGCGATGCGGCATGCCGACCGCGCTGCGGAGATCGCCCAGCTGATCGTCGACAACCACGGTGAGCACACCCCGGGCGAGGGCTACGTCGTCGGATTCGACATCGCCGGTGCCGAGGACGGCTTCCCCCCGTCGAACCATGTCGAGGCGTTCCGGATCCTGCGCGAGAACCTGGTGCCGGTCACCGTCCACGCCGGTGAGGCAGCCGGAGTGGAGTCCATCGCTGACGGTCTGCGGCAGGGTGCGGTGCGTATCGGCCACGGGGTCCGGATCTACGAAGACCTGGACGCCACCATGAACGGCATCGAGCTCGGGGAAGTCGCCAAGTTCGTCCGGGACCGGCGCATCCCCCTGGAGATCTGCCCGACCTCCAACACCCAGACCGGTGTGTGCGACTCTGTCGCCGACCACCCGTTCAACCTGCTCTACGAGCTGGGCTTCACCTGCACCGTGAACACGGACAACCGCCTGGTGTCGGGGTGCACGATGACCGGCGAGATGCTGGCGCTGGCGGAGAACTTCGACCTGGAGTACTGGCAGTTCCTGGAGCTGACCACGAACGCCCTGGACAACGCCTTCTGTGACCAGCCGCTGCGGGAGTCACTGGAGCGGGAGGTCATCTACCCGGCCTACGCCGAGCTCGGCGGGACGCTGGGCTCCGACGCGGGAGACTCGGAGGGGCTGGGCGAACTCCACGCCGAGCACGGCCACGTGCACGGTGCCGGCACGGAGGAAGTGCAGCTGTCGATGGAGAACCTGCGCGCCGAGCTGGCCGAGCTCGGGCTGAGTCTCGATGATGACGGGGACGAGGACTCCGAGGGTTCGGAAACTCCGGAGGACAAGTAGCCGGTCTAGCCGGACAACCAGTCCCACCAGCTCTTCTTCAGGGGGACGCCGGGTTCCGCGACGGTGATCTTCACGTCGCCGAACGTGGTGTGGCCGGTGAGGACGACGACGGGCGCACCGGGGCTGAGGCGGGGGCCCTGATCGGCCTTGACGTCGCCGAAGACCAGCGACATCCGGTTCTCCACCCGGATCCCCGGGGGGACCGTGATCTTCACGTCCCCGAATATCGAGGTGACGTTCAGCGTTGTCGCCGGTGCGGACAACGAGGCCTCGCGGAGGTCGAGATGGAGGTCCCCGAACAGCAGGAAGAAGCTCTCCTGTGCGGCCAGCTGCATGTCGCCGCCACGTCTGAGGTCGCCGAACCAGAGGTTCTGGGAGGGCGGACTGACCTGGGGGACTGTTGGAGGACGTGAGAACTCCGGCACCGGAGCCGCAGCCTTGGCCGCGAGTTCCTCGAGGTCCCGGCGCCCGTTGTTTCCCATGACGAGGGTCTCGAGCCGTTCGAACCGTGCCACGTCAGTGGTGGACCAGACCTCGTCACTGAGTTCGGAGAACTCCGTGAGGTCGATGCGACCCTGCCCGACGGCGAGTGTCAGGGCGTCACTGAGACGGTGGCGGCGGTCGTCAGGGATACGGTCGGGGAGGTGGGGGCCGTCGGGATTGAGGTCCATGGGGTTCAGGATAGCGCCTACCATTGAGGGCATGAGTTCTTTTCCACGGTTCACCTACTTCCCTGAACCGACTGAGTCCTTCCGGGAGACCAGCGAGGAATGTTCCTGCTGCGGACAGGTGAGAGGATGGGAATACAAGCGGAACGTCTACTGTATGGGCGAGAAGCCGAAGCACGTCTGTCCCTGGTGTATCGCTGACGGAAGCCTTTCCGAGAAGTATGCGGACGAGCGTGGTCGCAAAGCCCTTCTCATTGACACCGTGTATGAGATTGTCCGTGACACAGACGGGGTGATCACTGGAGTGCAGCCGGACTTCCTGCCGGGGTGTACCGTTCCGGCGGACCTGCAGGCTGAGGTCACCTACCTGACTCCGGCCTTCCTTACATGGCAGGATCCGCAATGGTTGGCATGTTGCGCTGTGCCTGCGCAGTACCTCGGTCAGCCGACCGGTAGTGAACTGGAGGAACGGGTGGGAGTTCAAGGCTTAGTAGATGTAGTGGAATGTCTGACTGCTACGTCGAATTGGGATCCGTCGACTGTGCAGGAACAGCTGATGTCCGTAGGGCAGGGGGCGCAAGAGAGCCTGTACCTATTTTCCTGCAAGAACTGCGGGCGGTATCTCGCCTACTCGGACATGGCATGAAGCCCTAGAGGGCGGGACAGCTTCTTGCTGATGTCTGCACTTGGGGCTCCTGATTTTCTGAGCTGACCGAGCTACCCGCAGGTAGACCCACCTGAACCGATCAACTGTATCGGTAAAGTCGCAGGTCAGCTGGTTTGACTTAACCGCTTCAGACGCATTGACTTGCGGTTTGTGACTTTCAAGATGCGCCTCCGTCCCGTCCTGACCGCCGCCGTGACAGCGGTCGGGCTGACCACCGCCCTCGCCGCCGCCGGCTGCTCCGCCACCGGCGGGGCACCCCGCGCCTCCGACGGGGACGGTGGCGGCGGCACGGTCGACACCCCGCGCTACGTGGTGTCGATGATCAGCCACGGCGCCCCCGGCGACACCTTCTGGGACCTCGTCCGTAAGGGGGCCGAGGACGCGGCCAGGAAGGACAACATCGAGCTGCGCTACAGCTCCGACCCGCAGGCGCCGAACCAGGCCAGCCTCGTGCAGTCCGCCATCGACTCCGACGTCGACGGCATCGCGGTCACCATGCCCAACGCCAACGCCATCGGCCCGGCAGCCCGGCGTGCCGTCGACGCCGACATCCCGGTCGTCGGTCTCAACGCCGGCATGGAGGACTACGAGGACTACGGACTCACCGGGTTCTTCGGCCAGGAGGAAGGCGTCGCCGGGGAGAAGGCCGGCGAACGTCTCCAGGAGGAAGGTGCGAAGAAGGCCCTCTGCGTGATCCACGAACAGGGCAACTCCTCCCAGGAGGCGCGGTGCGACGGCATCCGCCAGGGCCTCACCGGAGGCTCCGTGGAGATCCTCTACGTCAACGGCCAGGACCTCACCTCCGTCAAGTCGACCGTGCAGTCCAAGCTCGCCCAGGACAGCTCCATCGACTGGGTCATGGGCCTGGTCACCCCGGTCTCCCTCGTCGTCGCCGACGCCGCCGAATCCACCGGCTCGGACGTGAAGGTCGGCACCTTCGACACCAACGCCGAACTCGTCCCCGCCATCCAGAACGGGCGGATCAGCTTCGCCGTCGACCAGCAGCCCTACCTGCAGGGCTACATGGCCGTCGACGCACTCTGGCTCGCGAAACGCAACGGCACCACCGTCGGCGGCGGACGCCCGGTCTACACCGGCCCCAGCTTCGTCGACGAGAGCAACATCGACACCATCGCCGACGCCGCGAAGGAGGGCCTGCGATGAGATCCGCTGCACTGCTGCGGCGCCCGGAGTTCGCCAGCCTCGTCGGTGCGGTCGCGATCTTCGTCCTGTTCATGGTCGTCGCACCGAGCTTCCGTTCGATGGACGCCGTCGCGACCGTGCTCTACACCTCCTCGACCCTGGGCATCGTCGCCCTGGCCGTCGGCCTGCTGATGATCGGGGACGAGTTCGACCTGTCCACCGGCGTCGCGGTGACCACCACGGCCCTGGCCGCGACGATGATCGCCTACAACTTCCACCTGCAGACGTGGGTCGGCTCCCTGCTGGCCCTGGCCATCGCCCTGGCCATCGGGTTCTTCAACGGGTGGATGGTCACCCGCACGGGCATCCCCAGCTTCCTGATCACCCTGGCGACCTTCCTCATGCTCCAGGGGCTCAACCTGGCGGTCACCAAGCTGGTCAACGACCAGGTCGCCACCCCGGTGATCTCCGACATGCAGGGCTACGAGTTCTGCCGTCGCCTGTTCGCCGGCTCGTTGACGGTCTTCGGTGTCACGGTCCAGGTCACGGTGTTCTGGTGGATCCTCTTCGTCGCCGTCGCCAGCTGGGTGCTGTTCAAGACCCGCTTCGGCAACTGGATCTTCGCCGTCGGCGGGGACAAGGACGCCGCCCGGGCCGTCGGTGTGCCGGTGGACCGGGTGAAGATCATCCTGTTCATGACCGTCGCCGCCTCCTGCTGGTTCGTCGGTCAGCACAACCTGTACCAGTTCGACTCCATCCAGGCCGGCCAGGGTGTGGGCAACGAGTTCCTCTACATCATCGCCGCCGTCGTCGGTGGCTGTGCGATGACCGGCGGCAAGGGCACCGCCGTGGGAACCGCCATCGGTGCGCTGATCTTCGGCATGACGAACCAGGGCATCGTCTACGCCGGCTGGAACCCCGACTGGTTCAAGTTCTTCCTCGGCGGCGTCCTGTTGCTCGCCGTGCTGGCCAACAACTCCTTCTCGAAGTACTCGGAGGCCCGACAGTGACTACCCGCGAGACCACCCCCGTCATCGAGCTCCGCGGCATCGGCAAGACCTACGGTGCCTTCCGCGCACTCGACGACGTCAACCTCTCCGTCCAGGAGGGTCACGTCACCTGCGTCCTCGGCGACAACGGCGCCGGCAAGTCCACCCTGATCAAGACGCTGGCGGGCCTGCACCCCCCGACGGACGGCGAGATCCTCGTCGACGGCGAGCCTGTCACCTTCGCCAACCCGCGCGACGCCCTGAACCACGGTATCGCCACGGTCTACCAGGATCTCGCCGTGGTCGGGCAGATGCCCGTGTGGCGCAACTTCTTCCTCGGGCAGGAGATGACCGGACGGTTCGGCGTCCTGCGGGAAGCCGAGATGCGCGAGATCACCGCCGACCGCCTGCAGCGCATGGGCGTGGACCTGCAGGACGTCTCGGTACCGATCGCCTCGCTCTCGGGCGGGCAGCGTCAGGTCGTCGCCATCGCCCGCGCCGTCTACTTCGGTGCCCGCGTGCTGATCCTCGACGAGCCCACGGCGGCACTCGGCGTCAAGCAGTCCGGCATGGTGCTGCGCTTCATCGCCGCGGCCCGTGACGAGGGTATCGGTGTCATCCTGATCACCCACAACCCGCACCACGCACATCTGGTGGGGGACCATTTCGTCCTGCTCAACCTGGGACGCAGCGTGCTCGACGCCGCGCGGGACGACGTCACCCTCGAACAGCTCACCCTGGAGATGGCCGGAGGCGGAGAACTCGATTCTCTGGCGCACGAGCTCGAACGCTAGGAAGATGTCGGGTATGACGTTTCCCCGCCAGTCTCCGGGCCTGTTCCCCGGACAGGTCCTCATCGACGACCAGATCGGCCGCCGCGTCGCATTGAACCCGGGCCAGTCGCTCACGCTCGGGCGGGCGGCGGACTTCCCCCTGGGCCCGGACGACGAGTTCATGCACCGCATCTTCCTCCAGGTCTGGGACTCCGACGGGACCTGGATGATCACCAACCGGGGCGGGCGGCTCGCCGCCAGCATCCAACCGCGGGCGGAGAACTCCTTCAGCCAGAGCAGACTCGGCCCCGGTGCCAGCCTGCCGTTGCCGTTGGGGGAGTCGGCGGTGGTCTTCTCCACCTCGGTGACCACCTACGAACTCGACTTCACCGTCGCCGCGACCTCGCGTCCACCGACGGGCACCGTCGCCGGAGTCGTCCACAGCGCCCCGATGACCGTCGGCGAACTCATCTTCAACGAGGAACAGGTCGACCTTCTGCGCGCACTCGCCGCGCCACTGATCCGCAGGCCGGGGACCGACCTGTCCGAGGTGCCGACCGTGCGCGACCTCGAGCAGACCCTGGGCTGGTCGCAGAAGAAGGTCAACACCAAGATCGACTACCTCGCCAAGGCGCTGGAGAACAGCGGTGTGACGGGATTCTCGTCGCGCAACGGCAACGCACCCACCCGACGACTTGCCCTCGCCAGGTATGCTCAGGAAAACTACTGGTCCCTGAGGAAACAGGCATAGGGAGACAAGAACCGGCTGGATGTGGCCGGAGGTAGACGGAGGACTGCACGTGGGGAACAACGAGTGGGGCGCGCCGGGGCCGGCAGGCAACCCGTGGCGTCAGGAGGATCCGTCGCCGTCGAGGGCCGGCGGCCTCGCCACCGGGATCATCGTGGCCGTGGTCGCCGTCCTCATCGTCGTCGTCGGTCTCGTCGCTGCGGGGGTGTGGATGTGGAGTAGTCAGGACGACGGGGCCGAGTCCGGTGCCCCGATGTTCACGGCGGTGCCCGGGACTACCGTCACCAGTGAGGCAGCGTCGTCGGACGCACCTGCGTCGTCTGAGCCGTCCGGGTCGTCGCCCTCGCCGTCCGCGCCGTCCCCGTCCACCCCGACCGGGACATCCACCACGTCGCCGTCCCCGTCCGACGCGCCGTCCACCCTGACCAGCCAGGGATGGCGCGGAGTCAGCGCGGCGACGTGCAACGCGTCCGACCGCTGGGTGTTCGCCGGCACCAACGGTGACGACCACGCTGTGGTCTGCCGCGTCGGGGAACGCGGCGACCTGTACTACCGCGGCCACTACAACGACCGGGCCGCCGAGTACGACATCGACATGCAGCGCGTCGGACCCGGGAGGTGGGTCACGCGTTCCCTCGACAATGACGGTTCGCGCGTGGAGATCACCGGTTCCGGGGTCCGCGTCATCGACGGTGACGGTGACTCGGTCTCATCGCGCGACTTCACCTGGAGTTCCGAGGACGACCGGTGAGCGGCAGCACACGGCCGGACAGCCCTGACATTGCCGAGCTCGCGGCCGAGCTCGAGGCGCGCCGAAACCTCACGGACCTGACGCTGATCGGTCAGGGCGGCATGGGCCACGTCTACCGGGCCTACGACCGGGGACTGCACCGGTGGGTCGCGGTGAAGGCCATCCGTCCGGACGTCGTCGGCACCGGTGGGGAAGGGTACCGGCGCTTCCTCGCGGAGATGCGGACGCTCGCCACCATCCGACACACCTCCGTCGTCAACATCCACTACGCCGACACCGTGGCGTCCGACGGCACCGCCGCCTACTTCGTCATGGACTACGTCGACGGCGGCGATCTGGAGGACGCCCTCCGGGAACGGCGCCGGACGGGGCAGAAGTTCACCGTGGACGAGGTCGACCGTATCGTGCGCCCCGTCGCCGAGGCCCTCGACCACATCCACCACCGTAACCCCCCGGTGGTCCACCGTGACCTGAAGCCGGCGAACATCCTGCTGCCGCACGACCCCCACAGCGGGTCCGGGACCACCGCCGTGCTCACCGACTTCGGCATCAGCATCGCCGGCGACGACACCCGGGTCACGTCCACCGGCCTGGTCATCGGCACCGAGAAGTACATGGCACCGGAGATCTTCACCGTCGCCAGCACCTACGGTGCCCACCTCGTCGACTACAGTCCGGCGACCGACCGTTACGCCCTGGCGCTGATCGTCCTGGAGATGCTCACCCTCACCGCGTTCCGCGACACGATGTCGACGGCGGCGTGGCGGGGTGAACGCACACTCCCGCGACTCACGGCGGACGCGCTGGCGGGACAGGACGCGACCGTCGCACCACAGGTCGCCGCAGTCCTCCGCCGGGCACTGGACAACGACCCGTCCCGACGGTTCCCGTCCGCGGTGGCGTTCCTTGACGCCCTGCACGAGGCGTCCCGCGGCCGGGTCGGGGACACCCGGGAGGTTCCGGTGGCGTGGCAGACGGTGACGGCGCCGCCACCGGACACGCGTCGACGGAGGACACCCGTCGCTCTGCTCGCCGTCCTGGTCGTGCTCGGGGCCCTCGGCGCCCTCGGTGCGGTGGGGTTCGTCGGATACCGCCAGATCGCGACCCCGGCGTGGGACGCGCCCGACGCCAGGATCGTCAACGCGTTCCCCGACCTGCTGCCGTCGCGTCAGGGGCAGGAGGGATGGGAGGGGATGACCTGTGACGGTGCCGAGCCACACGGTGCGGAGACCGCCAGGGTCACCTGCCACAGCGACGCGTTGACTCTCGCTGTCGTCGACTTCGGGAGCGAGGACGCCCGGTCCGCCTACGTTCCCGCCGGCGGTCTCCAGCCGTTGGAGGCGGACGGCTGCCGAATCCGGGTGGCCGAGGCGACGGAGCCCGGCGGGGCGATGAGCGTCTTCCCCGACAGTGGCGACCGGACACGCTACGCCATGCTGCTGACCGGGCAGACGGTCGATGCCTCGGTCTCGGCCACTGACGTGGTGGGGACCATTCCCGTCTGCTGATCCCGTCCCGGTCCACCGGTAACAGGAGACCTCCGGGGCCGATGGATCCTGTACGGCCGGCCACGCCGGTGAGCACGCAGGTGTCCGGGCATCCGCCTGATGTATTAAGGTGCCCCTGAACGCTCCTCAATGCTTCAGCGCGGTTCCCGGGGCGTGTTTTCCCGGGAGCTTCTCCACAGAGACAAGGACGACAAGGACCCCCATGGCGAACTACGACCTCTACACCGAACTCCAGCTCGACAAGGACATGCCGCCGTACGAGATGGCGGAGGTTCTCGGATCCCGAGCCGCTGACCTGCGGAACCAGGGGTACAGTGATGATTCCCCGGAACTCGACCAGGTGGAGACGGCCCGTGCGATCCTGGGCGACCCCTACAAGCGCGACACCTACGAGGCCGCCCTCTACGGTCCGGAGGACGACGTGGTGAACATCCGGTGGCTGCATGACCTGGCAGACTCCCGGACGCCTGGTCCTCTCGGTGCCCGGCCCGGGGTCATGGGTGGCTCCCCGTCCTTTGAGGCCTCCCCGTCCTCTGCGACGCCGGACGCGGAGGGCGGGCTCGAGCAGCCGGAGCCTGCCGGGCCTTCCGCCGACGTGACTCGCGCGCAGAGGGTCGACGACACCTACGCGTCGTCGGACGACCTGGAGGCGACGCGGGTGAACGCCGCGGTTCCGGAGGTCGGTCTCCCGTACTCCGTGTCCCCCGGTGACCAGACTCCCGGTGAGCTGACGTCCGGCGACCACCTGACTTACGGCGACGTGGCGTCCGGTGGTCCGGGTGAGCCCGACCGCGTCGTTCCGGACGCTGGCGCAGGTGCCGACCCCACCACCGGCGACGGGTCCGTTCACCAGGCGCCGACGCAGAACGCCTGGCAGCAGCCCACCCAGTTCTCCCAGCCCCAGCATCAGCAGCAGGGGCCGCGGCAGGAGGGGCCTTCTGCTCAGCTGGACATGAGCACCTGGGGTGTCGGAGGCCGCAGCCGCAGCGAGTCGAAGGTCTACCTCGCGATTCTCGCTGTCATCGTGGTGGGGATGATCTACCCGCTCATCGTTCTGCTCACCGCTGACCCGAATGACATGGGCTCCGGACTCTCGGTGCTGAAGGCTACGCTGTTCACCCTCGCCCACGTGGCGGCCTGGGTCAGCATCAACGAGATTGTCTGGGGAGTGCGGAAGATCGTGGCGCCGGACAAGCCGACGGAGAAGTAGGCCGCGCCATGCCGAGACCACGGTATGTGCACGCTGTGGTGACTCATCCGCTGATCGCCGCGGTCATCACGGTGCTGCTCTCGCTCGCGACGCTCGTGGGCCTGGCACTGCCGTGGGCACGGGCGGTCGTCGGCGCCGGTTCAGCGGACACCGGCGATGCCGACATGATGTTCCGGATCTCCGGTTTCGGCGTTGTGACGAGGGCGTTCGGTGCCCCTGCCTTCCGGGAGAACTGGGTCGAGCCGACGGTTCTCTCGATCGCGGTGGTGCTGCTTTTCCTTGCTCTGGTGAGCGCAGTGCTCATCGCGTTCACTGCGCTCCGGCGTATCGCCGCGGTGGTCGTGGCCGCCACCGGTGCAGGGTTCGCTGCGTATGCGGTCTACGGCCTGATGAGCGGGATGGGGCTCGTGGACCGGGTGTTCGACCACGATGCGGAAGGCGTGGGGGAGCAGGGGGCCGCCCTCATCCGGTCGGTCCTCGACTCGATCGCCACGTCGACGGGCCCCGGGGTGTTCGTCGTGCTGGTGACCGGCATGCTGCTGTTCGTGTTCGGCGGATACGTCGCCGCCCGGTCCGGATACCCGTGGCTGCCGACCGCTGCCCGTGACGCTGCTGACCGGTAGCGGTGCCATCACCACCGGCCCTGACACCGTCACGGTGTCAGGGTGCTGCGTGATAGTCGTCGTGACGTACGGCAGCGGTCACGGTGGGGTGTCGGTTTCGCGGAACTGTCGCCGTCGGCCATCGCCCGGGTGACGCCGGGTCGTGGGGTGGTCGTTGTGGACGGGACGTCGTTTCGGGTCCACGGTGGAAGGCGGGATCCAGTGGACCCGGCGTCCGGTTCCCCGGGGTGCCGCGACGGTCCACCACCGGTCTGCCTGTCCACGGGAGTCGTCCACCTGGGCGTGCATGCCAGGGGAGACGAGGGTCAGGTTGTCGAGGTCCGTCGCACCTCCGTGGCTCCATCCGTCGATGTGGTGGACGTGGCAGTGTGCGGGAGCGGCGTCGGAGCCCGGGGCGGAACTGATGCCTTCCTCTCCGACGAGCGCGAGGTACTGGTCGAGGTTCGCGAGTCGCCGGGACCGTCCGAAATTCAGCGTGCGTCCCTCGACGTCGAGGATCTGCAGGTAGGTTTCCACGGTGGAGGCGTCGTTGAGCAGCGTCGTCGCGGGGACGTGCGTGCCGACGTCGGTCAGTGCGGTGCCTGTCCGGTTGACGAGTTGCTCGACCGGCATGACGGCGACGATGGTGGTCGCTCCGCGGCCCGGGGTCAGTGCACGGCCACGCCCGTAGCCGGCGTGGACTGCCGCGGCAAGCGCGTCGTGCCGACGCTGCTCGGGCGTACGGTCGTCGACGGTGGTGTTGGCGGCGCCGTCGGCGCCGTCGGTGTCTGCGATCAGGTCGCCGGTCCTGGCGTAGTCCGCCATCAGTCGTTGCATGGACGCGGCGAGTTCCGGTGTGAGTGTCCCCCGGACCGGTGTCATGCCGTCCGCGCCCTGTCTCCCGAGTGTGAAGGACCGCATGCGCTGGTGGTCTTTCTCGGTGTAGGGCTCATCCACGCCGACGAGGTCGAGCAGGAAGGTGCGCAGTGCGTCGAGGACGTCCGGCCCCTGCTTCCTGCCGAGGTCGGCGATCGGTCCGTCGGCCGCTCGGGTGACATCCGCCTGGACGTCGGCGGGGAGTGCACGGATCTGCCGGTCCGCTTTCTCCACCCCTTCGGCGTCAAGACCTCCTTCGGCAACCAGCGCGGTCACCTGCGGCATGTGGTCCGCGTGTGGTGCGGCGGGGTCCGCACTCCAGGGGTCAGGTCGTTCGGCGATACGGGACCAGGCGGCGATCCGGCTACGTGCGTCCCGCACGGTCGTGGTGAGGATCCTGCTGACGGCGCGTGCCTGTCGCTGTGTACCGACGGGAAGCGCGGCCTGGTGGCTCTGCAGGAACGCGGCATCCGCCACCGTCAGCTTCTTGCGGCTGCGCTCCATCTCCGCGACAGCCCGCAGCCTGTCCTGCTCCTCGAGGCGTGACCAGGTGTCCGGGCCGTGTGCGATGATGTCCTCCACGGCGGAGTCCAGCCGGGACAGTGCCTCCAGGAGGTCCGCTGTGGAACCGACCGGTGGCAGCGGTGGATGTTGCTGCGACATCGTCTCCCCCTCCCGGTGAACATGTGTTCTCGTAGTCCCGCCCTACATACATCATCTCCGCGATGTCGACGATACCGTTCGAATGTTTGTTCGTCAAGACATTTTCGGTGCCGTCACTAGTGCTCCCTGGGACGGGACATGACAGAACGAGGCCAGCAGTGCCGTGGGGCACCCGGAAGGCGGCGGAACATGGACAGATGTCATCCGACCCCCGGCCGGACAACTCCGTGTCCCCGGCCCGACGCAGGTGTTGCGCCGGGCGCTTCGGCTACGACGCCACGGCGTGGGCGCCGTGAGCCGTCAGAACACCGTCAGAACACCGTCAGAACACCGTCAGAACTTCGTGAAGCGGGCGGTCAGGTTCTCCTCCAGCTGGGTCCAGCCGTTCGCCTCCTCGTCGAAGGGGGCGGTCGGCGTCGCCGCCGACGGCGACCCGAGCATGTAGGCGATGTAGTCCTGGAGACGGGGGTAGGCGAGAAGAACCTTGTTGACGCCGTCGTCCTGGGCCCAGTCGGCGGCGTCGGCGAGCAGCTCGTACGCCCGGCCGAGTTGCTCGGTGTCCACGACGTCCACGCCGGCGGCGATGTCGCCGTGCAGGCCGGTGAACCCGTAGACGTTGGACGGGTGGACGTCGACCTCGAGCTCGCCGGCGTTGGCGAGTGTCACCAGGTCACCCCAGGTCTCCATGTCGGCGAGGTCATGGTCCTTCGCGTCGACCATCCAGCGCACCAGGGAGCGTGCCGAGGTGAAGGTGTTGATCTCGCCGCGGTGGCCGAGGAAGACCGGGGAGCGGTTCCCCACGTAGCACCGCAGTGTGTAGACGGTGGTCCCGTCCACCGTGACCCGGATCGGGTCGATGCCGGCGTTGCCCCACGGGGTGGAGTCGTACGGGTCGTTGTCCGCGTCGCCGGTCTCGTCGGCGCCGTCTGCGGGGGAGGACGCGGCCGCCGATCCTGCCGGTCCGGTCACGTCCGCCTCGTCCAGCGAGGACGTGTCCGGGGCGTCCGGGGTGACCGCGGTCGCTGCGGCGTCCGCCGCGTCGATGCGTTCCTGGGCCTCCGCGACGAGGCGGTCGGCATCCTCCCCGAGGTCGGGGGTGACCAGGGCGGCGTCGACGGCGTCGAGCAGTTCCACCCAGTTGTCGCGCACCGTGTACCCCACGCTCGACCACTCGGCGAGCCCGTTCTCGCCGGCGTAGTGGTCCTGGCCCCGGCTGACGTTGGACAGTACGGAGTAGGACCGGAACCACCGGTTGATCCGGTCGATTCCGCACACCGTCCCGAAGGACCGCAGGACCTGGAAGGCGTTGGAGACCGTCCGGGTGTTCTCGAAGGAAGGACGGCCGGCGAGGTTGTCCGGCAGCTCGACGAGGTTGATCGTGCCACCCTTGCGGGGCGTCACCTTGGTCTCGGCACCGTCCATGAACGCCCGCCAGTCGGGGTGCGAAGCCAAGTCGTGTGCGGAGGACGCCGTGATGCAGGCAAGGAGCGCGGCGGGCGACTCGAACGCGAAAACCCCGGAGTCGTCGCCGAGGAATGCCTGCCACTGTTCGCCACGGGAGACCCAGCCCGGGGCCCAGAGCGTGTAGTACGTGCCGGCGGTTGTCTCGAGCTCGAGGGTGACGATTCCGTTGTCTGCCATGACGTCAGATTTTAGCGGGAAGGACGACCGTGGTCGATGACCGCACCACCGTGTGCGCCCGGCGGCGAGAACAACTCGGCCTTGAGTACGGGCGGCACCGTCGGTGGCGGGGCACCGAGGAACTGTTGGACGTTGTAGTCCGGGGCTGGTGGGGCGGTGGTGATCCGGGCGAGGCCGCGTCGGGCAGGCATGGGTGTTCTCCTCTGGTCAGGCGGTGGGGCGGTAGAAACCGAGGAACCCCATGCCGATGTTCTCTGTCCGGACCGGGTTGATCTGGACAGGGTCGCCGGCCTCGATCATCTGGCCGTCCCCGGTGACCATGGCGACGTGCCCGTCCCACACCACCAGGTCGCCGGGGGCGAGCTGGTCGGCGCTGACCCGGGTGCCGACGGCCTGCTGGTCGGCGGTGCGCGGAATGTCGACGCCCGCCTGCGCGTAGGCCCACTGGGTCAGCCCGCTGCAGTCCACCCCGGTCGACGGGGACGTCCCGCCCCACACGTACGGGGTGCCGAGCGCCGATGTCGCGGCGTCGACTGCGGCCGCGGCCTGCGGGGTCGGTGCCCCGGGCACCGCGTCGTCGGACGCGTCCGCCGTGGGCGGGGATTCGGACGCGGCCCCCGGTGCGGAGGCCGTCGACGGAGGCGCAGCCGGCGCCTCCTGCGCTGTAGGCCCCGTCGGAGTTGTCGGCAGGGCGGTGTCCGCAGCCTCCACGCGAGCGATCATCGGTTCGAGTTCGGCGCCCAAGTCCTCCAGCCGGGCCTGGGCGCGGGCCAAGTACGTGCATGCGATCTGCAGTGCCGCGACGGGGGCGGCGGGAGACAGCGGCGCACCGACCACGGAGCCGACGAGATGGCGGATGCACTGTCCGGCGATGTCGAGGATGTCCGCGGCCGCGCGGTCGACGGCGGCGGCCCCGTCCCGGGCGACGGCATCGATCTCGGCGGACGAGCGCAGGAGTTCTGCGGTGTCGTTCCCTGCCGCAGCCAGGCGCTGAACGGCTGCTGTGCCGGCGGTGCCACCCAGGACGGCGTCCACCTCGGACGGGATGCGCCGGATCAGGTCGGTGACGACCGTGTCGGACAGGCCCGTTCCCGCCCCCGTCAGCACCGACAACGGGTGGAGACCGGCGGAGGCGCTGTCGGGGACGAGCCTCCGGACGGGTTCGACCAGCGCGAGCAGGTCCGTCATCCGACACTCCCGGCGTGCAGCGTCCGGAAGGAGTTGACGGAGTCCTCTTCGGTGGCGGCCAGGCCACGGGCCGTGGCGGTCAGGGCCGCAGCACTCGTCCGGTAGAACCCGGCGAAGCCGGCGAGGCGGTCCGTCTGGCGGCCACGCGCCTGCGCAAGCACCGCGGCGAGTCGGGCGGCCTGGGGCACGACGGCGGGCAGGACGGCGGGGCGCGACGGGCCGCAGGTGGACAGCCGGTCGGCGAGGTCGTCGACGCGGGACGCCACAGAAGAGAGAGCCTCGGCGTCGGCCGTGAGTACCGCCGCCGGTCCGGTCGGGGACGCTTTTTCGATTGCCATGGTGAGAGAGACTCCCCGGGGGCCCCGGAGGTTCCCGTGACAGTGCGGGAATTCTTCGCGGTCTGCCGGATTCACGACGGAGCCGGTGGACTCGGTAGACTCGGCGGCCATGGAGATCATCGAGGTCAACCACCCGCTCGCCGCCTCCCGGCTGACGATCATGCGGGACGCGCGCACCGACAACGTCGCCTTCCGGGGCGCGCTGGCGGATCTCGGGGCGATGCTGGTCTACGAAGCGGCCCGGGACCTGGCCACCGAGGAGTTCGTGGTGGAGACCCCGGTCGCACCGGCGACAGGACGACGGCTGGCTGATCCGCCGATCATCGTGCCGATCATCCGCGCCGGACTGGGCATGATCGACCCCGCGCTGTCGATGATCCCGGACGCCCAGGTCGGATTCCTGGGCATGGCGCGTGACGAGGCGACCCACGAGCCGGTGCCGTACCTGGAGGCGCTGCCGGACGACCTGTCGGGGCGGACCGTCTTCCTCGTCGACCCGATGCTGGCCACGGGTGGGTCACTGCTGCACGGGCTGCGTCTGCTCACCGAGCGGGGCGCGACGGACATCGTGGTGGTCTGCATGGTGTCGGCGGTACCGGGCGTCGAGGCGGTACGGGCCTCCGGGTACCCGGTGAAGCGACTGGTCACCGCCACCATCGACCCGGAGCTCGATGACAACGCCTACATCGTCCCGGGTCTGGGGGACGCCGGAGACCGGCTCTACGGCCCGCGCAACATCGATCTGTCCGATGGGCGCTAGTTACGGTAGTTGTTCGGATTCCGCAGGGTGATGACCGTCGTTCCTTCCGCGGTTTCCCCGTCGCCGGACTCCACGGTGACCCGGACGGTGAGCGGGACCTCGCTGCCCTGCGACGGCAGAGGGCTCCTGTCCAGCCACTCGTAGTTCTTGGCCGACGAGCCTTCCGGTGATGAGCTGGAGCAGTCGGTCGTCCGGTACTGGGCGATCTCGGTCCCGTCCTCGCTGAGGTAGCTGATAACGGTGGAGCAGTCCTTGAGCGTGTCGGCGGGCTTCCAGCTGACGGCCGGCAGGGTCGTCGCGGAGCGCTGGGACGCGTAGTCGGAGGTCATCTCGTAGGTCGTCTGTCCGGTCTTGATGATGTTCTGCCAGCCGCTGTCCGGCGCAGTCACCGTGACCTCGACATCGCCGCTGTGCCCGTCGGCTGCCGTCTGCTGTGGCGAGGGTTCGCCAGACGTCTCGGATGCGTCGGATGCGTCGGATGCGTCGGAGGTCTCCGCGGTGCCGGAGCCCGTCGTCGAACGCTCCGTGGTTTCCGTGGCGGACATGTCCGAGGACTGTGTGGTGAAGGCCGGGTCCGTGTCGTTGCCGTCGTCGCTGCCGCCGTCGTCACCGCAGGCGGTGAGCGACAGGGCTGTGACTGCGGCGACAGCGGCAGCGGTGGTGCGCAGAGCTGAACGCATGTGCAGGTACCTCTCGGTGTGACGTCAGGGAATCTTCAGCCGGGATTCTATCTGACCACGGGTACGGTCCGGGGCCGGACGGGAACTATTCCCCGCTGCGGGTTATCCCCGGACGACCGCCGCGAGACCCTCCAGAGCCGCGACGACGTCAGCGACGTCGGTGCCGACGCCCCCGGCGACCTGGAGGTAGAACTTCGCCTTCGGCTCCGTCCCGGAGGCGCGTGCCACCACGCGGCAGGCCAGGCCAGGGGCACCGACAGTCGCCGTCGTTCCCGTCGTTCCCGTCGGCCCCATCGTCCACGTCACCCGCACACCGGAGGTCGGGTCTTCCCCGTCCAACGGCTCTGCCGTGACGGGCCTCCCCGAGGTGAGCGCGTCCGGGGGTGACTGTGCCCAGTCGGCGACGAGCTGAGCGGCGTCCGCGGCGGAGTCACAGCGTACGGGGATCTGGGCGGTGCGTACCGGGCCGAACTCCTCGTCCAGTCGGTCGAGCTCCTGCTGCAGGGACCCACCCTGCGCCTTGAGCTCCGCCGCCCAGGTGGCGGCGAGCAACGCGGTGGCGAAACCGTCCTTGTCGCCCACGATCCAGGGGAAGGGGCACGTCCCGATGGCCTCCTCGTAGGCGTAGGCGAGGTCACCGGGCGCATCATCGGCGGCGCGGGCGAGGTTCTTGAAACCGGTCATCGTCTCACGGAAATCCCACCCCCGGGCGCCGGCGATGCGCCCGAGCAGGCTGGACGACACCACCGTCGTCGCGACGACCGACGCCGGTCCGTCGCCGTGGGAGCGGACGGCGACGGCACGCTGCGCCAGCAGCGGCCCGGTCTCGTCACCGCGCAGCATGCGGTAGCCTGCGGCCGCGTCGGGGTCAGGGACGCCGATCATGCAGCGGTCGGCGTCCGGGTCCAGGGCGATGAGCAGGTCCGGGCCGTTCCCCGATGCGGCAGCGGCGCCAGCCTGGGCCAGCAGCAGGTCGCAGGCTCCGGGCTCCTCAGGGTTCGGGAAGTCCACGGTGGGAAACTCCGGGTCAGGCCAGCGCTGCGGGACGACGGTGTCGGGACGGTGGAAGCCGGCCCGCCGGAACGCCTCCTCCAGGGTGCTGCCGCCGACGCCGTGCAGCGCGGTGTAGAGCACCGTGAGGTCGCGCCGCGCCGCCAGCACCTGCCCGTCACCGGAGGACAGCGGGGCAGCCACGGCCGACACGTACCCGTCGACCGCGCCGAGGTCGAGCGACACGGTGGTGGAGCGCGGGACGTCCGGTGCGTCCGGCTGCCGGTCGATCAACTCCTCGATCTCACGGTCCGCCGGACTGACCAGCTGGGACCCTCCAGCGAGGAAGAGTTTGTAGCCGTTGTCGTCCTTGGGGTTGTGGCTGGCGGTGATCTGGACGCCGGCATCCAGTCCCCGGTGCTTCACGACCCACGCGATGACGGGCGTCGGCGCGGGGTGCGCGATCAACGTCACGTCGAACCCCGCACCCGCGAACGTCTCGGCCGCCGCGCGCGCCATGGCGTGGGACCCGTACCGTGAGTCGTACCCGACGGCGACGCTCACCGGTGTGTCGCGGGTGTGCCGGGCACGCAGCCAGGCGGCGACGCCACCGGTCGCCCGCGTCACCGTCGACACGTTCATCCGGTCCGGCCCCGGTCCCACCGGGGCACGCAGGCCCGCGGTCCCGAACCTCAGTACCCCTCTCATCGCTCCTCCTCCGTGGCCAGGCGTTCCAGCAGTGTCCTCAGCAGGGTCCCCACCTCCGTGGCGGAGGCGGCGCCGGCGGCGAGGACCTCCTCATGGTTCAACGGTTCACCGGTGACCCCCGCAGCCAGGTTCGTCACCAGGGACAGGCCCAGTACCTCGACGCCCTCGGCCCGGGCGGCGATGGTCTCGTACACCGTGGACATGCCGACCAGTCCGGCGCCGAGGGTACGCAGCATCCTGATCTCCGCGGGTGTCTCGTACTGCGGTCCGGGCATCATCGCGTACACCGCCTCCCGCATGCCCGGTCGCAGCTCCTGCATCAGCGCACGCAGTGTGGGGGAGTAGGCGTCCACCAGGTTCACGAAGTCGGCACCGACGAGGGGAGTGCGTGCGGTCATGTTGAGATGGTCACTGATCAGCACCGGCTCGCCGACGGTCATCCCCTCGGTGAGCCCACCGGCGGCGTTCGTGAGGACGAGCCGTCGGACCCCGGCCGCAGCCGCGGTGCGTACCGCGTGCACGGTCCGCCACAGCGGGTGTCCCTCATAGGCGTGCGTGCGCCCCAGCAGGACGAGTACCCGCAGGCCCCCGACCTCCAGACTGCGGACGGTCCCGCCGTGCCCCTCCGCGGTCGGCGGCAGGAAGCCGGGGAGGTCGGACACAGGGAACTCGACCACGCCCTCACTGCCCTCACCGTCCTTACTGTCGCCACCGCAGAGCACGTCCGCCGCAGGACGCCACCCGGACCCGAGGACGACGGCGACGTCGTGGGCGTCGCGGCCCGTCCGACGGGCGAGTTCGGCGGCGGCGTCAGCAGCGGTGCCGGTGGCAGTGGCGGTGTCTGGCACTGAATCAACCATGGCACCAGCATAGGACGCGGAGCCACCGCCGTGGGCCTGATGCCACCCGTGGTGGGTCCGCGGGGGTGGGGTGACTAAGATGGCCGGGAACGGCCTTCTCTCCGGTCCCCGGACCGGACCGGACCTGCCCGAACGTCCTCCCTCCCTCTCGTCTTCACTAAGGAGCACCGCTGCAGTGAGCACTCTTGGTTCCGCCGACTCCGTCCCGGTGGTTGACGCCGTCGCCGCCTGGACCGTCGACAACCACGACACGGTGCTCGGCTGGCGACGCCACCTGCACGCCCACCCGGAGCTGTCCCACCAGGAGACCGGGACCACACAGTTCATCGTCGAGAAGCTGACGGAGGCGGGGCTCACCCCCCGCCGCCTGCCGGGCACCGGGGTCACCGTCGACATCGGCGGGGACGGCGGCCGACCCGCCGTCGCCTTCCGCGCCGACATCGACGCCCTCCCCCTCACCGAGGTCACCGGGCTGGACTTCGCCTCCCGCACCCCCGGGGTGATGCACGCCTGCGGTCACGACATCCACACCACCGTGGTCCTCGGCCTGGCGTGCGCCCTGGCGGAGTACGACCGGGAACACGGGCTCGGCCAGCAGGTACGGTGCATCTTCCAGCCTGCCGAGGAGGTGCTCGACGGCGGGGCGACCGACGTCATCCGCGCCGGTGCACTGGACGGTGTCAGCCACATCTTCGCGGTGCACGCGGAGCCGAAACTGCGCGCCGGGCAGATCGGGGTACGCACCGGTGCGATCACCTCGGCCACCGATGTCGTCGAACTCGTCGTGCGCGGCCCCGGCGGGCACACCAGTCGCCCGCACCTCACCGCTGACGTGATCTACGCTGTCGGCCTGCTGATCACCCAGCTGCCCGGTCTGCTGTCGCGGCGGGTGGACCCGCGTACCGGCACGGTCCTGACGTTCGGCGCCGTCAACGGGGGGTCGGCGTTCAACGCCATCCCCCAGGAGGCCACCTTGCTGGGGACGCTGCGCACCGGCAGCCCGACCGTGTGGCGTGAACTCGACACGGTGTTCCCCCGTCTCGTCGAGCAGATCCTGGCTCCGACGGGAGCCACCGCGGAAATCAGGTACACCAAGGGTGTCCCACCGGTCACCAACGACGACGCCTGCACCGCCATCATGGCGCAGGCGGTGAAGGACGTCGACCCGCACGCCCTGCAGGAGGCACCGCAGTCCTCCGGTGGCGAGGACTTCAGCTGGTACCTCGAGCACGTCCCCGGTGCCATGGCACGGCTGGGTGCCTGGACCGGCTCTGGGGAGAAGCCGGACCTGCACCAGCCGAACATCGTGCTCGACGAGGCCTGTCTGCCGGTGGGCATCCGGATGTTCGCCGGCGTCGTGGACCAGTTCGCCCGGTTCGGACTGCCGGCCGGCTCAGGGCACCCCGGACACCAGGGCCGGGGCTCCTTCACCGACTAGCGGCCACCGGCCTTCCCGCCGTCGCGGCCGAAGCGACCGGCCGCCCCTTTCATCGCCCGTTGGGCGAAGTCCATCGCGTCACCGGTGATCTCGGAGGTGCGTAGTTTGCGGCGGGCCTTCTGCTCCTCCAGTGCGAGCTGCTGGGAATGCTGCTGCTCTTCCAACGCCAGCCGGTGCTCGCGGCGCAGCCGGCGCACCCGGGCACGCTCCAACGCCTCCGGACTGGGGGTGTGCCAGGACTCCGGGCCGATCTTCAGCACGTACAGCAGGACCGCCATCGCCGGGATGAGCAGCAGGATGATCGGGGAGAGTGCGCCGTTCACGGCGATCGCCCCGCCGAAGGCTCCGAGGGTGGTGAGGGCCATGATCCCGGCCCGTGGCCGTGATCCCCGCCGGTGCTGCTCGGCGAGTTCCCCGGCGGAGTAGACCGAGACGTCCGTCCCCGGTGCGACGGACTGCCCCGGCGGGCCGGGCTGGTTCGGCAACGTCGGCAGGTCGGTGAACAGCACGTCCAGCTCCCGGCGGGTCTGCGCCGCGGCGGCGTCCCGGCACCGCTCGTCGTACTCGGTCAGGGTGATGCGGCCGTCGGCGAAGTGGACGGCGAGGACGGACAGCGCGGCTTCGCGGTCGGCGTCGCCGACACGGACGACTCCGGCGGCGGGGTCGCGGGGGTCACGGGACATGGGACCCAGTGTAGAACAGATGCCCCTACGCCCAGTCGAGTGTCCGCCCGACGGCCTTGTTCCACAGTGCGTAGGCGCCGTCCCGTTCGGCGGCGGAGACGTCCGGGGAGTAGGAGTGCTCCTCCTGCCAGAGTCGGCGGATCTCGCCGACGTCGTCGAAGAAGCCGGTCGCCAGGCCGGCGGCGTACGCGGCCCCCAACGCGGTGGTCTCGGTGATCTTCGGGACGGTGACCGGCACGCCCAGCTGGTCGGACTGGAACTGCATCAGCAGTGAGTTGGCGACCATGCCGCCGTCGGCGCGTAGGTGTGTCAGCGGGACCCCGGAATCGGCGTTCATCGCGTCGACGACCTCGCGGGTCTGGAAGGCGGTCGCCTCCAGGGCGGCACGGGCGATGTGGGCCTTGGTGACGTAGCGGGTCAGCCCGGCGATCACGCCTCGCGCATCCGGTGCCCAGCGTGGCGCCAGCAGGCCGGAGAACGCCGGGACCACCACGCAGCCACCGTTGTCCTCGACGCTGCGGGCCAGGCCCTCGACCTCGGAGGACGAGGAGATGAGGCCCAGGTTGTCGCGCAGCCACTGGATCAGCGAGCCCGTCACCGCGACAGAGCCCTCCAGGGCGAACACGGTCGGCTGGTTCCCGAGCCGGTAGGCCACGGTGCTGAGCAGACCGTGGGAGGACGTCTCCAGGGTGGTGCCGGTGTTCATCAGCAGGAAGTTGCCGGTGCCGTAGGTGCACTTCGCCTCACCCGGCTCGGTGCAGGCCTGCCCGAAGGTCGCGGCCTGCTGGTCGCCGAGGATCCCGGCGATGGTCACGTTGTTCACCGGACCGGAACGTTGCACCCGTCCGACCTGCTCGGAGGAGCTGACGATCTCCGGCAGCAGCGACATCGGCACACCCATCGCCTCGCAGAGCTCCGGGTCCCACTTCTGGGTCCGCAGGTCCATGAGCATGGTGCGCGAGGCGTTCGTGACGTCCGTGATGTGCCGGACGCGGTGGCGACGGTTGGCGGGGCTGCGCCGTGAACGGCGTGTCAGCTCCCAGATGATCCAGGTGTCCATCGTCCCGAAGGCGAGCTCGCCCCGTTCGGCGCGTTCCCGCACGCCGTCGACGTTGTCGAGGATCCAGCGGATCTTCGGTCCCGCGAAATAGGTCGACACGGGCAGACCGGTGCGCTCGCGGAAGAGCTCACCGTGCTCGGCGTCGAGCCGGGAGCAGAAGTCGCCGGTGCGGGTGTCCTGCCACACGATGGCGTTGTAGACGGGTTCGCCGGTCTCCCGGTCCCAGACCACCGTCGTCTCCCGCTGGTTGGTGATGCCGAGCCCGGTGAGGTCCTCGGTGCCGATGTCCGCCCGCGCCACGGCGTCGGCGATGACGCGGCGGGCGTTGAGCCGGATCTCCTCCGGGTCGTGTTCGACCCACCCGGGCTTCGGGAAGATCTGCCGGTGCTCCAGCTGGCTGACCGTGTGCACCGCCCCGGCGGCGTCGAAGACGATCGCGCGGGTGGACGTCGTGCCCTGGTCCAGCGAGAGGACGTACCCCCGGCCCTGCCCGCCCGACCGCCCCTGGCGGCCGGAACGGAAGAAACTGCTGAACCGGTCGACCATCAGACGATCTTCAGCAGCGGTTGCGACTTGGTGACACCGTCCCCGGCGGACACGCCGAGCTCGCACACGGTGCCGGCCTTGTGCGCCTTGACGGCGTTCTCCATCTTCATCGCCTCGATGACCAGCAGCTGGTCACCTTCGGCGACTTCCGTGCCGTCCTCGACCAGGACGGTGACCACGGTGCCCTGCATCGGGGCGACCGACGTGTCGCCGGAGACCTTGACCTCACGGCGACCGGTGTTCTTGCGGGCACGACGGCGCGTGCCGCCGGTCCCGACGAGGTCTCCCGGCACGGCGACCTCGACCCGACGACCGTCGACCTCCACGGCGATACGGCGGGCGGGCACGGCGTCGGCCGCCTCGGCCCCGGCGGAGGCCGTCGCGTCGTCGGCGGGTGCCAGCCGGTTGTCCCACTCCTCCTCGATCCAGCGGGTGTAGACGTCCAGCGAGTCACCGGTGAAGGCGGGGTCGTCCAGCACGGCCCGGTGGAAGGGGATCACCGTGGGGAGACCCTCGACGACGTACTCGTCGAGGGCGCGGCGGGCGCGGGCCAGCGCCTGCTCGCGGTCCTCACCGGTGACGATGAGTTTGGCGAGCATGGAGTCGAACTGGCCGCCGACGACGGCGCCCTGCTCCACCCCGGAATCCACCCGCACGCCCGGGCCCGACGGCTCACGGTAGGAAGCCAGCACGCCGGGGGCGGGCATGAAGTTCGCCGCAGCGTCCTCGCCGTTGATCCGGAACTCGATGGAGTGGCCGCGCAACTCCGGGTCACTCGTGCGCGAGAGCTCGCGGCCTTCGGCGATGCGGAACTGCTCACGCACCAGGTCCCAGCCGGCGACCTCCTCGGTGACGGGGTGCTCGACCTGCAGGCGGGTGTTGACCTCGAGGAAGGAGATCAGGCCGTCGGAACCGATGAGGAACTCCACCGTCCCGGCACCCTGGTAGCCGGCGGCGCGGAGAATGTCCTTGGCGGAACTGCGCAGGCGTTCGTCCTGCTCCGCGGTGAGGAACGGCGCGGGGGCCTCCTCCACGAGTTTCTGGAACCGACGCTGCAGCGAGCAGTCGCGGGTCGACGCCACCACGACGTTGCCGTGTGCGTCCGCCACCACCTGGCACTCCACGTGCCGGGCACGGTCCAGGTACCGCTCCACGAAGCATTCGCCCCGGCCGAACGCCTTCTCGGCCTCACGGGTCGCGGAGTCGAAGAGCTCCGGGATCTCGTCGACGGAGTGGGCGACCTTCATGCCGCGACCGCCGCCGCCGAAGGCGGCCTTGATGGCGACGGGCAGGCCGTGTTCGTCGGCGAAGGCGATGATCTCCTCGGCGTCGGCGACCGGCTCGCTGGTGCCGGGGACCATGGGTGCGTCGACCTTCTGCGCGTAGTGGCGGGCGGTGACCTTGTCACCGAGCTCGGCGATGGCGCTCGGGGACGGGCCGATCCAGGTCAGTCCGGCCTCGACGACGGCCGCGGCGAAGTCGGCCCGCTCGGAGAGGAAGCCGTAACCGGGGTGGACCGCGTCCGCACCGGAGCGCACCGCGGCGTCGACGACCTTGCCGATGTCGAGGTAGGAGTCCGCCGGGGTGGAGCCGCCCAGGGCGAAGGCCTCGTCAGCCATGCGCACGAAGGGGGCGTCGGCGTCCGGCCCGGCGTACACGGCGACGGAGGCGATCCCCTCGTCCCGGGCAGCCCGGATCACCCGGACGGCGATCTCGCCACGGTTGGCGATCAGCACCTTCGACAACTTCCGGGTCTCTACCGGCACGTTCACTCCTCATCAACAACAGGTCACCTACGTGACTCACACAAGACTCTACGACGTTACTACGTCAACCAGCGTCGGTCACAGACGGAATGTTTCAGGCACCCGTCGCGATCGGCATCCGGACCATGTTGCCCCACTCCACCCACGAGCCGTCGTACGCACGGACGTCGTCCCAGCCGAGCAGGTGGTGCAGCACGAACCACAGGTGCGCCGCCCTTTCGCCGGCGTGGCAGTAGGGCACCGTGACACCGGACGCGTCCAGGGCCGAGAAGATCCCGTCAAGCTCGTCACGCGTGCGGAAACGGTGGTTCGGATGCAGCGTCGCACGCTGCGGGATGTTCACCGCCCCGGGGATGTGACCGCTGCGGCACACCGGGATGTGGGACGTCGCCTCGGCGTTGTCGGACGGCTCGGCGCTCTCGGCCGGGCTGCCGTACTCCGAGGGACGGATGCCGATGAAATCCTCGGGGTCGCGCAGGTCGACCAACTGCAGCTGCTCGTGCCGGGAGCGCACCTCGTCGACGAAGATGCGGTGGGAGACGTCGTCGCGCTCCACCACCGGGTAGCCGGTGGTGGGCTCCGGCGGGGCGTCGTAGGACGTCTCGCGTTCGTCCTGCATCCACGCCTCACGGCCGCCGTCGAGCAGCCGGACGTCCGGGTGGCCGAACAACTCGAAGACCCAGAGCGTGTAACTCGCCCAGAGGTTCGAGTCATCGCCGTAGAGCACCACGGTGTCGTCCCGGGTGATCCCCTTGGCGTCCATGAGGCGTGCGAAGCCCTCCCCGTCGAGGAAGTCCCGGGTGACGGGGTCACCGAGGTCCTCGTGCAGGTCGATGCGGATGGCGGTCGGCAGGTGGCCGATGTTGTAGAGGATGGGGTCGGAATCCGACTCCACCACCTTCAACCCGGGGCCACCCAGTTTCGCGCCGAGCCAGGAGCTCGTCACGAGCTTGCCTGGATGGGCGTACTGCCGAAGATTCGGGCTGGGGTCCAGTTCGATTCCCACGGGTGAGGGCACCGCCTTTCATGTCGTCACATGAAGTCTAGCGTCCGCGGGGCGTTGACTCGCGACTGTCCCGGGAAACCGGGGCGAAAATCCCCGGGGACGCCGGAACCGAGGGTGGTGCGGCACCCGCCGTCGTATGGTCGTCGGTACGGACCGGGCAGGCGGGGACTACCGGTTCCAGAAGTCCGAGACGTCGAACCCGAACCCTGCCAGTGTCCGCCGGACCAGGGGGAGGGACAGCCCGATGACGCTGGACGGATCCCCCTCGATCCGGTCGATGAACCAGCCACCCAGGGCCTCAAGGGTGAACGCCCCGGCACACTGGAGCGGTTCGCCCGTGGCGGCGTAGGCCTCGATGTCGCGGTCGGAGGCGTCGGCGAAGTGCACCACGGTCTCGCTGGCACCGGTGACGGTACGCCCGCGGCAGGTCACCGCATGCCCGGTGATCAGCGTCGCCGCGGCACCGCGTTGCTGGCGCCATCGTTCGACGGTGCGTTCGGCGGTCAGGGGTTTGCCCTGAAGTTCCCCGCCGAGCAACAGCATGGAGTCGGCGGCGATGATGACGCTGGCACCGTCGACACGGTCGGCGTACTGGGTGTGCACCGCCTGCGACTTCGTCTGTGCCAGGTGGCAGACGACCTGGGCCGGTGTGGGGTCGGGAACCCGGGAGCGCAGGTCGGTGGTGGCGGCGTCCTCGTCCACACCGGGGACCAGGACCTCGGGTTCCACACCGGCGGAACGGAGCACGGACAGCCGGGACGGGGAGGACGACGCCAGGATGAGGCGGGCGCGGCGGTCGTCAGCCACGGAAGCCCGTCGGGTTGAAGTTCCGTGGCCGGGCGAGTTGCTCGGCGGGCGAGCCGAACAGGCCGCGGGACGTCGTGCGGGCGCGGTGGCGGGCGACGTCCCGCGGGTCGGCGGCCGCGGTGGAGGTGGCGGCTTCGGCGACGACCAAGGCGAGCGCGCGGCCGATGGCCGCGGTCTCGGTGTCGTCCGGACGGCCCTTCACCACGGTGAACGGGACGGAAGAGCCGGCTGGGTCAGTCACAGGGTCGGTCACAGCGTCAGTCATGGATTCTCCTCCTACAGCGGCAGGTTGCCGTGTTTGCGGGCGGGCGAGTCGACGACCTTGCGTTCCAGCAGGCCGAGTCCGTCGATGACGCGGGCGCGGGTCTGGGACGGGGGGATCACCGCGTCGACGTAGCCACGCTCGGCAGCGGCGTAGGGGTTGACCAGGTTCTTCTCCACTTCGTCGGTGAGCTCGACGGTGAGGGCGGCGACGTCCTTCCGGCGTCGTTCCGCCTTCGCGAGTGTGTCGGCGTGGACGGCGGCGACGGTGTTCCCGGCGTCGGCGTTGGAGATCTGGGCGCTCGGCCAGGCGAAGACGAGGTCGGCGCCGATGTTCTTCGAGCCCAGCGCGATGTAGGACGTCCCGTAGGCCTTACGGGTCACCACGGTGACGATGCCGACGCTCGCCTCCGCCACGGCGTACAGCAGCGACGCCGAGCGGCGGAGCAGGCTGCCGCGCTCTTCGTCGCTGCCGGGCAGGAACCCGGGGGAGTCGACGACGAACACGACGGGGAGGTTGAAGGCGTCGCAGGTGCGGATGAACCGCGCGGCCTTCTGGGCGGCGGCGGCGTCCAGTGCGCCGGCGAGGACCGTCGGCTGGTTGGCGACGACGCCGACGCCGCGGCCGCCGATGCGGGCGAATCCGGTGAGGATGTTGTCCGCGAAGTCGGGCTGCAGCTCCAGGAAGGAGTCCGTGTCGACGATGCCGGCGAGCACGTCGGCGACGTCGTAGCCGGCGAGGGGGGAGTCGGGGATCACGGAGTCCAGCCGTTCCACGACGGAGGGATCCGTGTCCGGGCCCCCGGCGAACGGCACCGTGGACCGGTTGTTGGACGGGAGCTGGCCGAGCAGCGTCTGCACGAAGTCCAGCGCCGCGCGGTCGTCCGCCGCGGTGTGGTGGGAGGTGCCGGTGACGGCGGCGTGGGTGGTGGCCGAGCCGAGGTCGTCGGCGGTGACGTCCTCACCGACGACCCGGCGGGTGATCTCCGGATCGGTGAGGTAGAGCGACGAGGTGCCCTCGACCATGACGACGACATCGGCGAGGACCGGCTGGTGCGCCTCGGTGCCCGCCGTCGGCCCGGCGATCACGGAGATCTGGGGGACCACCCCGGACATCCGGGTACGCAGCCGGTACAGGCGCGCCGCCATGCCCAGTGACACCACACCCTCCTTCACCCGCGCACCGGTGGAGTCATGCACGCCCACCAGCGGCACCCCCGAGCGCAGGGCGAGCTCCATGACCTTGACCAGCTTCTCGGCGTGCACCTCGCCGACGGTGCCGTCGAAGACGGTGCCGTCCTGGGAGAAGACGCAGACCTGACGGCCGTCGACGGTGCCGTAACCGGTGACCACACCGTCGGACACCGGGCGCGACCGGTCCATGCCGTAGGCGTTGGCGCGGTGGCGCGCCAGGGCGTCGATCTCGACGAAGGACCCGTCGTCGAGGAGGTGCTCGACCCGCTCGCGGGCGGTGAGCCGTCCGGACCCGTGGACGGTGGCGACGGCGTCCTCGCCGACCGGGGCCGACGTCTCCTCGAGACGGATCCGCAGATCCTCGAGTTTCCCTGCGGTGGTAGACGTGTCGACCTGGCGGGGGGCGGGGGTGGGTGAAGTCATGGCCTACAGTCTAGGAGGAAACGGTCCGGGCGTCGCCACAGAGGTCGCCCGTGCGCGTGGGGGCGTTATCCTTGTGCCCATGACCGACTCCCGTGCCCCCTTCGACCCGTCCCGATTCTCCGCGCTCGCCCGGCAGTGCTCGCACGACGGGGACGACACGACCGGCGGCCCCGGCCCGGTCACCGTCGTCGGGACGACGGGGTCGACCAACGCCGATCTGGCGGACGCCTTCCGGGCCGACCCGGGCCTCGCCGACCGCACCGTGATCGTGGCGGAGGAGCAGGTGACGGCCCGTGGCCGCCTGGGGCGCCGCTGGTCGGCACCGGCGGGGGCGCAGGTGATCATGAGCGTCCTGCTGCGTCCGTCGGTGCAGGACGTCCCGCCCGAACGGTTCGGGGAACTGCCGCTGCTGATCGGGGTGGCCGTCGCCGAGGCGGCCCGGGAGACCGGGGTGGACGCGCGCCTGAAGTGGCCCAATGACGTGATCGTGAGCGACGGCACCGACGGCACCCCGCACGGGTACCGCAAGCTCGCCGGCATTCTCGTCGAGGCGGTGAGCCTCGACCCGGTGGCGGTGGTCGTCGGTGTGGGGGTGAACGCGTCGATCACCGACGCGGAGTTCACCGACGCCGGGATCGAGGCGGGGACCTCCCTGACCTCGCAGGGGGCCAGGTTGGACTCGGTGGAGGACCGGGAGGCGTTCGCCGCCGCCGAGTTGGCGCGGATCATCGCCGCCGACACCGCGTGGCGGCGCGGTGGCGCGGACCTGGACCGGCTGCGTCGGTGCTACCGGGAACTGTCGGCGACGCTGGGCACGCGGGTCCGCGCCGAACTGCCGGACGGCGAGGAACTCACCGGCACCGCCGTCGACCTCGACGGGCAGGGTGGCCTGGTGCTGGAGACGGAGAGGGGGCAGCGTCGTACGGTCACCGCCGGCGACGTCGTCCACCTGCGTCCCGTCCCTGCCACGCTGCCCGACCCGGACCCGGCAGGCTAGGGTCACTGTCGTGCCGAAGATCAATTTCGCCCCGGACGAGGAGGTCCTCGCCGAGCTGAGCCCCTCGCGACGCAGCACCCTGTTCCCCGTCCTGGAGATGGTGGTGCTCACGGGGATCGTGTGGCTCGTCGTCGGGCTGCTCGACTCCTACCTGGGGGGTCTGGCCACCACCTGGGCCGGGTACGTGCCCGACAACGTGGCAGAGGTACCGCAGCTGGTCGGCGACGCGGACGCCGGTACCGCCACCGCGGCACTGTGGGCGCGCCGGCTCGTCCTGGTGCTGTGGGTCTGGCTGAGTTGGCGCCGGTGCCTGCGCCACCTGCTGTTCCGGACCCGCAGCAGGATGATCCTCACGGACTCCCGGCTGATCACCGCCACCGGACACATGCGCAGCCACGTCGGGGAGGTGCCGCTGGCGCAGATCGTGGACGTGCGGACGCACAAGTCGGAGGTGCGGGTGTTCCTGCGCGGCGGCGGCCGGCCGCTGGTGCTGCGGGACGTGCCCTTCACGAAGAAGTTCGCCCGCCTGCTCCATTCCCGTATCCCGGTGCACCTGCCACGGCCGCTATACTGAACCACCGTGACTGACGCGCAGAAAGCCCCGGAAGAACCGTTGGACCGATCACACGCGCGGCCGGAGGCGCATTCCCCGGACATGCCGCTGGTCACCGTCATCGGTGACGGCCAGTTGGCCCGGATGATGCAGCAGGCGGGCATCGAACTCGGCCTCACCGTCCGGCTGCTCGCCGGGTCGACCGGTGCGTCGGCGGCGCAGGCCACCGCGGACGTGTGGCTGGGTGACTACACCGGGGAAGAGGTCGTCCGGGCGGTGTCCGCGGGGGCGGACGCGGTGACCTTCGACCATGAGCACGTGCCCAACGCCTACCTCGAGGGCCTCATCGCCGAGGGCGTCAACGTGCAGCCGCAGCCGTCCGCGCTGATCAACGCGCAGGACAAGCTGGTGATGCGTCGGCGAATGCGGGAGATCGGCGCACCGGTGCCGCCGTTCCTCGCCGTGGAGACCGTGGAGGACGCCACCGGGTTCTGGGACGCCACCGACGGCGCGGTCTGCCTCAAGGCGCGTCGGGGCGGGTACGACGGCAAGGGGGTGTGGTTCCCGGACTCGCGGGGGGAGACCGCCGAGCTGGTCGAGGACCTGCTCGCGAAGGGCGTGCCGCTGATGGCGGAGAAGAAGGTGCGGCTGGTCCGCGAGTTGTCCGCGATGGTCGCCCGGACGCCCTCCGGCGAGGTCGCCTCGTGGCCGGTCGTGGAGTCGGTGCAGGCCGACGGGATCTGCTACCTCGCGGTGTCCCCGGCGCCGGTGGAGTCGGAGGGGCAGCGGCGCGTCGTCGACCAGGCTCACGAACTGGCCCGGCAGGTGGCCGCGGAGCTGGGTGTCACCGGTGTCCTCGCCGTCGAGCTCTTCGAGACCGTCGACGAGGCCGGTCAGCCGGAGATCATCGTCAACGAGTTGGCGATGCGCCCGCACAACACCGGCCACTGGACCCAGGACGGGTGTGTGACCAGTCAGTTCGAGCAGCACCTGCGGGCCGTCCTGGACCGGCCGCTCGGGTCGACGGCACCGCTGACCGGCACGACGGTGATGGCGAACGTCCTCGGCGACGACACCGCCGACCCGGGGATGCCCATGCCGCGGCGCATGGACGAGGTGTGGCGCCGGTTCCCGGCGGCGAAGATCCACCTCTACGGCAAGGACTGGCGGCCGCGGCGCAAGATCGGCCACGTGAACATGTCCCTGCCGCTGGGCACCGCGGCGACGCCGGAGGCGGTCGAGGCGCTGCGCCGTGACGCGCGCCTGGCGTCGGACTTCCTCGTGACCGCACACTGGACGGACTCCTGAGCGCCCCGGAGGTGGTCACGGCCGGGTAGAGTTGCCTGCGTGACTTCCGAGAGCAGCGCAGAGAACATGACCGGACCGGCCCCCCTCGTCGGCATCGTGATGGGGTCGGACTCCGACTGGCCGACCGTGGAACCCGCCGCGCAGGTCCTGGCGGAGTTCGGTGTCCCGATGGAGATCGGTGTGGTGTCGGCGCACCGGACCCCGGAACGCATGCTGGACTATGCGCGTGCCGCGCACACCACCGGGGTGAAGGTGATCATCGCCTGCGCCGGTGGTGCCGCACACCTGCCGGGCATGGTCGCCGCGGCGACACCGTTGCCGGTCATCGGTGTCCCGCGTGCCCTGAAGAACCTGGACGGGCTCGATTCGCTGCTGTCGATCGTGCAGATGCCGGCCGGGGTGCCCACCGCGACCGTGTCCATCGACGGCGCGAAGAACGCCGGGCTGCTGGCGGTGCGGATGCTGGGTGTGGCGGACCCGCGCCTGCTCGAGGGCATGGTCGCCTACCAGGAGCGGATGCGTGACGAGGTCCTGGAGAAGGACCACCGTCTCAAGCAGCAGCTGATGGGCGAGTAGGGGGCGGGCGCCCGGGAGGAATCTGAGGATGTCGGGGATTCTGCTCGTCACGCTTCTCGTGGCGCTGATCGCCGGGGCCACCGCGTGGAGCGTGAAGTCGCGTTCCCGGTGGGGTGGCAACGGGCTGATGGTGCTGCTGGTCGCCGAGTTGTCGTGGGCGTGGCTCATCGTCGCCGCGCACGGGGGCGGGTTCCCGCTTCCGGTGTGGCTGGCGTGGGGGTTCTCGCAGCTCGTGGTTGCCGGGGTCGGTTGGGTCGTCGCCCGGTGGATGGGGGACGCCTTACCTGGCGTCGACGGTCGGGGCTGGTTCCACCTGAGCACCGTCGTCGCCGCGGCGATGATGCTGACCCTGGGGCTGGGCAGCGCGGTACTCGCGCTGTGCGCCTGGAACGGGTGGCGTGGCGGAGGGGTCGGGGGCGAGGGGGTCACCGACGCTCTCATCGTCCTCACCGTGCTCGGTGCCCTGGGCGTGCTCCTGTGGTTCGCGGCCGTGGGGTCGATGGTGCAGTTCCTGGTGCAGGTCCGCCGTGGACGGCACCGCCGGGCACCGTCGGAGGCGGACGCGGTGGTCGTCCTGGGCGCGGGCCTGGCCGGGGACCGGGTCAGCGCCCTGCTCGCCTGCCGTTGTGACCGCGGTGCCGCCGCCTGGCGCACCCTGGAGCAGGCCGACCCGACGACCGGTGCGCCGCTCATCGTCTCCGGCGGGTGCGGCGACGACGAGCCCTGCACCGAGGCCGAGGCGATGCACCGCTACATCGCCGGACGCGGCTTCCCCCGCGAGGTGGTCCTGGAGGAACGTGAGGCGACCGACACCACGGAGAACCTGCATTTCAGCCTGGACCTGCTCGCCGGGCAGGGGGTGCAGGACCCGACCGTGGTGGTGTGCACCTCGGACTTCCACGTGATGCGCACCGAACGCATCGTGGAGATGCTCCGGGAGGAGCGGGGCACCGACGGGCGGCCCTTCGACGCGGTGGTGCTGGGGGCGCCGACGCCGAAGCCGTCCCTGCCTGCGGCGTACCTGCGTGAGTACGTGGCCCTGATGATCCACCGGGTGCTCGGGCGCGCCTGAGGCGTCAGAACCGCGCCGACCCGCCGCCGCCGGCGAAACCACCGCTGAAGGACACGTTCGTTCCGGAGGACGAGGAACTCTGGGCTGCCTGGACGTCCGCGGAGTGCCAGGAGCTGATGAGGGCGAAGGGGATCCAGTTCCCGTACCCGGCCCCGACCCGGTACCCGGTGTCGTAGATCCGGGGTGCGTGACGCTCCTCGGCGTCCATGGAGAGTTCGCTCATCTCCTGCTCCCGGACCAGGGACAGCACGTGCCCGTAGGAGCGGACGGTGGTGGCGTAACGGTCCATGAAGTCCCGGGCGTCGAGGTCACCGGACAGTGCGTCGATCTCCGTGACGATGTCGGACAGCATCTCCTGCAGGACGGTCGACGTCGTGCCCGCGCGGGCGGAGGTGGCGTCCTCGGCCAGTGCGGTGAGTTCTCTGCGACGCACACCGGCGTCACCGTGTTCCATGGCGAAGATCCGGTCGATGGTGTCCTCCGCCCGGACCGTCCTGGTCATCGCCAGGTGCGCGTCGGCGAGGGTTGTGGCATGCGAGCGGAAGGCGTTGTCGTCGGACTCCTGCGACAGGCCCGTCGAGGAGAGCGCGGTGTCGACGGCGAGGAAGGAGTCGCGGCATTCCTGCCACTGTCGACGCAGTTCGTCGTCGGCGATGGGCGAGGTCAGCGAGTTCGCCCGTACGTCGATCTGGTCCAGTCGGAGCGCGACATCGGCGTACCGGTCACTGATCTCGGTGTACTGTCCGCGGGCGGTGGCCGCCTTCTTCCTCCGGTAGGCGGCGACCGCCCACCATGCCCCGCCGCCTCCGACGACGGCGAGCACGCCGGCCCCGGTGAGGACCTGGGACCGCGAGGGGCCGGAATCTTCGGCGACGAGGGACGGGTCCGCGGCGGTGCGGGCGCCGTCCAGCATGGCGACGGCCCAGTTCCCGCGCTGCAGGGCGGGCCGCATGTCGGCGAGCGTCCGGTCCAGGTGGCTGCCCTCGAAGAGGTCCAGGGCACTGCAGACATCGTCACCGCAGTACACCCCGTATCCCCGTGACGAGACGCCGACGGCGACGATGAGGCTCCCCGGAGCCCAGGTGGCACCTTCCCCGGTACCGTCGGGGACGAGACGTTCCTCATGGTCGCCGACCCAGTCGAGGATGCCGTCGTTGAACTGTTCGTCGGTGCCCAGTCCGTCCTCCGAGGAGTCCAGAACGATGTAGGTGACGTCCCGGACCTGTTCGGGAAGGTCGATCCGGGGTGTCTCCGTGGTGAGGGTGTCTTCGCCGGAGGGGGAGAGGACGCCGTCGGGGTCGGTGACGGTCACGGTGGGGCCGGCGTCCGGGACGTCCGGCGCAGCCGGGGTGGCCGGGGTGAGGACGACGGTGCCGAGGCCGGCGAGCAGGACGGTGGCGGTGCGGCGCAGTGGTGTCATGGTGGGTTCCACGTTACCGGGGCACCGACGTCTAGTCGTAGCGGCGCCACCGACGCCACACCATCCAGGTGGGGAGGAGGAGACCTGCCAGCAGCAGTGAGGGCCACACCGCCGGGTCATCCTGCAGGACGTTCCACACCGCCTGGACGAGAGCCAGGACGGTGAAGAACGACAGGAACCCCAGGACCGCCTCGAGGACGGTCCGCCGCCGACGGTACTCGGAGAGGTCCGGGGTCTGTCCGGTCACTTCACGCCACCGGCGGTCAGCCCGGAGACGATGCGACGCTGGAAGACCAGCACCATGATCACCAGTGGGACGGTGACCAGCGCACCGGCGGCCATCGTCGCCGCGTACGGGAACTGGAAGGCACTCGCACCGGTGAACCGGGCGATGGCCACGGTCACCGGTTCGGTGGAGGTGGTGGAGAGCTGCTTGGCGAGCATGAACTCGTTCCACGTGGCGATGAACGCCAGGATCGCGGTGGTGAACAGGGCGGGGGCCGCCAATGGCAGGATGACCTTGCGGAACGCCAGGCCGCGGGACGCACCGTCCACGCGGGCCGCCTCCTCCAGTTTCCAGGGCAGCTCCCGGAAGAAGGACGTCAGCGTGTAGACGGTGAGCGGCAGGACGAAGGAGATGTTCGGGATGATCAGTGCCTGGTAGGTGCCGATCCAGCCGATGTTGCTGAACAACTGGAACAGTGGCGTGACCAGAGCGATCCCGGGGAACATCGACGCGGCGAGGATGATGCCGGTGACGAACCCCTTGCCGCGGAAGTCGACACGCGCCAGGGCGTAGGCGGTGAAGACACCGACGACCAGGGCGATGGCCGTGGTGGCGACCCCGATGATCAGGCTGTTGCCGATGGCGCGCAGGAAGTTGTTCCCGGCGTCGGTGGCGAGTGCATCCTTGAAGTTGTCGAGGGTGAGGTGGCTGGGTACCGGATTTGTGGAGAAGGTGTACGCCTTGTCGCGGAACGCGGTGACCACCATCCAGTAGAACGGGGCGAGCGCCCAGATCAGGATGATGATCACGGGCAGGTAGTTGCGGATGACCTTCATCATCGGGTGCCCTCCGGTGTCTCTTCTGGGGTCAGGGCTGTGGTCCGGTCAGCGCCGACGCCGGGGGGATCGGAAGGGGCCCGACGTCTCCGGAACCTCCGGGTCCGCGCCGACCGAGGCATGTTCTGGGTTCCGGCCACGTCGGCACCGAGGAACTTCACCATGACGAAGGCGACGCCGAAGATCAGCAGGAAGATCAGGGTCGACACCGCCGAGGCGGAGTTGAAGTTGCCGGACTTCGTGTCGGTGATCACCAGCTGGCTGATCACCGCCGTCGGCGAGTTCGTCGACTCGCTGATCATGATGACCGGCAGATCGTACATGCGCAACGCGTCAAGGGTGCGGAAGAGCACGGCCACCATCAGGGCGGGTCGGATCAACGGCAGGGTGATCCGGGTGAACTGCTGCCAGCGGGACGCGCCGTCCACCCGGGCGGCCTCGTAGACCCCGCCGGGGACCATCTGCAGCCCGGCGAGGATGAGCAGTGCCATGAACGGCGCGGTCTTCCACACGTCGGCGATGATCACCGCGAACCGGGCGGCCCACGGGTCGGTCGTCCAGGCGACGTCCAGGCCGAACAGGGAGTTGATGATGCCGTTGGGGGCGAAGATGAACTGCCACAGCTTCGCGGTCACGGCCGTGGGGATGGCCCACGGAATCAGGACGGCGGCGCGTAGCAGGCTGCGGCCCCAGAAGGTCTTCGACATGGTGATCGCCATCCACAGACCGAGCGCGGTCTCCAGTGCGACGGTGACGACCACGAAGAACAGGGTGACCCACAGAGCGGGCCAGAAGTCCGTGGCCAGGTTGCCCGGGGCACAGGTCGTCGCCTCGCCGGTCGGGGACAGACACCGTTGGGTCAGCCAGTACAGGTAGTGGTCGAGGCCGGCGAATCCGCCGTCGACGAACATTCCGGTGTCCGGGTCCAGGTGCCGGTCGGCCTGGAAGGAGAGGTAGATCGCACGCAGGATCGGGTAGCCGATCACGACGGCGAGGAGCGCGAGGCTGGGGCCGACGAACCACAGGGCTCGCAGATCACGTCTCTTCTGAGGGGGAGCGGAAGTCACAGGATGAACCTTATCGGTAAAGCACGACGCCCGGAATACCGTCGACAGGGGACGGCAGCCGGGCGTGACTGCAGGTGGAGCCGGTCTTAGCCGGTCACGTTCGCGATCGCGGACTCCATGTCACTGGTGGCGTCGTCCACGCTCTTGCCGCCGGTGATGGCTGCGTAGGCGTTGTCCTGGACGGCCTTGGACAGCGCGTCGTAGGACGGGGACACCGGGCGCGGCTTCGCGTTCTCCAGGGACTCCTTCAGGGCCGGGAGGTACGGGAACTCCTCGATGAGGGACTCGTCGTCGTAGATGGAGGCGAGCACCGGCGGGAAGGACTCCTCGGCGAAGGACCGCTGGTTCTCGTCGCTGATGATGAACTGCATGAAGTCCAGGGCCGTGGCCTTGTTCTCCGAGTTGACGTTGATGCCGTTGTTGTAGCCGCCGAGGGTGGAGACACCGACACCGTCCTTGCCGACGAGCGGCTGGACCTCGACCTTGCCGGCGACGGCGGAACCCTCGGCCTCCGCCTCCCCGTACATGTACGGCCAGTTGATGGCCATGGCGTTCTCACCCTCGGTGAAGCTCAGGTTCGTCTCTTCCTCGGACGCACCGGTGGAGGACCGGGAGATGGTGCCGTCCTCGTAGGCGTCGACCAGGGCCTGGAGACCTTCGCGGGACTCGTCCGAGGTGACCGTGACCTCGCCCTCGTCGTCGAGGATGCCGCCGCCCCAGCCGTTCATGAAGCCTGCGGTGGAGACCGTCAGTCCCTCGTACTGCTTGAGCTGGGTGATGAGGCAGTTGTTGTCGTCGGCGGTGACCTCCTCACAGGAGTCGATGACGTCCTGCCAGTTCTCCGGGGCCTCCGGCACCATGTCGGTGTTGCGGTACAGCAGCTGGCCGTTGGTGTTCTGCGGCAGGGCGTAGAGGGTGTCGTTGTAGGTCGCGGACTCCACCGTGGCATCCAGCAGGCCGTCCGTGCTGACCTCGAGATCGTCCTGCAGCGGTGCCAGCCACCCCTGCGCGGCGAACTGTGCGGTCCAGACCACGTCGAGAGCCATGACGTCGATGTCGGAGGACCCGGCCTGGAGGGACTGCACGAGCGTGTCCCGCTGGGCGTCCGCCTCGCCGGCGAGCTCCTGCAGCGTCACCTCCTCGTCCGGGTTCTCCTCGTTCCACCTGTCGATGATCGGGCGGAGCTTGTCGGTGTCGTTCTTGCCCATCGCGAACGTGATGGGGCCACGGCCGTCGGAGCCGCCACTGCCCCCGTTGCCACCGTCGTCGCCGCCTCCGTCATCGGAGGAACACGACACCAGTGCCGCACTGAGCCCGACGGCCGAGACACCGGCCAGAATCTTCTTTGAGAGGTTGGCCATGGCCCGAACCTTTCTACCTAGGTCCGGTTCTGCAGGGACGATGCCGCCGGAACCGAACATTGACACTGAACACTGACACTCGAGAATGAAACGTCACCGCGCCGTGACGGACGCGGATGAGGCGGCCCGGCGGGTTCTTCGGTTGAGTGTAGTATCTGCGTCCCTGATCCGGGGGAGATCGGGGGTGTCAGTGCACCCGCTGTCCGGACACCGCGTCAAAGAAATGCACCCGGGCCGCGTCGGTGAGGGTGAAGGTCACACTGCCCCCGATCGACGGGAGGTCCTGCGCCACCGCCTGGGACTTCGCGGTGACCTGGCCCGCGGCGGTCTCGGCGTAGATGTTGGAGTCTGCGCCGAGTTCCTCGACCAGGCTGACGGTGCCGTGCAGGCCGTGTAGGCCGTCGGCCGTCCGCTCCCCGGTCTCGGCGACCGTGAGGTGCTCGGGACGTACCCCGACCAGCAGTGCGCCGTCACCGGCGGCCTCCGGACGACGCACCCCCAGGCCCTCGAGGACGTCGACCCCGGCGGGCAGGTCGAGCAGGTTCATCGCCGGCGAGCCGATGAAGCCGGCGACGAAGGCGTTCACCGGTTCGTTGTAGAGCTTCTGCGGCGTGTCGACCTGCTGGAGGAGACCGTCCTTCAGTACGGCGACGCGGTCGCCCATCGTCATCGCCTCGACCTGGTCGTGGGTGACGTACACCGTGGTGACACCGAGGTCGTGCTGCAGCTTCACGATCTGGGCGCGGGTCTGCACCCGTAGCTTCGCGTCCAGGTTGGACAGCGGCTCGTCCATGAGGAAGACCTGGGGCTCACGGACGATCGCGCGGCCCATGGCCACACGCTGACGCTGACCGCCCGACAGGTCCTTGGGCTTTCGGTCCAGGTAGTCGCCGAGGTCGAGCAGGTCGGCGGCACGCTCCACCCGCTCGGTGATCTCGGTCTTCGGGCGCTTGGCGATCGTCAGCGCGAAGCCCATGTTCTCCCGCACCGACATGTGCGGGTAGAGGGCGTAGTCCTGGAACACCATGGCGATGTCCCGGTCGCCGGGCTCGACACCGGTGACGTCACGTCCGCCGATGGTGATCGCCCCGGCGCTCGTCGGCTCCAGGCCCGCCAGGGAGCGCAGGATCGTCGACTTGCCGCAGCCGGACGGTCCGACCAGGACGAGGAACTCGCCGTCGCCGATACTGAGGTTGAGATCCGGGACGGTGGGGGAGTCCGCACCCGGGTACCGGATGTCCACATGCGAGAATTCGACGTCTGCCATGGTGGGGAATCATACCGCAGGTCGATCCGTCACAGGTGGAGACTGCCGTAGGATCTGTGGCTGTGATGGATACCGTGACCGCACCGCAGGCCCAGCCGGGACCCTTCTGGAGGGACCGGGGGCTCTGGCTCCAACTGGTGATCCAGTCGGCCGTGTTCTTCCTCTTCGGGGCCATGGACGCGGGGAACGCCTTCTCCTTCGGCCCGGTCATCCCGTCGTGGGTCCTTGTCGCCGGGTACACGCTGGTGTTCGTGGGTCTGCTGATCCAACGCTGGCGTGCGGAGACCGGTCTGACCGTCGTCGCCGTCGGTCTGGTCACCGCGGCGGGAAGCCTCGCCGGCATCTACCTCCTGGCCTACCTCGTGGTCTGCTACGAGGCGTGGTTCATCTCCGCCTTCGTCCGTCGCCGCCGGGGAATGTGGCTGGCGTCGCTCGCCGGCGGTTCCGTCGCCGCGGTGGCGCTGGTCAGCGTCGTGTCGGGGTCCGGGCGGGCGTGGGGTGCCTCGACGACGGCGGTGGACCCGGCCGGGGAACCCTACACGCCACCGGACGCCCAACTCATCATGATGGGGGTGGTCCTCAGCCTGCTGGCGTTGATCTCGATCGGGCTGTTCTGGCAGCTGGGGATGACCACCCGCCGCCAGTACGAGCGGATGGAGTCCCTCGCAGCGCGGGTGGAGCTCGCCGCCGTGGCCGAGCGCACCCGTATCGCCCGGGAGATGCACGACATCGTCGCGCATTCGCTCACCGCGGTCATCGCACAGGCGGACGGCGGCCGCTACGCCGGGCGCCGGGACCCGGACACGGCGATCGAGGCTCTCGACACCATCAGCAGGACCGGCCGGGACGCCCTCGCCCAGATGCGGCAGCTGCTCAGCGTGCTGCGCAGCGACCGCAACGGCAGCGGCATGTCCGACGCGACCCGGGACACCGGCGCACCACCCGGTGTGTCCGGTGTACCGGGGCTGGTCGAGGACGCCCGACGGTCCGGGGTGTCGGTCGACTACGAGGTGCTCGGTGTCGCCGGCCCGGTGGACGTCGCCGCCGGGCTGACGGTGTACCGGACGGTGCAGGAGTGTCTGACGAACATCCTCAAGCATGCCGGGCCCACCCGTGCGCAGGTCATCCTGGACTGGAATGTCCCGGGGAAGTTGCGGATCACGGTGGACAACGCCCCCGGTGACGGCCTCATCGACGCCGACGACTCGGCGGACGGGCGCGGACAGGGGCTGGTGGGGCTCCGTGAACGTGCCAGGATCCACGGCGGCACGGCAGAATGGGGTGCGTCGGAGACGTACGTCGGTGGCTGGTGCGTCGATGTCGTGCTCGGCGTCTGACAGGACGCCGGCACAGGGTGGTATGCACCGGTGCACACGGGAGAACAGGGAGAACGGCGAGATCATGGACGACGCAGGCTCAACATCGACCATCACGGTCGGGCTGGCTGACGATCAGCAGCTGGTACGCGCCGGTTTCGGGATGGTGCTGGATTCCCAACCGGACATCACCGTGGTCTGGCAGGCCGTCGACGGCGCGGAGGCGGTGAACCTCGCCGGCTCGCAGCCGGTCGACATAATCCTCATGGATGTCCAGATGCCGGAGCTCGACGGTATCGCCGCCACCAGGAAGATCGTCGAGGCCGGGATCACCGGGCCGTCAGGAGAACCGACCCGTGTGGTGGTTCTGACGACCTTCGACAACGACGACTACGTGATGGGGTCGATCACCGCCGGTGCCAGTGGTTTCCTGCTGAAGGACGCCGATCCCGAGGAACTCATCGACGCCGTCCGGACGGTCGGCGAGGCTGAGGCGGTGATCTCCCCGAAGGCCACCGCCCGGTTGCTGCGGCAGGTCAGGGGAGGAGTCGGTGGCGAGGCGGGGGTCAGGGAGCAGGGCGCGGGTACCGCTTCCCCGCGCCAGGCCGAGCCGGAGCAGGACGCCGGCCCCGACGTCGCCACCGCCGCTGCTGAACTGGGCCTCCCGGACCCACTCACCCCCCGTGAACTGGAGATCCTCGTCCTCGTGGCGCGGGGGTACTCCAACCCGGAGATCGCACGACGTCTGTTCGTCTCCCTGCCCACCGTGAAGACGCACGTGGGCAGGATCCTGGCGAAGACGGAGTCACGGGACCGGGTCCACGCGGTACTCTTCGCCTTCAGCAACGGACTCGTCGACCCGGTGCGGGTGCTGGAGGAGTGACCGGAGGCCGGTAGCCTGTGGGCCATGGACATCGCAATCGGGGACTCCGGACGCACACTGACACTGCCGGACCACTGGCAGGAACTCGACACCGTCCCGGAGGACGCGCCGGGCACCGTGGCCTTCGGGTACCGCACCGCGGGGAGTTTCGCCGCCGTCACCCTCGCCCCGCTGGACGGCCAGATGATGCCGGTGGACCGGGACGACGTCATCACGGGGATCCGTCCTGCGCTGGAGGAGGCGCAGGCGAAACTGGTGGACGTCGACGCGGGGGAGACACCGTCCGGCGACCTGCTCGTCTACACGATCGTGAGGACGCCGGAACCGGAGGAGGGTGAGGGCGCCGGTGACGGCGACCAGCTCAACCTCACCCTCCACTTCGCCGTGGAGAACGGCGACTACATGGCACCGTACATGGTGCAGGGCTTCCTGACCGGGGAGCAGGAGGAGGCGCTCGACCAGGCCAGGGACCTGGTCACCAGGATCATCACCGCCGAGTGACGGTCACGGTGCCGTGTTCGGTGTCGGCGAGGTGCCCGAGCCGGTCGGCGGCGTCGTCGGTGGAGACGACCACCGATCCCGCCGCGAACAGGGGGAGGAGTGCGGTGACCAGTCCGTCGGTGTCGGCCCAGGGTCCGGTCACGGACCGGGTCCCGGAACTGAACTGTTCTGCGGCCCGGTGCCGCAGGTCGGCACCGGTCACCGGCTCACCGTCGACGGTGTACAGCAGCACGGCCTCCTCACCGGACTCCGGCCCGGCGTAGCGGTCCCCCTGGACCCGCAGTTCGGGTGACAGGTCCGTGACCCCGAACTCCACGTCGCCACCGGCCTCGGCGACCCCGCGTCCGAACGGGTCGGTCGAGAGCTGGAGGATCTCGGTCTCCCAGTCCGGGTGGGCGTCCGGATCGGTGGTCATCAGTGCCGCCGCCGACGCCGCAGCCGGCGAGGACGGGGAGCACACCGCCACTCCCGCACGCCAGCAGCCCACCACGAGGGCGGCGGGCATCCAGTCGGTCGGGGCGTCGAGGGCGACGGTGTCACCGGGGCCGAGGCCGAGGTGGTTGACCATCAGGTTCCCACCTTTCGCGGCCCAGTTCGACAGTGTCGCGGCGGACAGCTCCATCCGCCCGGCACCGGTGTAGGTCGTCAGGCGGGGTGAGGCGGCGTCGGTGGCGAGGAACGGGGACAGGAGATCCATGGCGACCAGACTATCCGGGTCAGCCGCCGACGACCTTGTCCGGGTCGCCGAGACTCGGCCCCAGGATCACCAGCACCACGAAGACGAGTACCGCGAGCCCGACCACGGTGGTGAGCACGGTCTGCCAGCGCCTGGACCAGGTGGGGTTGCGGGAGAACCAGCATGCGATCCAGGCCCCCACGGCGGCGCCGACCGTGTTGCAGATCAGGTCCGTCACGTCGGTGCGGCCCAGGGAGAAGATGTACTGCGTGGTCTCGATGCCGAGGCTGAACACGGCAGCCACCCCCACCGCCCACCGCCACCGTCCGGTCAGGATCATCAGCAGCATGCCCAACGGGACGAAGAAGGCGACGTTGCCGAGGATGTCGAACACCCAGCCGAAGGTCGTCGAGGAATCGCCGACGATGCCGAAGGGCATCAGTCGCAGCTCCCGGACCCGCTGGTTCTCCGGTTTCCACAGCAGACCGATGGTGTAGAAGGACTTCAGTGTGGTCAGCGCGACCACCACTGCGGCGTAACCGACGAGCGTGGCGGTGACCCAGGTCCGCCACGGGGTCCGCACAGCGCGTGCGACAGGGGCGGGCGAGGCAACGACGGGAGTCTCCATGCGAACACACCCTAGCGGTCCGTAACGTGAGGGTATGAATAGCAGCACCGGCAGCGGGATCGCGGCCCACCTCCGTGCACAGGTCTTCACCGTCGAACAGATCCGACGGGCCGAACAACCGCTGCTGGAGGCGCAGACGGAGACCGACCAGCTGATGCGCTCCGCCGCTGCAGGCGTGGTTGAGGCGGCGGAGGTGATGCTGAAGCGCCCGCCGGCCACACCGGTGCAGACGACGGTCCTCCTGGCGGTGGGTGCGGGCGGCAACGGGGGCGACGCGCTCTACGCAGGAGCCGCCCTCGCCGGGCAGGGGTGGCCGGTGGAGGCCGTGCTGCTGGGACGTGGCGGGAGGGCCCACGCCCGCGCGCTCGATGCCTTCCGGGACGCCGGTGGGGCGGTCATCGACATCGACGAGGTGTGGCAGACCCCCGCCCGGCACCGTCTCGTCGTCGACGGCGTGCTCGGCATGGGTGGTGACGGCGGCCTGGGGGAGGACGCCGCCGTCCTCTTCGCCTACGCCTCCGCCTGGTTCGTCCCGGTCCTCAGTGTCGACGTGCCGTCGGGTATCGGGGCGGACTCCGGCCGCACCCCGCCGATGATCGGCGTCGATGACCCGGTAGATCCTGCCGCGGAGGAGAAGAACCTTCCGGGTCTGACCGTGCTGCACCGCGACCGTGTGCCGGCCCACGTCATCGCGGATGTGACGGTCACCTTCGGCGGACTGCGTCGCGCGCACGCGGTCAACGCCTACTGCGGGCAGGTGATGCTCGCGAACCCGGGGCTGGGCGACGGGCACACGCAGACCATCGGTGGTCGGCTGGAGCAGGAGTGGGCGGGAACCCGGCGGGGCGGGGGATCGCTCGACGTCCGCGCCGGGCGGGCCGTCGTGCCTCCGCGGGACCCGCGCACCCTGCCGGACGGGACGCAGGGGGCCGTCGACCCGGCAGGGGAGTTCGACTTCACCGCGACCGGTCTGACGCCCGTGCCACGGTCCCATGCCGGGGATATGAGGGCACCCGGCCCCTACGACGACAAGTACTCCGGGGGAGTTGTGGGGGTCTGCGCGGGGTCCGGGACCTACCCGGGCGCGGCGGTTCTGACGACGACGGCGGCGGTGCGTACCACCGGCGCGATGGTGCGTTACGTCGGAGGAGCGTCCGGGGACGTGGTCCGGGCCTGCCCCGAGGTCGTGTGGGCACCGGACGTCGCCGGGTCAGGTCGGGTGCAGGCCTGGGTGGTGGGGCCCGGGCGGGGGACCGGCGACGAGGCGGCGGAGGAACTGGCGACGCTGCTGGGACGTCCCGAACCCCTGGTGGTCGACGCCGACGCCCTCACTCTGGTCGCCGGACGGGAGGACCTGCGCCGACTGCTGCTGGCCCGGGGCGTCGAGGGGGAAAGTCCTGCCCCGACGGTGCTGACCCCGCACGCCGGGGAGTTCCGGCGCCTGGCGGACGCCGTCGGTGGTGTCCCGGACCCGGACGACGACCGGATCGGCGCGGCGGTGGCGTTGTCGCAGGCGCTGGGATGCGTGGTGCTGCTGAAGGGGCGTCACACCGTGGTGACGGACGGGGAGGAGGTGGAGTGCACCGACGCGGGCACCTCCTGGGCGGCGACCCCCGGATCGGGTGACGTCCTCTCCGGCATGATCGGCGCACTGCTCGCGGAGAGCACGGCGGGGGTCGTCGGAGGTGTCGGGGACCTCGACTGGCAGGTGCGGGCGGCACGCCTCCCCGCGAACCAGGCGGTCGCGCTCCACGCCATCGCAGCGTCGATTGCGGCCCGGACTCCGGAGGGGGAGGCCCCGACCTCGGCGTCACGGATCGCCGAGGCGATCCCGCGGGCACGGGCGGCGTCGGGCCGGCCGTACGCACGGCGGACCTACTGACGGTGTGCAGGGCGGCCGGTGCCCGGTCACCCCGCCGTCACGGGTGGTGGGGCGTTCCTAGTTGATGCACATCGGGCCGTCGCCGCCGGCGTCGATGGCGCCACGGTCGCTGGTCGACGACGAGCTTCCGGACCGTTCCGGGGTACCGACGGCACCGACGGATTCCCCGCCGCCACCGTTGCCGCCGTCGGCGTCCTCGTTCTCGCCGAGGACGTCGCCGCCGGTCGCGTCCGTGCCGGGGGTGCCGACGTTCTCCGACGAGGAACCCGACTCGCCCGACCCGGATTCGCCGACCGCCGGGAGCGGCTCGTCGACCCCGGACTCGGAGGTCCCGGGACCGTTGTAGGTGCCGGACAGGGTAACCCGGATCTCCCCGGGCTCGAGGCTGGAGTCCTCCACCACGTTCAACCCGCCGAGCTGCTCGGCCAGACCGCGTGCCGCCGGGTCGTTCTCGTCGGCGACGTTGACCTGGCTCTCCGAGATCCCGGTCTCCGCCGCGTTGCCGACGTCGCCCATGCCGTAGCCGGCACCGGAGATGAGGTCGCCGACGCGTGAGGCGAGGCCTCCGACCTGGCTGGCGTTGTACACCGAGACCGTGGACTCGGCCGGATCGTAGTCCTCGATGTCGCTGGACTTCTCGTCACCGTCGGAGTCGGAGTCATCGGAGCCGTCCTCCTCCGCATCGTCGCCGAGGAGGTTGTCGAAGAAGCCGTGGACCTGGTTCTTGTCGATGGTCACCACGGACTCGCCGTAGTCGCCGGTCCCGTCGATGCTGGTGACCGGGATGGTCTGGAAGGTGACGTTGCCTCCGGCGAGGTTCTGCATCTGTGTCGCCAGGCCCATGACGTCCCATCCCTCGTCGAGCACCACGGAGTCCTCGATCGCGCTGCGCAGCTTGCTCAGCGACGAGGGGTTGGTGAGGGTGGAGGTGCTGAGCACCTTGTTGGCGAGGCTGGCCATGTAGACCTGCTGGCGGGTGATACGGTCCAGGTCGCCGCGGGGCAGCTCGTGGCGCTGGCGGACGAAGCTCAGCGCGTCCTGCCCGCTGAGTGTCTGTTCGCCGGCGGGGAACTTGGCCCCGGACAGCGGTTCGTCGACCGCGTTGTTCAGGCAGACGTCGACGCCGCCGACGGCGTTGGTGAGCTTGACGAAGCCGAGCAGACCGACCTCGGCGTAGTGGTCGACGGTGATGCCGGTGACGTCGGCGACGGTGCTGACGAGTGCCTCCCGTCCGGCCTGTGAGGATTCCTTCTCGATCTTGCGTTCGTCCGGTGTTTTCCCTGACGCTGCGGCCTCATCTTGAAGATCCTTTGTCTTGTAGAACTTCGTCTGCCCGTAGATCGCGTTGATCTTCTGGTTGCCGAGGTCGGAGCCGCCGTCGACGTAGGTGTCGCGGGGGAGGGACACTGCCGTGGCGGAGGACCCGTCGTCGGGGATCCGGATGAGGATGATGGTGTCGGTGCTGGTCGTCTCCTCCTCGCCGGCGCGCAGCATGTCGATGTCCTCCTGCGACAGTGCCTCGCCGTGGGCGTTGGTGCGCGAGTCGATGCCGACCAGGAGGATGTCGGTGGCGCCGTCGGACTGGCTGCCGAGGTTCAGTCCGCCGGCCTGGCTGATGTCGGAGCCGAGGTTGCCGAAGGTCGTGTACCCGTAGGCACCGCCGGCGAGCATGATGGTCGACAACAGGGCGAGGACGACCTTGACCGGTGTGGAACCGATCTGCCGGTGTCCGGGCGCGGACGCGCGGGAGGAACGGGAGGTTCGTGCGCCCGACGACGGGGTGCCGGGGGCGCCGGACGCACCGTGGACGGTGCGTGACGTGCGCTCCGGTGAGCGGCGTTGCCCGTCGGCTGCGCCGGTCCGGCGTCCGGCGCCGGCACCGGCCGCGCCGCCCGCCGGGCGGCTGTGGCGGGCGCGCTGCGGGGACTGCCGTTGCCGCTCGGGACGCGGGGTCAGCTCGTCACGGCGGTGGTGGCGCCCACCGCGACCAGACGATTCTCCACGTCCGTTGCGCGGAGACCTGTCAGAGTCGCTCATTCCAGACCTTTCGGCGGTGTTCGGGTATGCACGGGGACAAGAGGGGACTCTACTAGTTGTCCGGGCGGTTACCGTGATTCCGCCGAGCTGTGCGGGTCCGGCGGACGTGGGCGGCGGCGTACAGTCGGTGCGGACCGCAGGGCCGGGGTCATTCGCTGACACACGGGTGTCCGCCCCCGGCAGGCAGGAGGTTCACGGGTCGTGACGGTAGTGGTGACGGGTGCGCAGGGGCAGGTCGGGCGGTGTCTGGTGGCGCTGGGCGGCGACGGGCTCGGGCGCGGCGACCTGGACCTGTCGGCCGCGGGGACCGCGGGCTTCCGTCGGGCGGCGGACGAGGTGTTCGCCCACGGGAATGCGCCGGACGTGATGATCAACACGGCGGCGTGGACGGACGTCGACGGCGCCGAGGACGTGACGAACCGTCGCACGGTCGAGGCCGTGAACACGACCGCCCCCGGGGAGCTCGCCCGTGCGGCACGGCGGGCGGGGGCGCGCTTCATCCACGTCTCCACGGACTACGTGTTCTCCGGCGGTGCGCCGGACGGTGGTCGTGGATGGCGTCCGGACGATCCCGTGCACCCGGCCAACGAGTACGGGCGGACGAAGGCCGAGGGTGAGCAGGCCGTCCTGGCGGCCGGAGGTACCGTCGTGAGGACGTCGTGGGTGTGGTCGGGGCCTGACGCACCCGGACGGGACTTCGTCTCGGTGATGGCGACGCTGGCGCACAACGGGGTCGATCCCCGCGTCGTCGACGACCAGGTAGGCCGGCCCACCTACGCCGCCGACCTCGCGGGTGAGCTGTGGGCGCTGGCGGAGGGGCTGGCTGACCCGTCCGGCACAGCGCGGCCGGCTCTCCTCCACCTCAGCAACTCCGGCGACCCCGTCTCCTGGTGCGGACTCGCCCGGGAGGTCTTCCGGTTCACCGGGCACGACCCGGCCCGGGTGACCGCCTGCACCACCCGGGACTGGCCGACCCCGGCCGCCCGGCCGCCGTGGTCGGTCCTGGACCTGGAACGGTGGTCCGCCGCGACAGGGCGTACCCCGCCGGACTGGCGTGACAGTCTGCGACGGGGACTCGGGGACGCTTTTCGGCTAGGGTGAACTCCCGTGAAACCGATCGCCGTCATCACCGTGACCTACTCGCCGGGGGAGTACCTCACCCGATTCCTGGACTCCGTCCCCGCGGCCACCGGGCAGGGGGCCGTCGTGGTGATGGCGGACAACGGGTCGACGGACGGGGCGCCGGAGGCCGCCGCAGAGCGGGACGGGGTCGAACTGCTCCGCACTGGCGGGAACATCGGGTACGGGGCCGGCATGAACGCCGGGGTCGAGGCGCTGCGTGCACGTCGCGAGGCCGGTGAGATCGACGGGGAGTTCCTGGTGATCTCCAACCCGGACGTCGTCTTCGACGAGGAGGCGATCGACCGGATGGTGGAGGCGGCGCGGCGTCACCCGCGTGCCGGCGCCGTCGGTCCGTTGATCCGTGAGGTGGACGGGAGCGTGTACCCCTCGGCGCGGTCGGTCCCCACGTTGGGGGCGGGGATCGGCCACGCTCTGCTGGCGCCGGTGTGGAGGAACAACCCGTTCACCCGCCGGTATCTCGCGGACGCGGTGATGGATGAAGAGAGGACGTCCGGGTGGCTGTCCGGTTCCTGCCAGCTGCTGCGGTGGGAGGCCTTCGACGCCGTCGGCGGCTTCGACGAGCGCTACTTCATGTACATGGAGGACGTCGACCTGGGGGACCGGCTGGCGCGGGCCGGCTGGGAGAACGTCTTCACCCCGACGGCGGAGATCACCCACGCCAAGGGCCACTCCGCAGGCAGGCACCCCGAGATCACCCTGCCGGCACATCACGACAGCGCCTACCGCTTCCAGGCCGACCGCCTGTCGGCGTGGTGGCAGGCACCGGTGCGTCTGGCGTTGCGGGTGGGGTTGTCGCTCAGGGGGAGGGTCGCCGTCGCCCTGGCGAAGAGGGCGCGCCGTTGACGGTGGAACTGCGTTCCGTCCGATAACCTCCCAAGGGTGAACAGTGACGAACGAGACAACCCCTCACCCTCGACCCCTGACACGACAGATCTGGCCGCCGGGACGGACGCCGTCATTCTCGTCGGTGGCAAGGGCACGCGCCTGCGGCCCCTGACCAACTCCATCCCCAAGCCCATGCTGCCGGTGGCGGGCTATCCCTTCCTCCAGCACCTGCTGGGCCGGATCCGGGACGCCGGCATGACCCACGTCGTGCTCGGGACCTCCTTCAAGGCGGAGGTCTTCGAGGAGCACTTCGGGGACGGTTCCGAGCTCGGCCTGGAGATCGAGTACGTCGTCGAGGACTCTCCCCTCGGCACGGGCGGCGGCATCCGCAACGTGCTGCCGCATCTGCGGCACGACCGGGCGATGATCTTCAACGGTGACATCCTCGGTGGCACGGACCTCAACGCCGTGTTGCGCACCCACGTCGACAACGCCGCGGACGTGAGCCTGCACCTGCTCCGGGTGGCGGACCCGCGTGCGTTCGGTTGCGTGCCGACGGCGGACGACGGTCGGGTGGAGGCGTTCCTGGAGAAGGCGGAGGATCCGCCCACCGACCAGATCAACGCCGGCTGCTACGTCTTCCAGCGCGACATCATCGAGTCGATCCCGGAGAACCGGGTCGTGTCGGTGGAGCGTGACGTGTTCCCCGACCTGCTGGAGAAGGGACGTCGCCTCTACGGGCACGTGGACCAGGCCTACTGGCGCGATCTGGGGACACCGGACGACTTCGTCCGGGGCTCCTCCGACCTGGTGCGGGGGATCGCCCCGTCACCGCTGCTGGCGGGACGCCACGGGGAGGCACTGGTCGACGAGTCCGCCGCCGTCGCCGGTGGTGCGTTGCTGCTCGGCGGCACGGTGATCGGTCGTGGCACCGAGATCGGTGCGGGGGCCCGGGTGGACACCTCGGTCGTGTTCGACGGCGTGGAGATCGAGGCGGGCGCGACCGTGGAGCGGTGCGTGATCGCCGCGGGGGCCCGGATCGGGGCACGGGCCCATCTGCGGGATGCCGTGGTGGGCGAGGGGGCCGTGGTGGGTGCGCGGTGCGAACTGCAGGGCGGGGCCCGGGTCTGGCCCGGTGTCACGTTGCCCGACGGCGGGCTGCGCTTCACCAGCGACGTCTGACCCCCGTACGGGGCAGGACCGGTCCGGAAGAAAATATTTCGATATCTTGTGCCTCAGGGGCCGGTTTCCGGCCCCTGATGTCTATATGTAGTGTTTCGACTGCGTCGTTCCGGCTCATGTCGTGGCTGTCAGGATGCTGTGAATGCGTCGTCGGGTGCGCAATCCGTAACTGGTGTGACTGGTGTGACGTATGGGGTTCGTCTCGCTGGCCGAAAGGTTGACGCTATGGAATTACCCGTGTGTAATCTTCCGTGTAGGTAGAGGCCGGTGGGACGACCGGTACGGCGGATTTCAGTGAGGAGACAACGGTGGACAACCCGGCGGACGCCTTTCGTGGTCCCTTCTCGGAGGGGTCCGCAGCCGTGGACGGTGACGACGCCCGTTCCGGCCACGTGGGCGGCACCGGTGCGTCCGGGGAGCTGCCTGACCTTCTGCGGGGCGGCATCGACAATGTCTCCCCCGGGGGGTTCTCGGACCTGACGGAGGATTTCGACCTCCTCTTCGACGCCGTCGAACAGGACTGGCAGGAGCAGGCACTCTGCGCCCAGACCGATCCGGAGGCCTTCTTCCCCGAGAAGGGTGGCTCCACCCGCGAGGCCAAGCGCATCTGCCGTGCCTGCGGCGTGCGCGACGAATGCCTCGAGTACGCCCTCGAGCACGACGAACGCTTCGGTATCTGGGGTGGGCTCTCCGAGCGCGAGCGCCGACGGCTCAAGAAGCGCCTCGGCTGAGGTCGCCCCTCAGTCCCAGTGGAACCCGGGGTCGATGACCTCCGGAGCAACATTGAGGTAGGTGGCGACGAGGCGTGCGATGACGAACCTCAGCCATTCCTCCGTCTCCAGCCGGTCGGTCGCGCGCTGTTCGACCGGCCGGCGGAAGATGATCAACCGGGGACGGGTCGGTGCCCCGGTCTCGTCCACGCCGGCGGGCACGAGACGGCCGAGGGGGACGGGTCCGTCGGCGGCCACCTCATCCGACCACCGTGCCGAGGTGGAGTCCAACCTCATACGGGGGACCAGGTCGATCGCCACGTCCAGCCCGTCCAACCGGTCGCCGAAACGGTCGAGTACCGGTGCGTAGGCGTCCAGGACCGCCGAGTCGAAGAGTTCGGCGCGGGTGGCGTACCGGGGCAACCTGGGCATCAGCACGCCCCGGAGGCCGCGTCCGCGGGTGTCCCTGTCCAACGACCTGGCGGAGTCCCCGGGGGTGGCCGGACGCCCGGACGTGGCGGGGTCCGCCGCCCCGCGACGGGGCGGTCGCGGCGACGGGGACGACGGTGAGGTGGGGCGCGTCATGACACCGATCCTAGACCGGTGCGTGGGGCGGGCCCGTATCCGACAGGCGGAGACCGAGTCGTCCGGCGCTCCGGCGGCCGCGCGGACTAGGATGGTGGCCGTGACTGACTACCGACAGTGTTCCAGGCCCGGCTGCGGCAACCGTGCGATCGCCACCCTGCGATACAACTATGCCGCTCGCACGGCCACCGTCAACCCCCTGGAGCCCGGGGACGATCCGCACAGCTGGGATCTGTGCGACCGTCACCTCTCCAGGCTGACGGTCCCCGAAGGATGGGGGCTGCAGCGCACGGAGGATCCGTCTCCGGAGGTTGCTGTCCCGGTGGCCGCGTTCGCTGACCCTGATTTTCCCGACGTCGCGGACGAGGACTTCACCGACGAGGAGATGCAGGCCCTCGCCGCGGCACTCGAGGACGGTGCCGACAGCAGATACCTGACCGACGGCGGACTCGGTCGGACCGGTGCGGCGCAGCACCGGCCGGTGTCCCGGGTCGTCCGACGCACCGACATACCGCAACCGTCCGGTCACCACCCCTCACGGCGGAATCTGCCGGGACGAGCCCCACAGCGCCATCTGCGCGCAGTGCGCTACGACGGCGAATGATCCACGAAGAACACCAGGAGAGTTGACATGACACAGCGTGACCCGGAGGCCATCGCCTCCGTCATCAAGGCATACGACGTCCGCGGCGTCGTGGGGGACGGCATCGACGCCGACCTCGTGCGCGACACCGGAGCGGCCTTCGGCCTGCTCATGAGAGGCGAAGGGGCGACCAGGGTCGTCGTCGGCCACGACATGCGTGACAGCTCGCCGGGGCTGTCCGAGGCCTTCGCCGAGGGAGTGCGCAGCCAGGGCCTCGACACCGTCGCCCTCGGCCTCACCTCGACCGACGAACTGTACTTCGCCTCGGGAACGATGGACTGCCCGGGTGCGATGTTCACCGCGTCCCACAATCCGGCCCGCTACAACGGCATCAAACTGTGCCGCGCAGGCGCCCGCCCCGTCGGACAGCAGACGGGACTCGGGGACATCTCGGGCATGCTCGTCGAGGGTGTGCCGTCCTACGACGGCACGCCGGGCACGGGGACCACCCGCGACGTGCTCGCCGACTACGCCACTTTCCTCCACGACCTCGTGCCCCTGGACATCCGCCCGCTGACGGTCGCCGTCGACGCCGGCAACGGCATGGGCGGGCTCACCGTCCCCGCCGTCCTGGGGGAGGGCTCCGGTCTTCCGCTGACCATCCGGGACCTGTACTTCGAGCTCGACGGGACCTTCCCGAACCACGAGGCCAACCCGTTGGCGCCCGAGAACCTCGTCGACCTGCAGAAGTACACGGTCGAGCAGGGTGCGGACCTCGGCATCGCCTTCGACGGCGACGCCGACCGCTGCTTCATCGTCGACGAGCTCGGCGAGCCGGTGTCCCCGTCGGCGATCTGCGGCATCATCGCCGAACGCTACCTGGACCAGCATCCCGGCGCCACGGTCATCCACAACCTGATCACCTCCAAGGCCGTGCCCGAGATCGTGCGCGAACACGGTGGAACACCGGTGCGGACCCGCGTGGGGCACTCGTTCATCAAGGCGCAGATGGCCGAGGAGAACGCCATCTTCGGCGGGGAGCACTCCGCCCACTACTACTTCTCCGACTTCTTCAACGCCGACTCCGGCATGCTCGCGGCCCTGCACGTGCTCGCCACCCTCGGCGGGCAGGACCGTCCCCTCTCCGAACTCAAGCAGGCGTACGGCCGGTACCAGGCCTCCGGCGAGGTCAACTCCGAGGTCGAGGACCAGGAGGGACGGACCGCTGCGGTGGTCGAGGCCTTCGCCGGGGAGACCTCGGGGACCGACGAACTCGACGGGGTGACGGTGGAGCTGACCGACGGCTCCTGGTTCAACGTCCGTGCGTCGAACACCGAACCGCTGCTCCGCCTGAACGTGGAGGCGGCGACCGACGCCCGGGTCGGGGAGATCCTGGACAAGGCACTGGCGGTGATCCGTGCCTGAGGCCGCGGCATCGAACGACACACGATCGGCCGGTTCCGGGGCATCCCGGCCCGCGCAGTCGGACGTCGCTCTTCTGGAGGGTCGGCTGCGTCCCTACCCCTGGGGGTCGCGGACGGCGCTGGCGGAACTGACCGGGCGACCGTCTCCGAGCCCCCGCCCGGAGGCGGAACTCTGGTTCGGTGCCCATCCGGAGGCGCCGAGCATCCTGGCTGACAGTGGGGCCGGTGGAACCGACGGTACCGAGTGCGCCGACCTGCTGACACGTATTTCCCTGGATCCTGCCGGTCAGCTGGGCGAGACGGCTCCGGACGGGCGGCTCCCGTTCCTGTTGAAGCTGCTCGCCGCGGACCAGTCCCTGAGTCTGCAGGCGCACCCCACCAGGGAGCAGGCGGTCGAGGGTTTCGCCCGGGAGAACGCGGAGGGGATTCCGACAGGGTCGCCGAACCGTAACTACAAGGACGACAACCACAAACCTGAGCTGCTCGTCGCCCTGACCCGGTTCGAGGCACTGGCCGGGTTCCGGCCCGTGGAGCGTACCCGGGCGCTGCTGGAGGCCCTGGGCGTGGCGGAGCTGGAGCGCTATACCGATCTGCTCAGCGGCACCGTCGGCGATGCCGAAGGGCTGCGCGCGGTGGTGACGACGTGGATCTCCCTGCCGGTGCACCGCCGACTGGAGCTGATTGAGGTCGTGCTCGACGCCTGTCGGGCACTGGCGGCGCGCTCCGACGTCGCCCCGTGGATGACCGGATCGGCCCGCGCCGCGCTGGAACTGTCGGAGCAGCATCCCGGGGATGCGGGAATCCTGGTGTCGCTGCTGCTCAACCATGTCGTCCTGTCACCGGGTGAGGCGCTGTTCCTCTCTGCCGGAAACCTTCACGCCTACCTGCGTGGTACCGGTGTGGAGATCATGGCGAACTCGGACAATGTGCTGCGTGGGGGCCTGACGACCAAGCACGTCGATGTGCCCGAGTTGATGAAGGTCGTCGATTTCACGCCGGTGGCGGATCCGGTCCAGCTGCCCGGCGAGGACGGCGTCTTCGCCACGCCCGTGCCGGAGTTCGAACTCCGGTCGGTGGGCGGACACGGGGCCGATCGCTCCGATGGTTCCGACAGGGCCGGAGACGCCGTGGCTGTCCACGGTCCGGCGATCGTCCTCGCCGTGTACGGGAATGTCGAGGTCGCCTGGTGCGATGCGGCACCGTTGACCCTCACTCCGGGGCAGGCGGCGTGGGTGCCGGCGTCAGCGACGGAGGTCACCGCCACCGGGGCGGGGCACTACTTCGTCGCGACGGTCGGCTGACCGACCCGCTCAGGGGGTGGGGCCGGTGGTGTCGGTGACCGTCTGACCCGACGAGTCACCGTCTCCGCGGGAACTGGTGTCCGGGGTGTCACCGCGTTCTCCGGCCTCCTCCGAGGGGCGCGGGGGCGGGGAGGTCTCACCGGACCCGGAAGGTTCTGCCGGTTCTGCGGGCTCTGTGGATTCGGGGGATTCGGGGGATTCGGGGGATTCGGTCTCCTCCGTACCGTCTGTACCGTCCGGGCTCTCTGTCGTTCCACCCTGTCCGGGGATCGAGGGGAAGCCGGGGATCGACGGGATGAGGTCGGTGATCGCCGGCCGGTCCGCCGAGCTGCCGTTGCCGTCGGTGGCGTCCTCCGGGGCGGTCGTGCTCCGCGTGTCTCCAGGTTCGTCGGCGTCGGCCCCGTTGTCCGTTGCCGGGGCCTGCGGGGTGTCGTCCCCCTCATCCTGCGGGTACTGGCCGGGTGTGACGAACTGGTCGCCGCTCCACGCATTCGGCGGGGCGTACTGGTCGGCGGTCAGCGGGGTGGCACGGTCGTTCCGCAGGATGGACGACCGGCCTGTGCCGTCATCACCGGTGTCGCGACCGTCGTCGTCGGTGCCCGGGGTCGTGCGGGCGGACGAGTGACGGTCCTCCCCGGCAGTGGTGGAGCTCCCGTCCGGGGACAGGGAACCGTCGGCGGCGGCCTCCTCGACGGGGACCGGGCCGTCGTCGTGTCCGGGACTCGCGTTCTGCCAGGTGACGACGCCGACAACGGTTGCCGCGGCGAGCCCGGCGACCACGAGTGACCCGAGCAGGCGGTTCGCTCTCGACGCCCGTGCAGCCTCGGCGCGGAGCAGTGACTCGTGGTGTTCGGTGGAGCGCTCGTCGGCAGCCGGGGAGTTGTCCGTCGGCTGTTCGGGTTCCAGTTCGTAGTCCACGGTGTCCCTCCTTTCGTCCGAGGTTGTCGACCATGTGAATGTCACGGTTAGATCACGATCAGGCGCAACCCTATCATCCGTTATCAACGGAGCGGAAGACCCGGACGTTACTGGAATTTATGTGAACGGGCCGTTGCCGTGCGGTTTTGGTGGACACGTCATGTAGTTCCCCGACCGACGTGGTGCATCGGTGCCGTCGAGTGTCCCGGTGGCCGGGCAGGCGGAATTGAAACCAAACCGTGATCTTCCACGTCGGCACCACGCCCGTGCCGGGCACGGCGACCGGCCTGTGCCGAGGACGCACCGACGGGGTACGGGTGCTCCCGCTATTCTCAGGGATAGGACACACCGCACGAGAGGGTCGAGAGGGTAATGACATGAGCACCTGGGACGAAACCGTTTTCGCGGACGACACCAACACCGACTTCCTGGCCGACTGCGACGATCTGGAGGGCGACGCGCTGGCCAGCGCGCTGCAGGACGCCTGCACGCTCGCACTGGACTCCGGCGCCCGCGGACAGGGCGGCGCAGGGACGGCGGGGACGGCGGGGACGACGGTGGACCCTGACTACATCAACGGCCTGTGCGCGGCGACGGTCGCCGCCATCTGGTCGGGGGCACCGTTCACCTCCGCCGCCGTCGCCGACGAGCACCCGTTCATCCGGGAGGGGATAGGCCAGTGCCCCGACGCCCTGCAGGAGGCGGCGCTGGAACTGCTGGACGGCGAACTCGAGGCCGCCGGGGACGAGGCACCGGACGGCCTGGAGACCGCCGTGGAAGCGTTGAGCTGACCTGTTCCCGGGTGCGCGCCCACCCCTCCGTGAGCGCCGCCGCACGGTCGGGGGATAGGGTTGACACATCGTCATCACGGTCATCACCGTCCCCCGAAGCTTGAGGAGCATCACCCCATGGCAGATTTCGTCGCACCGTCCGTCGACACCCACGACGGTGCCGGTGCCAACGGCACCCCCCTGCAGTACAAGGTCCGGGACCTGTCGCTCGCGGAAGCGGGACGCCACCAGATCCGCCTCGCCGAGTACGAGATGCCCGGCCTGATGGAGCTGCGCCGTGAGTACACCGAGGAACAGCCGCTGGCCGGTGCGCGGATCGCCGGGTCGATCCACATGACCGTGCAGACCGCCGTGCTCATCGAGACACTCACCGCGCTGGGCGCCGAGGTCCGCTGGGCGTCCTGCAACATCTTCTCCACCCAGGACGAGGCCGCGGCCGCGGTCGTCGTCGGTCAGGGCACCCCGGACGCCCCGCAGGGTGTGCCGGTGTTCGCCTGGAAGGGCGAGACGCTCGACGAGTACTGGTGGTGCCTGGAGCAGATCTTCGCCTGGGGCGACGTGCGCCCCAACATGATCCTCGACGACGGCGGGGACGCCACCATGGCCGTCATCACCGGCAGCGAGTTCGAGGGTAACGGCATCGTCCCGGAGCCCTCCGCCGAGGACTCCGACGAGTACCAGGCCTTCCTGGGGATGCTGGGGCGTGTCTTCAGCGAGGACGGCACCCGGTGGACGGAGGCGGCGGCGTCGGTCAAGGGCGTCACCGAGGAGACCACCACCGGCGTGCACCGGCTCTACCACTTCGCCGAGCAGGGCACCCTGCCGTTCCCGGCGATGAACGTCAACGACGCCGTCACCAAGTCGAAGTTCGACAACCGCTACGGCACCCGGCACAGCCTGCTGGACGGCATCAACCGGGCCACCGACATGCTCGTCGGCGGCAAGTCGGTGCTGGTCTGCGGCTACGGTGACGTGGGCAAGGGCGTCGCCGAGGCGTTCAAGGGCCAGGGCGCGCGGGTGAAGGTCACCGAGGCGGACCCGATCAACGCGCTGCAGGCGCTGATGGACGGGTACCCGGTGGTCACCGTCGACAACGCCATCGGTGACGCGGACATCGTCATCACCTCCACGGGCAACCTGGGCATCATCACCTTCGACCAGATGCGCATGATGAAGAACCACGCCCTGCTCGGCAACATCGGTCACTTCGACAACGAGATCGACATGGCGGCCCTGCTGCACCGCGGGGACGTCTCCCGCACCACCATCAAGCCGCAGGTCGACGAGTTCACCTTCCCGCGCACCGATGCCGAGGGCAGCGACGTCGTGAGCATCGTCGTGCTCTCCGAGGGGCGCCTGCTCAACCTGGGCAACGCCACCGGCCACCCCAGTTTCGTGATGTCGAACTCCTTCGCCGACCAGACGATCGCCCAGATCGAGCTCTACACCAACGGCGACCAGTACGACAACCAGGTCTACCGCCTCCCGAAGATCCTCGACGAGAAGGTGGCGCGCATCCACGTGGAGGCCCTCGGCGGCGAGCTGACCACGCTCACCAAGGAGCAGGCCGAGTACATCGGTGTCGATGTCGAAGGCCCGTTCAAGCCCGAGCACTACCGGTACTGAGCGACAGGTACCGCAGATGATCATCGCGTTCGAGGGAATCGACGGTGCAGGCAAGAACACCTGCGTGACCGCCCTGGAGGCGGAACTGGTGTCCCGGGAGATCCCGGTCGCCAGGCTGGCGTTCCCCCGCTACGAGCAGTCCGTGCACGCCCAGCTGGCGTCTGCGGCCCTGCACGGGGAGATGGGCGACCTGGTGGACTCCGTGCACGGCATGGCGACGTTGTTCGCCCTGGACCGTGCCGAGGTCGCCGCCGACCTCGCGGATTTCGACGCCGACGGGTACGTCGTGCTGCTGGACCGCTACGTGGCGTCCAATGCGGCGTACTCGGCCGCCCGGCTCGGTGTGCCGGGCGACGAGGTCCCCGCCAGTGACGTCGTCCGGTGGGTGGATGACCTCGAGTTCACGGAACTGGGGGTCCCGGTCCCCGACATCCAGATCCTCGTCGACGTCCCGGACGACGTCGCCTCCGGGCGGGTCGCGGACCGGGCGGGGCAGGACGTCTCCCGCACCGCCGACGCCTACGAGCGTGACGGCGGGCTGCAGGCCCGGACGCTGGAGGCCTACCGCTCACTGGCGTCGGCACAGTGGCGGTCGCCCTGGTGGACCCTGGACAACTCCGGGGACCCGACCGGGCTGCAGGACGCGGTCAGTGATCTGGTGGACGCGGTGATCACGGAGAACCACGGTTAGCCGCCCTTCCCGGGGTGGCCTCACCACGTGCCGGAATGGTTTGTGACAGACTGATCTGCATGGCAGAGAAAGTTCTCGTCGTCGACGACGACCCCGCAATCTCGGAGATGCTGACCATCGTCCTGCAGGGCGAAGGTTTCGACACGGTCGTCGTGGGGGACGGGCCGCAGGCCGTGGAGGCCGCCGAGCGCGAGCACCCCGACCTGATCCTGCTGGACCTCATGCTCCCGGGGATGAGCGGTATCGACGTGTGCCGGGCGGTACGGGAGTTCTCCACCGTCCCGATCGTGATGCTCACCGCGAAGACCGACACGGTGGACGTCGTGCTGGGCCTGGAGACCGGGGCGGACGACTACGTCCCCAAGCCGTTCAAGCCCAAGGAACTGGTGGCCCGGGTGCGCGCCCGGCTGCGCCGGACGCCGGAGGACGTTCCGGACTCGGTGACGGTCGCCGACCTCACCATCGACTTCGGTGGACACCAGGTCACCCGTAAGGGCACGCCGATTTCTCTGACCCCCATCGAATTCGAGCTGTTGACCACCCTCGCCTCCCGCCCCCGTCAGGTGTTCTCCCGCGAGGAACTGCTCGAGCGGGTGTGGGGCTACCGCAAGTCCGGCGACACCCGTCTGGTCAACGTGCACATCCAGCGGCTGCGTTCGAAGGTCGAGAAGGACCCGGACAACCCCACGATCATCCAGACCGTCCGCGGGGTCGGTTACAAGACCGGGGAGTAGGACGGGAAAGCGACCCATGGCATCGACGTCAGGGGAGGAACACCACGACGACCTTCGCGGCGAGTCGGGCTCCGGCACCGGCAAGCGCCACGCCGGTCGTCTCGGTCGACCGGTGCTGCCGGTGGTCAGGGACTTCCGTGACGGCAGGGACGGCAGGGACGGTGACGGCCGACGGGGGCGCAACCGTGGCAGTCGCCCGACCGACGGGCGGAGTACGGCGGAGGTGGCACCGGCCCAGGGGCCGGAGGCGTCCCCGGACGAGGGGGCGCGTACCGACCCCCGCCGGGCACCGCGCGGGGACCTCGGGGACCTGGGTTTCCTCGACGCCCTGAAGATCTTCCTGCGTCGGCCCGTGCGGTTCGTGCGGAAGTTCTCCGAGAAGCTCGCCCAGCGGTGGCGGACCTCGATCCAGCTCCGGGTGATCGGCAGTGTCTTCGCGTCGTCACTGCTGGTGATCATGGCGTTGGGTTTCGTGCTGACCAGCTTCGTCGGCCAGCAGCTGCTCGACGCCAAGTACAACGCCGCCACCGACGAGATCGACCGTGCCCGCGGCATCGTCGAGGAGCAGATCCGCAACACCGATTCCGCGACCTCGCCGCAGATGCGGATCAACAACGCCCGTGCGGCGTTGAGTGACCGGACCGCCGAATCCGAACAGGGGTCGACGGGAACGGTGTACGAGCCGGTGATCATCGCCTCCGACCTCACCGGCGGCGACATCTCGAGTCCCGGGAACCAACCCGTCCCGGACTCGTTGCGTGACTTCGTGCGGCAGGGACAGGTGTCGGTGCAGTACACCACCGTTGATTCCCCCGGTGGCGCCTACAAGGCGTTGATCATCGGGTCGCCGGTGGAATCAGACATCCAGGGACTTGAGCTCTACCTGGTCATGCCGCTGGACAACGAGGAGTCCACCATGGCCCTCATGCGTGGTCTGCTGCTGGCCGGCGCCGTGGTGCTGATGGTGCTGCTCGTCGTCATCGCCTGGGTGTTCTCCCAGCAGCTGACGGTGCCGGTGCGTACCGCCTCGCGCATCGCCGAGCGTTTCGCCGCGGGGCACATGCGGGAGCGTATGGCGGTGGACGGGCAGGACGAGGTCGCACGTCTGGCGATCAGCTTCAACGAGATGGCGGAGAACCTCTCCTACCAGATCCGGCAGCTGGAGGAGTTCGGGTCACTGCAGCAGCAGTTCACCTCCGACGTCTCCCATGAGCTGCGGACCCCGCTGACGACGGTGCGTATGGCGGCGGACCTCATCCACGCCCATTCCGAGGACCTTGACCCGGTCACCCGTCGCGCCTCGGAACTGATGAACGCCGAACTCGACCGGTTCGAGATGCTGCTGGGAGATCTCCTCGAGATCTCCCGGCACGACGCCGGTGTGGCAAACCTGTCCCGTGAGCTGATCGACGTGCGTGGCGTCGTGAAGTCGACGATGGGACAGCTGCGGGCGCTGGCCGAGGAGGTCGGCTGCGAGATCCAGCTGGATCTGCCGGATGAGCCGGTGATGGAGGAGGTCGACTCGCGACGGGTGGAGCGCATCCTGCGGAACCTGCTGGCCAACGCCATCGACCACAGTGAGAGCCGACCGGTGCGGGTCACCATGCGACGTGGTGCGGAGTCGCTGGCGGTCACTGTGGTGGATCACGGCATGGGCCTGAAACCGGGGGAGGCCGACCTGGTGTTCAACCGGTTCTGGCGGTCGGACCCCTCGCGTGAGCGCAGGACCGGCGGTACCGGTCTCGGCCTGGCGATCGCGAAGGAGGACGCGCAGCTGCACGGCGGGCGTCTGGAGGCGACCGGTGAGCCAGGGTACGGGGCATGCTTCCGGCTCACCTTGCCGAGGAAGCCCGGTCAGGAGGTCCGGACGTCGCCGCTGCCACTCGAGGTGGACCGGGCGCCGGCGGAATCCGTTGCGGAGCTCGCCCCCGGACCTGCCCGGGACGGAGCGGCTGACGGGGCGACGGACGAGATCCCGGACAGCGCGCCGGACAGTGTGCCAGACAGCGCGTCGGAGTCGGACGGGTTGTCGGTCGCCGGTTCATCGGCGACGGCAGCCGCCGACACCGTCTACGGCTCGGAGAGCGTCGACGGCGGCGAGGCCGGGGATTCCGCCGACAGCGTTGTCGACCGTTTCGACTCCGTCGATGTGTCGGCGGGGTCGGTGGGGTCGTTCGGGGTCGACCTCAGCGCCTTCGAGGGGTTGACTGAGGAGGAACTGCGGACCGCACTGCAGGAGGCGGAGGACATGGATTCAGCCGGTGACATGGAAGACGCCGACGGTACCGACGGCGAGGAGGGTGACGATGCCAGGAGTTGACGGAGTGCGGCAGGTCGCGGCCCTGTTCACGGCGGCGGTGATGGTCGGTGGGTTGGCCGCCTGCACCACGTTGCCGGGGGAGTCGACCCCCGAGGCGGTCTCGTCCTATGTTTCGGCGCCGGACGCCGGTAATCTGCCGACCCCTTCGGAAGGTCAGCCGCCGGATCTGCTCCTCCGCGACTTCTACCTGGCGTCGACGCACCAGGCGAACAACCGTCAGGCCGCCAAGGAGTTTCTCACGGCCACGGCGGCCGACGAGTGGCAGGACAGTGTGTCGACGTTGATTCTCGACCGCCTCGACCTGAACGCCACCGGGGGCGCCTCCGGCGACGAGGTGACCTACGTCGTTCGTGGCACCGTCGTCGGACGGCTCGGTACCGGCGGCGTCTACCAGCCGGAGAGCAGCCCCTACGAGGAGGAGGTCACCCTCGAGAGGGGAGAGAACGGCTGGAGGATCACCGACCTGCCTGACGGGGTGATCCTGGACCGCAGCGACTTCGTGGGCGCCTACCAGGCGCACGACCTGTATTTCCTCGACCCGACGAAGCGCTTCCTCGTGCCGGACCGCCGGTGGATCTACAACCGCCAGGACAACATCGGTTTCTCCCTGGTGTCGCTGCTGGCCGGTGGGCCGCGCAACCAGCTCCGGGACGCCGTGGACACCGAGTTCCCGTCCGGTAACGGTATTCAGGCCGCCGTGGAGGAGGACGGGACGTTCACCGTGGACGTCACCGGCATCGCCGATCTTCCGGTCGACGACCGTGAGGTGCTGGCGGCGCAGCTCGTGTGGACACTCGCGGCGTCCGACGTCCGGGGCCCGTACCGGATCCTGGCCGACGGTACCTCGGTCACCGACGACGGGCGGGAGGACTGGACGTTGGCGGACGTCTCGGACTTCGACCCGCAGCAGACGTCGTCGGCGCCGCTGCGGGCCCTGCGTGACGGCGCCCTGGTCGAGGTCGACGGTGACTCCGGCGTGACGTTGCCGGGGTGGACGGCGTCCGGACAGCTCGAGTCCGCGGCGTCGGCCGGCGACTCCGGGGCGGAAGAGGGGAGGGTCGCCGCGGTTTCCGGACGTGGGGACGGGGAACGGTCGTTGCTCGTCGGCGACATCGGGGGCGACCCCGCGACCGTGCTCAGTGCGCGGTCGCTGTCCCGGCCCTCGTGGAGCGGCGACGCGCAGAACCTGTACGTTGTCGCGGACGGTCGTCGGATCCACCGTCTGCGGCCCACGGGGGCGGGGATCCAGATGGACGAGTCGACCGTGGACGCCTCCGCGTTGGACAGCCTCGACATCAACGACCCCAGGATCAGTGTGTTCACCGTGTCGAGGGACGGTGCGCGGGCGGCGATGCTGATCAACGGCCGACTGTTCGTCAGCGTGCTGCAGCGCGGCGGCGACGCTTCAGGCGCCATGACGCTCGGCACACCCATGGAGGTCGGCCAGCGCGTCGGTGACACCGCCCTGTCCGTCGACTGGCGCGAGGACGGCACACTGCTGGTGGGCACGAGGGCCAACGATGCCCCGGTATGGGCCGTGACCGTCGACGGTTCGGAGGCGACGCAGTTGTCCAGCCGCAATATCACCGCGCCGGTCGTGGCGGTCGGCTCGTCCGGATCGCTGCAGTACATCCTGGATTCGAGGGCGATGCTGCAGCTGGACGAGGAGGACACCGAGGCGCGGTTCTGGCGTGAAGTCCCGGCGCTGCAGGGGGCCCGGGCCGTGCCGATCCTGTCGAAGTGACTGGACCGGCGGACGGGGCGGACGGGGCGGACGAGGGGGAGGGGACAGGAGCGTGGGCGGTGTACAGGTGGGGGAGCTCGCGGGGCTGGTGTGGCGTGACGACTGTGTGGCGTGCGCGCGGGTCGAGGTGGCCCGGGCCGTCGACGGGCTCGCGTTGTGCCGGCAGTGCGCCCGGGACCTGCGGCAGGTGCCGTCCCGGGTGGCGGGCACGGCGGCTCCGCCGGTGTTCGCGGCGGGGGCGTACGGGGGTGCCCACCGCGGGGTCGTCCTGGCGGCGAAGGACCAGCGGCGTCCCGATGCCGTCAGGGTCGCCGGCGCTGTGGTGGCGGGGACGGTGCGTCATCTGGTGGGCGTTGGTCTGTTGACCGACCCGAGGTTGGCGCCGCTGGTCCTGCTGCCTGCGCCGACGACCGGGCGGGCGGCGAAGAACCGGGGTGGGTGCATCGTGCGCCGTACCGCCGGTGTCGCCGGACGGCAGCTCGGGGCAGGGGCTCACGTGGTGGCGGCGGCGACGTTGGCACCGGGGACCCGTGACTCGGTCGGGCTGGGACGGAGGGAACGGGCGTCCAACATCGCCGCGAACCTGCGTGTCGATGCCGCGGAACTGCGGACCGCCGTCCGGATCCTGCGGACACCGGGAGCGACCGCCTGCATCGTCGACGATGTCAGCACCACGGGGGCGACGCTGAACGGGTTCGCGGCGGCCCTGGCGGCTCGCGGGGTGGCGGTCCGTGCCGGGGTGGTGATTGCGCGGGCCTGATCACGTGCGAACCTGTCTGTGCCACTCTGACCAGCTCGGACGGTGAGGCCGCGTCGGTTGGGGGTAGGTGGCAGGGGCAGGCGCCGGTGGCCCCGCCCCGTGCCGGGGCAACGTCGGTACTATCGGGAGGGAAGATGTCGCCAGTAGGTAGTCGGTGGACAATCCCGTTCACCGGTGACAGGCGGCGCGGAGACCGGGAGGATGAGTATGACCGTCCAGAACCAGCAGGACATCACGGCAGAGGGTGCTGCTCCGGAGGCACAGGTGGAGATCACCGGCCGTAACGTGGAGATTCCCGAGCATTTCGCCGAGCGGGTGAACGCGAAACTCGCCAAGGTCGAACGGCTCGATCCGACGCTCACCTACTTCCACGTGGAACTCCAGCACGAGCGCAACCCGCGTCGTGCGGACGAGTCCGACCGCATCCAGATCACCGCCACCGGCAAGGGCCACATCGCCCGGGCCGAAGCGAAGGAGGACTCCTTCTACGCGGCCCTGGAGGCGGCCATCGCCAAGATGGAACGGTCCCTGCGCAAGGTCAAGGCACGCCGTAAGATCTCCCGCTCGGGCCACCGTGCGCCGGTCTCCGTGGGCGAGGCCACGGCCGATCTGGTCCAGGAGGCGGAGGAACAGGCGGCGTCGGAACCCGGTCCGTTCGATGTGGACCCCTACGCCGAGCAGTTCCAGCCCGGTCGGGTCGTCCGTGAAAAGGAGCACCCGGCCACCCCGATCAGTGTGGATGACGCGCTGAGTGAAATGGAGCTGGTGGGGCATGACTTCTACCTCTTCGTCAACGAGGCGACCGGGCGGCCGTCGGTGGTGTACCGCCGTCGTGCCTACGACTACGGTCTGATCGCCCTCACCGGTGAGGCGGAGTAGGCGGGCCGTCACCTGAACCGACCGACGCCCCGGGGACCTCGCGTCCCCGGGGCGTCGGCTGTGCCGGGGTGGTCACAGGTACCGTGGGATTCTGCTGCTGTGCAAGCCACCGTGGCGGAGGTAGACTGAATGACTGATCTCGTTCGGTTGCCGTCGCAGCCGGTGAGAGCGTGAGCAAGAACGTCAGCAAGAACCCCACAGGTGCAACACAAGGTAAGGGACGAGCAGCACGTGCTAGGACTTTCGAAGATTCTCCGACTCGGCGAAGGCCGCGCCGTCAAGCGACTGTCCGCGGTGGCCGACCAGGTCATCGCCAAGGAGGACGAGTACGCCGCCCTCTCGGACGAGGAACTGCAGGGCAAGACCGCTGAATTCCGGGCGAGGCTGGAGAAGGGCGACGAACTCGACGACATCCTCCTCGACGCCTTCGCCACCGCTCGCGAGGCGTCGTGGCGTGTCCTGGGACAGAAGCACTACAAGGTGCAGATCATGGGCGGGGCGGCTCTGCACTGGGGGTACGTCGCCGAGATGAAGACCGGTGAGGGCAAGACCCTGACCTGTGTGCTCCCCGCCTACCTCAACGGACTCTCCGGCAAGGGCGTGCACGTCGTCACGGTCAACGACTACCTCGCGCGTCGTGACTCGGAGTGGATGGGTCGTGTCCACCGCTTCCTCGGGCTGGAGACCGACGTGATCTTGGCCGGCAAGCGCCCGGCGGAGCGCCGCAAGGCCTACGCCGCCGACGTCACCTACGGCACGAACAACGAGTTCGGTTTCGACTACCTGCGCGACAACATGGCGCATTCCCTCGACGACCTCGTACAGCGTCGGGACACCAGCCACAACTACGCCATCGTCGACGAGGTCGACTCGATCCTCATCGACGAGGCCCGGACCCCGCTGATCATCTCCGGTCCGGTGTCCGGGTCGTCCCAGTGGTTCACGGCCTTCGCACGCATCGTGCCGAAGATGACCCTGGACATCCACTACGAGGTCGACCCCAAGAAGAAGACCGTGGGGGTCAAGGAGGAGGGCGTCGAGTTCGTCGAGGATCAGCTCGGCATCGACAACCTCTACTCCCCGGAGCATTCCCAGCTGGTCAGCTACCTGAACAACGCCATCAAGGCCAAGGAGCTGTTCACCAAGGACAAGGACTACATCGTCCGTAAGGGCGAGGTCGTCATCGTCGACGAGTTCACCGGCCGCATCCTCGACGGACGCCGGTACAACGAGGGCATGCACCAGGCCATCGAGGCGAAGGAGGGTGTGGAGATCAAGAACGAGAACCAGACCCTCGCCACGGTGACACTGCAGAACTACTTCCGCCTGTACGACAAGCTCGCCGGTATGACCGGTACGGCCGAGACGGAGGCCGCGGAGCTGAAGTCGATCTACAAGCTCGACGTCGCAGCGATCCCCACAAACAAGCCCAACCAACGCCACGACAACATCGACCTGGTGTACAAGACCCAGGAGGCGAAGTTCGAGGCCGTCGCCGACGACATCGCCGAGCGGGTGGAGAAGGGCCAGCCCGTGCTGGTGGGCACCACCTCGGTGGAGCGTTCCGAGTACCTGTCGAAGCTGCTGCAGGCCCGTCACATCCGGCACAACGTCCTCAACGCCAAGCAGCACGAGAAGGAGGCCGAGTTCGTCGCCCAGGCGGGCCGGCTCAAGGCCGTCACCGTGGCGACGAACATGGCGGGTCGCGGTACCGACATCGTGCTCGGTGGCAACCCGGACATCATCTGTGACCTCACGCTGCGTGAACGTGGCCTCGACCCGGTCGAGGACCCGGAGGCGTACCAGGAGGCCTGGGACGAGGAGATCGTCAAGGCCCGTGAGAAGTCGAAGCAGGAGGCGGAGAAGGTCTGCGAGGTCGGCGGGCTCTACGTCCTGGCCACCGAGCGTCACGAGTCCCGTCGTATCGACAACCAGTTGCGCGGCCGTTCCGCCCGTCAGGGTGACCCGGGCGAGACGCGGTTCTACCTGTCGATGAGGGACGACCTGATGACCCGGTTCGTCGGACAGACGATGGAGAACCTCATGACCCGGCTCAACGTGCCGGACGACATGCCCATCGACTCGAAGATGGTCACCAACGCCATCAAGGGTGCGCAGTCCCAGGTGGAGAACTCCAACTTCGAGATGCGCAAGAACGTCCTGAAGTACGACGAGGTCCTCAACGAGCAGCGCAAGGTCATCTACCGCGAACGCCGTCAGATCCTCGAGGGCGAGGACATCGCCGCCAACGTGCGCACCATGATGGACGACACCATCGCCGCCTACGTCGACGGGGCGACCGCCGAGGGCTACGTGGAGGACTGGGACCTCGGCGAGCTGTGGTCCGCACTGGACGCGCTCTACGGGCCGTCGGTGACCTCCACCGAGCTGATCGACGGCACCGACTACGGTTCCGCCGGGGAGCTGACCGCCTCGCAGCTGCTGCGGGCACTGCAGGAGGACGCCCACAGGCTCTACGACGAGCTGGAGGAGTCCGTCACCTCCGTCGGTGGTGAGGAGCAGATGCGCGGCATGGAACGCGGCGTGGTGCTCAACGTCGTCGACCAGAAGTGGCGCGAGCACCTCTACGAGATGGACTACCTCAAGGAAGGCATCGGCCTGCGTGCGATGGCGCAGCGCGATCCGCTGGTCGAGTACCAGCGTGAGGGCGGCGACATGTTCGGCCGGATGAACGACGGCATCAAGGAGGAGACGATCCGTCAGCTCTTCCTCGTGCGCAAGCAGCTCAAGGCGAAGGAGCCGGAGCAGGCGGAGGGCCCGTTGACCGTGGACGACCCGGCGGACACCCGCACCTCGCAGGAGCAGGAGCAGCAGAAGTCGGTGCCGAAGACCATCATCGGCGGCTAGGTCAGATCAGGTTCATGGTCTCCACCCGCCAACGTCCGTCGTAGCGGGAGAGGTGACCGGCCACGGCACGGACCCTGGTGCCGTGCGCGACACTGGCGGTGAAGGTGAGCCGCTCCGGGTGGGTGGGCGGCAGGTGGACGCTCAACACACGTGACACCGTGCGCGTCGACGGGGTACCGGGGAGGGGACGGGTGTCACGGAGCCTGCCGCGAAGGTCCTCCGACACCCGGGGTGAGAACGGTCCTTTGCGTAGGACGGACACCGGTCGTCGACCGTCGAGGACCTCCAGCCAGACGCCGACGAGCATGGCGACCCGGGAGCGGACGGCCGCCGCGTCGGGCACACCGTCGGGCGTATGCCCCGGTTCGGCTGGTGACGCCGTCGCCGGCGCGCCGGTACCCGACCTGACCGGTCTCTCCACCGGCCCCGGACGGCGGAGATAGACCAGTCCCGGCACGGCGTGGTAGCGCGTCCGCGCAGGTGCGGCGTTTGTCTTGTCGTCGGTGTTCCCCGGTACAGCCCCCATGCTCGACGATGATAGTGCCCAGCGTGGCACAATGTGGGGTATGCGAGCATTGATTGTGGACTACTGTGGCGTCCTCGACGGAGCGGAGGAGGACCGTCGCCGTTGGCGCAAGGTCCTCACCGCGGCGAAGGACGCGGGCTATGGAACGGCGATCCTCTCCAATGACCCGGGCGGCCCCGGCGCGGACCCGATCCGCACCTGGCAGGAGGCCGGGTACGTCGACACGGTGGTGCTGTCCGGTGAGGTCGGGGTGGACAAGCCGGACCCGGAGATCTTCATGATCACCGCTGACCGGCTCGAGGTCGACGTCAGCGACTGCATCCTGGTGGATGACTCGATCCTCAACGTCAAGGGCGCTGTCGAGTCCGGTCTGATCGGTGTGTACTACCAGCAGTTCGACCGCGCGATCGTGGAGATCTCGGGGCTGCTCGGGCTGGAAGGGACGTACTAGGATGCGTGTCTTCGTGCCCGCGACCTTCGACATGCTCGGCACCCTCGCGAGGGACGGGCAGATGCCGGTGCGTTCCGGGATCGGTTTCGCCCTGACACCCGCGCTGCGGGAGTATTACACGGCCGGGGACGACGAGGAGATGTCCTACGCGGCCTTCCTGGAGGCTGCCCGGGCGTCGCTGCGCCTGCTGGGCGTCGGGGACGAGGAACGGTTCCCGCACCGTCGTGTCGTCGTGTCCGTCGACGTGGAGGACAGTGCCGTCACCCCGGAGCCGGAGAAGGGCGAGTCCGTCGTACGGCTGGCCCCGCCGGTCGTCACGGCCGAGGATCTGGCGGCGATCCACGTGGACGACGAAGGCAACGAGCCGGCGACCGCGGCGGCGATCGAGGCGGTCGACGCCGCCGATCTCGGCGACGACGACGCCGAGATCACCCTCGGCGACTGCGAGGACAATTTGATGAGCTGGTACGACTCCCGCGAACTCGGGGTGCTCGTCGACCTGCTGTAGGGAACAGGCCCGCCCCCGCCGGAACCACCGGCGGGGGCGGGCCTGAGGTGTCCCCGTGGGTCAGCGGTGCAGGTCGAAGCGGTCCGCCTCGGTGACCTTCGTCCAGGCGGCGATGAAGTCGGCGATGAACTTCTCTTCCGCGTCGTCGCTGGCGTAGACCTCGGCCTGGGCGCGCAGCTCGGAGTTCGAGGCGAAGACGAGGTCGGCCCGGGTGCCCGTCCACTTCTGCTCCCCGGTCTCCGCGTCGGTGCAGCGGAAGACGGTGGCGTCCGCGTCAGTGGCGACCCAGTCGTTGCCGAGCTCCAGCAGGTTGACGAAGAAGTCGGTGGTCAGCACACCGGGGCGCTCGGTGAGCACACCGTGCTCGGATCCGCCGTAGGTGGCGCCGAGGGCACGCAGCCCGCCGACCAGTACCGTCATCTGGGGTGAGGTCAGTCCCAGCAGGTCGGCCTTGTCGATGAGCAGGTGCTCGGCGGGCACGGACAGGTCGGCGCTCTGGTAGTTGCGGAACCCGTCGGCCTGCGGCTCGAGGTACCCGAAGTTCTCCACGTCGGTCTGCTCCTGCGTGGCGTCGACGCGGCCCGGGGTGAAGGGCACTGAGGCGGCGGTACCGGCGTCGGCGGCGGCCTTCTCGACCGCGGCATTGCCGGCCAGGACGATCAGGTCGGAGAGAGACAGGTGCCGGGGGGCGTTGTTCTCGTTGAAGTCGCTGCGGATGGACTCGAGGGCGGTGAGCACCTCGGCGAGCTGGGCGGGCTCGTTGGCTTCCCAGCTGCGCTGCGGTTCGAGTCGGATCCGGGCGCCGTTGACGCCACCGCGGAAGTCGGTGCCCCGGTAGGTGGACGCCGCCGCCCAGGTGGTCTTCACCAGCTGGGAGACGCTGAGCCCGGAGTCCAGGACGGACTTCTTGAGGGCGTCGACGTCCGCGGCGGTGACGGTCTCCCCCTCGGCCTCGGGCAGGGGGTCCTGCCAGATGAGGTCCTCGGAGGGGACCTCCGGGCCGAGGTAGCGGGACTTCGGCCCCATGTCGCGGTGGGTCAGCTTGAACCAGGCGCGGGCGAAGGCGTCGTTGAGGGCGTTCTGGTCGTCCTTGAAACGACGCGAGATCTTCTCGTAGGCGGGGTCGACACGCAGTGAGATGTCGGTGGTCAGCATGCGCGGCTCACGACGTCCCGAGGAGTGAGCCATCGGGACCATGTCCTCGCCGCCTCCGTCGGTCGGGCGCCAGTGGAAGTGCCCGCCCTCTCCCTTGGTGAGCTCCCACTCGTAGGCGAAGAGGATGTGGAAGAACTCGTTGTCCCACCGGGTCGGGTGGTAGGTCCAGGTGACCTCGAGACCGGACGTGATCTGGTCGTCTCCCTTGCCGGTGCCGTGGTTGTTCTTCCAGCCGAGTCCCTGCCGCTCCAGCGGAGCCTCCTCGGGGTCGGCTCCGACGTTGTCCTCGTTGTCCGGTGCCGCGCCGTGGGTCTTGCCGAAGGTGTGGCCACCGGCGATGAGGGCGACGGTCTCCTCGTCGTCCATCCCCATGCGCCCGAAGGTCTCACGGATGTCGTGGGCCGCGGCGGCCGGGTCGGGGTTGCCCTCCGGGCCCTCCGGGTTGACGTAGATCAGGCCCATGGTCGTGGCGCCGAAGGGCTTCTGCAGGTCACGGGAGGTGTCGTTGGTCCCGCTGTACCGTGCGTCGGTGCCGAGCCAGTCGGTCTCAGAACCCCAGTAGACGTCCTCCGGCTCCCAGACGTCCTCACGGCCACCGCTGTAGCCGAAGGTCTCGAAGCCCATGGACTCCAGGGCGACGTTGCCGGCGAGGATCATCAGGTCGCCCCAGGAGAGGTTCTGACCGTACTTCTTCTTCACCGGCCAGAGGACCCGTCGCGCCTTGTCGAGGCCGACGTTGTCCGGCCAGCTGTTCAAGGGTGCGAAGCGCTGCTGGCCTGCGCCGCCGCCACCGCGGCCGTCGTGCGAGCGGTAGGTGCCCGCGGAGTGCCAGGCCATCCGGATGATGAGGGGACCGTAGTGCCCGAAGTCTGCCGGCCACCAGGACTGTGAGGTGGTGAGGACGTCCTCGATGTCCTTCTTGACCTGGGGGAGGTCAAGCTCGTTGAACGCCGCAGCGTAGTCGAAGCCGGCGGCGGTGGGCCGGATCTCCTGGGGGTTGTGTGCCAGCAGGCGGACGTTCAGGCGCTTCGGCCACCAGCGCTGATTGGCGCTGCCCTCGGTCGGGAGAGGGAGGCGTGAGCCTTGGGCCTCGTTGCGCTCGGCCTGGGCTTCCTGGGGTGCGTGGCCGCCTTGCGGGGTGGTGCCTCCGTGGGCGACGGGGCAGCCGGACATGGGGTCAGTCATCGTTCTTCTCCTGAGTGTGGATCGGGGAATCTGGGTTCGCTGCAGGGGTGTCAGCCGCACAGTCCTGGCAGACAGCGCGGAACATGACCTCGGCGGACAGGACGGTGTGCATGCCGTGCCCGTCGGCCGGGGTCAGGCAGGGTGCGTGTCCGACGACGCATTCGACGTCCTCGAGTCGGCCACACACCACGCACTGTATGTGGTGGTGGTTGTCCTCCCTGTTGGTCTCGAAGCGGGCGGCGCCGGATCCCGGGAGGTCGATGCGGCGAAGAAGGCCGCGCGCGCTCAGATCGTTGACGACGTTGTGGACGGACTGCATGGAGACCGTGGGAAGCTCCGCGGCGATACCGGCGTGGACCTGTGCCGCCGTACTGTGCGGATGGTCGTGCAGGTACTGCAGGGACGCGACCCTGCCGGGGGTCGCGCGGAGGCCCAGCTGTCTCACCTGCTCGGGCCACGGTGTCGTCGGTTCTGTGCGCATGACGTCACCGTACCGCCATTTTTTAACCTTCACAACTTTGAATTAATATAAATAGACTGGTATTCGTTCCGTTGCTGGACGCGGTCCGCCGAGGACCGGTCATGACCGCACCGACGTCGGCTACATCTCCCACTCGTTGTTGCTGCGCAGTGCCGCCAGGAGGGTGCGCACCGCGGTCACGCGGCGGGCACTCGCCCCGGTCAGGGTGTCGAGTGCACACTCGGGGTCGGCAGGGGGGCCGGCGTGGGTGCAGCCCCGGGGACAGTCCTCGATGACGCTCCCCAGATCCTCGAAGACACCGATCACCGTGTCGGGGTCGACGTGCGCCAGGCCGAAGCTGCGGATGCCCGGGGTGTCCACGATCCAGCCGGCGTCGGCGTCCCCCGGCAGTCGCAGCGCCACCGACTGGGTCGAGGTGTGACGCCCCTTGCCGACACCCGACACCACCCCGGTCTCCCGGCCCGCGCCGGGCACGAGTCTGTTGACCAGGGTGGACTTCCCGACACCGGAGTGACCGATCAGCGCGGTGAGGTGACCGTCGACGACGTCGGTCACCGGGGTGAGCGGATCGTCCACGCCGCCGAAGATCACCTCGACGTCGAGCGCCTCGAACTCCGCGGCGAAGGCGGTCGGGTCAGCCAGGTCCGACTTGGTCAGGCACAGCACCGGACGCAGACCGCCGACGAAGGCGGCGATGAGTGCGCGCTCGACGAACCCTGACCGGGGAGGCGGGTCGGCCACGGCGGTGACGATGAGCAGCTGGTCCGCGTTGGCGACGACGATACGTTCATAGGGGTCGGTGTCGTCGGCGGTACGCCGCAGTACGGTGGACCGGTCCTCCAGCCGGACGATGCGTGCCAGGGTGCCGTCTAGCCCTGAGATGTCGCCGACGACGGCGACCCGGTCACCGACGACGACCGGTGTGCGGCCCAACTCGCGGGCCCGCATGCAGATCGCGGGAGGGGCGTCGGGAGCGGAGTCGTCGATGACGACACCCCACCGTCCCCGGTCCCTGGTGACGACCATGCCCGTCAAGGCTTCCTTGTGGTCCGGGCGGTCCTTGGTCCGTGGTCGGGTGCCCTTGCCGGGACGGACCCGGATGTCGGACTCGTCGTAGTGCCGCCTGCCGCTGGAACGTGCCATCGGTGTGCTCAGTCCTCGACCATCTGGGACCAGCGACGGTCGAAGTCCGGCAGGGTCTTCGACGTCGTGGCGATGTCCTCGACCAGGACGTCCGGGGTGACCAGGCCGAGGACGGCACCGGCGGTGGCCATACGGTGGTCGGCGTACGTGTGCCAGACACCCCCGTGCAACGGCTGTGGGTCGATGATCAGGCCGTCCTCCGTCTGCGTCACCCCACACCCCAGTGCGGTGAGTTCCCGTTGCAGCGCGGCGAGGCGGTCGGTCTCGTGCCCGCGCAGGTGGGCGACACCGTAGAGGTGGCTGCGACCCTCGGCGAGGGCGCACAGGGCGGCGACGGTGGGGGTGAGTTCGCCGATGTCGTGCAGGTCCCAGCTGATGCCGCGCAGCGGTTGCCCGGCGGTGCCGCGGACCTCGAGGACGCCACTGTGGGTGTGGTACTCCACGTCGACCCCCATGTCCTGCAGGATCACCCGGAACTGGTCACCGGGCTGGGACGTCGTCACCGGCCAGTCGGGCACCCGGACGGTCCCGCCGGTCACCGCGGCGGCGGCGAGGAACGGGGTCGCGTTCGACAGGTCCGGCTCGACCGCCCAGTGATGCCCCTTGACCGTACCGGGGTGCACCGTCCACCGGTTGAACTCGGCGTCGACGCGGACGCCGGCGGCACGCAGCATCTCCACCGACATCTCCACGTGCGGCAGGCTCGGGATCGCGGTCCCGGTGTGCACCACGGTGACCCCCTCATCGAACCGCGACCCGGCGAGCAGCAGCCCGGAGACGAACTGGGACGACGCGGAGGCGTCGATGTGGACCTCACCACCGCGCAGGCCCCCCGTACCGGTCACCCGGAAGGGGAGGGGGCGTCCGGCGTCGCCGGAGCGGGTGACCTGCGCCCCCAGCGCGTCGAGGGAATCCAGCGTGGCACCCATCGGCCGCTTCTGCGCGGCCTCGTCGGCGGTGAAGATGACCTCGCCCTCGGCCAGGGCGGCGACTGGGGGCAGGAACCGCAGGACGGTGCCGGCCAGGCCACACGCGAGCTCGGCGCCGTGCAGGTCACCGGGCACGACGGTGAAGGTGTCGCCGTCGACGGTGACCGATGTGCCCATCGCACGCAGGGCGTCCGCCATGAGGTCGGTGTCCCTGCTGCGCAGCGCACCGTCGATCACGCTCGGGCCGTCCGCCAGCGCGGAGAGCACCAGGGCGCGGTTGGTGATGGACTTCGACCCGGGGACGGAGACGGTCGCGGACACGGGGGATGAGGCCACGGGGGCAGGCCACAGTTCGGCGGTCATGGGCGCCATTATCCCACGCGGTGGGTCGCAGGTGGTCGAATGGAGGTAGTTTCGGTGCCATGTGCGGACGCTACGTGATGTTCAGTACCACCGAGACGGTGCTCGCGGCGACGTCCCGCCTCATCGGTGAGCAGGTCGGGGCGGTCGGCGGAGGTGCAGCAGGCCGGAAGGTCGCGCCGAGCTGGAACATCGCCCCGACGCACACCGTCGGGGTGCTGCGGCGGTTCAACGGCGTGGTGACGCTCGGGCCGGCGGTCTGGGGCTATCCGGCACCCTGGGACGGAGGGCGGACCCTGTTCAACGCCCGCGGGGAGACGGTCTTCGACAAGTCCAGTTTCCGGGGGTCGGCCCCCTGCCTGTTCGTCATGGACGGGTGGTACGAGTGGAAGGACCCGCAGCCGTACTACGTCAGCGTCCGTGACGGGCGGGGACCTCTGCTGGCCGCGGGGCTCTGCCGGGCGGGTGCCGGGGCCACCGGGGGTGTGCTGGAGGCGACCATGGTGACCACCGCGTCCGTGGCGCCGGTCGACTGGTTGCATGACCGGATGCCGCGGGTGCTCGGCGGCCCGCGGGAGGCACTGACCTGGTTGGACGGCTCTGACGGTGATCGTCGGGCGGTGGCGGCCGCGCGGCCGCCGGAGGAGGTGCTGACCTCGCTGACGACGGTGGAGGCCGACCGTCGTGTCGGTCACGTCTCCGCCAACGGGCCCGAGCTGATCGACGGGGCGGGTCCGCTGTGGCAGCCGGGGCGGCCGGGAGCAGCGGGAGTAGGCGGCGGAGGCGGGTGGGGGGACTAGGATGAGTGGGAACAAGACACACGCTTCCGGCGTTGTGTCCCACAGGGTGAACGGGAAGGAGCCCATGAACAACCCAGTGAAGCGCACCGGTGACAGCGACGAGCAACTGCTCGCCCGCTTCGAGGAGGATGCGCTGCCGCTGCTGGACCAGCTCTACGGTGCGGCGTTGCGGATGACCCGCAACCCCGCGGATGCCCAGGACCTGGTGCAGGACGCCTACATGAAGGCGTTCCAGGCGTTCGGCTCCTACCGGCCCGGTACCAACCTGAAGGCGTGGATGTACCGCATCCTCACCAACACCTACATCAACCAGTACCGCAAGGCGCAGCGGCGTCCCCGGGAGACGTCGGATGAGGAGGTCACCGACTGGCAGCTGGCGGATTCGGCGTCGCATGACTCGACCGGCCTGCAGTCGGCGGAGATCGAGGCACTCCGGCGTATCCCCGACAAGCGCATCCAGGACGCGCTGATGAGCCTGTCGGACGACTACCGCATGGTCGTCTACTACGCGGACGTCGAACAGCTGCCGTACAAGGAGATCGCCGAGATCATGGACACCCCGATCGGCACGGTGATGAGTCGGCTGCACCGGGGACGGCGGCAGCTGCGCGCGAAACTCAAGGACGTCGCCGTCGAGCACGGCATCGGTGCGGCGAAACGTCCGGCAGGCAAGATCTGAGGAGTGTGACAAGGAATGTCTGACAAGCCAGCGAATATGGGCGACAACCCGTGCAGTGCACCGGGGCGGAGTGAGTGCGATGAGCTCGTCGAGGTGCTCTACGAGTACATCGACGTCAAGACCGGTGACTGCGAAGGCGAGCAGTACCGTCAGGTCCGCGCACGGCTCGAACGGCACGTGGACGAGTGTCCCTCGTGTCTGGAGGCACTCGGCATCGAGCAGCAGGTCCGCGACCTGCTGCGGTCACGCTGCTGCGGGCAGGCTCCGCAGGAGCTGCGTGGCCGGATCGTGACGTCGTTGCAGTCGACCGTGACGACGTCTGTCAGGTTCCGCTACACCGAGTAAAACGCCCGGGGGCCGTCCCGGGGGGCGGTGCGACGGGAGAGGCCCGGCCCGGGAGACGCAGTGTCTCCCCGGGCCGGGCCTCGTCGTTGCTGTACGGACGCTCAGGCGTTCGGACGGCTACGGTGGTTCGCCTTCTTCTTGCGACGGTCCTTGCGCTTGCGGCCACGCTTGCTCATGACGGCTCCTCATCGACGGTACGGGTTATGCGGATAACCGCTTCAGGATACCGGGGAGTACTTCAGGTGAGAAATCCGGCCCCGATGTGGCGGGGCCGGAGTGTGTGACCGGTGACGGCCGGGATGTCAGGCGGTGGCGACGCGGGTGCGGGCGCGGCCACGGTTGTTGCGACGCTTCAGGGCGCGACGCTCGTCCTCGCTCATGCCACCCCAGACGCCGGCGTCCTGGCCGGACTCGATGGCCCAGGCGAGGCAGGCGTTGGTGACGGGGCACTTGTTGCAGACCAGCTTCGCCTTGGCGATCTGGGCGAGTGCGGGGCCGGAGTTGCCCACCGGGAAGAACAGCTCGGGGTCTTCGGAACGGCAGATAGCTTCGTGGCGCCAGTCCATGATGATCTTCTCCTTCAACAGTGTTGTTGCAGTGCGGCAGACCGTTCCCCGCCAGGGGGCGGGCGGTCGTGCCCGTCGCCGTGCGGGACGGTTCGGTTTCGTCAGTGGGATTCGGTGACACGTGCCGGGCCACGGTAGAGTGAGGCCACGGTGACGGTGTCGGGCGGAGAAGTTAGGGCCGGGTCCGGTTCGTAACCTGTCCGTAACCCCGTGTCCCTCTCTCCGTTACATGTGCAATAGTGGCACGTCACGGTGGAGTCCGCTAGGGGGTCGGGCATTTTTGTGGTTAAGCTCACAGGGGTGCGATTTGCTGTTTTAGGTAAGGGTGGGTTAACGGACAGCTTGGTCCGGTTTTGTTCCGGTGGCCCGATGCGACGGGACCGGTGACGCGGCTGTCCCGGTTGCCGGATCACCGTAGATCCCCAGTACAATCTGCCCGTATGAGCTCCACAAGCGCAGACGACGGCAAAGCACTGGTCCTTCCCCCGAGCGTGCGGTGGGCGGGGTGGATCGGGCTCGCCGAGGGGCTCGCCGGACTCGCCTTCGCGGTGTACCTCGCTGTCGGGGCGGTACGCGGGGACGAGGACACCACCGCACAGTTCGCCGGCGCCGGCGCTGAGTCGATCGGTTACGGGTGGGGGACCGCCGCATGGTTCGGCTTCTTCGGCGGCGTCGTCGCGGTCGCCGGCTGGTGCCTGTCGACCGGACGCCGGTGGGGCCGGGGGCCCGTCGCGATGCTCCAGCTCTTCCTCGTGCTGATCTCGGTCTACATGTTCTCCTCGGGGCGTCCGGAACTCGGCGTACCGACCGCGGCCCTCGGCATCGTCGGACTGGTGCTGATGTTCAACCCGACGGCCGTCGAGTGGGCGGCCAGGCGTTACGGCCGCTGACGCAACGCAACCATCTCGTCGCCGCGCTGCTCGACCACCACGTCGCCCTGCACGCGCAGGCTGACCGGGCCGTCGTAGTCCCCCCGGTCCACCGGTACGGTGCGTTCGACGGACCCGGTGTCCCAGTCGACGACGGCGACACCGTCGCTCACCGGCACCAGCAGTGCCCCGCCCATGGCGGCGCCCGTGCCGAGGGCGGGCACGGAGAACCTCGGGTCCAGGTTCGTTGGTCCGAAGCCGATCAGCCGGTCGCCGTTGAACCACGTCATGTGGTGGGGGAGGTCGGCCGTCGCGGCGACGAACGGGTCGTCACCCTTGCCCTCGGCGAGGCCGGCCAGCGTGGGCGACGGGTCCGCCGGGTGCTGCTCGAAGGAACCGTCGGAGTGCAGCACCTGGAACCGGCTGCCGGCGTAGTCGTCGGCGTCGGTCGCGCGACGCCCGGTGCCGTGGACGTAGATCACCGCGGCCTCCTGGGCGACGCCGACCAGTTCGGCGTCGGGTGGGACGGTGAACTCGTGGGTCGTCTCCGGCTCGCCGGACTCCTCGGGGTCGGCGACCTGCAGGCTGACGGTGCCCTTGCCGTCCTCCCGGTCGCAGTCGGTGAGGACGGCCAACAGGTCCTTGCGGGTCTGCGCGGAGGTGAACCGGCATCCCGCCAACGGCTGTGAGTCCACGGTGACCGGTGTCTCGACCTCGCCGACCTCCACCGTGCGGACCAGGTCGGAGCGCCACAGCTCCACCCGCCGGTCACTGATCAGCCCGAGGTGGTCGAGGGACCGGAAGAGGTGGACGTCCTGGCTGCCGAGGGAGGACCGGGTGTCCTGGTAGCGGCCGGTGGAGGCGGCGAGAGACGTCGCATCGGTGCAGCCCTTCGGCCCGCGGTAGACCGCCACGACCCGTCCCCAGTTTCCGGCGACACCGCACAGTTCCCGGTCGCGTGCGTAACTCCACGCTTCGTGACCGTCCTCGACGGAGCGGCCGCTGACCCGGTTGCCGTCGCGCACGACGGCTGCCCCGTCCACCAGGAGAGGGGCACCGGTGCCGGAGCCGTCCGGGTGGTCGGTGGCCTCTGAGCGGGCCCGCCAGATCTCGTCGAGGTTCTCCGGTGGTGCGTCGGCGGCCGACGGCGGGGCGACGGCCTCTCCTGCACCCGCTTCGTGGTGGGAGGTGCCCCTGGCGTCCGAGTAGAACCATGTTGCGGCGACCACGAGCAGGACGACGACCGTGATCAGGGCGGTGGCGGTCAGGTCGGTGCGTGACTGCTGCTCACTGGGGGCTGCGGAACCCTTCCGGAGAGCGGGGAGTCTCACGGTCGCGGTCTCCGCTTCGCCGGTGCGGTGGCCGATGCCGACCCCTGGACCTTGCGGGGCGGACCGACCCGGTCACGGATGTCGTCGGACAGGTCGAACTCGGACAGGAACTCCGGCGACCCGGAGAACCACTGCGGTGGATCGTTCCTGCCGAGATCCAGGGTCTCGTCGATCGCCCGCCACCGGGTGACCTCGTCCCAGCCCACGAGGGTGACGGCCACGCCCGAGCGTCCGGCGCGCCCCGTCCGGCCGATACGGTGGACGTAGGTCTTGTCGTCCTCGGGGACCTGGTAGTTGATGACGTGGGTGACGTCGTCGACGTCGATGCCGCGGGCGGCGACGTCGGTGGCCACCATCACCGACACCCGTCCCTCCCGGAACGCGGTCAACGAGTTCTCACGGTCCTTCTGACGCATGTCACCGTGGACGGCACCGACGTCGAACCCGAGTTCGGCGAGGTCACCGGCGATGATGGCGGCCTGGCGCTTGGTCTTCGCGAAGACGATGGTGCGCCCCCGCCCCGGAGCCTGCAGGATGCGGGCCAGCACGCTCATCCGGTCGAGCTTGTGCGACTGGAAGACGGTCTGCCGGGTGGTGACATGGGTGGCGCGGGCGTCCTCCAGGTCCGCGCGGATCAGCACCGGCCGGTTCATGAACTCCCGGGTCAGCGCGACGACCGGACCCGGCATCGTCGCGGAGAACAGCATCGTCTGCCGGTCTACGGCGGTCTGGGCCATGATCTTCTTCACGTCGTCGAGGAAACCCTGGTCGAGCATCTCGTCGGCCTCGTCCAGCACGAGGACCTGGACGTGGGAGAGGTCGAGGTGTCCCTGACGCGACAGGTCCAGCAGGCGGCCGGGGGTGCCGACCACCAGATCCGTGCCCGCGTCCAAGGCGGCGATCTGCTTCTCGAAGGGGACGCCGCCGTAGATGGTGGTCACCGTGAACGGCCGTCCGTCCGCGGTGAGATACCGCGAGGCGGAGGAGAGGTCACCGGCGACCTGGATTCCCAGTTCCCGGGTGGGGACGACGACCAGCCCGCGTACCGTGCCGTCGAGTTCGGCGATCCCGGCGTCGTCGAAGAGCCGGTCGAGCAGGGGGATGCCGAAACCCAGCGTCTTGCCCATCCCGGTGCGTGCCTGCCCGATGAGGTCCTTGCCCACCAGAGCGAGCGGCAGGGTGCGCTCCTGGATCGCGAACGCCTCCGCGATCCCGTCCTCCTCGAGAGCATCGACGATCTCGGCGGCCACACCGAGATCCCGGAATGTCGGTCGCACCACGGGCGTCATCCCCTCCATCGTCTTCACGTCGTTCGTCGCTATGATGGTCCACGTTACAGTCATCGCAGTGCGAGAGAGAAAGAAAGGCCTGAAGGCACCCTATGGACATCAAGGTCGGATTCGTCGACAACCCCCGCGATCTCGTTATCACCAGTGGAGATGAGCAGGACGCGGTCCTGGCTCAGGTGGAGACGTTCCTCGCCGCAGAGGACGCCGGTTCGGCGCACACGCTGACCCTCAAGGACAACAAGGGCTCGGTCTTCGTCATCGTCCGCGACCAGGTGGCCTACGTGGAGGTCGGTTCCTCGGCCCAGCGCCCCGTCGGCTTCATCTGATCCACCCATGCCTTCCGACCGGTCCCCGGGCGACGCACACCCCCGGCGTCCCGGAAGTGACCGGCAGATCCCCCGGGAGCGTCTCAGCATGCCACGGTCCACGCAGCCTGACGGGACGGTCCCGTCCGGCCGGTCCCGTGCGTCCCGACCGTCACAGAGTTCGGCGGCGGAGCGTTTCCGGCAACGGCAACTGCGTCGACGCCGGTGGCTCGGTGCCGGTGGGGCGATGGTGTTCCTGCTCACCGTGGCGGTCGTCGCCGAACTGGTGGTCGTCGGTGGTGCTGGGCGGGACGACACCACGGACAGTGCGGGCAGTGCGGGCAGCACAGGCAGCACGGACACGGTGGTCTCCCGGGACACGACCCGGGACGCCGGCCGCGACGGGGACGAGGGTCCGGTTCCCGGTGAGCCGGGGGACCCCCGTGGTGTCGGGGAGCTGCCGTCCGGCGGCACCGTCACCGAGCGGGGGGAGGGAGAGTTCCACGGGGTCGGCTCGGCCGGGATGACCGCCGGGGACCCCGACCGCCGTGACGCCGACACCTACAGTTTCGTCGTCGAGGTGGAGAACGGTCTCGACACCTCGTCGTTCGGCGGTGGTGACGCCTTCGCGGCGTCGGTCGACGCGACGTTGTCGGACCCGCGGTCGTGGACCTCGGGCGGCACGTTCGCGTTCCGCCACATCAGCGTGACCGCGCGGAGTACACCGGACCTGCGGATCCGGTTGACCTCCCCGGAGACGACCCGGGACATCTGCGGAGCCCAGATCGAGCTTGAGACCAGCTGTTTCATCCGCGGTCCGGACGTCGAGGGCGAGCGGCACGGAGCGGCGACAGCGGGCCGGGTGATCGTCAACGCCGCACGGTGGGTCCGCGGGGCCACCACCTTCGAGGGGGACCTCGGTTCCTACCGGCAGTACCTGGTGAACCACGAGGTCGGCCACGGCCTGGGGTTCGCCCGCCACCAGGTGTGCCCCGACGACGGGGTCCTGGCGCCGGTGATGATGCAGCAGACCCTGAGCCTCAACAACGGAGAACTCGAGGACCTCGAAGCGGGCGCGGAGTACGGCGACTCCGAGCCCGACGCGACGTGCCGTCCGAACTCCTGGCCGTACCCGCACGGGCGTAGCGAGGGCGACCCGGTGGACGTCCGGGAGTGACGGTCAGCGACACGACCTGCATGTTCGAACGGCCACAGGGAACTGTCCGGAACGGAGGTTAGAGTGTGTAGCCATGATCGAGAACTCTGCATCGAATGCGCCTGTGCCTGCCGCCGCCCCGCCGGCCGCGATCAGGGCAGGATTCCAGGTCGCGCAGGCCACCCCGGTGGAACTCGGTGGTGCGTGGGGGGACGGCTGGCGGTGTGACCGCGCCGTACTGGTGCCGTCCGAGGACCGGGCACGGGCGACATGGACGGCCCGGATGATGGACCGCGTCCGTCCCGCGGGGGTCTCGGTGGCCCGTCCCCTGCGCTCCACCGACGGACGGTACGCGGTGGGCGGATGGACGGCCCGGGCGTTCCTCTCCGGACACCGGGCCCCCCGTTTCGACGAGACCGCGGCCAGTGCCCTGCGGTTCAACGAGGCACTCGACGAGGCGATGCAGGGGGCGGGGCGACCGGCGTTCCTGGACATGGCGGCCCGGCTGGCCGCCCCCGGCACAGCGACCGGTGAGCTCAGTGAGACGGAGCTCTTCGCGGTCGCCGAGGCAGCGGCATGGGCCGACGACCCGACCGACCTGCTCATGCCGGTCATGGATCTGACCGTGGTCCCCCGCGACGATGTCGCCGCGGCGATGGAGAAGGCCACCGGCCTGATGCTGCTGCGTGACGAGGTCTCCTCGACCGACCAGCTGGTGCACGGCGACGCACTGGGCTGCACGGTGTACGACGGTTACGCGGACCCGGCGATCGTCGACTTCGTGCCGGCCTGGCGTCCGGCCGCGTGGTCGGTCGCTCTGCTGGTCGTGGACGCCGTCGCCTGGGCGAACGCCGAGGACGGGCTGCTCGACCGGTGGGCGCACCTGCCGGAGTTCGACCAGCTCCTGCTGCGCGCGGTGATGTTCCGGCTCTTCGCCCACGCCGCGGTGCCGGGGACCCTGGCGCAGTCGTGGCCCGGCCTGTCGCGTGTCAGCGACGTCATCGCGGCCCGCGTCGGGGGAGTCCGCCGCGCCGTGCCGTCGACGGACGGGGCCGACGGGCACGCCACGGGCGCGGCGCACGAGACCGGGCAGACCGTTCAGTGACGGAGCGGACGAGGCGGGAGGCCAGGCAGGACGACGAACTGCGGCGTCGGATCGGCTCGGCCGGGACGGTCGAGGTGCGGCTGGACACCACCGCCACCGCCGGCAGTGGCGCCCCCTCGACACGGCAGTGGGACGGCCTGGCGGCGGCGCTGGTGGCCGGTGACAGGAGGGTGGACGCCCGGCTGCCGTTCTCCGTGTTGGGCGGTCCCGGCACCGGGAAGACCTCGCTGTTGGTCGACGCGGCCGTGTCGTTCCTCGACAACGGGGGTACCGCGGAGGAGGTCATGGTGGTCGCCCCGTCGAAGGAGGCGGCCGCTGACCTGCGGGACCAGATCACCGAGGCAGTGCGGTCCCGGGAGAACTACGCCACCACCGGCACGATGGTGCGGTCGGTGCACTCCTGGGCGTTCGCCTTCCTGCGCGCCGTGGCACAGGAGGACCAGGCAGGGCGTGCACCGCAGCCCCGGCTGATGACCGGTGCGGAACACGACCTCCAGATCAGGACCCTGCTCCGTGGCCACGCCGAGGACGGCACCGGGCGGTGGCCGGAGGACATCCGCCCGGCACTTCCCCTCGTCGGGTTCGCCCGTCAGCTCCGTGACCTGCTGCTGCGTGCCGCCGAACGCGGCGTCGACGCTGCGGGTCTGCGTGAACTCGGGGCACGGTACGACGAACCCATGTGGACCGCCGCCGCCGACTTCCAGCATGAGTACGACCAGATCCAGGCACTCTCGGCCACCAACAACCTCAACGCCTCCGAACTGCTGCACACCACCCTCGCCGCCCTGGACGCGCATCCCGGGGTGCTCGCCCGACACCGTGCACGGATCCGGCTGGTCCTCGTCGACGACGCCCACAACCTCGACCCGGCATCCGGTCGGTTCCTCTCCCGGTTCATGGTCCCCGGCGTCCGCAGTCTCGTCGCCGGAGATCCCGACCAGTGCGTCTTCCACTTCCGCGGGGCCGATGAAACCTTCCTCACCGGTATCGCCGCCCATGAGGACCGCCGCGTCGTGCTCTCCCGCTCCCACCGTCTGCCCCGTGACCTGGTCGCCGCGGTCAACCTGCTGGAGGGCCGTCTTCCCGCCCATCCCACCCGGGTGACGCTGCGCGACGGCGATGGCACCGGAGACACCGGTGACGGTGGCGGGCTGGCGGTGCGGCGGTCGCCGTCGCGGACCGCCGACACCCTCGTGGTCACCGACGAGATCAGGCGGGCCCACGTCGTCGACGGGGTCGCGTGGGACGACATCGCCGTCGTCGTGCGCTCGTCGGCGGACATCCCGGTCCTCCGCAGGGCACTGCTGTCGCACGGTGTCCCCGTCAAGGTCGATCCGACAAGCGTCGTCCTGGCGGAACAGCCACTGGTCAGGGTGATCCTGCTGGCACTCGACGCCCTCGTACGCCCGGTGAGCGGCGTGGAGATGCAGCAGCTCATCGAGAGCCCCATCGGCGGTGCCGACCCGGTGATGCTGCGCCGGGTGGAACGTGCGGTCGCCCCACTCCTGGCGGGGACGGGACTCCGCGCGATGGACGCGGTCACCGCGATCGTCACCGGACGCGCCTCGGCCGAGGAGCGGGAGCGCTGGACGGGCAGGTTCGGCCCGCGTGAACACCAGGTCGTCGAGCGCATCAGCCGGGTCATCGCGGCGGGGCGGGACGCACTGGAGCAGCAGTCGACGACCTCACCGGTCGAATCGGTGCTCTGGGCGGTGTGGCAGGCGGCGGACCTCTCGAACTCCCTCCAGGTGCAGGCTCTGCGCGGCGGCACCCTGGGTTCACAGGCGGACCGTGACCTGGATGCGGTGATGAGCCTGTTCGACCTCGCCGGAGACGTGGTCGAACGCACGCCCACCGTCACTCTCGCGACCTTCCTGGAGGACGTGCGGTCGCAGGAACTGCCCACCGGGGGACGCGACCGCCGGGGGGTGCGGCCCGACGCCGTGGAGATCCTCCCGGCCCACGCGGCCGCCGGTCGCCAGTGGGACGTGGTCGTCGTCGCCGGGGTGCAGGAGGACAGCTGGCCGGCCGGGCCCACCGTGGGCGGCCTGTTCGGGCAGCAGGAGCTCGTCGACCTCGTCGACCGCGGAATCTCACCGGACATCCCGGTCTCCCGGGCGGCGGCGGCCTTGTCCGAGGAACGTCGGCTGTTCCTGCTGGCCGTGTCCCGGGCGCGCCTGCGCACCCTGGTGACCGCTGTCGACCCGCTCGGCGACGACACCAGTGCGCCGTCGCGGTTCCTCGACGAGATCGCCGCCGCGGTTCCGGAATCAGACACGGAAACAGGTGCGGCGACAGATACGGGAACCGATCCGGTCACCGGCACCGGGGCAGGGGCAGGGGCCCGGACAGATACGGCGGTGGCCCTCCCGAGGGTGCTGGCACTGGAGCCGTTGGTCGCCGAGCTGCGTGACGTCGTCTGCGACGGCCGGCGCGCGGGCCATGAGCGCGCCGCTGCGGCGGACAACCTCGCCCGGCTCGCCGAGGCCGGTGTCCACGGGGCCGACCCCGACCAGTGGTGGGGTGTGGCGCCGCCGTCCACCACCGGCCCGGCGGTCGCGCCGCCGCGCGGGGACACTGCGCCGTCGGTCCGGATCAGCCCGACCACCCTGGAGTCGCTCGACGACGGATGCGACACCGTCGCCTTCCTGCGGGGACTCACCGGCGGCGCGTCGACCGAACAGATGAAGGTCGGCGTGCTCATCCACGCCGTCGCCGAGGGATTCGCCACCGGGCTCAGCCACGCGGACGCCCGCGACATCGTCGCCGACGCCGTCCCCCATCTCGTCGACGGCCCGGCATGGACGGCCGTCCCGCTCACCGAGAGCTGCCTCACCGCGGTGGACCGGCTCCACACCTGGATCCTCGAACGTGACGGGCTGGGCCGGGCCGTGGAGGTCGAGCGCACGCTGGAACGGACCATCGGCACCACCGGCGACGGGCTGCCGATCGTGCTCGCCGGGCGGACGGACCGGCTGGAGACCGACTCCGAGGGACGGACGACCGTCGTCGACTTCAAGACCGGACGCACCGCGAAGACCAAGAAGGAGGCCGCTGACAGTCGGCAGTTGGCCGCCTACCAGCTCCTCATCGACGGAGAGCCCGGCCGCACACCCGACGGGGCGATGCTGGTGTACCCACGACGGGACACCGCCGCGGTCACCGTCCTGCAGCAGGCCGCGATGGGTCCGGAGGAACTGGAGGAGTTCCGGGCGTTGGCGGTCGACGCCGCCACCCGTGCGGCCGGACCGGTGTACCAGGCCAGTGCCGACGGCTGCGACGGCACCGACCACGCATGTCTGTGCCCGGCCTGCCGGGCAGGGGAGCAGGTGATCTAGATGGGGACCATCGACCCGCACGAGCTGTCGGAGATGCTGGGCCAGCAGTTCGGACCCACCCGACAGCAGGCCGCCGTCATCGGCGCGGACCCCGGCCCGACCCTCGTCGTCGCCGGCGCCGGTGCCGGCAAGACCGAGACCATGGCGGCACGCGTCGTCTGGCTCGTCGCCAACGGACTGGTGGCCCCCGAGCAGGTGCTCGGACTGACCTTCACGAGAAAGGCGGCGCGGGAACTGGGCCAGCGTATCCGGCGCCGACTGCAGACCCTCGCCGACTCCGGGTTCCTCGACACCCTTCCTGCGGCCGATCCCCGCCACGAGGCGCTGCACAACATCATCCCCACCGTGTCCACCTACGACGCCTACGCCGGATCGGTCGTGCGCGAGTACGGTCTGCTGCTGCCGATGGAACCGGCCGGTCGCATCATCTCCGACACCGAACGCTGGATGATCGCCCGTGACGTCGTCAGCGACTGGCCGACCGGGTTCACGACCTCCCGCTCGCTGCCCTCGATCATCGACGACATGCTCGACCTCTCCGACGAGATGGACAACCACCTCGTCGACGCCGAGCGTGTCGACGAGGAGTGCCGGATCACCGCCGCCGAGATCGACGGCCTGCCGGACCGGGACGGCAAGGCGCTCAAGGGGGTCGACGGTGCACTGGACGCCGTCAACGACGCCCTGACCTACCGTCGGGAACTGCTGGAGGTGGTCGCCGCCTACCGGGAGACCCTCAGCGGGCGCAACCTGATGACCTTCGGACAGCAGATGTCCAAGGCCGCCCAGCTCGTCCAGTCGCACGGGCGCGTCGGAGAGGCACAGCGCCGCCGGTTCCGGGTCGTGATGCTCGACGAGTACCAGGACACCGGGCACGCCCAGCGGGTGCTGCTGCAGAACCTCTTCGGCAACGGCGCAGACCCGGAACTCACCGTCACCGCCGTGGGGGACCCGATGCAGTCGATCTACGGTTTCCGCGGCGCCACCGCGGCCAACCTCGCCCACTTCCGCACCGATTTCCCGACGGCCACCGGCCCCGCGCCGACACTCGAGCTCACCACCTCCTGGCGCAACCCCGCCCGTGTCCTCGACCTGGCGAACACGGTGTCACGGTGGTCCATGGACACCGACACCCCCATGGTGTCACCGCTGTCGGCACGCCCCGGGGCAGGGACCGGGGAGGTGTCGCTCGGCTGGTTCGACACCCGTGAGGAGGAACTCGACTGGCTCGCCGACGACCTGGCGGCCCGTTACCGGGAGCACCAGGCGCACCGGCAGGACGGAGGGGCGCCGTTCTCGGCCGCGGTGCTGCTCCGCAAGAACGCCGATGCCCGGCCCATCCACGACCTGCTGCGCGCCCGGGGGGTACCGGTCGACATGACCGCAGGTCCCGGCCTGCTGGACGTTCCCGAGGTCGCCGACGTGTTCGCCACCCTGCGTGTCCTCGTCGACCCCGGGGACGACATCGCCCTGCTCCGGTTGGTCACCGGGGTGCGTTGGAATATCGGGGCCGCCGACCTGCTGGCGCTGGCCCGACGTGTCGACCAGCTGTCGCGCCGGGACGCCCGTCCGGCAGGGGACGGGCCCCCGGACGCTCCGGGGGCCTCCGACGAGACCGGCGACGGGGCCTCCGACGCCGCGGGGTTGACCGCCCTGGTTACAGGCCGGGACACCGACACCCCGGCGCTGGCGACGCTGCGACGGCGGCTCGCCGAGATCGACCGTGACAGCAACCGCGTGTCGGTCGGTCTGGCGGAGGCACTCGCCGACCTGCGCGGCATGGAGAACTTCGGGATGTCCGCCGAGGGCGTCCGGCGACTCACCGAACTCGGCCGGGAGCTGCGGTTCCTGCGCCGGTACTCCCTGGCCAAACCACTGACGGACCTGGTCGCCGACATCGAGAACATGACCGGGGTCCGCACCGAGGTCCTCACCCGCTACCACCGTGACACCGACCGGTCGATCGGCACGAGCCACCTCGACAAGTTCGCCGACGTCGTCCGGTCCTTCTCGGATCTCAGCGCGTCGAGCCCCGGCGCCCTGGTCGACTACCTGCGGTCGGCCTCGGCCAGGGAGAAGGGGCTCGACCCCGGCGAGGTCGAGGTCCGTACCGACTGCGTCCAACTGCTCACCGTGCACAAGGCCAAGGGACTCGAGTGGGAGATCGTGGCCGTACCCCACGCGACCCGAAAAACCTACGCCGACGCGGTCAAACGGCCCACCGTGACCTCCTGGACCACCAACGCCCGGATCCTGCCGTCGGGCCTGCGTGGAGACGCCACCACCGGACCGGACGACGCCACCGGCGCACCGGTGCTCGACCTCAGCGACGTCGAGGACCGCAAGGGGGTGGTCGAGGCGCAGGACAGGTTCAAGGTCGAGCTCGGCGTGCACGCTGCCCGGGAGGACGACCGCCTGTTCTACGTCGCCGTCACCCGCAGCGAACAGACCCTGCTGGTCAGCGGGGCAGCCTTCAACAACGCCGACCGGAAGCCGGTCGACCCCTCGGTGGCACTCACCCTGCTGCGGGACCGTGCCCGGGCCAACCACCCGGAGTCGATCGTCACCTGGTCGGACCTGGGCATGGAGTATTCCAAGGCGGAGCTACGCCGCCTGGAGAAGGGGCCGCACCACCGGGAGGACCGGGTGATGGTGCCGGAGAACCCGGCCGCGCGCAACGAGCTTATCGCCGACGTCGACCGCGTCCCTCCTGCCGCCCCGACGGCGGTGTGGCCGCGCCCCACCCTCACCGATCCGGCGCGGGACGGCGCGGCGGCCGTGGCGGACGGCATCGACCGGGTCCGCGCGGCCCGACGTCACCTCGACGACGGCGGGGTGGACCGCCGCACCCCGGACCCCGGGACACTCGCCGACCAGTGGGACCAGGAGACCCGGGTGCTCATCGACGAGTACCGCGCCGCCGCCGTCCCCGAGGTCGTCGTCCCTCTGGGGGCACGCCTCACCGCCACCGAGGCGGTCTCCCTGTCCCGTGACCGCGCCGAGTTCGCCCGCCGCCGACGCCGACCGGTGCCGATGGAGCCGCGGCCGTACACCAAACGCGGCACAGCCTTCCACAACTGGGTCGAGAAGCACTACGGCGTCGCCAGCCTGCTCGACGAGGACGAACTGCCCGGTGCCGCCGACGCGACACTGACCGATCCTGCCCTGGAGCATCTCAAGCAGCGCTTCCTCGACAGCCGGTGGGCGCAGCGCACCCCCGAGAGCGTCGAGGGGTCCTACTCGGTCACTCTCGCCGGCCACGTCTTCGAGGGGCGGATCGACGCGGTCTTCCGGGACGGCGACGGGTGGGTCGTCGTGGACTGGAAGACCGGACGCCGCCCGAGCGGCGCCGAACTCGCCGCCGCCGAGCTCCAGCTCGCCGTGTACCGGCTCGCCTGGGCGAAAGTGCAGAGCATCCGGCTGGGGCGGACCGTCAGCCCGGACTCGGTGCGCGCGGCGTTCCACTACGTCCTCTCCAATGACACCTACGAACCGGGTACACTGCCGTCATCGGCGCAACTGGCCGCACTGATCGGGCACGGCAGCGACAACGGCGACAACGGCGACAATGGCGACAACAACACAGACGGCAGGGAGGGGGAGTGACGGTGAACGACAGACTCCGGGACCGGTTCCGGTCCGACTCGGACATCGACGCCCTCCCACCCCGGGCCCTGCTCAGGATCATCACCATCCCGGCCAGTGCGCCGGTCAGCCCGTGGTGGTTGATCAGCCGACGGATGCTCTACGCCCTGGCCCTGATCTTCGTCTCCTCGGCGGTGGTCTTCATCGACCGCGACGGGTACACCGGTGTCGTCACCTTCCTCGACGCGGTCTACTATTCCGCCGTGTCCCTGTCCACGACCGGGTACGGAGACATCACCCCGGTCACCCAGTCCGCCCGACTGGTCAACATCCTCGTCATCACACCGATGCGGGTCATCTTCCTGATCCTCCTGGTCGGCACGACACTGTCGGTGCTGACCGAGGAATCCCGCAAGACCCTGCAGATCCGCCGCTGGAGAAGGCACATGCGCAACCACACCGTCGTCATCGGCTACGGAACGAAAGGACGGGCCGCGACGACCGCACTGCTCGCCGACGGCGTGCCGTCCTCGCAGATCGTCGTCGTCGACTCCGACCCGGAAGCGTTGACCCATGCGTCCTCGCGGGGACTGGTCACCGTCCAGGGCCAGGCGACCCGGTCCGACGTCCTGAAACTCGCCGGTGTGACCCGGGCCCGGGCGGTGGTCGTGGCACCCAACCAGGACGACACCGCCGTGTTGATCACCCTCTCGGTGCGTGAGATCGCCGCCTCGGCGACGATCGTGGCCTCGGTCAGGGAGTCCGAGAACTCCCACCTGCTGCGGCAGTCCGGCGCGGACTCCGTGGTGGTCTCCTCCGAGACCGCAGGACGGATGCTGGGGCTGGCCACGGTCAGCCCGTCGGTGACCGGCATGATGGAGGACCTGCTCAGCCCGGACGAGGGATTCTCCGTCGCCGAGCGGGTGGTGGGGGAGGACGAGGTGGGCGGTAACCCCCGCAACCTCGAGGACATCGTCCTGGGCGTGGTGCGCTCAGGGGTGCTCTACCGGGTCGACTCCTCCGAGGCGGAGACGGTGGAACCCGGCGACCGGCTGCTCTACATCCGGCGCATCACCGGCGGCACCGACAGCAACTGACCTGAACCACATCCCCCGGCCACATCCCCCGACGGAGGCGAGAACACACACCGTGTCAGGACGACTCGACCAGCTCAACCTGGACGCACTGGATCCCGAACAGCTCCGGGCGGCGACCGCGCCCCGCGGCCCGGTGAGCATCATCGCCGGAGCCGGAACCGGCAAGACCCGGACGATCACCCACCGCATCGCCCACCTGGTGTCCGGCGGGTTCGTCAACCCCGACCATGTCCTGGCGGTGACGTTCACCAACCGGGCGGCGGCGGAACTGCGGGAACGGCTCACCATGATGGGCGTGGCGCGGGTGCAGGCGAAGACCTTCCACGCTGCGGCGATGCACCAGCTGCGCTACTTCTGGCCCAAGGTCATGGGGGACACCCCGTGGGAACTCCTGGACTCCAAGTTCCCGCTGGTCGCCAGGGTCACCCGGGCCACCGGTCTGGAACCGGACCGCACGCTGCTGGCGGACCTGCTCGGCGAGATCGAGTGGGCCAAGGCCTCGCTGATCGCGCCGACCTCGTACCCGGCGCACATCGGACCGGACCGCCGGGACTGTCCGGTGGAGCCGGAGAAGTTCGTGCGGATCTTCGAGGGGTACGAACAGGCCAAGGCCACACCGGAGCGGGTGCTGCTCGACTTCGACGACCTGCTGCAGTCCATGGCCGGCCTGCTCGAGTCCGAGGTCGGAATCGCCGACGAGTTCCGGGAGCGCTACCGCACCTTCGTCGTCGATGAGTACCAGGACGTGACCCCCCTGCAGCAGCGGCTGCTGGACGCCTGGCTCGGTGACCGTGACGACCTCACCGTCGTCGGTGACGCCAACCAGACCATCTACTCCTTCAACGGTGCGACCCCGGACCACCTGCTGCGGTTCTCCACGCGGTTCCCGGATTCCACCACGGTGCGGCTGCATCGCGACTACCGGTCCACACCCCAGGTCGTCGACCTGGCGAACCGGGTGATCGGCCAGGCCACCGGTCGCGCCGCAGGGACCCGGTTGACTCTGGAGGGACAACGTCCCCCAGGGCCTGACCCCGAGTTCTCCGAGTACCCGGACGAGACCGTCGAGGCCGATGACGTCGCGCGTCGTATCGCCGACCTCATCAAGCGTGGTGTCCCGGCCGCCGAGATCGCGGTGCTCTACCGCATCAACGCCCAGTCTGCGGCCTTCGAGTACGCCCTTGAGCAGGCGGGGATCGCCTACCAGGTCAAGGGCGGCGACGGGTTCTTCCAGCGTGCGGAGATCCGCCAGGCGGTGCAGGCGCTCGGCCAGGCGGCACGGAAGGTGCAGGCACGCGCCCAGAGGCAGGCCCAGGATCAGGCCCAGGACCGGGCCGAGGACGAGGCCGACGGCCCCACCGGCAGTCTCGTCGACCAGGTCCGGGCCGTCCTGCAGCCGGTCGGCCTGACCCCCACCGAGCCCGACGGTGCCCAGGAACGCCAGCGGTGGCAGTCGCTGAGCGCACTGGTCGACCTGGCTGCCGAACTCTCGGCCACCTCCCCGGGACTCGATCTGCCGGGGCTGATGGGGCTGCTCAAGGAACGTGCCCAGGCGAAGAACCCGCCCAGGATGCAGGGGGTCACCCTGGCCAGCATCCACGCCGCCAAGGGGCTCGAGTGGGACGCGGTCTTCCTCGTCGGGCTCGTCGACGGAACCCTGCCGATCCGGCATGCGCTCAAGGGGGCGCATGCGCAGGAGGCGGTGGAGGAGGAACGTCGGCTCCTCTACGTCGGTGTCACGCGCGCCCGCGAGCACCTCCACCTGTCCTGGTCGCAGGCGCGACAGCCCGGGGGGAAGGCGACACGTCGCAGGACACGGTTCCTCGACGGCATGGTGCCCTGGGAGGCCGAACGTGCCGCAGCACAGAAAGCACAGCAGAGTCAGCAGGCGCGGCAGAACCAGAAGTCGAAGCCCCGGGACTCCTGCGACACCTGCGGGGCCCGGCTCACCACCCCGGAACAACGGATCCTCGGGTTGTGTGACGCGCATGCCGGCGACATCGACCAGGTGCTCGTCACCGAGCTCCGCAGCTGGCGCAGCGCGACGGCCAAGACGAGGGACGTGCCGGCCTATGTGGTGATGAGCGACGCGACACTGCGCGCGGTGTGCCACCGGGCCCCGACCACGCCGCAGGAGCTGGTCCAGGTCCCCGGTATCGGACCGATGAAGGTGGAACAGTTCGGCGAGGACATCCTCGGCATCATCCGTAACTTCCGCTGACCGGCTCGCTGACCGGCTGTCTGAGCAGGCTTCACCGTGCCGGGGATGCCCGACACGACGGGCACCCCGGCAGACGCGCCACCGGCGTGTCCGTGCAGGTCAGCCGGACCGGGTCGAGGAACCGTCGGACGTCCAGGCCGTCCGGCGTCCACTCGGACAGCGGACGGCCGCTGCCCAGGGCGTCCCGGACGATTCCGGCGATCACCGCGGAAGCGACGCCGGTCATCCCGGACCCTGTCGGCCCACTGCCGCCGGGGGACTGCGCGCGGATGAGCCGCCAGTCCGGGTCCTCACCCAGGAGCATGGTGTCGAGGCACGTCAGGCAGGCGGTGTCCCCGGGGCGGACGAGGGGGCCGACGACGACCTGACCGTCAACCACGCCGCAGGGTAGGTGCGGTACGCCCTGTCTCATGAGCCGGTGGGTGACGTCCTGCGGGGGAAACAGCTGACCGGCGAGGACGACCAGGGATGACGGGGTCAGCCGTCCGAAGGCGGGCGCGCCGGGCGTGACGGTGGCGGCGGTGACGCCACGCCGCAGCAGGTCCTGCAGGACCGTCCCCGTCGTGGCGGAGGGACCCGTGACATACACCGGGGAGTCGGACGCGGGGACCGTGCGTAGCAGGCCCGCCGTCATCAGGTCGGCCACGACCCCGGCCGCGTGCTCGTGGGTGAAACCGCAGTGCCCGAGCCGTTCGGCGAGCTCACCGGAACCCACCGGGCGCATCGACTCCCGCACGACGAGCATCACCTGGTTCGCGGAGACCCCGGCGGGCATCTCCAGCACGAGTGAACGCCCCGGGAGCGTCCCGAACTGGAGGTGGTGTGGTGAACGCAGGATCAGTGAGGTCGCCTCCCGCAGCATCACCATCCTGTCCGCCCCGACGTCACCCCCGACGACAGTCGACGTCATGTAAAATCCCCCTGACTGGCACACAAGCTCTCGACATGCACAGTGTAGCCCGCGTTCCGTCACTGTGCAGCAGGTCGACGAGAGACCGCGGAAGGTGACTCATGGCAGGACGGCGGCGTACCCCCACCAGGGCGCAACTGGAGGTTGTCGACGACTTCGCCCCCGACGTCGAGATCCGTCTGTCGGCCCGTCGTGAGCGCACCTTCGCCGGACGGATGGAGCGGGGCAGGGTGATCGTGCTGGCGCCGATGTCGATGGGGGCGACGGATCTCCGGCGCAGCACCTCGGACCTGGTCGACCGCGTCCGGCGGCGGAACAGTGCGGCCGCCGGCCAGGCGTCGGACGATGACCTGCTGCTGCGCGCGGCCGAACTCAACGACAAGTACCTGGAGGGACGTGCGGAGTTCCGGAGTGTGCGCTGGGTGGGGAACATGACGCGCCGCTGGGCGAGCTGTTCGGTGGACTCGGGCCGGATCAGGGTCTCTGACCGGCTCAAGGACGTCCCGGGGTATGTGCTGGACTCGGTGATCATCCATGAACTCGTGCACACGTGGATCCCGGACCACGGCCCGGACTTCCACGTGTGGGCGGCGAAAGCCCCGCAGGCGGAACGCGCTGCGGGGTACCTGGAGGCGTACGGACGGTGGGGCGTCGGCCGGGGTGACGAGTCCGGCGACGTGGACTGACTACCTGTCGTCGTCCGTCGTGCCGCCGCTGCCGGCGTCGCCGTCATCCTCGGCGTCGGGCGCGTCGAAACCCTTGTTGATCTCGCGTTCGAGACGTTCGATCTCGCCGATCGGGTCGAATCCGTCGACGTCCTCCTGGGAGGCGAGGATGGAGTCGATGAACCCGGCCGGGGAGTCGAGGTCACTGTCGACGGGGAGGAAGTCCGGGTGGTTCCACACGTCGTCGCGGCGCTCCGTCCCCACGGCGACGGTCAGGCGGCGCCAGAGTTCCGCGGCTTCCGAGGCCTTCGGTGCAGAGAGACTGATGCCCACGGTCTTCACCAGGGACTCCATACCGGGCTGGTCGTTGTCCCGGTAGACCGACCAGGCGGCACCGATGCTCGAGGCGACCGGGAGTCGCTCGCCGAGCGCCTCACCGACGACGACGTCGACCCACCCCTCGATGAGTGACAGGCTGGTCTCGAGCCGGACGCGGGCATGGTCGGTGGAGGAGACGATGGTGGGGGACAGGTCGGAGTTCTGCAGTTGCGACATCATCTCCTGGAGTTTCTCCGGGTCACCGAGCATCTCGGGGTTGAACTCCTGGCTGGCCTCCTCCAACGCCGAGTTGTCGAGACTGAGTCCCGTGGCGAACTCCTCGACATCGAGGATCACCCGCTCGACCAGCCACGGCACGTGCTGGAAGAGTCGCAGGTGGGCGGCCTCCCGGGCGGCGAGGTAGATCAGCGTCTCACGGCGCTCGGCGCCGAGCTTCTTCGACAGCTCGTCGAGGCGGTCGGTGGCGATGGCGGCGACGGAGCCGTCGGCGAGCGGGATGCCCCACTGGGTCGACATGGCGACACTGCCGGCGAGCTCACCGAGGGCGCGACCGAGCTGCATACCGAAGTTCATGCCGTTGACCTGGCTGAAAATACCCGTCATCGGGCCCATCTGGGACCGGATCTCCTCGGGCATGCCCTGCATGGTCGCGTCACCGAGCTTCTCGGCGAGCGGGTTGATGACACGCTTCCACCGGGGGAGCGTCTCGTCCAGCCACTGGGATCCGGTGAAGGCGACCGAGCCGGTGGCACCGGCGGGCAGGGAGGTCGCCTCGTCCAGCCAGAGTTCCACGAGCCGGACGGATTCGGCGACCGCCTGGCTGTCCTTCGATGCCGGTCGGCTCTTCGCCGCGCTGCCGGACAGCTGCTGACGGGCGATCCGCTCCGCCAGGGCGTAGTTGACCGGACCCTGTGCGTCCGGCGAGTTCATGTCCTTGCCGAATCCGCTCAGCATGGAGCCGAACTGGCCGAGGATGTCCCCGAGCCCCGGTCCCTGCTGTCCGCCCTGGGACCCGTTCCCGCCCTGGGGTCCGAAGAACATGCCGAACGGGTTGGCTCCGAAACCGAACGGGTCGTTGCCGGAGTTGCCGTTCTCGTTCTTCCGCCGACGCTCGTCGTCGGACTCATCGTCGGGACCGTTGACACCGAATCCGAAATTGCTCATGCCTCGAGCGTACCCGCGTGTCTCGGCGGCCCCCACTGTCGTCCGTGCGCTGACAGCGAACACCGTCGATGTCCAGCCGGGGCTGTAGAGTGACCCGGGTGAGTTCCCCTATCCCACCCCACAGAGACACCACCGGCACCACCGGCACCACCGTCCCGTCCGCGGCGACGTCCGGTGGACGACGTCGGTTCCGGACGGTCGTCGTCGGACTTCTCCCGGTGGTCGCCCTCGTCGCCCTGCTCGCGGTGCCGACGATCCCCGGGACCGACGTGAACCTGACCGTCCCGTTCGCGGCGGAGGGGGAGGGGCCGACGTACGACACCCTCGGCGAGGTCAACGGCACACCGGTGGTCGACATCAGCGGCACCGACGCCGAACTGGACGAGTCGCTGGCGGAGTCGGACGGCCACCTGAACATGACCACCGTGGCGGTACGGACGAAACTGAGCCTCGCCGAGACCATGAAGCGGTGGCTGGGCAGCGACGACACCATCGTCCCCGTCGAGCAGGTCATCCCGTCCAACTCCACCCCGGAGGAGGTGGCGCGCCGGAACGCGGCGGCGTTCGCGGCCTCGGAGTCGAATGCGACGGTTGCGGCGATGGGCTACCTCGACCGTCCGTTGGAGACCACCGTCTACGAGATCGCCGACGACGCGCCCGCCGCCGGGGTGCTGCGCGAGAACGACGTCATCACCGCGGTGGACGACACGGAGGTGACGCTGCCGGCCGAGGTCGCGGACGCCGTCGCCGAGCATTCCCCGGGGGACGACGTCGAGCTGACGCTGCGCCGGGGGCAGGAGGAGGTCACCGAGTCCGTCACCCTCGGTGAGGTGCCGGAGGAACTCCGGTCGGACGCGGCCTCGGGGGCGGCGGAGGACGCCGGCGAATCCGACCGTGCCTACCTCGGGGTCACGATGGTCGCCCAGCCTGCCGGGGACCTCAAGGTCCGCTACAACCTCAAGGACATCGGCGGACCGAGTGCCGGGCTGATGTTCTCCCTCGCCGTCGTCGACAAGCTGTCACCGGGTGAGATCAGCGGCGGCAAGTTCGTCGCCGGCACCGGCACGATCTCCGCGGACGGGTCCGTGGGGCCGATCGGCGGGATCACCCACAAGATCGCTGCCGCCCAGCACGCCGGCGCCGAGGTGTTCCTCGTCCCGTCCGGGAACTGCAGCGAGGCGACGGGACGCTCCTACGACGGCGACATCGACCTGCTCTCCGTCGACTCGCTCGACGGTGCGGTGGATGCGCTGGACGCCTACAACAACGGCGGGGACGCGCCCACCTGTGGTTGATCGGTAACTGACCTCAGTCCTCGAAGGTGAACCGCAGCATCGAGGTGACCCCCGGGGCGATCTCCGCGCCCTCCAGGCCGCCGAGCAGCTCGACCTTGTCCTCGGCGAACGGGTCGGCGGCGAGATCCTCCTCGTCCGGGCGCAGCTGGAGCAGCGTGCGGTCGGGGCCGCCGTCGATCACGCCGGTGAAGATCCGCGCCTGCCGGGGGACGGCCTCCGGGTCGGCGGAGTTGCGGAACATGATCTCCTGGGCGAGGACCGCGCCCACGACGACCTCGGGCCACCGGACCGTGGCGATGTACTCGCCGAGTTCGTCGGATCCGGGCCGGATGTGGTCGGGGAGGTCGTCCTGCACCACCAGGGACAGTGGAGGGGTCTCGGTGCCGTCGGTGCCGTCGGTCTCTCCGGCCGCGATGACGTCCTGGACGAGTTCGGTCGGTACCAGGGCAAACAGGGTGGCGGGACGGTCCCAGCCTTCCGCGTGCACGAAGTCGACGGCTTCGCGGAGGGCGGCGTTGAGCGGACGGATGTCGCTCGTCTGGTTACTGGCGTTCATCTTGGGAGGACCTCACGGTGACGGCGGACAGGTGCGGACAGTAGTCTAGACGCAGACAGTTTTGTCGTCGGAATCCGACAACCCGTGCCTCTGGTGCCATTCCCGCCGGACTCAGGGGTCGGTCCGACTCTCATGACCGACAGCAGGAGAGAACTGAACCCTTGAGCATCCCGGAGATCCCCAAACCAGGACGCAGATCCAAGATCCTCGGCGCCGTCGCCGTCGTGATCGCTCTGCTCTTTTTCCTTGTCCCGGTCCTGGTCTCGAACTACACGGAACTGCAGTGGTTCCGGTCGATCGACTTCCAGGCCATTTTCCTCAGCGTTCTCGTGACCCGGGTGATCTTGTTCATCGTGTTCGGGCTCGTGGCCGCCGTCATCGTCTGGGGTGCGTGCTTCGCCGCGTTCCGGGCCGCACCCAAAGAATCCGACTTCCCCGACGTCTCGCAGATCGGGCTCGGCGGTGACGATTCACCGCTCGTGGTGAACCGGGCGGACATCCGGAAGGCGATCCGTCCCTTCCTCGTCATCGTCCCGCTGATCGCCGGCGTCATCACCGGAATGATCGCCCAGGGAAACTGGCGGACCGTCCGGCTGTTCCTCTCCGGAGGTGACTTCGGCATCCAGGACCCGCAGTTCCAGATGGACCTGGGGTTCTACGCCTTCACGCTGCCGTTGCTGACGTTCGTTCTGGGCACGGTCTCGGTCCTGGTGATCGTCGCGTTCCTGGTGAACCTGCTGGCACACTACCTGCTGGGCACGATCAGCACCGGAAACCCCCGCGTGGGCGAGAAGGCGCGGATCGGTGCCCCGGCACGTCGTCAGCTGGTGATCATCGCCGGTATCTGGATGCTGCTCAAGGCCGTCGACTACTGGTTCCAGCGTTATGCGCTGCTGAACAACCAGCACGAGACGTTCACCGGTGGTTCCTACACCGACATCAACGCGATCCTGCCGGCGAAGATCCTTCTGCTCGTCGTCTCCCTGTTCGTCGCCGCGATGTTCTTCAGCTCGATCCTGCTGAAGGACCTGCGCATCCCGGCACTGGCCGTGGCACTCATGGTCGTGGCGAACCTCGCCATCGGTGTGGGGTGGCCGGCGGTGATGGAGCAGTTCTCCGTCAACCCGAACCGTGCGGAGAAGGAGCGGGAGTACATCGCCCGCAACATCGAGTCCACACGTCAGGCCTACGGCATCGAGACCCGGTCCGACAGTGCCCGCGAGGACTACGAGAACCCCGAGGGGCAGGTCACCTACGAGCGGAACTGGGGCGGTCAGACCTCCGGTGACGCCAGTGAGCGCCGTTCGATCGCCGACGACGACGCCACCTTGTCCAACATCCGCCTGCTGGACCCGGACGTGCTGTCGCCGACCTTCACCCAGCAGCAGCAGCTGCGCAACTTCTACGGCTTCCCCGACGAACTCTCCGTCGACCGCTACGAGGTCGACGGCGAGATGCGGGACTTCGTCGTCGCCGCGCGCGAGATCGACCCCAACGCCCTGTCGGGCAACCAGACGGACTGGATCAACCAGCACACCGTGTACACCCACGGCAACGGTTTCATCGCCGCGCCGGCCAACACGGTGGACGAGGTCGCCCAGGACGCGGCCTCGGCGCGTGGTGGTTACCCGATCTACACCGTCGCCGACCTGCAGAACATGGAGTCTGACACGCAGACCGGTGAGCTCGACGTGGAGATGGAGCAGCCGCGCATCTACTTCGGCCCGGTGATCGCCGGGGCAGACGCGGCGAACGCCGACTACGCCATCGTCGGTGACGACGGCTCGGGCACCCCCCGGGAGTACGACACGGACAACTCCGAGTACACCTACACCGGCGACGGTGGTGTCGACGTCTCCAACATCTTCTCCCGGGCCATGTACGCGGCGAAGTTCCAGGAGATGAACATCCTGCTGTCGGACGTCATCGGCGACGACTCGAAGATCCTCTACGACCGTGACCCGCGTGAGCGTGTCCACAAGGTCGCCCCCTGGCTGACGACGGACTCGAAGACCTACCCCGTGGTCATCGACGGCCGGATCAAGTGGGTCGTCGACGGGTACACCACCCTGGAGAATCTGCCGTACTCGGAGCGCACGCAGCTCGACTCCGCCACGGAGGACGCACTCACCGAGGATCCGGCGTCGCAGCAGCGGGCCGTCACCAACGACGTCAGCTACATCCGCAACTCCGTCAAGGCCGTGGTCGACGGCTACGACGGGACCGTCGACCTCTTCGAGTTCGACGAGGAGGACCCGGTCCTCAAGGCGTGGGAGGGTGTCTTCCCCGATGTCGTGAAGCCGAAGGAGGAGATCAGCGACGAGCTGATGGAGCACCTGCGGTACCCGGAGGACCTGTTCAAGGTGCAGCGTGAGCTGATCGCGAAGTACCACGTGGACGATCCGGGAACGTTCTTCACCAACGACGCCTTCTGGTCGGTCCCGGGCGACCCGACCGCCCCGGAGGGCGGTCAGGAGCTCAACCAGCCGCCGTACCACGTGGTGGCCACGGACCCGGAAACCAACCGTCCGAGTTTCCAGCTGATCACCCCGTTCCGTGGTCTGCGCCGTGAGTTCCTCGCCGCACACATGACGGTGAGCTCCGATCCGGAGACCTACGGCCGGATCTTCGTCCGCCAGTTGCCGACGAACACGCAGACCCAGGGGCCGAAGCAGGCGCAGGACACGATGATGTCCTCCGACGAGATCGCGCGTGAGCGCACTCTGCTGGAGGGCACCAACACCCTGACGAACGGCAACCTGCTGACCCTGCCGGTCGGCGACGGACAGATCCTCTACGTCGAGCCGGTGTACTCGCAGCGTGCCGACCAGGAGTCCGCGTTCCCGAAGCTGCTGCGCGTGCTGGTGAGCTACAACGGTTCGGTCGGCTACGCGCCGACCGTCGGTGAAGCCCTCGAGCAGGTCGGTATCGACCCGGACGCGGTGACGGAGATCGCCGAGTCCGGTGGCGAGGCCGCCGACGAGAATGCCGCCGCGGCAGGCGGGGACGACTCGGACGACGACTCCACGTCGACGTCCACCCCGTCCTCGTCGCCCTCGTCGTCGGCAGCGGAGACACCGGACAGTGGTTCCGCCGGTGGCAGCGAGCCGACGGAAGGCCAGTTGTCCGCCATCCGCGAGGCCATGGACCGGGTCAACGACGCCCGGGAGAACGGCACCTTCGAGGAGTTCGGTCGGGCACTGGACGACCTGGACGCCGCCGTGCAGGACGCCCAGTAGGCCGGTAGGGACGACACCGCACCACAGTTCGGCGCACCGGGAGCGAAAAGCCCCGGCGCGCTGCTCTTTTACCGGAACGTCGCCGCCGATTTCACATTTGTCGGTGACTGGGTTACGCTATGGGAGTCGCTGACACGGAGAACAAGTTCTCCGGGACAGTTACCCGTCGCGGGGTGGAGCAGCTCGGTAGCTCGCTGGGCTCATAACCCAGAGGTCGTAGGTTCGAATCCTGCCCCCGCTACTAGGAAAGACCCTCTCACCAGGCCTAACGGCCACGGTGGGAGGGTCTTTTTTCATCCGTATCCCGACCGATACTCTCGTACGTACTCTCCGAGAGGATCTGATACGGAAGTTTGTTTGTCACGTTCCCGTCGGGTTCCGCTCTGGTGTCTGACGACACCGACCGGCCTTGGCTCACTGTTATTTCTAGGTGCTAAGCAAAATGGCGACTCTCTAGTGAGTAGGGCGGGGTAGTGGTTGACGGTCACCCCTCCGACGCTCAACTACTTCCCCGACTCTCCGGCACCGAGAGTCGGGGAGGGCTTGTCATGTCGTGGTGAGGGAGACGCGATTGCGTTATGCCCCCTCCCAGGCGGTTCTGTCTCGGTCGACGGCCGAGAGTGGGCGGCCGGAATGTGGTCATGGAGCGGTGGCTTGCTGTTTCGCCAGCATCGCCTCCTTGAGAACCTGCTGAACGTACATGTCCGAAGCTACGACCACACGTGACACGGCCAGACCACCTGCCCACCGGTCGCTCGTAGGGCAAGTACGATCACCTATGTCGTACCGCTCAACTGAGGCAGGAATGTGAATGAGTAATCTCGGACCCTTCGTCTGGTCGATCGCTGACCAACTCCGTGGTGTGTACAAGCCGCATCAATACGGCAGCATCGTCCTGCCGTTCACCATCCTGCGCCGCCTCGACGCGCTCATGGCATCCAGGCGAGACCTGATGCGGTCAACGGCGGCCCTTCACACTGGTGGGGTCCTCGACGCGCAGATGCGTCGGGCGACGGGCCTGTCGTTCTACAACACAAGCCAGTACGACTTCAACCGGCTGCTCGACGACCCGGACCAGCTTCGAGAGAATCTCATCGAGTACGTCACGAGCTTCTCGTCCAACATTGACGTCTTCGAACAGTTCGGCTTCGAGCAGGTCATCAACACCCTCGATGACAACAACCGCCTCTACCTCGTCGTCGAGAAGTTCGCCGGTGTCAACCTGCACCCCAATGCGATCTCCAATGCTGAGATGGGCGAGCTGTACGAGCACCTCATTTACAAGTTCGCTGAGGCATCCAACGAGGAGGCCGGGGAGCACTACACACCTCGTGACGCGATACGCCTGATGGTCGACCTGCTCTTCGCCGAGGAGCAGGAGTCGCTGACCGGTGAGGGCGTCGTTCGCACCGTCTACGACCCCACAGCCGGCACCGGTGGCATGCTCTCAGTTGCGGAGGAGCGACTGCATGAGCGCAATCCCAGCGCTCGACTGACTCTCTACGGTCAGGAGATCAATGGCCAGTCCTACGCGATCTGCAAGTCGGACATGATCTCCAAGGGCCAGGACATCGGAAATATCCGCAAGGGCGACACTCTCATCAGGGATGAGTTCTCCCGCCGCACCTTTGACTTCTGCCTTTCCAACCCGCCCTACGGAGTCGACTGGAAGGCCGCTGCGGAGTCGGTGAAGCAGGAGCACCGGGAAGGTCGGCTTGGTCGGTTCAATGCTGGTCTACCGCCTGTCAGCGACGGGCAGATGCTGTTCCTGCAACACCTGGTGTCAAAGATGCGTCCTGCGCACGAGGGCGGTGGCCGAGCTGGCATTGTCCTCAATGGCTCACCTCTGTTCACCGGTGCTGCCGAGTCGGGTCCCAGCAAGATCCGCCAGTGGCTGCTCGAGGAAGACCTCGTGGATGCCATCATTGCGCTGCCGACCGACATGTTCTTCAACACCGGCATCGCCACCTACGTGTGGATCCTTGACAACGACAAGCAGCCCGAACGACGCGGCAATGTGCAACTCATCGATGCCAGTGGCAAGTGGACGAAGATGCGCAAGGGCATGGGCTCCAAGCGTCGCGAGATCCCTGTCGCCCAGCGCGATGAGATCGTGGGCATCTACGATGCCCACGAGGATGGCGAGCATTCGAAGATCCTGCCCACCAGTGAGTTCGGCTATTGGACGATCACCGTCGAACGGCCGTTGCTGGATGACGACGGCGAGGTCGTGCGAGACCGTAAGGGCAACCCCAAGCCGGATACCAAGAAGCGTGATACCGAGAACGTGCCGTTCACCTACGGCGGTAACACCGAGGGCGCAGACGGCAAGGACGCGACGATCGCGGCGTACTTCGACGCTGAGGTGGCACCGCATGTGCCCGATGCCTGGATCGATCATAAGAAGACCAAGGTTGGCTACGAGATCCCGTTCACTCGGATCTTCTACACGTACGTACCGCCACGTCCACTCGAAGAGATCGACAAGGACCTCAAGGCGAAGGTCGCCAAGATCATGACGCTGCTAAAGGCGGTGGAGGCATGACGTCTTCTGGCCGAACGGCAACTCGATGGCCTGAGCTGGCTCTTCGTAGGATCGGAAAAATCGTGAACGGAGGAACCCCGCGTGCCGAAGGAGAGTTCTGGGACGGGGGTATTCCCTTTATTACTCCTCCCGATCTTCGACCAGTGCTTGGTGCGACTGTATTTGATACCGAGCGGACACTGTCGGCTGCAGGAGTCCGTGCCGGCTCAAGTGTAGTGCCGGCCGGTAGTGTTATTTTGTCTATTCGTGCTCCTATCGGATACGTGGCGCGTACATCAAGCGATTCCGCCTTCAATCAGGGCTGTCGAGCAATTGTTCCGACAGTCGACCATGACTCACGATTCCTGACTTACGCTCTAATGGGGTCTAGTGACTTCCTAAACTCAATTGGCAGGGGGACCACATTCATGGAGGTATCGTCGGCGCAGCTTTCGGAGGTGCGTCTCCCCGCTCCGCCCCTCGATGATCAGCGGGCTATTGCTGACTATCTAGACCGTGAGACGCAGAAGATCGACAAGCTGATCACCGAGCAGCGTGATCTCATTGAAACGCTGAGGGAACGACGGAAATCCGTGATAGACCAGGGTGCCGAAGAGTCTGTTGCCGAAAGAATCCGGCTGCGTTATCTGTTTTTTCCAGCGGAAGTTCGAAATCAGCATGGCGAGCAGGTGCTATCTGTCTATCGGGACTATGGTGTAATCCCGAAGGGTTCGCGTGAAGATAATTACAATGTTACTCCTGAGGACGTCTCACGGTACCTCCTTGTTCGTCCAGGTGACCTCGTTGTCAACCGCATGAAGGCTTGGCAGGGCTCACTCGGAATATCCCAGCATCGAGGAATTGTCAGCGGCGATTATGAGGTTCTACGGCCGACAACGGAGCGGTTGCACCCTATGTTCGCGCACCTATATTTGAGAAGTGCTCGAATGGTTGGACAATATGTTGTCCGTTCGACAGGAATTCGCCCGTCGCAATGGCGTATGTACTGGAAACAGATGGGCGATATAGCGATACCAGTCCCGCCCATTCGAAAGCAGCAGGAAATCGTATCGTTCGTAAGCGAGCAGATCTCCCGCATTGATGAGCTGATCTCCGAGTCCGAGGAGCTCATTGATCTGTCTCAAGAGCGCCGTGCGGCGCTTATCACGGCAGCGGTGACCGGACAGATTGACGTAAGGGAGGAAGCATGAGTGGTCAGCACAAGGAGATCGAGTTCGAGCGCGAGCTCGCCGAGTACCTCGAAGCACACGGGTGGCTGTACTCGAAAAACGACGACCTCTACGACGTCGAGCGCGCACTTGTGCCTGAGGACGTCTTCTCGTGGCTCCAGGAAACACAGCCCCAGGCATTCGAGAAGTTCGTCAAGCCAGGCTCTCCGGACGAGGCGAAGCGTCGACGCATGCTGCTCGACCGCCTCGTCACAAGCCTGGACAAGCCGATGACCGATCGCGAGGGCGCTCTGCGCACCTTGCGCAAGGGCTTCAACGTCGCAGGACTCGGTGCCGGGTCGGCGAAGTTCGACATGATGCAGGCCAGGCCCGAGACTTCCCTGAATCCGACAACGCAGGCAAAGTACGAGGCGAACCGTCTGCGCGTGATGCGGCAGGTCCACTACGGTGACGGGAACAAGTCCATTGACCTGGTGTTCTTCCTCAACGGAGTCCCCGTTGCAACAGCAGAGGTCAAGACCGAGAACACCCAGACCGTCGAGAACGCCAAGCAGCAGTACCGTGAGCGCATCATCCAGCCCAAGGGCAAGAAGCCCTTCGCGCTGCTCGGCAACGGCACTAGGGCCCTGGTGCACTTCGCCGTGTCCGAGGACCAGGTCTGGATGACCACGAAGCTCGACGGGGCCAAGACACGCTTCCTGCCATTCAACCGTGGCACAGAAGACGGTGGGGAAGGCAACCCGCTGAACCCGAACGGGCAGAGGACCGCCTATTTCTGGGAGCAGGTACTTCAGCGTGATGCGTGGCTGGCGATCCTTTCCCGCTTCATCTGGATCTCTGAGTCCCGGACCCGCGATAACACCGGTCGGCAGAAGCGCTCGTACACGCTGATCTTTCCTCGTTTTCACCAGTGGGACGTCGTCGAGAAGCTCGAACGAGCAGTTACCGCCCCTGAGTCCGACAAGCGCTTCCTCATCCAACACTCGGCCGGGTCGGGCAAGACCAACTCGATTGCCTGGCTGGCCCACCGCCTGGCACGCCTGCAGGTCAACAACGAGAAGATCTTCGATACGGTCATCGTCGTCACCGACCGCAACGTGCTGGATGCGCAGCTGCAGGAGGCGATCAAGCAGATCGATGCGGACAACCAGTCGATCGTCGCCACCATCGACGACAAGGCGATCCGAGAGTACGCCAACCTTAGCGAAGGGAACACGGCGTCGAAGTCCGGAGCGCTCGGTCACGCCATTGAGTCGGGCAAGCTCATTGTGGTCGTCACCATCCAGACGTTCCCGTTCATCCTCGACAAGATTCAGAACGCCTCCGAGCTCAAGGCGAAGAAGTTCGCCATCATTGCCGATGAGGCGCACTCCTCACAGTCGGGTAATACCGCAGCACAGCTCAAGAGTGTGCTCACAGCAGAACAGCAAGAAGAGCTCGACGAAACCGGTGAAGTCGAGGTTGATGCCGAGCAGATGATGATCAACAGGATGCTCAGCCACGAAATGGCGGCCAGGGCCTCTCACGAGGGTATCTCGTTCTTCGCATTCACTGCGACGCCGAAAAAGAAGACTCTTGAATTGTTCGGGCACCGTGACAGCGACGAGGGCGAACCCCGGCCGTTCCACTTGTACTCGATGAAGCAGGCGATCGAGGAGGGGTTCATCCTCGACGTGCTGCGTGGCTACCGCACCTACAAGATGTACTTCGATCTGGGGGAGAAGGTCGAAGGTTCATTGAACGTCGAGGTCGATGAGACCAAGGCGAAGAAGGAGGTGATGCAGTGGGTGAAGGTCAATCCGACAACGATCGCGCAGAAGGCAGCGATCATCGTCGAGCACTTCCGCGAGAACGTCGCGCACCTGCTCGATGGCTCGGCTAAAGCCATGGTCGTCTCTCCCAACCGCCTTGGTGCCGTGCGCTACAAGCGCGAGATGGACCGGTACATCAAGTCGAGGGGACTCGGCTATGGAACCCTCGTCGCCTTCTCCGGGACTGTCGAGGACGCGGACACCAGTGCTGAGCTCGGGCTGGAGAGCCTGACTGAAGCGACGATGAACCCTGGTACCCGTGATCTGCGTCAGGAGTTCAAGAGTGATCAGTACCGTGTGATGATCGTGGCCAACAAGTTCCAGACCGGCTTCGATCAGCCGCTGCTGTGCGCGATGTATGTCGACAAGAAGCTCTCCGGCATCACCGCCGTGCAGACCCTCTCCCGACTGAATCGGACGCACACGACAGCGAAGGGGACGAAGAAGACCGCAGCGATGACGCAGGTCGTTGACTTCGTCAACGAGCCTGCGGAGATCCAGGAATCGTTCGAGCCCTACTTCAATGACGCGCACGTTGATGAGGTAACGGACCCGAATCTCATCTGGGACATCGTGTCGAAGCTCGACGGTGCTGATATCTACGAAGCCGACGAGGTCGAGGGCGTCGCAACAGTGTTCGTGACAGAGGGAACCGGGACGGGATCCAAAGTCAACGGCAAGATCGCCAAAGGCCTGGGGCCGGCGAAGAAGAGGTTCCGGGATCGGTGGAAGCATGCGCAGTTGACCGAGGATCGCATCGAGCTCAATGAGCTCGAGCTCTTTCGCAAGAACACCACCTCGTTCCTGAACTTCTACGATTTCATGACCCAGGTCGTCGACTACGGGCACACCGACCTGGCGAAGAAGGCAATCTACCTGCGCCTACTCGCGCCGCATCTAAGAGATACGGAGATCTCCGAGACCATCGACCTCACCGATGTCGAGCTCACCCGCCTTCAACTCGTTGGGGAGCAGCCTGTCGACATCGACATTTCCGCCGGGGGAGTCGTCACGGGGACAACCGCCGTGGCAAGTGGTGAGCCACGTGATCCGAAGATGGTTGCGCTTCTTGAGGTCGTCCGTGAGCTCTCGACGATGCTGGGCGAGTCCGAGGAGACCACGCACGGTGCGGTGGCTACGATCCTCTCCAAGCTCAGCGAGGACGAGACCCTGGTGCAGCAGGCGAAGTCGAACAGTGAATCACAGTTCGAGGAGAGCCCGGACCTCCAGGCGAGTACCGACGAGGCTGTTCTCGGTGCTGGCGACGTCCTGAGTCGGGTCAGCGAGGTCATCTTCGCGGGCAATGCGGATGCGGAACGTGCGAGGCAGCTCATCGCACGTGCTTTCTATCGGTCGCAGGCCGCGTGAACTCGATTCCAGACGAACCAACGTAACTTCTGTACGGCCCTACGTGTAGGTTCACCCGTCGTCGTGATCCGTCCCCGAGCTTACGGGGACAGGATTAGGGTGACGGGCTGCTCAACTCGGCCGCGGGGGATCCGGTTGTAGTCCCTAGAGCACGGTCAGGCCTCACTCTGCCGGCGTTTCGCTGACTACCGGGCGTCATCATCACCGGTAGTGTTGCGGAATCATCGGCGGTGCTGCACACCCACTCGGCTACGGCGGTCTGTGACCGCCCCATCACCTGTACCCTGAAGCGCATGTTTGACTCACTGGAGCAGGCCCGAGAGGCTGCCACGGAATTCATCGCTGACGAACACCTCGACGAGGCCATGAAGGTTCTCCGCCCCGGGATCGGATTGCGCCCGACGGCCCCGGATAGTCCGTCGGTGGTTGGAGGCAGCCGACTGGGTGGGGAGCCCGACCTGCCTGGGGGAATCGACTGGCCACGGCCAGAACTAGGCTCACTGCCCTACGCGTTCATCTGCCAGATCGACTGCACAGAGGCACACGCCCTGGGCGAGTTGGCCGCTGATCTCCCCGATCACGGACGTATCCTTGTCTTCTACGACGTGCAGCTCGGTGAGGACGGCGATGCGGCCCGTGCGGCACACGTGCTGTGGGACGATACTGCCGCTGACCAGTTGCATACAGCGACGATGCCGGACGATCTGGCGGAGGCCGCGGCACACGGCACCGGCGGAGGCGATGGATACCCGCCAGACTGCTACCATTCCGAGGCTCGCCCGCTGACGCTGTTCCGTGGTGTCACTCCACCCGGTAATGATGATCCAGTGCTGGACGCTTTCATGGAGAGCCCTGTCAGTGACGGATGGGAGGACGAGTTCGGTATGTTCGCGATGGAGTGCGGCGTGTTCATCACCCCTGACTGGCGCCACCACCAACTCCTCGGCGCACCCCAACAGGAACAGTACAATCCCCGCGAGGACATGGAGCTGCAACCCGATGACACGGTTTGCGACTGGCGACTGCTCCTCCAGCTCAGCCTCCCAGACTGGCAAGCCGAGGACTTCGGCGAAGGGTCCGTGTACTTCCTCATCCGGACCGATGATCTCGCGCATCGCAGGTTCGACCGGGTGCAGGCGGTCTACCAGCAGACGTAGCTCGTGGCGGTCTGACGAATCATCGTTGGGCGTATTCCAGCGCGAGACGGTGGGGATGAGGTGGGTCGGGCAGGCGACCGAGTTCTCGGTATAGTGAGCGAAACTTCGTCCGGCACCACGAAAACCGAGAGCCACGCTGAAAAATGAACATCCCAGAACCGTTGGCATCCGGCGACCTCACAGCCGCCATCAGCCTCGTTGGCGCGTACTACGCCGCCCGCTTCGATGATTTTCCTAGCCGGGCCGATAACCCGCCGTACTTCAGTGGAGCCTTCTTCGACGACTGCTCACCGGCCCCGGCGCACAATAATGAGTTCACCGAGGCCGATGTTCTGGCACTGTCCATGTTGAGCATCCGCATAGACCGTTTCCACACCGCGGAGGTGCTGTACTACCGTCGCGAACAGTTGTCTGAACTGCTGGCAGAGATCGGTCCGGACCGGAAGTTGGCGAAGGAACCTGGTCCATTGCCGGACGACTGGCCGGTCCGAAAGCTGGAGCAGGCGCTGCGGGACATCAAGGGCGTCGGCAAAGTGACCGCCACCAAGCTCATCGCCCGCAAGCGTCCCAAGCTGTTCCCGATCTTCGACAGTGTGGTGAAGGCGAGTCTCGCGCCGGAGGCGGTTTTTCTCGACACCGTCCATGCCGAGATGTCGACCAACAAGGGCCTCCGGGACAAGCTCGGTGATATACGGTCAGCGGTCGTCCTCCCTAGCACCATCAGTGACCTTCGCATCCTCGACGTCGTCGCGTGGATGAATGTCAAGCGTCCGAAGTGGACGAGCTACCAGGCACCGTCCGGGAAGCGGGGCTTCATCGTCCAGTAGTCACCAGAGGGCAGAAAGGGCAAGAGCAGAGCTTCTTCCCCAGCTCGACATCACGATACTCAGCCCTGTCAGCTCCGAACTTGACACGCCAGCATTAGTCCTCCGCGATCGTATACCTGATTCTGTTGCTAGGAACACGGATTGAATGTAACTTCCGATCACCCTGCACGACCGGCTCAGCGACATACTCGGGATCCTCGATATGAACGTCCGTATATCCCAGTTGAACGAGCGTTTCGCCTACCCACGTCGCGAGGGGAATCCGGATTGAGAAGGATACTTCGGGTACGGCAGTCTCCTCATCGACGACAACGACGAGGACCTTATCGTCGGCGATCGTACCGACCAGCGACTCACCATCGAGCAACCCTATCGACTGTTCCCATGACCGAAGCTGCTCGTCTATTACCTCAGCAGAAGGAAAAACTAGCCGATCAGAAGTATAATTCTGGAGTTCAACAAGAAGTCGCGCCACATGGAGTTGCAGCTCAATGCTGCTCGTACGCTCTTCATCGTCAGCGATCGGCAGATGAATGCAAGCACCTAGATTTGCAGGAGTGTGCTTGCGGCTCGTACGAAGGGAGTATGGACTCCGGAAGTTCGCTACGAACTCAAGACCATCACGAACGGCCGCTACGGGCTTGCCGAAAAACTTCTTCGTCGTAAGTGTGATACTAGTACTTTGCTCAGCTTGATTGAATAGTATGGCCAGGGACAAGACACCATTACTTTCGTTAAATACTGCCCGACTTCCGAGAGCCCCCTGACTTCGTCCTATCCGTTCGGCATCCACCGCACCTATCACCTGTTCATTTGAATCAAGTATCTCCAGGTGGAGGTCCCGATTGTCACCCAGGTCATGGGAGGGCGACGGAAGTATACTGATCGACGCCGAATCAAAATTTCCTCCGAGCCCGCCAGGGGCATCAAGCGTGCCTTCGAACGACGCTGGCGGGCTGGAAAATGGCGTCCCGAAATCGAGAAATTCTCTAACGTCGCTATCGAGTTTACTTCCGGTCTTCGCAGTAATTCTTCCATTAATTGTGATCGGGCACTGATTGACCGATTCTGCGCAACGAGCAATTACTTCGATAGCTTGCCAGCTATCGCTCTCCCTGTCTGACTGACCTACACTTAATACCAAGTTCGGCCGCTTAGGAAATTCGGGAAGGTCGCCGTGCCCGAAATGAAAATCGTATAGATAGTGAGGATCATGCTCTAGAACCGATAGGGACCTCTGCACTCGTTCAGAAATCTCTTGCGGTGACAGCTTATCAGTCGGTATATTGTCAAGCCATGTGCAGTTATATACTGCAACCATTGCCTGCTGTATCTTTGTTGCCCCCTGCCTAAGGTAGTAATCCACCACGTCGTCGTACTTTGCCGCCAACTGCTCAACAACGGTCAGGCCATCCCATACTGCGTCTACATTATAATTAGCCAACAACGTCTCGCGAAACCAAGTATATTCTTCAGGTGTAGGGTCCAGGGGAAGAACGAGCCTCCACCGAGTTACATTAAGTCCCGCCCAACGATCATCTCGCTTGTCTGGGTGCATAATCTTCTCCAAGGAAGACTTTATTTTAGATTTCTGACCGCTATCAAGAGGGCTTGTATAGTTTTTAACTTGATATACTACATCGCCGCCGTTAGGACCCACCCCCCTATCCAGAATATCGATGCCACCATCCCCCTGCGAGGGTCGTATTCTAATTGATTCTGTATGCTCGCGATTAATCATCATAGCGATCACCGCTTCAAGGTCATCGCCATTGTATCGGTCCCAGCTAATGCGTCCGTTCATACAATTATCTCCTCCCATACAGACCGGAGCAGAGCTTAAGCTCAGCCATGCGCCCTGCTCTTACCTACAAATCCTGATAGATAGAAGATATCAGACTGTGCAAATGCCATGAGTGGGGCGTTGCTGAACAAATCCCCACCAGCCTGTTGCCTACCTACCCCTAACCACTGTGTCGTCCTGATCGGCAAGTTCCTGCTCCACAGCGTCGAAGACCGGCAGCAGTGACGACACAGGCGTCGACCCCTCGGCTCCTGCTCCCGGGTTGCCTTCCAGGTAGTCCGCCTTCGCCGCCTCCGTCTGGGCGCGGGCCTTGCTCTCGTTGAACCCGAGTCCCTTCGCGATGACCGGCCAGGACTCGAACATGTCGTCCTGCCAGTAGGCCCACTGATGCGTGCCGGTATTGCGCATGTTGTAGACCAGGTTGTTCGACGCCTCGCTGATGCCCAGGTCATCGGTCGTTGACTTCAGCAGGTGCGTGCACACGTTGCTCCCTGCCTCGATGGCCAGCCCGTCGGTCATCGGGGTGATCATGCCGAATACGTTGCCGTTCAACACGTCGCCGGAGGATACGTCATGGTCACCGAGCAGTCCGGCGGCAGAGGAGACGTAGATGTTGTGCTGGTCGGCCAGCTTGTCGGCGTTGACCAGGGCATCATTCTCACGCGCCACGGCCCCGTCGGGATCGCCCCACATCTGGTTGAAGGTCGCCGGCCCCCGGTCCAGGATCAGCTGGGTCGCCTGCGAGAATTCACCGGAGGTCGCAGCACAGCCAGAGTACGATCCGACCGCGTCGTAGAAGCCGGGGTACTTCTCGGCGTAGACCAGGGAAGTGGAACCGGTCATGGACATGCCGATGATCGCCCGTGTGCCACTGGCAGTGTCGAGGTGATCTTCCATAGGCCCGGGCAGTTCCTGGGTCAGGAAGGTCTCCCACATCTGCTTGGTGCCGACACCGTGGTTGTCGGTGTCCAGGGCTGCGTTCTCCTGCTGCCAGTCGGTGTAGTACGAGATCCGTCCGGCCATCGGGATGACCACGTTCACGTCCTGGGTACGGGTACCGTAGAAGTCGATCGCGGTGGTCTGTTTGAGCCAGTTGGCGCTACCTTCGCCGCCGTCGGCGCCGTTGAGCAGGTAGATCGTCGGAGCGTCGGGGTTCTTCGCCCGGATCGTGACCACCGGGATCTCCCGGCCACCCATCGCCTGAGAGGTGACCTTCAGCTCCTCCATGCGGGTGTAGCGGTCCCCAGCGGACCAGGAGGTGCCTTCGTCCTCGTTCGCACCGTCCTCGGCCTGGTAGACCGAGTCACGCCACCCTGCGTTGTTCTCATCGATGTAGCCGTCGGCTTCGGCCTCAGCGCGAGTATCGAATGGTCCGTGGATCGCCGCAGTCCCGCTGTACTGTGATCCCGGCACCGCAGACTTCTCCCCGGAATTCGGTGCGGCCACCGGCTGTGCTTCACCGCCGAACGCGGGTCCAGCGCCGATCACGCTGATGACGGACAGGGGCAGGGCAGCGGCCATGGCGGCGGCAGCCACACGCGGGTGGGCGCGACGGGTCATGGGAATCCTCGAATAACGTCAGTGATGCCGTGGCGGCGGCACGGAGCTCCGCCACCGACGAGTCTGTTTCCCCAGGATACTAACAGAAGAAGTATAGTTAGTGTCACTGCCGTTTGCGATCGTTTCTCGGTGACTGGCTACCCGGCCGTTCCAGTGGCTTTTGAGTGCCTACGGTAGTCGTCGATAAAGGGGCGAGGGCCTATCCGACCTCGGCGGGAACACTTTAGTCGCGGGTCTCCCGCGACGACCTGCTGCGCAGCGGCGGCGCTTCGGCCTGAGTCACGAGATCACTCTTGTCGATGATGAATAGGCTGAGTCGAAGCCACCACACACTTCTCCCGAACCGGAGGACGAGGAGCACGAGGGCGTAGGTGACCATACTGAATGCTAAGTGTGGCTGGTGTTCGTCCAGAGCCATCGCGAGTACCGGCAGCACCGCGCAAGCCAAGCTCGACAGTATGATCGACGTCCAGTTTCTCTTGAGTTCGTCGTGGTACGTCTCCCGCATGGTGGTCAGTAGAGAGTTGGAGCTCTGGTAGGTCATGGTGCATGCGAAAGTTGATGCGGCCAGTGCCAATCCCGCGAGCGTCCCCACACCCCCGTAGATCTCCAGCCGTGTTCCTCCAGCATCCGGGACGAGGTCACCTCCCCAAAAGAACCACAGGATGACTGCGGCCACAGGGGCGAGTTGATCAAAGATAGGGTGGTTGACGAGGGCGTCCCGCAATCGTCTTCGCATGCTGCTCACCCCTGTTCGATAGCTTTCACCTTGGCGTTTAGCTCAGAGGATACCGAAGCCAGCCCCCTAAGCAGGTCAGTGAAGACCCGTCGCTCAGCATCTTCCAGGTGCAGATCGAACTTCGCCGCCATCTTATGGGCCACGAGCCAGAGTTCCTCAGTGAGCTCGTCATCAATGATCGCTTCGGCTGTAGCGTTGGAACCTTCCGGTACGGTCCTGGACAAGTCGTTGCGGACCAGGCCGAGCAGCTTCGCAGCTGCTCGACTTCCCCTGGACTGCTTCGGCAGCTTGATACTGATCTCGACCTCGACATCCTGCCCGACAGCGTCTGCGATCCTGTCCGCGAAGGCGGCAGGTCCCGTGCCTCCATCTACGGGCGTGAACAAGTCACGCTGAGTTGAGAACTTGGTGGCGAACTTGACCAGGCCTTTCGCCTCTTTCAGTCGCTCAGTCTGGCCCTTGTCGAAATAGGGTTCCACCTTCCATCGTTCGTCGTCACGCCCCGGAAAGTACTCGCTGAGGAAGGGGAGAACTGCGCTGGCTGGCGGAGCATTCCTGCCACCAGACGCAAAGAAAAAGACATGGTGTGTGTCGGAGAAGAGTACGGCGCTAGAGTCAGCGAGCTTGCGCGCAGAGGCATCATTCGACATGACGTCGGTGATGGACGACGCATCCTCGTTGATCTCAGTCCTGAACGACCCGTCTACGGGTCTATGCATCCCGAGCAGGTAATGACCATCCTGTTCCACGGGGTCGTAGTAGATCTCACCGATTTTTCGTTCTGCCAGGCTGTTGTCCTCCGCAATGTCACGGAGTTCCTTGTCCCACCTGCGGGCGCTAAGGCGCTGATATGAGCCGTCCGATTGGAGCTTTGCCTCGAACACCTTAGCGACCTTTGTCTCGCTCCTGGCCACGGGTCCTCCTTCTTCAGGCGACTAGTATCACCTACGATACAACGGCTTACTTCGCCATCAGTAGGACGGGGTCTTCGGTAATGCGACTGATTACCGTCCGTCGACGAACTCCATCGACCGGCTCAGCTCCTCCGATGCCGACAGTGCCTCAGCTAGCAGTTCCCCGTCACCGACGTTGCTCGGGTCCAGCCAGTCGTCGTGAAGTTCCCGTGGCAGCACCAGTGGCATCCTCGGGTGCACCGTCGCCGCCTGCTCCACGGCATCACGGGTGACCAGGGCGTAGGTCAGCATTGGCTCGTCGTCCCGGTGCGCCAGCGTCATGATCGACGCGATGCCGAATGCCTCCCCGCCCGGCAGTGCGAACTTCCGCCCCTTCTCCACGTACCAGGTGGCCGGTGCCAGCGCCCGATGTTCACGGAACGGTGTCTTCCACACACGTGAGCTGAGCAACTTGTCGTCCCTCGCGTTGAACGCGGAGAATTGTGCTGGTTCGTTGCCGACGTGAATCCACCACCAGGCTAGGTTCAGCTCGCGGTGGCCGTCCTCGTCGGAGGTGATCAGCGGGTTCAAGTTCAGCGCCTTCTTCCCGGTGATCTTCGCGTTGCCGCCCCGTTCCTTCTGCCACCGTTCGAGGGCATTCCTCGTCTCACGTTCGTCGAGAGGTTCCAGGCCATAGGTGGACAATGGATCGAGACCGTAGGAGGCGCACATAAGACCAGCGTAGCCCGTGGGAGACCGTCTTGATGGAGGTCGGCCCCGCGAGGAGCAGGGGGGATGCTCGACTCAAACGGGACCTAGCCGCTGGGGGGATGCGGCTGTCGCCAGTATCGCACAGGTCATCCACGCGGCGGGGTGGAACCGTGTTCCGTAAGTCGACAGAACCGGCAGGGGCCGGTTCCGGGGGATGTAGCGCCAGTCAAATACCCAGTAGACCAGGAGGTCTAATGATGTCTATTCGAAGCACGCACCGAGACACTACGCCGAAAGCGTGGATTGGCTGCCTGACCTGCTATAACGAAGGTGTCCTCAACGGTCACTGGTATGACGCTGTCGATGCCGGCGACGTCACACCCAAGGACCTGCACCACGGTCGAGAGACCAGTCATGAAGAGCTGTGGGTCTTCGACCACGAGAACATCCCCGTCCGCGACGAGATGGACCAGGTCACCGCCGCCGGGTGGGGCAACGTCCTGTCCCAGGTCGACGACGACCTGGAGCGCGAGGCCCTGTGTGCCTGGGTTGAGTCCGGCGACTACATCGTCGACGGGGAGACCGACTACCCGTCGTTGCTGTTCTTCCGGGACGCCTACCAGGGCCATTGGGTCGACTTTGACGAGTTCGCCCGGAGCCTCGCAGCCGACATGGGCCTGCTCGACGATGTCCCGGAGCACATCGCCAGGTACTTCGGCTGGGAGTCCTGGATCAGCGATCTACGGTTCGACTACCGCGAGGAGACGACCCCGGTCGACAGATACGGGGTGTTCGTCTTCCGGGCGGTGTGATTCTCGACCCCGTTTGTGCATGATATTCGCACCGATATTCCGGTGCGTTTTCACCCCCGCGAACGACGCCTTTTGTTCGATGTCTATTGCTACCAGATGGACCACCCCCGTGTCAATTCCGGGAGCGCAAACGCACCCTGACCAGCTAGTGTCCTCGGTGTTGCCACGTCCTGCGAACTGAGGAGCATACCGATGAAACACATCAGCATTGTCCCGAGATTCTCGACGCGAAAGGTGCGTCGATTCTCAGAGCCGCTTCTGCGCGTCCCCGGAGTTGGTCGTTCGTTGCTGTTCCTCGAGTTCGACGAGGCGGAACAGCTCCGAGGCGCGGACACCCAACGCGTCGGCCATCCGCAGTAAGACATCGACCGTCAGGCTCGTGCTTCCCTGTTCAACCCGGATAATGCCGCGCTTGTTGACCCGCACAGCGTCAGCGAGCTGGGCCTGCGTCAGTCCACGCTTACGCCGCAGTGCGGCGATGGTTGCTCCGAGACTCACGCGTCGGCGCTCCTGTCGCCGCAGCTGCTCCGCAGAAAGTAGCTCGGGCGACTGTGGCACGACGACCATTTTGCCTCACGGTCGCCGGTACTGAAAGACGACACGGAGCACACCCACCGTGGGGAGTTTTCCTCACAGGTTTTGCGGCAACTTTGTGGTGCAATTACTGTCACACCAAACGAACCTATCAGAATCACCCACTACGCACGAAGAGCGAGCATTCTCATGGCTTCAATTGACCTTTATCAAGACCTTGACCTCGACCGTTCCAAGTCACCGTCCGAGCTGTCCGCCGAGCTGGACGACCGGCTCCGGGGCGTCTCCTGGGAGGACAAGGCCACTCACGAGCAACTGACCGTGGCTCGGAAGATCCTCGGTGAACCCACCAAGCGCACCATGTACGACCAGCGCCTTGACGATCCCAGCGCCAGCATTGACATCGACAACCTGCGTGGTTTGGCTAACCAGGAGGTCGCAGCACCCAAGACATCGACCATGACCGCCGCAATGGCAGTCGAGAAGGTCAAGGGCTTCTACGCCACCGACCGGAAGCCGAAGCTCGCTGGCACTGCCATAGCTGCAGTCGCGGTGCTGGGCCTCCTAGGTGCTGGGGTTGCTTCGTGCGGTAGCGACGAAGAGACCAGTGCAGACGGCACGACAACAAGCTCGTCATCCGGCAAAGCCACTGACCAGGATCTCGAGGACGCCTCTGAGAAGAACTTCAGCAGTTACGACTTTATGGAACTCGGTGATGAGATGAAGATCATCACGGGGAAGAAGTACACCTACGACGACGGTCGCGAGGAGCGGGTCGACGGCGGGGAGTACGGGATGTCGGTGGACAACTTTCGCATGGTCGACGAAGTCGAGCCTGGCGATCCAGATGCCCCTTCCGACCACCCCGATTCGCAGCCAGTGAAGATCGGGACCTACGCCTGCGCCGACATCACCAGGCGCATCATCGAGCCCAACGAGAGTGTGAACGAGCAGTACACGAGGCTAGACGACGAGGAAGAGTTCAAACTCCAGATCTCGTCATTCCCAAACCTGGAAGTCATCGTCAACCCCGTGATCGAGGGAAAGAAGCATGATGGCCGACTGGGTAGACAGGGCGATAACCACCCGATCGAAGTTCCCCCAGGGTCCACGGCACAGATCGAGAACGACGGCCGGAGAACCGCCGAAACCACTGACACCGGCGAAACGTCACAACTCGACTACGGCCAGAAGACCGAGACCACCGGTTACTGCTGGGCTGTGACCGGGCCCCGTGCGAACAAGGCGAACAACGGCGAGGTCGATGAGCCCTCTGACATCACCGGGTACACCATCTTCGGTGTGCCGACCGGAAAAGACGTGGACACGGAGCCAGCGCCAGAGGACAAGCGCGGCTGGCTGCTACCGCACTGACGCCCCCGACTGCCTCACGCCCACCGACCTACTTCAACAGCAACAGAAGGCACCACCATGCGCAGAATCATCACCAGCCGCACGCTCACGGCCTTGTCCGCCGTGACCCTGGCCGCGTCACTCGCGGCCTGCGGTTCCGACAACACCGGCACCGACTCTGACACAACCCCAACCGCCAGTGCGACGACCGGGGACAACGTGGCCTCAACCGAAGACCAAAACGCCGAGGTCTTCGAGCTGTACAACGAAGCGCTAGACAACCTCGACACAGACCGCTTCACCAGCGACGATGTCACGCTGTACGACGGGACCGGAGAGTTCGAGTACACCGTGACCGACATCAACGGCGATGATCTTCCGGAGATGCTCGTTTCCGCTGTCGGGGAGACCTTCAGCAACGCCAAGGTCTTCACCGTCGACGCCGCGGGGCTGGTGGAGACCGATCAACTTTTCGCTGATGGGGCTGCTACCGGCGGTGGGGGTCGCGCAGAGTTCCATACCAGTGCTGAGCACGACGGAGTGTTCAAAACCTTGGGCCGTAGCGGCAACGGGCAGTACGCCACGACGCGCTGGACGCTGGAGGGCGACGAGATGGTCGAGGGTGACGACAAATGGGACTACAGGATCGACCGGAAGCCCGCTGACCTGGAAGAAGAGCAGATTGAGGTCGAGTGGACCCCGGTGGAAGACCGCTCCCTCCTCGGTGGTGACGTCGCCTCGGACACAGAGGACCAGGGCAACGGCCCGAACCCGGAGCCGCCGTCGCCGGCCAACGACGATGCCGACCAAGCTCCGGCCGACGCAGGCAGTAGCCTGCCGCAGGATGATTTCGCCTTGCCGGAGCAGACCGGAACGACCTGCGGCACAGTCGACGGCGTGCGGGTGGTCGCAGGTAGCGCCACGAGCTGCGGGTTCGCGATGAACGTCGCCCAGCAAGCACTGCAGCCGGGCAGTTGGGGGCCGGGTATCGCTCCTGACGCGACGGTCACCGCCCCGTGGGGGAGTACGACAGTCACAGCATCCAGCCCCACCACCGGGGAGAGCTACACGCTGGACTGCACCTCGGGAACAGACCATGCCCGTGCGAGCTGCACCGGCGGGAACAACGCTCAGGTCACGTTCGAGAAGTCAGCCGAGGGCGGGCTGATGTACTTGCTCGGCTAGCAGAGCTACACCATTACACACGTACTGAAAGGACAGCACCCATGCTGAACACCACCTCCCGCCGTCTTATCGCCGCTGCTGTCGCTGCAGTCACGGCAACTTCTCTCGCTGCCTGCAGCGACGACGAGGACGACGCACAGCCAGCTTCAACTCCCGCCGAGGACTCGTCCCAGACCACCGAGACCGAGACCGAGGACGCCCAGGAGGGCGTCGCCGAGCACACGTTCACCGTCACCGACGAGATCAGCGTTGCTGACGCCGGCAAGGTCCGAGGTCTGGAGATGGCCGCCGACGGCAGCCTCACCGCCATGGTCAGCTCGATCGAGCAGGGCACCCCAGCCCGTGTCGTCTCCATCGACACCGGCAACGGTGAGACCCGCGATGTTGCCGAGGTGTCACCTGAGCAGTGGAACTACGTCGATGCCGGTGTGCGTTCTGATCCCGAGACGACCAGCCTGGTGGCACCGCTCACCCATCTGCTGGACGACGAGGGCAACCGCACCGACGAGGTGCTGACCGCGAGCCTGGACGGTAACCCGGTGCAGGTCAACCTGGACACCGGCGAGGTCACCGTTGGGTCGAACGGACCCGGCGGGAGTCCACACCTGGGTTTCGCGGACATGGGTGACTACCTGCTGACCTCGATGAACGGCGGGGGTCTGCTGAGCTTGGGTAACGACGGTCCTGATGGTCTGAGCGGCTATGCCGCCGAGATGGGACCCTCCGGTACCGACTCCGAGGTCATGGTCCGGGTGGAACGCCAGAGGGTCTACACCACCGAGATCGACGCTGTCGACGACAGCACAGCCATCGCCGTCATCGCCCAGGACTCGGTCGAGGACGCCGGCGGCGCACAGCTGGTGACTGTGGACCTCACCGCCGAACCCCGCAGCGACGAGGGCAACGTCACCGACACTTACAGCGTGGAGGGGCTGCCCGGGGGTGCACAGATCACCGGTGTAGCCCTGGACCCCGAGGACGAGAACGTCGCCTGGATCAGTGTGAACGGTGAGGATACGTTGTACAAGGTTGAGCTTGAGAGCTAGCGGAGTCAGACCAGAACCCCGGCACCTACGCGGTGCCGGGGTTCTTTTTTGCCCGACCCCTCGCTCACTCGCCCAGGCCGCGACGCTTCGTGCGGCGGGCCTCGCGGCCCTTCTCGCTGGCCTTCATCTGCGCCTGCAACCGCGAGGTCTTGTCACTGCCAGGGCCGTCGTAGCGTTTCGCACGGTATCGCTGCTTCGACATCTGACCAGGACGGGTACCCCACGCGCCGTAGACGTCGCCCCAGACGCGGTGGACCTTCTTCTCCACCGCTGCCTCGACCTTTGGACCGAGGCCCTTGACCTCGGCCTCGTACGCCGTGCTCAGATTCTCCGGCAGCGTGCCCGCTGCGGCTCGCTGTCGCAGACGACCGCGTACAGCGTCGTCCACGGTCCCGCCCTTCACCGGCAGGCTCACCGCCGCTCTCACATAGGCGTCCGACGACTGACCCAGCACCTCGGCCACCTCGGTGTCCACGTCGACCTCCGTGTGCTCCTTCTTCACCGACTGCAACCGCTCCGAGTGCTGTTTAACAGGGTCCGGTGCGGCAGCGTCACGACGTGCCTGTCGCTGCCGCGCCAGCTGCTCACGCACCGACGCGGCCCGATGCTTGGCCTCTTCCGACTCGACCTGCTCAGCCTCCTCGCGATGCTGCACCTCAGCCATCGCGCCGTTGGCGGGAAGCTCCTCAACGGGCTCAGGGGTTGCGGTGCGCACCGGCTCCATTGACTCCGGTGCGAGCACCGGGTCGCCATCATCATCGACAGGGGAGTGGTGCATCGACGGCATGGGCTCGTCGTCCTCCTCCACCACGACAGGGGTGTCCTCAGAGGCGTCCCTACCATCATGGTCGGCGTAGACGGTGGCGTCGAGCTGCTTCTCGTCGAGCGTGACTGACACAGCGGAGTGTGTGAATTCGTCGCTCAGCACCGAAGCCTTCCGACGACGAGTACGCGGCTTGTCACCCGTCTCGTCGAGCATCTTGTACTTCCAGCCGATGCTCTCATGCTCCGGGCTCTTGCCGTCCTTCGATGCCTTGATGGTGTGCTTCGTCTCGATGAGCTCGACGCCGCGTGCCTTCAGCCCGGCCCGGTAGTTGTCGAGGTCGACGACCTCCGGGTCGTCGAGCACCTCCTGGATGGTATCGCCCATCTGCCGCTCGAACTCGGAGATGCCAGAACCGTCGCGTTCCAACTCCCAGTACTTCGCTCGGTCCTTCGAGGCGTCCGGCGTAACCACCGACAACCCATTGGCCAGCATCAACTCGTCGTTATGTCGCGCCACCTGCCAATGCAGCGTATTTGACTTGATCGCGAGCCCGGTTTCATTGTCATGATTGATGACCAGAATGTGATTATGAGCGTGACCACCGTGTCCGTCGGTGTGCGTGACGACGTGACAGTCGGAGTTTGGGTAGAGCTTTTTCGCCAGGGCATAACCCATGTCGTTGACACGCTGAACGGCGTCCGGGTCGTCCGGGTCCATTTCGGTCAGCTCGAACGACTGGATAATGGACAACACCTCGACCTTGCGGCCATGGGTCTCGGCCAGCGCCTGTGCTCGGTCTATGAATGCATCAGTGTTCTCGGCATCCATCGACAGTGCTGCCACACGGTCGGTGCCGTGCTTCTTGTTGTTGCGGTACGTGTCGGTGTACTTCGACCCGTACAGCTGATAGTCGACAGCCGCGAAGCTGTTTGCCACCTTCTTGATGTGCGTGGTGCTCACCGTCGGGCCTCCTGCAACTGCTTTCGCAGCATCCGGTTCTCGGCAGTGACCCGGTTCAGCTCGGACAAGATGCGCTGAAGTTTCAGGCCGTCCGGTGTCGCCACGCGAGCACCGAGACGGCCCTGTACATCCCCCAGTACGTCCCGCACCTCCGACAGCACCGCCGCCACTGTGGCGGCGGCGTCCAGGCCGTCGATGTAGTGGACTTCGCCAACGTCGACCTTGTAACCGAGTTGCCCGATGTTGTTCGCCACGCGGTTGACTGCTGTCGTCAGCGGGCGCAGACCGCCCGCCGTCGCCTCGTGAGCGACGACCCACTCCCGTACAAGCCCGAGCGCGTCCCGGACCTCGACCAGGACGTCCTCGACACCCATCAGGCCCTCCGCATCCGGCACGACTGCTGTTTCTCCTGAGTGTGCCGCGTGAACAAGAACGTTCAGCGGCTTCCCGACTGCGTCGGTCGCCGCTGTCAGCTCGGCAAGCTCGCTGCGCCGGGTCTCCGCCCCGGCGACCGACGCATCCGCGTCGGTGTCGACCGCTGCCGCGATCGACGTCGGCACCCTGTCGGCCTCGACTACGTCGAGCACGGCCGCCAGGACGAGTGCCGAGACCTTGACGCCTCTCTCGTCCGCGAACTCCTTGAGACGCTGCTTCTCGGCTTCGCCGATCCGCACGTCCAGTCGTCGCGCCCGATTCGGGCGCCGCCGATCATCATTCGCGTTCGCCACGTCGCCCTCCTTCGTCGGCCTCGTGACCAACGCTACCCGCTGAGAACACCCCACGGCAAGCAGTCACCCTGTCCGGACAATTCGCTTCGCTCATGTCCGGCCACCCCGTCGGTCGCTGGCGCTCCCTTGGGGTTCGGGTGATGCTTGCGAGGGGCGTTCCGCCCCTTCGAACCCCCGTCGGGCATCGCTTCGCTCGCCCTCACGAGCACCCCGCCACCGGGGCACAGAGAAGCACCCCACGCGGGTACCCGGGTGGGGTGCTTCATCGACGATGGTGGCTGTCAGTTCTGCCAGCTGTCACCACCGTCGCCCTCGGCTCCCGCACCGCTGACCACGGTGGGGGAGTCCTCGACAGCATCGGCACCAGAGGTGCCGACCGTGCCCTTCGCCGCCTGGGACCGCGCCGCCGACTTCGCTTCCAGCTCGGCACGCGCCATGTCAGTCGCCTGCTCCCAGACATCCGGGTGGTTCTCCCGGATGATCTCGACGGCGGCAGCATCGACCTTCGCCTGTTCCTTCTTCGCCCGGGCCTCGGCGCGGGCGACCATTGCCTCGGCATCTTCACGGGCGACGGCCAGCTCCGCCTCGACACGCGACAGACCGTCGTCGACCTTCTGCTCGATGCGTTGGGTCTTGGTCAGCTTCTTGGTCATGACTACTGCTCCGTTCCTGCGACGGGAAGACCGTCGCGACTGGTGTTCTGGTTATGCCGCTCAGCGGCAAGCTCGCGGCTGTTCGCCGCCAGCAGCTCCTCGAAAACCGGCAGGCCCTGTCGTGCCTGCTGGGCACTTTCCGGCGACTGGTCGTCGCGTTTGTGCTCCGCGATAACGGCGGTCAGGAAGCGCTCGCGTGACTCCAGGTACTCGCGGTACGTTGCCTCGCCGCGCTGGACGTCGCTAACGCTGATTTCCTCGATGATCTTCATCGTCGTTCTTTCCAATCAGGCAGCGCGGTCGCTGCCGGTCGTGGTGTTGGTTTTTCTACATTCCCTGGATCTCGTCGGCACCGATCCCGTGTGTTGCGGCCATTGCGTAGCAGCATTCTTCACTGCAGGTCGTGAACAGCTCGCGCCCGTGACCCCCACGAGTCCATTCGTAGAGGGAGAGTGCACTGCCCATCTGGTAGTAACGGGAGCAGACAGGGCAGTCCTCGACCTCTCCGTAGTTGTCCCAGTAGCTCTCCCGGTCGTTGAACCAGTCACCGGCGTTGGCCACGTCAATGCCGTACTTCACGTTGTTCTCGTTCATGGTCTCTCTCCCATCAGGCAGCGGATTCGCTGCCGGTAGTGGTGGTGTCGTTCTCGTCGTCCAGCGGTGTCTATGACTCGTCCATGTGGACCACCCGCCCGTGGTCGCGCCATTCACGGACACAACCGTCGCGGGGACACCCGAACGTCCTGTAGAGGGGCATCAGTTCTTCACCTCCTCGGTGTCCTTGGTCTGCATCTTGCTGATCAGGTCACCGATCTGGTTCGGAGCGATGATGAGCGCACCGAGCAGGGCGGCGGCAGCGAAAGCGATCCATTGATTCGAGAAGATGGTCAGCCCGATGGACAGCAACCAGCGGCAGATCATGAAGCAGATCGTGTAGCCGATAGCCAAGGCCGCGAGCCGCCAGAGCGGCGACCGTGCCTGCCATGCCCGGTACTCGGCAGCGAACGTCTGGATGAAGCCACGGGTACCGGTGAAGTCGTCCTTCTGGAACCGTGACGATGCCTCCGACAGGTCGATCAGACCGTTGGCGATCATCATCCTGGTCAGCTGGAAAAGGAACATCGTCACCGCCGTCGCAGCAATCTCAACCCAGCCACGCTGTGCCAGCGCGTAACCCACCAGGCCGACCGCCCCGCAGAGCAACAAGGTGCCGATCACGTTGATCAGCCTGTTAAGACCGTCCGGCATGTTGATGGTGATGTTTTCCCTACTCGTTGCCATTGCTGGCCTCCTCGTTCTCGTCAGCGTTGATCAACTCGTCCAGCTCAAGGTCGGACAGGTCGGGCTCGTCCTCGTCGTCGTCCATCAGGTCGTCGAACGTAGGACCGTTGGCCTCGCTGATCACCTCGGTGTCCTCGGATGCCGGGGGAGTGGCCTCGTCCTTGCCCTCGGTGACAGCGGAGTCGAGCAGTCCGGTCATCCCGCTACCCGAGCTGTTGCGGGGGACACCCGGCCAGCCGTAAGCCCTCGTGAGCCAGGCAGTGAATGTCAGGCCGAGCGCGGGCTGGATCGCCCACCATTGCGCCTGCAAGCGCACACCGGGAGTCGGGTGGTTGGTGTTGGACCACCAGAACCAAGCAGCGACGAACAGCACGGCGGCGAGCACGGCCGGAGCCCACGGGGACGGACGGACCTTGCTGTGCAGCAGCACCCACGCGCCGTAGACGGCCCAGCCGAGCAGCAGTGCCGGCCAGGTGAACGCGAGCATCACGGTCAGTCCGAGCAGGCCGAGCACACCCTGCAGCGTGCCGCCGCCCGCCTCACCACCACGGTGCGTGACGCGGTAGAGAACGCTCGGTGTCACCACCTCGGTGACCCCGGCAGCACCGACTCCAGCGCGGTCACGACGGTCGCGCCGAGCTGCGAGCATCAGACGCTCTCCACGGCGACGAGCACCGGGACGACGGCCAGCGTGGCTGAGAACCCAGGAGCCGCGCTCCTTGGCGTGCGGATGGCTAGTCATAGAACTTCTCTCCCGACTCTTCCGCCTTCTCGTAGTCCCACTCGTCTTCGGTGTCGGCCAGGCACGCCTCGATGAAACTGACGACCCGGAGGGCGGAGTTCTGGTCGTCCATGCAGGCTTCCAGCTTCTGAACGACCAGCGACCGGTCATCCTCCGAAACCTGGTCAGCGATGCTGCCGGAGTACTCCGACGACTTACCCGTCCAGCCCAGTCCCGCAGAGAAACCGACCGAGAAAGCCACGACGACGATGACGGCGAACCCGACGAACCAGATCCAGATGTTTGCCGACTTACCCTTCATGACCTACTCCTTCCTTTGTTGTATTGCAGGTGTGCAAGTGCTATGCTTTGGACTGTACAGTAGTAGTCGCACAGGTGCAACAGAACTATAGATACAGGAGGATAGATGAGCAGCAACTACAATCCCTCTACGGCCCCACCCGTAGACTCAGGAGACTTCGACATCATGCCCGACACCCAGCGCCTTTCCTTGACCGTCGACAAAGAGCAGGTCAAGCAGCTCAAGCACCTTGCCGTCGAGATGGACACCCAGGTCAGCATCGTCGTGCGTGGTCTGCTGACCCACGGTCTCCAGCGGATCGTGGACGGCGACGAAGCACTGATCGCAGCGGTTGCGCAGGCGGTCACGGACGAGAAGATGCGTCGCGCCGAGGTCGGAAAGAAGGGTATGGAATCACGGTGGGGGAGCGGTGAGTCGTCATGACGCGCACCTACACACCCCCGCCCACGCCGTACGGCGGCGTTTACAGGGGACGGCCTGCCCAAACCGGCCCTCACCTGCTTGTTTCCGGTCCCTCAGGCGTCGGTAAGTCACGTCGCGTCCTCGGTCCCGGCATCATCATCTGGGGCGGGCCGGTGGTCGCCGTGTCCTCGAAACCCGACCTGATCGACCTGTGCATGGAGAAGCGTTTGTCCAGGCCAGGTGCACACGGACGCACCTTCGTCCTCGACCTGTCCGGTGAGGTTACCGACGCCATGATCCCGGACGGTGCCGAGCGCGTCGTCGTCGACCCGGTCGCCCTGATCGACGATGACGATGCCGCCATCCAAATGGCCAGCGTCCTGATGAAGACCGGTAGCGCTGGTGCAGGTGACGGTGGTAAAGGCGGCGACGCGTTCTGGGAGACGACGTCCACCGCGCCGCTGGCGGCGATCCTGCGTGCTGCCGACGACGTCAGCTGGGCTCTCCGGGCCATGTCCCGTGTCGAGGCACCCGAGGACGGCGACGCGGACGCTCCGTGCTGGATCAATGCGGTTGGACGACTCGACGCGTCGCCAATCCTGGCCGACGAGTTGGCGTCTGTCGCCACCTGGGACGGTAAAATGCGCGACTCCGTCACCGCCACCATGAGGAGCGCCGTTGCCCCGTGGCTGCAGATGAAGGTCAGGGGGCGCGGTACCGAGCGCATCTTCACCCCTGACTTGCTCGGACACCGTCGCGCCACGTTGTTCATGGTCGCCCCGGCAGACGGTGTGGCCGCTGGCGCGGCCACCGCCGTGGTCGACTTCGTGACTAGCAGGTGGAGGAAGTCACAGACCGAGCCCGAGGAGACCCGCCTGCCACGACTGCTGCTCTGTGTCGATGAGCTCTGTAATACGCTGCCCTGGCCGAAGCTGCCGACCGTCGTGACGGAGTCCCGGGCAATGGGCATCAACCTCCTTGTCGCAGTTCAGGCCACCAGTCAGTTCGCCAAGCGCTACGGGCGCGACGGCATGGAAGAACTGCGCGAAGTGTTCCCGTCGGTCCTGGTCCTGACCGGCGCACCGGAGAAAGAAATGCTCGAACACGCGACGTGGTGGGCCGGTGCCTCCGAGCGCCAGTCGGCGTCGATGGACGCACGCGGTCAGCTCAGTCAACAGGGGCAGCAACAGACGACGTTCGAGTCGAGCCAGTTGATGCCGACCAGCATCGACACCGGCAGGCTGCTCCGTGGGCGACCTGTAGGGGACTCCGGACCGATGGTCAGTCCGGAAGGGCTGCTCGTCGACCTGGCGGACATCTCGCAGATGTAACCCCACAGACGAGAACCCCCGGTGGCAACTGCCACCGGGGGTTCAGTCATTGTTGGTCAGCGCGTACGAGCCGTGTCCTTCGAGCGTTCCCGCTGTCGCTGCACCTCGGACCGCATACGGTCCTGACGGGCAGTGGCCTCCGACTTGTTACTCTGCTGCTTCCGGGCGGCATCCTGCCGATCACGCGCCTGGGCGGCAGCTTCCAGGCGAGCCTGCTCGGCACGACGGCGCACCATTTCACGCTGACGCTGCGCTGTCTGAAACTCCTGAGAATTGGTCGCACCAGCACCGTAACGCCTGGTCACAGCATCATCACCGCCCTGCTGCATCAACCGCCGCATTTCGGCGACCTTGGTCTCGTCGACCTCATTGTCTTTCGACATTAGAATCTCCTATTTCCGCTATCCCGATAAATCCTTTTGTAATTCAACGGCAGAATATGAGCCTCACGCAGCAGTGGCTTGACGAAACCAAGGCACTTCTCGCACAGCGTTCCCTGGTGCCACTGATATTCGATCACCACTTCACTAGGGGAGTGGCACATCGTGCATCTGTCCCGGTGAGGCATGGTGTCAGCTCCTACTAGTATTCCATCATTGCACTATCCAGTGTACCACTGAATGGTAAAAGTCGCACTGATTAGCGAGCGACGATGAATGAAATTCACCTCACCGACTGTGCGGGCCTTCGGCCCGAGACAGACGGGCCCTGGCGGGCCCGCTCGGTGGACATGGGTGGGCCCTGACGGGCCCACCGACACGGCCGACCAGGGGCCTTCGGCCCCCGCTGACGAGTGATCAGGGTCAGCCAGGAAGCGGGAGGGAGTGTTGATGTATCCCTGCAGTGGGGGGCGTGTATCCCTGAGTCGTCTGGTACGGGGATACACGACATAATCCAGTATGCGCAGGTCAGGATGCACGATGAGGCATGTTGTATCCCCTGTATCCCTGATATCCCGTTTCCTCCCAACCTTCCCTTCTAGTGCTGTCGTGCACCCACATAGCAACTAGCAACTCTTTTCAGAGCAGTTAGGGATAACAGGGATACAACGGGTTAGAAACCTCTCCTGAACTGCAAAGACACTGTATCCCTAAGTGTATCCCTGACGGTGAAGGTTAGGGATACAAGGGATACAGCGGCATGGCCCCCTTCCGACTGCGTTCGCGGCAGCCGGTCGGGGTTGTTCAGTCGTCGGTGTCACTGTCCCGATCGACCTTGGCCTGGCGCACCGCGCTGAGGTACGCGGACGTCAGACTGTTCCAGGGTTCGTCGAGTTCCTCGGCACCCCACCGCCCCATCGCGTCACCGAACTTCTTAGCGGCCCGGTACAGGGCGTCGACGTACGCTCGTGCGGCTACGTCCTCCGCCATTGCCGCGACCAGTGTGTCGTACATGCTGGATGCGCTGTCGACCATCGCCTCATATGCCCTCTGTTGCTCGGAATACGCCATGTTGCGCAGATCGAGACGTTCCACCCAGACCGAGACCTCGTCAGCCATACCGTCGTAGGGTGATGCCTGTGTCTGAGTGGTGCTCGGTGGGGCCTGCACGGGTCCTTCCTCATTCTGCGGCTGTCCGTCGGGTGTCGCCGTGACCTCGCCGGTGGCACCGACGTCGAGCCCTTGATCACCAGCGTCGATCTTGACCCAAACACGCTTCGCGTTGACGTCCGGCCTATACCCGTACACACCACGAGCCGAGGACTTGAATTCGTAGTCGCTTCGCTTGTCCATGTAACTGGTGATCCGTCCGTTCAAGTCGCGATCACTCATGTTGAACGCCTTCGGAGTCAACCCGGGGACATGCTTGCGCAGCAAGACTGCGTTGACCCGATCAACGTTGATCTCCTTACCGAGGAGGTTGCCGTCGCTGCCGTGGTTGGGCAACTTGTCCACCGCAGAGCGAGAGGGGCCATCGAGCCAATCCCCAAGCAGTTCCCCAACCGGGTCGTAAACCATACCGCTGCGAGCAGCGTCGGCCATTTCCTCGAAGTCGTCGCTATAGTCCACCCTTTCACCTGCACGGTAGCGGTCGCGAGCTTCGCTCAAGAGAAGATCCAGGTAGTCCCGTTGGAACTCCTCTTCGGGGATGCGACTGACGACCTTGACAGCCCAGTACCGCCGGTGACCGGTGTTGTCAGTCAAGAACTGAGGATCGTTCGTCGTACCGGCGAAGATGAACCGGCGTGGGCGGACCTCACCGATCCTGCCGTAGGGGACGCGGACGAGGTCTTCACGGATGCTGATCGTCGCCTTCATCGCCTTCTGGTCGGTCTTGCTGCTGATCTGGTCCATCTCGTCGAAGTTGCAGATCACAGACATGTGCGCAGCGAGCATCGCGTCCTTGTTCGTTTCACTATCCGGCACGACCGAGGTCTCGTGCGTGCCGTGGTCGAGGTCTGGAATGTTCTCAGTGATCGCTCGGAAGAAACGCGACTTACCGTCCTTCTGATCACCGGTGAAAACGAGGAGACTGTCCATCTGGCATCCGGGGTCGAAAGCGCGACTCATCAAGGACAGGCCGAAGTTCACGAAGACCCTCCGCGTGTACTCGGACTCGTCGACGGCGCTGATCATAGTTTCGAGCCGGTGCACACCATCCCAGGCCGGCAGGCGCTCGATGTGCCGCAGCCACGGATTGAACATCCGTGTGGGATCCTGGGCGTACAACGTGATGATGTCCAGGATCCGGTCGCGGCCGAACGTGAAGCCACTACCGTAGTACCTGTTGACCTGCCTGGTGATAAAGACCAGGTCGTTGTCGCTGAGCGCATTGGTCTGGGAGAGGGTGCCCCGCCACGACGGAAGGTCTTCCGCCCAGGTGAGACGCCCTGTCTGTGCGTCGAAAGCCAGTCCCCGCAGGTCGGGGTCATTCGCCATGATCGTCAGCAAGTTCGCATACGACTTGATTGGCTTCGGGTGGTCGCCCTCGGTCATCTTCAAGGCTCGGTTGATCATCCGACGACTATCCGTCGCTGGCGTCAACCGAGCCGGATGCGGTTGAACCGACACGGCTGCGACGCGACGCTCCTGCTCAGTCATGGTTTTCGGCTTCGATGTGGCGTTGACCGCATCGTCCTGGTCGGCCAACTCGGGGGTGGCCTGACGCATCGCCTTCCTGTCGGCATCTTCGTAGTCGGCCCGCTCCTTGGCCTCGATCGCAGCCTCGATGTCCTCCTCGCTCATCTCGATCTCAGGGGTACAAACGTCGCTTGTATCCACAGGTGAGACCGTGCTATTCTTGATCTCAGACGTCTTCTCTTCCTGGGCCCCCGGCTGCACACCGGGGGTCTTCTGCATGTCCGTCATAGTTACGCAGCACCTCCGACACGCACTTGGGCGTCGAGCCAGGCATTCAGGTCTTCGACCCGGTACAGCACAAGATTGCGGCTGACCCGGATGTACGCCGGACCTGTCCCCTCCAAGCGCCACCGACGCATTGTCCCCGACGACACCCCGAGCGTCTCCGCTGCGGGGTCGGTGCCGAGCGCCAGCTGGTTCTTCACATCCACGGCCGTGGCCGTGGAGACGGTTGTCTTGCTCATGACAGAGTTCTCCTTCAACAGGATCGAACTCTGCTTGGCACCGTACTTTTCGCAGCTCAGGTGCTGATTTTCAGCCCTGGACGTTTATCCCCGAGATTGGTGTTCGCATCCTTCCGGACGCTCCACCCGGACAATTGTCCGGGAACGGGGGCCATTCTGATTTCAGACTACAGATGCTCATGCTTACCCGCAAGCGTATACCCGAAAACAAACCACCGTATCTGGTACTCTGTACATATCACCACCAGCACGGACACGAGAGGATCACCATGCCGCGAGAGACCCATGAACCCGGCTACAATTCCATCGACGACTCCAACCCCGTCCGTCAGTCTGACGGCAGCTGGGTTATCCGCTGGCGCTTCTGGCCCTACGACGGCGGCAAGTCCAAGCCCTATCGCCACCAGGGAGCCACCAAGGGGGAGGCCCTGGCCAAGGCCCGTGCCAAAGCCGCTGAGCTGACCATCGGACGCGATCACGCCACCTGGACCCCGTCCTCCAAGGTCACCGAGTTCATCGACAAGGTCAGTACTCCCTCCATCGAGAACGACGCTCGATTGCGCGACAGCTCACGGGCCCGTTACCTCGCCGTCATCCAGTACGCGGTGGGGGAGTGCACCCGTCACGACCACCCGGCCTCCCTGGCCGGCCGTACGCTGCACGACATCACACACCACCAGGACGCCTTCATTCGGCTGGAAGCCTGCGTCCTCGAAGTGGCCCGCCTCCACGGCTCGGAGACCGCACGTCAGATGCGCAACGTCCTCGAAAAGCACCTGATGAAGCAGCTGATCCGCCACGGACTCATCCGCAAGCACGAGAACCCCTTGGCGGGCATGACCATCGACTACGGGGTCGTCAAGACGACCAAGAAACCCTCCGGAGGTCACGCCCTGTCCGAAGCCGACTACGACCGAGTCCTGGCTCACCTGCTGGCCATCGACCCCGCCGAGGGGGCCGTCAAGCCCAAGCGCGGCCCCTACACGCTGGCTGACCGCATCGCCATGCGGCGCAACACCATCGACGCTACGCTGCTGCAGGCCACCACCGGACTAAGGATCACCGAGGCCTGCACCATCGAACCCCGCGAGGTCAAGGACAACGCGCAGGGTGGGGTCAACGTCTACATTCCCGAGGACAAGTCCAAGACGGGTGAGGGGCGTACCGTGACGATCCTCGACGAGCGTGTCGCCGCACGCATCCGCGACCGCCGCGACAATGCGGCCAAGGACCATTACGTCATCGGTGCACCGTCCGACCCGTCGAAGGTGTGGGACAAGTCCAACCGGGACAAGCAGGTGCGTGCACTCTACAAGGAGCTGGCGGAGAAGCTGTCGATTCCGATCATGGAGACCGAGTTCAGGTCTCACGGCTGGCGGACAACCTTGAACATGATCTACAACCACCTGCCCGCGCACATCCGCGCCGCGTGGTTCGGTCACGGCGAGGACGTCAATCACTCCAACTACTCGGATCGCTCCGTTGATCTTTCCTCCATGGTGACCGCAGCCACCGACAGGACGTCGCGCCACCTCAGGGCCGTCGGAGAGTAGGAGAGTAGCTACTCTCTTACCTACTCTCCTAACCCCCACAACCACGAGTAACCATGGGTATCTATGGGTAGCGAGAACTAGGGATATAGTAGCTATGAGCAGCACGTTTATATGGCTCTACCTGCAATGCCTTCAAATCGAAGATTAAATCCCAGAGGTCGTTGGTTCGAATCCAGCCCCCGCTACTAGGAAAGAAAGTGCAGGTCACCGGAGGGATCCGGTGGCCTGCTTTTCTGTGTGCCGCCGAGTCACCCGAGGAACTGGTCGTAGCCGAGCTTCGCGGACATCGCCACGACCACCACGAGGATGACCACGCGCACGAACCCGGTGCCACGTCCGATCACCATCCGTGCGCCGATCTGGGCCCCGATGACGTTGGTCACCGCCAGCGCCAGGCCGAGGAGCCACAGCACCTCGCCGTGGATCGTGAAGACCACGAGGGCGCCGAGGTTGGTGAACACGTTGATGACTTTCGCCCAGGCGGCGTTGGTGATGAAGTCGCCGCCCAGCAGAGTGGTGAAACTGAGGATGAGGAAGAGCCCGGTGCCGGGGCCGAAAGCGCCGTCGTAGACACCGATCCCGCCCACGACCGCGGTGAGGGCGAGGAACGTCCGGGCACGGGGTGCCGGTGATCCCCGCCCGGCGGCACCACCGTCCTGTCCGAAGGACGGGCGGAGGAGGATGAAGACGCCCACGGCGACGAGCAGGACGATGATCACCGGACGCATGACCTGTTTGTCCACCGAGGACGCGATCAGCGCACCACCGGCGGATCCGAGCAGCGCCAGTGGAGCGTAGCGCAGGGCCCGGCACGCCGAGGGGACCCTGCGCGTCAGCACCGCCGCCGAACTCGCGGTGCCGAACACGGCGGCGACCTTGTTGATGCCCAGCGCCTGGGCGTTGGACATGCCGGGATTGAGGATCATCACCAGGGGGATGAGGATCAGTCCGCCTCCGCCGACCACCGCGTCCACCCACCCCGCGGCCAGTGACCCCAGCAGAAGGAGAGATATCACCGTGGTCGACAAGAATGGCCGTCCTTTCGTCTGGGTGGTGCCGTGACGAGTTTATGCCGGAGGGTGACGCAACTGAGGTACTTTTGCCCTGAGTCCACCCAGCGTTCACGTGACGGACACCACAAGGCCCTATTCTCCCCGTGTCCACAGATGGACGTGGCCGCGACGTCGGCGCGAAGGACGTCCGTGACGATACCGAGGAGAATCAGTGACTTCATCCGCCACCAGGAAGACCATCCACCACATGACGGTGACGACCCTCGCGGCGGTGGTCGCTGCGGGAGGCATGGTGGCACCGGCGCAGGCCGAGGCTGTCGGTACGGCAGGCGCCGTGGGGGAGTACCTGCCTGCGACCCTGCCGCCGGTGCAGCACGCCGGGGCACCGGTCCCTGAACCACTCGCCCCGGCCGACTACGGCTGGTACGTCTCCGACATCAGCTCCTACGGCGGCGGAATCTACTACGACGTCGTTAGCAGTTTCGATGACCTGCGCAGCAACCACCCCGAGGTCATGCAGGACAGCCTCGACACCGTGGTGAAGGTCAACAACGGCGCGGGTCCGGAGACCGTCCGCCGCGCCCAGGTGGACGCGGCCGCCGACGACGGTGACCTGCTCTCCGCGCTGTCCGACGCGTTCGGGGAGGACCTCGGACAGGCCCTGCGTACCTCATTGCAGGAGAACAGGCTGCCGAAGACCCGGGCACTGATGGACTCCGGCTACCTCTCCCGTGCGGGCGGGCTCGCGAGTTCCACGCTGATCGAGAAGGAGATCTTCAACTACGACCGGCCGTTCGTCGTCGCCCCCGACAGGATCGTCAGGCACACCGGTGGGGGAAATGAGGACCTCTACGACCTCGGGGGGTCTGCGGCGTTCCCCTCGGGGCACACGAACCAGGCGAGCTGGACGACCACGCTGCTGGCCGTCCTGCTGCCGGAGTTGGCCCCGCAACTGCTGGCCCGCGGTGCGGAGGCGGGGTACAACCGCATGGTGATGGGCGTGCACTACCCCCTCGACGTCATCGGGGGCCGGATGACGGGTCAGGCCGCGGCCGCCGACCGTTGGAATGACCCGCGGATGCGTGAGGTGCTCGTACAGGCAGGGCGGGAGCTGCGGGCGGAACTGGAGTGGCGGACGGGAATGTCGCTGGCCGACGCTGTCGCCGGTGACACCCCGTACCGCAGCACGGATGCGGCGGTCGCGGAATTCACCGACCGGATGTCCCACGGTCTCGGTCGCGTCGGGTCGTCGGATGCAGCCCTCACCGTCCCCCGGGGAGCCCCCGAACTCCTCGTGAACGCCTTCCCCGGGTTGAGCTGGGGCCAGCGTGCCCGTGTCCTGGCGGCGACGGCGCTGCCGGCAGGGTTTCCGCTCGACGACCAGTCGGCGACGGGCCGTGAGGTGGGGAGTTGGCAGCGGATCAATTTCGCCGCAGCCTTCGCCGCCGACGTCCGGGTAGGCCGGGACGGCACGATGACGGTCGACGGACATCCGGCCTGAGGCCCCTGAACGTCCGAGACCCCCGTCCCTGGGTGGTCTGGAGGGTCCACAACCACCCTGTGACGGGGGTGTCAGAGAGCGCGGGGCTCGAGGCGTCAGACGGAGGCGGGCGCTGAGTCCTTGGGCTCGGAGTCTGCCGACCCGGAAGCAGGATCCCCCGGCTTCTTCGTGGTGACCTGCTTGACCACGATCACGGTGACGGCGGAGATCACCATGCCGGCGACGACCGCGATGATGAAGCCCCACCAGTTCTCCATCAGGGGCATGACCCAGATACCACCGTGCGGAGCCCGGCTCCCGACCTCGAAGGCCATGGAGAGGGCACCGGTGACCGCGCCACCGACCATCATCGAGGGGATGACGCGGAGCGGATCGGCGGCGGCGAACGGGATCGCGCCTTCGGAGATGAAGGACGCACCGAGCAGCCAGGAGGACTTGCCGTTCTCCCTCTCGTCGGTGGTCCACATCTTCGGGCGGACCGTCGTCGCCAGTGCCAGTGCCAGCGGCGGCACCATACCGGCGGCGATGACGGCGGCCATCACCTGGAAAGCGGCGGTGTCACCGGTGGAAAGGCCGGCGGTGGCGAACAGGTAGGCGGACTTGTTCACGGGGCCACCGAGGTCGAAGCACATCATCAGGCCGATGATCAGGCCGAGGATGACCGCCGAGGAGCCGGACATGTCGCCCAACCAGTTCTGCAGCGCCTCCATCAGGGCGGCGAGCGGCCGTCCGAGCACGAGGAACATCGAGGCGGCGGTGACCAGGGTGGCCAGCAGCGGGATGATCACCACCGGCATCATCGAACCGAGCCAGCGGGGGACCTTCCAGGACTGGATCCACATCGCGACCAGCCCGGCGATGATACCGGTGACCAGACCTCCGATGAAGCCCGCACCGACGAGCACGGACACGGCACCGCCGACGAAACCGGGCACGATTCCGGGCCGTCCCGCCAGGGCGTAGGCGGTGTACCCGGACAGCGCGGCGACGAGGAAGCTCATGGCGGTGGTACCGCCGCCGAAGAAGACGGCGCCGAGGTACAGCAGCATGCCGGAGCGGTCGGTGAACTCGATCTCGGAGCCGTCCAGGGTGTACGGCAGGTGCGCCGGGAGGTTCCACAGCGAGTAGTCCTGGACCACGACGTCCCACACGTTGGCGACGTTGTAGCCGCCGATGACGAAGCCGAGGGCCATGAGCAGACCACCGGCGGCCACGAACGGGACCATGTAGGAGACACCGGTCATGATGGACTGCTGGATACGCCGACCCCAGCTGACGTCGGCGTCATCCTCGTCGTCGCCGCCCGAGCCGCCGCCGGTGGCGGAGACCCGTCGCGGGTTCTCGGCCGTGGAAGCGTCGATCGCGCGGTCGATGAGTTCGTCGGGCTCGGAGATGCCCTTCTTGACCGGGACGTCGACGACGGGTTTACCGGCGAAACGTTCGATGTCGCGAATCCCCACCCCGTGGGCGAAGATGACGGCGTCGGCCTCGTCGATCTGGGCGCGGGTCAGCTTGTCGCCGCCGGAGGATCCCTGGGTCTCGATGACGAGTTCGACATCCTCGCGGGCGTCGGCGGCCTGGGTGAGTGCGTCGGCGGCCATGTAGGTGTGGGCGATGCCGGTGGGGCAGGACGTGACCCCGACGAGTTTGACGACACGGGCTGCCGGTTCACTCGGAGCTGCGGTGACGTGCCCGCCGGCCGTGGGCGTCTCTGCGGGCGCGGCGGTGGCAGGCTTCTTCGTCTTCTTCCTGTTCAGCACCTCGGTGACGAGGGAGACGATCTCCTCCTCGGACTGCGCCGCACGCAGAGACGCCACGAAGTCCTTCTTCACCAGGGCACGGGCCAGCGTGCTCAGCACCTTCATGTGCGCACTGCCGGCGCCCTCCGGGGCGAGGATCATGAACACCAGGTCGGTGCCCAGCGGCTTCCCCTGGTCGTCGGTCTCGTCCGAACCGAAGTCCGTGGGGGTCTTCAGCCGGGCGAATCCGAGGGACGGTTCCTCCACGGCGGTGGTGCGGCAGTGGGGGATGGCGATGCCGCCGGGCAGACCGGTGGCTGCCTTCTCCTCCCGGGCGTGGATGTCGGCGAGCAGCCGGGTGGTCTCCGACGCCCGACCTGCCTTGACCTGGAGTTCGGCGAGCTCGGTGAGCACCGCCTCCTTCTCAGCCGGGATGTCGGCGTCGAGGGAGACGAGCTCGGGGATGATCACCGGACGATCTTCCGGGGTGCCTTCTGGGCCGCCCGGTGTGGTGGGGGGTGGCGTGGTCATGGTCATACACTCCTTGCTTCGGGAAGGGTGGTGGGAAGATCTTCGGGTCGGGGCAGGGTGGTCCCTGGCAGGGTGACGGCGGTGGATCCGTGAGCGACGGCGAGTGCGAGGCGTCCCGCCGCGTCCTCACCCCGGACGGCACCGATCACGTACCCGGCGAGTGTGGAGTCGCCGGCACCGACGGTGGACACCGCGGAGACGCGCGGGCTCGGGCAGAACAGGGCGTCGGTGTCCCCACCACGGGTGACGAGCAGGGCACCGGCGGCCCCGAGGGACACGAGGGTGGCGCCGAAGCCACGGTCGAGCAGGGCGGTGGCCGCGTCGACGATGGCGGAGAGATCGCCCTCGCCGGCCGCCTGTTCCATGGCGTCCCCGTCACCGCCGACGATCTGCGCCAGTTCGTGGGAGTTGGGCTTGATCAGGTCGGGGGCCGCGGCCGGATTCCGGTCCGACAGGTCGACGAGTGCCGCCAGTGCGGCGTCCGAGGTGTCGACCGCGACGCGGAAACCCTGTTCGTGGGCGGTGGCGGTCATCCTCGCGTACCAGTCGTCGGGGAACCCCGGCGGCAGGGAGCCGGCGAGCACGAGCCAGTGCGGTCCGGGGACACCGCGGCCGGTCACCTCGGAGAGCAGCTGGTCGACGGCATCGGCCAACCCACGTCCGTCGGTGGACGAGTCGCCGGGGGAGTTGATCTTGGTGGTGACACCGTCGGCGTCGCTGAGGGTGAGGTTCACCCGGACCGCCCCGCCGCCGACGAACCTTACGGGGACGCCGCCGTCACGGAGCAGCTCGGCGAAGTCGCCGGTGGAGTCGGACGGGACGACGGCGATGACGTCCTCTCCGGCGTGGTGGGCGACGGTGGCGACGTTGACACCCTTGCCGCCGGCCTGGTCGGTGCCGGAGACGACCCGGTTGACCCCGCCGACGTCCAGCGGCGCGGGCAACCGCTGGGTGCGGTCGATGCTGGGGTTGGGTGTGACGGTGATGATCACGTGTGAATCACGTCCATTCCTTGTTGTCGTAGGCTCAGGATGACGGGGTCGTCCGGTGGGGCATCGGTGATGAGCAGGTCGATGTCGGCGGTGGTGGCGAAGGAGCAGAGCAGTTCCTCGCCGAGTTTCGCCTGGTCGACCAGTGCGATGCGTCTTCGGGCTGCCTCGGTCATGGCGTGTTTGGTCTGGGCCTCGGCCTGGTCGGGTGTCGAGAAACCGAAGTCCGCGGTGATCCCGTTGGCACCGAGGAAAGCCACGTCCGCACGTAGTCCGCGCAGTGAGGTGACGGATTCGGGGCCGACGACGGACTGCGTGATGCCCCGGACCCGACCGCCGACCAGGTGGAGCCGGTGGGGCACGGCTGCAGGGACCTGCAGGGACAGCTGGTATGCCAGGAGCACGGAGTTTGTGACGACGGTGAGGTCGGGGCGTTCGGCGAGGTGGGGACTGAGCAGCGAGGTCGTGGTTCCGGAGTCGACGATGACCGATCCTCCGGACGGAGGGAAGTACGCGGCTGCGGCAGCGGCGATGGCCGACTTGGCGTCCTGGGAGGACGACGCGCGCAGGGCGACGGTGTTCTCGTTGCCGCTGTGGACGCGGAAGGGGACGGCGCCACCGTGGACACGGGTCACCCGTTGCTGGCGTTCCAGTGCGTCGAGATCACGCCGGATCGTCTCGGCGGAGACCCCGTACCGTTCGGCGAGTTCGGACACCGAGATTCCACCGTGGTCCTGGATCTCCCCGGCGATCACGTCCTGCCGTTGTGGCGCGTACATGTCCCCAGTATCTGTGGGAATATGTGGGAAGTCAACGGTTATATGGTCATGTGAATGTGATTACCCACTCCAGCGGGCATAAACAGTCACCCTCCGGGTTCTCGTCCGGTGGTCCCACCGTCCGGGAGGCTGCACCGGGGGTGGCCGCGGGGCAGGTGACGGCGGGTTCAGCCCCGTCGAGTGGGTTCCGGAGGATAAGCTTGCGGAAGAAACTGACGTGGCGTTTCCTCCCCGCGGGGACCGGGGGCGCAAGCAGGAGAAGAACCCTCCGAGAAGAGTCACGGGAAGAAGTGGTCGAGATGCTCATCCGGTCCCTGCACAGACTGGCCGTCGTCGCGGTTGCGACCGTGGCCACCGCTCTCGCCGGAGCCGCCGTGGCGCCGGCCGCCCAGGCCCTGCCCACGGTCGACCGGGTCGTCGACGACGTGCTCACCGCCACCGGCGAGCCCGGTCCCCACCGTCTCGAGGGGCAGTACTTCACCTCGCCCGGTGTCCCCGCTGCGGCCGTGGACGCCCGTCCGTCGATCCTGGTGGGGCCTTCGACACCGTTGATCGTCGGCCCGTCGGTGTGTACCACCACGGCCGCCGGGTACGACGATGCCGGCAATGCGGTCGCGGTCACCGCCGGACACTGCGGGACCGCCGGCGACGAGGTCCGCTCCGCCGACGACCCCGAGGGTACGGTGATCGGGACGTTCCAGCGCAGCGGGGCGGTGGACAACGGCGTCATCCTGCTCAACGACCGTGCGCAGGTCACCAGTTCCTACAACACCGTGCTCGGCAGCGCGGGCGGGCCGCTGCCGGCGGCGGGCGCGCAGGTCTGCAAGACCGGCATCGCCACCGGCACCTCCTGCGGCCCCGCCGTCGCCACCTCGGAGTCAGGGTTCGGTGTGCACCTGTGCGCCTCCCACGGCGACTCGGGGGCACCGGTGTACGCGGGCGGTCGTCTCGTGGGACTGCTCAGCGGAGGGTTCGCCGGTCTGCCGTCGTGCCGTACCCCGCTGCAGGGGCCGGTGCACTCGCCGGTGCTGGCGGTGACGTGGGACGCGGTCGCCGCGGAGATGAACGCCGCCGGCGGGGTCGGCGCCGGCTTCCGGTTGGCCTGACGCCTCGGGGGTGCGGATGGTCGGCGGCTCAGGCTCCGAGACGGCCGCGGCCGAGCTGCAGGAGTGAGTTCGCGATGGCGATGCCCTCGGGGCCCAGTTCATGACGGAACTGGTTGAGGATCGCGGTCTCCCGGGAGTACACGAGTTTCGTTCCGCCGGAGGCCGTCCTCGTCCGTCCGATCAGCTTCGAGATCTCCGAACGGCGCTTGACCGCCTCGATGATCGTCCGGTCCAGTTCGTTGATCTCCTTACGGTAATCCTGGATCTGGGCGTCGGACAACGGATCATCGGTCCCGCTGGAGAACTCCATGTCGTTGGTCATGGGCATGATTCTACGTCCGTACGGGGTTGTAGGGTGAACATGACCCCTACCGACAGGAGAACGCGACAGTGAATCCGGGCCAATCCGACCTTTTCGACCAGATCCCGCTCCCCGAGGAACCGTCCCCGGAGCCGGGGGACGGTCAGGTCGGCCTGTGGGAACCGCCGCCCGACGAGGACGACCAACCCCCGGAGGACGCGGCGGCGGTGCTGGCCGAGATGGCGAGAACCGCGTCACACCTGGCCCCCTTGCCGACGGTCGGGGATCGACCGCAGGACGGACACAGTCGGTCGGTCACCTCCGGCGGTGGCTCCGCGCCGGGCAGGGTGATGAGCACCCAGACCCGTGACCAGCTGCTCGAGGGGTTGAATCCCGCCCAGCGTGAGGCGGTCACACACTCGGGTTCACCGCTGTTGATCGTCGCCGGCGCGGGCTCCGGGAAGACCAGCGTGCTCACCCGCCGCATCGCCTGGCTGCTGGCAGGTGGCGTCGCGCCCTGGCAGGTCCTGGCGATCACGTTCACGAACAAGGCTGCCGCGGAGATGCGTGAGCGTATCGGCGGCCTGGTGGGGCCGGCAGCCGAGCGGATGTGGGTCTCCACCTTCCACTCGGTGTGCGTGCGGATCCTGCGGGCCAATGCGCAGCTCGTCGACGGGCTGAACTCGAATTTCACGATCTACGACTCCGACGACATGAAGCGTCTGGTCACCATGATCCTCCGGGACCGGAGCCTGGACGCCAAGGAGTTCGCCCCGCGGGCCGTGCTCACCGTGATCTCGAACTGGAAGAATGAGCTGCAGGGGCCGGAGGACGCGCTGCGGGAGGCACAGGAGGACGGCAACCGGCACCGGGAGGCGATCGCACAGGTCTACCGTGACTACCAGGTCCGCCTGCGCCAGGCCAACGCGGTGGATTTCGATGATCTCATCGGCGAGGTCGTCGGTCTGCTGCGGAACAACCGGGGTGTCGCCGACCATTACCGGCGTCGGTTCCGCCACATCCTCGTCGACGAGTACCAGGACACCAACCACGCGCAGTATGTCCTGGTGTCCACGCTGGTCGGTACTGACGATCCCGGGGAACTCTGCGTCGTCGGTGACGCCGATCAGTCGATCTACGCCTTCCGGGGGGCGACCGTGCGCAACATCGAGGAGTTCGAACGCGACTACCCGCATGCCCGCACGATCCTCCTGGAGCAGAACTACCGGTCGACCCAGAACATCCTGTCCGCCGCGAATGCGGTGATCGCCAGGAACCAGGGGCGCCGGGACAAGAACCTGTGGACCGACTCCGGGGACGGGGCGTTGATCGGCGGCTACGTCGCTGACAACGAGCACGACGAGGCACGGTTCATCGCCCAGACCATCGATGAGCTCGTCGACCGTGGCGACGCGTCCTACGGGGACATCGCGGTAATGTACCGGACGAACAACTCCTCCCGCGTGGTCGAGGACGTCCTGGTCCGTTCCGGGCTGCCGTACCGTGTCGTCGGCGGTACACGCTTCTACGAGCGCAAGGAGATCCGCGACATTGTCGCCTACCTCAAGGTGCTGGACAACCCGGACGACACGATGGGGCTGCGGCGGATCATCAACACCCCGCGGCGCGGGATCGGCGACCGGGCGCTGTCACAGGTCCGGGTGCACGCGGAGAACATCGGTGTGAGTTTCGCCGGCGGGCTGGCGGCGGCCGGACGTGGTGAGGTCCCCGGGCTCAGTGCACGGGGGCGCAACGCCATCGGCGGCTTCCTGGAGATGATGGACGCTCTGCGGGCGGAGACGGAGTCGGCGCTGATGCGCACCTCGGACGGGGAGTCACTGGGGATCCCGGACGTGGGGGCCATCGTACGTGCGGTGCTGGAGGCCACGTCGTACGCCTCGGAGCTCGAGTCGTCCAATGACCCGCAGGACGGCACCCGCCTGGACAACCTCAATGAGCTGGTGTCGGTGGGGCACGAGTTCTCGCAGGAGGCGGCGAACCTCGCTGCCTACGAGGCGATGCCCTCACGTTCCTCGTCGGCGCAGGACGCCGGCGAGAACGCCGACGGCGTCGACGGCGCCGATGACGCTGACGCGGTCCTGGCTGAAGGGGAGCCGGAGCCGGGGAGCCTGCAGGCGTTCCTGGAGCGCGTCAGTCTTGTCGCCGACGCCGACCAGATTCCCGCCGAGGACCAGGACATGGTCACCCTCATGACACTGCACACCGCAAAGGGGCTGGAGTTCCCGGTGGTCTTCCTGACCGGCTGGGAGGACGGGCAGTTCCCGCACATGAGGGCGCTCGGGGACCCGACCGAGCTGTCCGAGGAACGCCGACTGGCCTACGTGGGGATCACGCGTGCCCGGCAGCGGCTCTACCTCACGCGCGCCATGACACGGTCCAGCTGGGGGACCCCGCAGAACAACCCGCCGTCCCGCTTCCTCAGCGAAGTACCCGGCGAGCTCGTTGACTGGATCCGGGAGGAGCCGGCGCCGGCCTGGTCGGACGGCTGGGGATCGTCAGGCGGTTACGCCGACGGTACGAGCTTCGGTGCAGGCCGGTCGTCGGGGGCTTCCCACCGGAGCACCTCAGCAGGTTCCCCGTCCCGGCCGTCGTCCCGCTCGTCGGCCCCGTCCCGCTCGTCCGGGGCGCTCCGTTCGTCCGGCAAGCAGCTCGAGCTCGAGGTCGGCGACCGGGTGAACCACGACAAGTACGGGCTGGGCACGGTCAAGAGCGTCGACGGCCAAGGTGTGCGTGCCACCGTGATGATCGACTTCGGCTCCAACGGGACTGTCCGTCTGATGCTCATCGGCGGTGTGCCGATGGAGAAACTGTAGGCAGGGGGAGCGGGAGAACCCGCCGGACACGGAGAAACCCGCTGTCCGGCCGGGGAACGGTCAGACAGCGGGTTGCGACCCGGTGTTGATGACGGGGGAGGAACTAGATCTCGACGCCCCGCTCGCGCAGCCACGGCACGGGGTCCACGGCGTTGCCCTCGGTGGGGTAGACCTCGAAGTGGACGTGCGGGCCGGTGGAGAAGCCCTCGTTGCCGATGCCGGCGATCTTCTGGCCGGCCTGGACGTCCTGGCCGACGGTGACGTCGATGGTGGACATGTGTCCGTAGACGGTGATGGTGCCGTCATCATGCTTGATGCGGACCCAGTTGCCGAATCCGGAGGCGGGGCCCGCGTCGATCACGGTGCCGGCCATGGCGGCGACGATGGGGGTGCCCATCGCGTTGGCGATGTCGATGCCCTTGTGCATGGTGCCCCAGCGCATGGCGAAGGGGGAGGTGTAGCTGCCCTCGGCGGGCTTGACGACCTCGGGGGCGCGGGAGAGGAGGTCGGCGGCGGCGCGCTCCGCGTCGAACTCCAGGGCGCTGGACAGCTGCCCGGACAGGTTCTCGATCTGGGTGGACTGCGGCAGTGCGAGGATCTGTGCGGCAGCGGTCTCGACGTCGGCGCCGGCGGCGCTTCCCTCGGCACCCTGGGCGAGGACCTCGGTGTTGGAGGCCAGGGAGATGTCCCCGTTGTTCTGACCGTTGTCCTCGGACGCCTGGTGCACGGTGGCGGCGCCGGCTCCGGTGGCTCCTGCCGCGGCAACGCCGGTGGCGGCGATTGCGACGAACGCCATGCGGCGCTTTGCAGCGGTGTCCAGCTTGCGGTGGGACCCGCCTCGCCGTGCAACAGTCATTCTCTGTGAACCTCTCCGTAGTCTTGCGGTCGTGCCGTCATCTGATCGGTCTCAAATTGTGACCGGATCGTTATCAACGAGTGGCAACTCTATCGGCACGCACCGCCTCTGGCAAGCCACTTCGCGAAAAAGGTCACGAATCTATATCGGCGATCGTGGACGTTGAGGGGGACGCTAACGGTCTCGTTTTCATAACGTCGAGGTCACGGGCGGTCTGTGACGGGTGTGACGGGGGTAGGTGTGATGTAACGCTCCCGGGCGGGCGTGCCTACCCGGTGAGTCGTGAGGTCTTGTGCACAATGGGACAGGTGAGTAACGAATCCCAGCGACCGACTTCGAGACGACAACGGCCACGACGGGAAACCCGCCGGGGCCCGGACGCTCGCCGCCGGGACTCCGGCCGTGGTACGGCCGGTTCGGCCACCGGTGGAGAGCGGTTCGTGGCGGGGGAGAACGGGAGGGTCCCGTCCCGGGGGACCGATGCCGCGGCCCGTGCCGCCACCGGTGCCCCGGCCGAGACGGCGGCTGTCACCGGCGGAGGCCACGGGATCCGGGGGCGTCTGTCCTCCTGGTGGGCACTCTGGGGGCCGCACATCCGACGCTTCGCTCCGACAGTGCTGGTGAGTCACGCCGTCACCGTGGCGGTCGCCGTCGCATTGGCCGTCATCATCGGTATCGGTGAGACATTCACCGCGGTGCCGGCGATGGTGGGGTCCTTCTGGATGGTCGCCAACCTGGCGCCGGTCGGCTTCGCTGGCGCGGAACTCGGCATCGTCCCCCTGCTTCCGGCCGCGCTGATCGTGGTCGTCCATTCGCGACGGATCCGCGCGGCGTGTGGGTCGCAGATCACGGTCAGGAATATCCGGGTCTTCGCCGTCCTGGCCGTGACGGTGCCGATGGTGTTGACGGTGCTCGCGTGGCTGGCCCTCTGGGACGCGTCCCATGTCTTTGCGGTGTCCCCGCCGAATCTTGCGGTGGCATTACTGTCGACAGCCCTTCTCAACGGCGTCGTCTTCGTGTTGGGGCTGGGACCGAAGATCTGGCGGGCACTGCTTCTGCGACGCGGACTGCCGACGTGGCCGGTCGAGTCTGCCAGGCTGGCCGGCAGTTTCGTACGGTGGATGCTTGTCGTCGGCCTCGTGGCAGTACTGCTCCAGCTCGTGCTCAACGTGTCCGTGGCGGCGGACGCCTACTCGATCGCCCCGGATGCCTGGGGTCGGATCGGCTTGACCGTGCTTTCTGTGCTGTACCTTCCGAACCTCGCGGTGGGCGCGGTTGGGGTCCTGATGGGCAGCGAGATGCATCTCGGGGATGCCTCGGCTTCCCTGTTCGCGGTCACCAACGCCAACCTGCCCCCGTTGCCCGTCCTGGCGGCGATGCCGCATTCGGGTCTCCCCTTCGGTGAGTTCCTTCTGACCGTGCCTGCCGCTGTCGCCCTGGTCATCGTCTACCGCTTCTTCACGGTGCGGTCATTCGTGGAGTCACCGGTGTTCACTGCACTCGGCGCAGGGGTTGCGGCGGGAATCCTGGGGCTGCTGGTGAGCCTTGCGGCGGGCGGGACGCTGGGGGTCTACGGTTCAGCGGGCCCGCTGCTGTGGTTGACACCGTTGGTGTTCGCCTGCTGGATCGTGGTGCCGGCCGTCGTCGTCTTCGCCTGGGTCTCCCGCCAGGGGGCGAAGGTCACGGAGGCTGCGGGCTATGAGCTGGACGAGCCGGACGAGCCGGAAGGTATGGAGGAGTTCGAAGCGACCGCGGAACCGGAGGCCAGCGACGAGCCAGCCGAAGACACCGACACCGAAGGCACCGACGACAGCGAGGCCAGCGACGGCACAGCGGACGACAGCGAGGCCAGCGACGGCACGGCGGACGGCGTCGCGGCAGATGAGGCAGATGAGGTCGAAGAGACCGAAGAGACTGAAGAGACCGAAGAAGCCGAAGCGGAGGATGCGGCGGACCCGGCGGACCCGGCGGACCCGGCGGACCCGGCGGACACAGGGGACCCTGACCCGGAGGAGACCGACGTCGAGGATGACGGGTCGACACAGTAAGCTGACTCACCGTGAGTGAGCCCGTAACCCCCGCACCGTCCGGTGACTCAGCCGGAGAGGATGCTGTGCGTCCCTCCGCACCGTCGCGTTGTTCCGTCCGCCGTACCGGTGATGCCCTCCGGATCGTCGTGCTCGCCTCTGGCAGCGGAACGCTGCTGCAGGCCATGATCGATGACCTGCCCGCAACCGTCGAGATCGTCGCGGTGGGCTCGGACCGGGCGTGTGCGGCACTGGAGCGGGCGGACCGCGGGGGGCTTCCGGTGTTCCGGGTGGACTACAACCCGGACCGGGTAGGCGGGTACGACCGGGAGGGGTGGAACGTCCGTCTCGCCGACGAGATCGCCACCTATTCCCCCGACGTTGTCGTCAGTGCCGGGTTCATGCGCATTCTCGGCGCGGGATTCGTCGACCGGTTCCGTGGCAGGATCATCAACACCCATCCCGCGCTGCTGCCCTCGTTCCCCGGCGCCCATGCCGTGGCGGACGCCCTGGCGTACGGGGTGACACTCACCGGATCCACCGTCCACATCGTCGATGACGGGGTGGACACCGGACCGATCATCGCCCAGCGTGCCGTGCCGGTCACGCCGGCGGACACGGAGGAGACGCTCCACGAGCGGATCAAGACCGTCGAACGTGCCTTGATCGTCGAGGTACTCCACCAGACCGCGGAGAGCGGTTACTCCATCGAAGGACGAAAGGCCTGGATCAATGACTGAAACCACCCGCCCCATCCGCCGCGCTCTGATCAGCGTCTACGACAAGACCGGGCTGGAGGACCTCGCCACCGGCCTGCACAAGGCCGGTGTGGAGATCGTCTCGACGGGGTCGACGGCCGCGACCATCGCCGCCGCCGGTGTTCCGGTCGTCCGTGTCGAGGAGCTCACCGGGTTTCCCGAGTGTCTCGAGGGCCGGGTGAAGACCCTCCACCCGCGGGTGCACGCCGGTATCCTCGCCGACACGCGCAAGGACGACCACCTCGCCCAGCTCAAGGAACTCGGTGTGGAGCCGTTCGACCTGGTCGTGGTGAACCTCTACCCGTTCACCGACACCGTGGCGTCCGGCGCCGACTTCGACGCCTGTGTCGAGCAGATCGACATCGGAGGACCGTCCATGGTCCGCGCCGCGGCGAAGAACCACCCGTCCGTCGCCGTCGTCGTCGACCCGGCGGCCTACGACGACGTGCTGGCAGCTGTCGCGGCCGGCGGTTTCGACCGGGCTGCACGTACCCGTCTGGCCACCGAGGCGTTCCGGCACACCGCGTCCTACGACGTGGCCGTGGCGTCGTGGATGACCGCACAGATCGAGGACGGTGAGAGTGAGGACGCCCGCTTCCCCGAGTGGATCGGTCAGGTCAACGAGCGCGTCCACTCCCTGCGCTACGGCGAGAACCCGCACCAGGCCGCCGCGGTCTACACCGCACCCGGACAGGAGGGTGGCCTCGCGAACGCCGAGCAGTTCCACGGCAAGGCCATGAGCTACAACAACTACACTGACGCGGACGCCGCCTGGCGGTCCGCCTGGGACCACGAGCGTCCCTGTGTGGCGATCATCAAGCACGCGAACCCCTGCGGTATCGCTGTCGCCGGGGATGTCGCCTCCGCGCACCGTTCCGCCCACGCCTGCGACCCAGTGTCCGCCTACGGCGGTGTGATCGCGGTGAACCGTCCGGTCTCCGTCGAGATGGCAGAGCAGGTCGCCGGAATCTTCACCGAGGTCATCGTCGCTCCGGGCTACGAGGACGGTGCCGTGGAGGTGCTGAGCCGCAAGAAGAACATCCGCATCCTGCAGACCACCCCGCCGGTGAAGGCGGGTGCTGTGGAGCACCGCGAGATCTCCGGCGGCGTGCTGGTGCAGGAACGCGACCTGGTCGACGCCCCCGGCGACGACCCGGCGAACTGGACGCTGGCCGCCGGTGATGCCGCCGACGCTTCCACTCTCGCCGAGCTGGAGTTCGCCTGGCGGGCCGTGCGCGCGGTGAAGTCCAACGCCATCCTGCTGGCGAAGGACGGTGCCACGGTGGGAGTGGGTATGGGGCAGGTCAACCGTGTCGACTCGGTGAAGATCGCCGTCGAGCGGGCCAACACCCTGGCCGGTGACGACAGGCGGTCCGACGGCTCGGTCGCCGCGTCCGACGCCTTCTTCCCCTTCGCCGACGGGTTCGAGACCCTCGCCGAGGCCGGCGTCCGTGCCGTGGTCCAGCCCGGCGGTTCCGTGCGTGACCAGGAGGTCATCGACGCGGCTGTCGCGGCCGGTGTGACGATGTACCTCACCGGAGAGCGTCACTTCGCGCACTGAGTGTGCCTGCCCGCCAACCTTCGCCGCGGCTATCATGCGGACATGACCCGGTCCAACGCTCTGGGGACGACGGCGGAGACCTACCGCGCCGAACTCGTCGTCTACTGTTACCGTTTCTTCGGCTGCCACGCGGAGGCCGAGGATGCGGTCCAGGAGACGCTCATCAGGGCGTGGCGCAGTAGGGAGGGGTTCGAGGGCCGGTCGTCGCTCCGGCGCTGGTTGTACGCCATCGCCACGAACGTGTGCCTCGACATGAGCAGATCGAGGCAACGACGAAGTCTGCCCGTCGACCTCTCCGACCCGGGGGTGGTGCCGACGGATCCGGGTTCCTTGGCGACCGCGGCGGAGATGACCTGGGTCGGACCCATCGCGACCACGAACCTCGCGGACGACCCGGCCGATGCGGCGGTACGCCGGGAGACGGTTCGGCTGGCGTTCATCGCGGCACTGCAGTACCTGCCGCCCCGCCAGCGCGTGGTGCTGATCCTCCGCGACGTCCTGGCCTGGCGCGCCTCCGAGTGTGCGGAGTTGCTCGAGGTCTCGGTCGCCTCGGTGAACTCGGCCCTGGCCCGGGCCCGGGCCACACTCAGGACCCGCGTCCCTGCGGAGCCGGAGTCCGGTACCCCGTTCGACGAGGACCTCTTGCGTAGGTACGTGAGCGCCTTCGAGGCCTTCGACGTCGATGCGCTGGTGGGCCTGCTGGCGGAGGACGCGTCCTTCACGATGCCCCCGTTCACCCTGTGGCTGCGGGGGCGCCGGAGTATCGAGCAGTGGTGGAGCGGTCCGGGTCAGGTGTGCCGCAACTCCCGCACCATCCGGACATCCGTCAACGGCCAGCCGGCCGTCGCGGTGTACCACTCCACGGGCGGGGAGCTGTGGGCCCCTTTCGCCGTCCACGTCCTGGACGTCCGGGACGGACGAATCACCGGACTGACGCACTTCATGGGGTCAGGAGTGTTCGCGGAGCTCGGTCTCCCGGAGAATGTCCCGGAGAATGTTCCGGAGAGTTTTCCCGTCCCGGACCGATGAGTTTCGGGTCGCTGCCCCGTCTTATGAATGACGGACCTCCCACCCGGGGAGGCCCACGGTGAAAGGACCGTGCCATGAGCCGCAAGACGATCGCCCATCTCTTCCACTCCCTCGACGGTGTCGTCGAGGACCCTCACCTCTGGCAGTTCGACGCCTTCGGGGAGGAGGACGGCGTCGCGATGGACACCCACATCACGCCGGTGACCGACGCCGTCATCGGCCGGCAACTCTGGACGGAATGGTCGCAGTACTGGCCGAATGCCGGACAGAGCGAGGACACCGACGACTTCGCCGCCTGGGTCAACCCGGTCCGCAAGCACGTCGTCTCTTCGACGTTGGGCGACGGGCACCCCGACGGACTCCCGTGGAACAGTACGTTGATCACCGGAGACCCGGTCGACTACGTCCGGAACCTGCGTGAGACGGACGGGGGCGACATCGCTGTGCTCGGCGGGATCACCACCGTGAGGACGATGTTCCTCGCCGGGGTCATCGACGAGCTGACGCTGACGATCCACCCGGTCATCGCCGGAACGGGACGCCATCTCTTCGACGACACGGTGCCCACCACCCGTCTGAGACTGCTGAACGAGTCGAGCACGTCCACCGGCAACGCGGTGCTGACCTACGGGCTGCGCCCGACCGACTGAGCCGGTTGGCTGCAACTGACCGCATCACAGGGGGAGAAGTCTGTTCCCGTGCACTGCCACGCGCATGTAGCGTGCACGGGAACAGACTTTTGCCCGGGCACGTGCGCAGAAGGGCGGTCTGCTACAGATCGCCCAGGTCCCGCAGTGCCCGCTGTGCCGCCCGGACCCCGCACATGAAATGCACTCCGCCGCCGGGCGCCGCCGACGACGAGCACAGGTACACCCCGGGCACGCCGGTGGAGTAGGGGTCCGGACTCAGGCGCGGCCGTGCGACCAGCTGGAGCAGGTCGTTGGCTCCACCGGAGATGTCGCCGTCGACGTAGTTGGCGTTGTGCTCCTCCACCGCCGACGGGGGAGAGGCGACCCAGTCGACGACGCAGTCGCGGAAACCCGGGGCCGCACGTTCGATCTGGGCGGTGACGAGTTCGAAGGTGTCCCGGGTGCCACCGTCCCACCCGGCGGGGACGTGGGAGTAGGCCCACAGCGGATTGAGTGTGCGTCCGCCCGTCGTCCTGCTCCGTGACGGGTCGGCGAGGTACTGCTGCCCGACGAGCGTGAAAGGCCGGTCCGGCAACGTCCCCGCCCAGCACTGCTTCTCCGCGGCAGCGACCTCCTCGGCCCGGCCGCCCAGGTGTACGGTGCCGGCACACTGGGCGTCCGGTGCTGTCCAGGGGACGTCTCCGTCGAGGACGTAGTCGATCTTCGCGACGGCCGGGCCGTGGCGGAACCGTGACCAGGCGCGTGCGGTCCGACCGGGCAACCGGCCACCGAGAATCCCGGCGGCAGTGTCGACCGAGGTGTCGAGAAGGACGATGTCGGTGTCACCGACCTGGGACAGGTCCGTGACGCGGGAGCCGGTGACCGTCGTGCCGCCGCGGTGCTGGAGCTCCTCCACCATGGTGTCGGCGATGCGGCGGGATCCGCCGACGACGACGGGCCAGCCGTGACGGTGCCCGGCGACCGTCAGCAGGGTACCGGCGGCCGATGACGCGGGAAGGTGCAGCGGGGTGAACGCGTGGGCGGCGATGCCGGCGAACAGTGCCCGGGCTTCCTCGGAGCGCCACCGACGCCACGACCAGGACGCCGGAAGAGCGGCGCCTGCCCCGAACCCGGCGAGGAGCAGGGGATGGCGGGGGAGGTGGAGCACTGGGCCGAGAAACTCATCGGCGATCAGGTCGGCCCGGGCGGACAGGGCGCCGAAGGACGCCTCCCATACCCGGCCGTCCCGCCCGGGCAGCTGCTCACCGGTTACCGCCGGTGACGTGTGCAGGGCGGCGGAACGGACACCCGCGCGGTCGTCGGACACGATGTGGACCATGTCCAGCGGCGCCGGGGCGAACCGCAGCCCCCGGTGACGGAGTGCGGGGCCGAACCTCGGGTCGCGGAGGAAGGGGCTTACCTGGGCTAACGGATGTGCGGCCGAGCACAGGTCATGGATCACGCCGCTGTGCATCAGCTCAGCACTGCGCACGCCTCCGCCGGGGGAGTCCTCCGCCTCGACGACGGTCACGGAGACACCCGCCTCGGCGAGGACAAGTGCGGCGGCCAGTCCATTCGGACCGGAGCCGACCACTGTGGCGGTGCGACCGGATGCAGACATGCCCACGACCCTAACCACGTCGGACGTCGGGGTGGCCCGGCGGGTGGCTCCAGGGGGGCGAAAAGTGCGGGAACCCCACCCCTGTGGTGTCCTCTGACACATAATGGAGGATTGAGACCCGTTCCCGGTGAAAGGTGCAGCAACCATCATGTCCACTCAGTCCAACCATGCCCCGTCCCCGTCCCCTGATGACATCGTCATTGTCGGTGCCGCCCGTACCGCGCAGGGCAGGATGCTCGGTGCGTTGGCGTCGAAGTCTGCGGTGGAGCTCGGTGCCGTGGCGCTGACCGGCGCCCTGGAGAAGGCCGGTGTGTCGCCGGAGACCGTCGACTACGTCTACATGGGCCAGGTCGTGCAGGCGGCGGCGGGACAGAACCCGGCGAAGCAGACGGCCGTCACCGCCGGCCTGCCGATGTCGACGCCGGCGGTGACCGTGAACAAGGTCTGCCTGTCGGGCCTGGACGCCGTCATCAACGGGGCCAGGATGATCCGGGTGGGCGACGCGCAGGTCGTCGTGGCCGGAGGCCAGGAGTCGATGACCAACGCCCCGCACCTGGCTGCCGGCGTGCGCGCCGGGGCCAAGTTCGGTTCCCTGGCACTGCAGGACTCGCTGGAGCGTGACGGGCTGACCGACCCGGTGCACGGCACGGCCATGGGCGTGGAGACCGAGGAGGGCAACACGGACCGCGGGATCACCCGTGAACAGCAGGACGAGGTGGCCGCCCTGTCGAACCAGCGTGCCGAGGCGGCGATCAGTGACGGCACGTTCGCCGAGGAGATCGTCCCGGTCGAGGTGACGAAGCGTCGCGAGACGGTTGTCGTGGACACCGACGAGGGGGTGCGCCCCGGAACCACGCAGGAGGGGCTGGCGGGGCTGCGTCCGGCGTTCGCGAAGGACGGGACGATCACCGCCGCGTCGGCGTCGCAGATTTCCGACGGTGCCTCGGCGGTCGTGCTGACCACGCGTGCCTACGCGGAGGAGAACGGACTGACCGTCCTGGCGGCACTCGGTGCCTCCGGGGAGACGGCGGGCCCGGACACCTACCTGCACTCCCAGCCCGCCCAGGCGGTGTCGGCGGCACTGACCAAGCAGGGGTGGGCCGCCGACGACCTGGACTTCCTGGAGGTCAACGAGGCCTTCGCCGCCGTGGTGGTGCAGTCGGTCAAGGACCTGGACTACCCGTTGGAGAAGACGAACATCCACGGCGGCGGCATCTCCCTGGGCCACCCGATCGGTGCCTCCGGGGCGCGTCTCGTCGTCACCGCGGCCCACGAGCTGAATCGGCGGGGCGGGGGACGTGCCGCGGTGTCGCTGTGCGGTGGCGGCGGCCAGGGCGACGCCCTGCTGCTCTGGCGCTGAGCAGGGGGTTCTGGGGGGGGCGGGCAGGGGGTCAGTTGTTCCGGCGTAGCTCCCGGTCCAGCATGGTGGCCCACCGGTCGATGACCGTACGACGGTGGCCGACGTTGTCCACGAGAACCGCGCCCAGGCCGAGGCCCCGGGCGAGGTCCACGGTCATGCGCAGCAGTTCGCGGTTCGAGTCGTCCAGCAGGTCGGCGTCGAGGGCGAGTGCCATGAGTTGCAGGACCTCCCGGGCATAGCGAGCGTCAGCGGACACGATGAGGTCCCGCAGGCCACTCTCCGCCCCTGCTGCGGCGGACCAGACGTGCAGGGCAGCCCGGAAGGAGTCACTGCTGAACGAGTCGACGACGATCCCGAGGACCTGTGTCGTCGACGACCCGCCGGGGGTGGTGCCGAGGTCGGTCACGGACTGCCGGAGCTGCCGGGTGAGTCTGGCGTAGAACTCGCTCACTGTTTCCTCGATAAGTACCTCTCGAGTGAGGAAATGCCGTTGGCCGGCACCCCGGGAGACACCTGCCCTGGTGGCGACGGCGCTGACCGTGGTGGCGGAGACGCCGTGCTCCGTCAGGGTGGCGATGGCCGCGTCGAGCAGTCGCCTGCGCGTCTCGCGGCTCCGGTCCTGCTGGGGGGTATGCGGCATGGGGTCGAGGATAGCAGTGGCATGGCGTTGAAAATTGGATCATTGTTGATTCAAAATCCGTGTCGACTCCCGGGGATTGCGTGAAATACGCCAGGTTCATCGGAGTCTTACCAGGTGTAGTGCTGCTGTCTCCAGCTCCGGGAAATGAATCCGCGATGGTCTCTTTACAGTGTGATCTGCATCATATAAGCTCGCCCGGGAATGCATGTCATGAGCATTTGGAACATGAACAACAATGGTTCGGCGGAGAAGGGGCACGTGATGACGGCACCCACGGAACAGACGACGGGGACCCCTGACTTCCGGGACCTCGTCGAGGAACTCGGCGACAGGCTGGTCCGTGCCCGTCGTGGTGGAGGGGAGGAGGCCAGGGCCCGCCACGTCGCCCGTGGCAAGATGCTTCCCCGGGACCGGGTCGACGCCCTGCTTGACCTGGGCAGTCCGTTCCTGGAGATCGCCCCACTGGCCGCGGAGGAGATGTACGGCGGACGTGTCCCCGGCGCGGGGATCGTCGCCGGGGTGGGTCTTGTCGAGGGGCGGCTGTGTCTCATCGCCGCCAACGATGCGACCGTCTCCGGTGGTACCTACTATCCGGTGAGCGTGAAGAAGCACCTGCGCGCCCAGGAGATTGCTGAACAGAACCGGCTTCCCTGCATCTACCTGGTCGATTCCGGGGGAGCGATGCTCCTCGAGCAGGACCAGGTGTTTCCGGACCGGGACCACTTCGGACGCATCTTCTACAACCAGGCCCGGATGTCCGCGTCCGGGGTCCCGCAGCTGTCGGCGGTGATGGGGTCGTGCACAGCCGGTGGCGCCTATGTCCCGGCGATCTCGGACGAGACCGTCATCGTCGACGGGCAGGGCACCATCTTCCTCGCCGGCCCGCCGCTTGTGAAGGCCGCTACCGGGGAGGACGTCACCGCTGCGGAACTCGGCGGGGGCGCCATGCACTCCCGGGTGTCGGGGGTCACTGACCACCTCGCCGCCGACGACGCCGACGCCATCCAGCGCATCCGTGACATCGTCGCCACCCTGCCACCGGACACACTGTCCGCCGAGGCGGTGTCGACCGCCGGCGCGGCACGACCGGCCCCACGTCCGCAGACGGACCTTTACGACGTGGTCCCCACCGACCTCAGGACACCCTACGACGCACGGGAGGTCATCGGCATCCTCACCGACGCGGGCTCCGTCCACGAGTTCAAGGCCGAGTACGACAACTCCGTGGTCACCTCCTTCGCCCGCATCGAGGGGCACCGTGTCGGCATCGTCGCCAACAACGGCGTGATCTTCGGCGACGGGGCGGTGAAAGCGGCCCACTTCATCGAGCTGTGCGAACAGCGGGGGACACCGTTGCTGTTCCTGCAGAACACGACCGGGTTCATGGTCGGCAAGGAGTACGAGCAGGGCGGGATCGCCAAGAACGGTGCCAAGATGGTCACCGCCGTGGCCACGGCGAGGGTGCCGAAACTCACCGTGATCACCGGCGGCGGCTTCGGTGCCGGCAACTACGCCATGTGCGGCCGCGCCTACTCGCCACGGTTCCTGTGGACCTGGCCGAACGCGAAGGTCGCCGTCATGGGCGGGCCGCAGGCGGCGATGACGCTGTCCACGGTGCGTGGGGCGAAGATCGAGCGGGAGGGCGGTGACTGGGACGAGGCGCAGCGTGAGGAGTTCGAGAAGCCGATCCGGGACCTCTTCGAGGAGAAGTCCAGCTGCTGGTACGGCACCGCGCGGCTCTGGGACGACGGGGTCATCGACCCCGCGGACACCCGTCGGATCCTGGCCATGGCGCTGGGCGTCTGCGCCCGGGTCCCCCGTGAGAACCGTGGGGACGCCCGGGCCGGCGACGGCTTCGGCGTCTTTCGGATGTGAGAGAGGAACAACCATGACCACCTTCGACACCGTCCTCGTCGCCAACCGCGGCGAGATCGCCTGCCGAGTGATCCGCTCGGTGCAGCAGGCCGGGTTGCGCGCCGTCGCCGTCTACTCGGACGCGGACACCGGGGCGCCGCACGTGACCGCCGCCGACACCGCCGTGCATCTCGGCCCCGCGGCCGCGACCAAGTCCTACCTCGACATCGAGCGGGTGATCGCCGCCGCGGTCGCCTCCGGGGCCGGGGCGGTCCACCCCGGGTACGGATTTCTCTCGGAGAACGCGGTCTTCGCCCGTGCCTGCGAGGACGCCGGCATCGTCTTCATCGGCCCCCCGGCCGACGCGATCGCGCAGATGGGGGACAAGATCACCGCGCGGGCCACCGTGGAGTCCCGTGGTGTCCCCACCGTGCCCGGCATCTCCCGACCCGGCCTCGGCGACGCCGACCTCGTCGCCGGGGTCACCGGAGCCGACGGTGGCGGGGGTGTCGACTTTCCCGTGCTGGTCAAACCCGCCGCGGGTGGGGGAGGAAAGGGGATGCACGTCGTCGAGGACCCGGACGACCTGGCTGACGTGCTCGCCACCGCACGGCGCGAGGCGGCGTCCACCTTCGGTGACGACACGCTGTTCATCGAGCACTTCGTGGACACGCCCCGGCACATCGAGGTGCAGGTCGTCGCGGACGCCCACGGCACCGTCATCCACCTCGGGGAGCGGGAGTGCTCCCTGCAACGCAGGCACCAGAAGGTCATCGAGGAGGCGCCGTCGGTGCTGCTCGACCCGGCGACCCGGGCGAGGATCGGTGAGGCCGCCTGCGACGCCGCGCGGTCCTGCGGGTACCGGGGGGCCGGGACGGTGGAGTTCATCGTCTCGGCGACGAAGCCCGACACCTTCTTCTTCATGGAGATGAACACCCGCCTGCAGGTCGAGCATCCCGTCACCGAGATGGTGACCGGGCTGGACCTGGTGGACCTCCAGATCCGCGTGGCCCAGGGGGAGCCGTTGCCCCTCACCCAGGAGGAGGTGACCCTGACCGGACATGCCGTCGAGGCTCGCGTCTACGCGGAGGACCCGGCCAACGGTTTCCTGCCCACCGGCGGGCGGATCACCGCCCTGCGCTGGCCGTACGGACCGGGGGTGCGGGTGGACTCCGGGGTCGTCGAGGGCCAGGAGGTCACCTCGGACTACGACCCGATGCTGGCCAAGGTCATCGCCCACGGGGACGACCGTGACCAGGCACTGGACCGTCTCGACTCGGCACTGGCCCGCACACTGGTCGCCGGGATCGGCACGAACACCGACTTCAACCGCTACCTGCTCCGCGATGACGGTGTACGCTCCGGCGTGCTAGACACCGGCCTGCTCGACCGCATCGCCGACAACTTCACCCCGTCCCCGGCGCCGGCAGAGGCCATGCTGGCCGCCACGCTGGTCCTACGGGACGCGGCGGCGAAGTCGGCGCGCGACGCCGGTCACCATGGCGTGTGGGCGGCCGCCGACGGGTGGCGTGCCGGTGCGGCGCCCGCACCCTTCCGGGGCCGACTGGCGGTGCCGGGCGCTGATCCGGGTGCCGGGGCGGACCACGGGCCGGTGGACGTCTCGGTGTCCGGCGGTTCCGGTACCGTGACCGTCACACAGGTCCCCGTCGACCCGGGCCTTCCGGTTCCGGAGCCGTTCACCACCACCCTGACCGCCACCGTCCCCACCACCGACGGCACCGCGTGGACCTTCACCCCCGAGGGAGAGTTCGCCGCCTCCCGACGGTGGGTGGGCAGGGCGGTCGCCACCCCCGATGGTCCCGGTGTCGCCGTCTCCGGCGACGCGGGCACCTGGGTGGTCCGCCAGCTGTCCCTGGCCAGGGACGCGGCGGAGGCCGCCTCGGGCGAGGACGACGTCCTCAGTCCGATGCCGGGCACGGTCGTCGCGGTCCGCGTCAACGACGGTGACGCCGTCACCACCGGTCAACCACTGATCGTGGTGGAGGCGATGAAGATGGAGCATTCCCTGACGGCGTCCCACGACGGGACCGTCGGGATCGGGTGCGCCGTCGGCGACAAGGTCGGGGCCGGCAGTGTGCTGGCCACCGTCACCAACTGATGAGAGGAACACCATGACCACCACCGACACCACCCGTCCGCGCTCCGTGGCGGACGACGGACTCACCACCGAACTCGCCGAACTCCGACGCACCGTCGAGGAGTTCGCCAACGAGGTCGTGGATCCGAAGGCCGCGGAGAACTACCGCAACCACACCTTCGACTACGACATCGTCTCCAGGATGGGGGAACTCGGGTTGTTCGGACTGCCGTTCCCCGAGGAGTACGGGGGCATGGGAGGTGACTACTTCGCCCTCGGTGTCGCCCTCGAGGAACTCGCCCGCGTCGACCAGTCCGTGGCGATCACCCTCGAGGGGGGATGCTCACTCGGGGCCATGCCGATCTACCGCTTCGGAACCGGGGAACAGAAGCAGCGGTGGCTGCCCGACCTGCTCGCTGGTCGTGCCATCGCCGGATTCGGACTCACCGAGCCGGAGGCGGGGTCGGACGCCGGTGGGACGAAAACCACCGCGCGACTTGAGGACGGCCACTGGGTGATCAACGGGTCCAAGCAGTTCATCACCAACTCCGGCACAGACATCACCTCGCTGGTCACGACCACCGCGGTGACGGGCACCAGGGAGGACGGGCGCAAGGAGATTTCGGCGATCATCGTGCCCACGGACACCCCCGGCTTCACCGCGGAGCCCGCCTACGACAAGGTCGGGTGGAACAGCTCGGATACCCACCCGCTGAGCTACGACGACGCCCGCGTGCCCGAGGAGAACCTGCTGGGCATGCGGGGGAGAGGGTTCGCGCAGTTTCTCTCCATCCTCGCCGAGGGCAGGGTCGCTCTGGCGGCGCTTGCCACCGGAGCAGCACAGGGATGTGTCGACGAGGCGGCAGCCTATGCCCGGCAACGGACGTCTTTCGGGCGGACGATCTCCGAGTACCAGGGCGTCTCCTTCAAGATCGCGCGGATGGAGGCCCGTGCCTGGTCGGCGCGTCAGGCGTGGCGGGCGGCAGCGACGAAGATGCTCACCGGCGCGGACTTCAGCAGGGAGGCGTCGGTGGCCAAGCTGGTCGCCTCGGAGGCGGCGATGGACAACGCCCGCGACGCCACCCAGGTCTTCGGAGGCGCGGGCTTCATGAACGAGACCCGGGTTGCACGCCACTACCGTGACTCCAAGATCCTGGAGATCGGCGAGGGCACCACCGAGGTCCAGCTCATGCTCATCGCACGCTCCCTCGGGCTGGAGGGGTAACCGTGGCTGCACCGACGTCACCGGCGCCACGCACCGTGGAGCAACGCGGGCTCTTCCTCGAGGAGTTCGCCGAGGGGACGACCTACCTGCACCGTCCCGGACGAACCGTGACGGAGGCGGACAACACCCTGTTCACCACGCAGACCATGAACACCCAGCCGCTGCACCTCGACGCGGCCTGGGCGGCCACTCAGGAGGGTTTTCGTGGGGAACGTCTGGTCAACTCGATGTTCACCCTGTCGACTGTGGTGGGTCTCTCGGTCAGCCAGCTGACCCTCGGCACCATCGTCGCCAACCTCGGATTCACGGAGGTCACCTTCCCCGCACCGATGTTCCACGGCGACACCCTGTACGCAGAGACGACGTGTCTGTCGACGCGGGTCTCACGGTCCCGTCCGAACCAGGGGGTCGTGGAGCTCCGTCACGTGGGCCGTAACCAGCACGGTGAGGTCGTCTGCACCGCGGTGCGGTCCACGCTGGTGCAGTGCCGGCCTGCGGGACCGGGTGGTACGTCATGATCCCGGGCTCCCCGCGGTGGCTCCCACCGGGACCCGCCCTGCTCTTCGCCCCGGCAGACCGGCCCGACCGTTTCACCAAGGCCGCTAGGCGGTCCGACGCGGTCATCCTCGACCTGGAGGACGGATGTCGCGCGGAGAACCGTGCCACAGCCAGGGAGAACATCCTTGTCGCGGGACGGGACGGAACCCTCGACCCCTGCCGGACGATCGTGAGGGTGAACCCGCCCGGTAGCGACGACTTCCTGCATGACGTCAGAGCCGTCGCAGAAAGTCCCTTCACCACCGTGATGCTGCCGAAGGTCGAGGACGCCTCCTCTGTCCAGGCGTTGTCCGGGGCCGTGCCCCGGGCCCGGAACTGGCGGGTCATCGCGCTGGTGGAGACACCCCGTGGCGTCCTCTCCCTCCCGGCGGTCGCGGGCCACCCTCAGGTGGACGCCCTGTTCTGGGGCGCGGAGGACCTGACTGCCGCTCTCGGGGGCACGGCTTCGCGGTACGGGGCGGACGAACGCCCCACCGCCGGAGGCGGACTCTCCGGACACCCCGGCGGGTACCGTGAGGTACCTCGGCTCGTTCGGTCGATGGTGCTGCTGCACGCCGCAGCGTACGGCATCGTCGCCCTCGACTCCATCCACGCTGACACCACCGACACCGGCGGTGCGTCCGCCGAGGCCGTCGACGCCGCCGCCAGCGGTTTCGCAGCTACCGTCTCCATTCACCCGGGTCTGGTGACCGTCATCCGGGACGCCTACCTCCCCAGCGCTGAACAGCAGGAGTGGGCACGGCGGGTCGCTGAGGGGGCCGCCGCCAACTCCGGGGCCTTCGCCATCGACGGCCAGATGATCGACGCGCCGCTACGCCTCCAGGCCGAGGTGATCCTGCGTCGGACACCCGGGGCACCACCACGGCCCGACACCGCACGATCCACCACTACGTCCCAGCCACCCAGGAGCTGACGCACCATGACCACGCCCTCCGACTCCCCGAAAACCTCGCGACAACGCACCAGCCTAACGGACCCCACGCATCTCGATCCCGGGATGTCGCACCTCGTCGGCCCAACCGAGACCCCGTTGCTTGAGGAGACGATCGGGCAGACCCTCGCCAGAACCGTCGCCGCCTTCCCCGACAACGACGCCCTCATCGACTTCTACGGTGACATCCACCTCAGTTACCAGGAACTGCACCGTAAGGTCCTGCGTCTGGCATCCGGCCTCCACAACGCCGGCTACCGACGAGGCGACAGGATCGGGGTATGGTCACCCAACCGGTGGGAATGGACGGTCCTCCAGTTCGCCACCGCTGAGATCGGTGCCATCCTCGTCTGCATCAATCCCACCTACCGCACCCGCGAACTCACCTACGTGATGAACCAGGCGGGGGTGAAGGCGTTGTTCTCCGCCGGTCGGTTCAAGGACTCGAACTACCGGGCGATGATCGGCACAGTGGAGCACACCTTTGACCGGCCGTACCGGGAGACGGTGTTCTTCGGGTCGGAACGCTGGGAGGATCTGGCGTCCCATGCGATCCTCGACCTGACCCCGGTCAGGGAGAACCTCCATCCTCACGACCCGATCAACATCCAGTACACCTCGGGAACCACCGGTATGGCCAAGGGTGCCACCCTGACCCACCACAACATCCTCAACAATGGCTACCTGCTGGGGGAGAGGTTGAATTACAGCAGTGCCGACCGTGTTGTCATTCCGGTGCCGTTCTTCCACTGTTTCGGCATGGTCATCGGCGTGCTCGGTGCGGTCACCCGCGGTGCTGCGATGATCATCCCCGGGCCGGTCTTCACCCCGGAGAGCACCCTTGAGGCGGTTCACCACGGGCAGGCGACGAGTCTGCTCGGGGTACCGACGATGTTCATGGCCGAGCTCCAACTGCTCGAACGGTTCCGGGCGCAGGGAAAGAACCTGGACCTGTCCCGTCTGCGTACGGGCCTCATGGCCGGAACATCCTGTCCGACGAAGACCATGCGCGAGGTCATCGACGTCCTCGGCGTCACCGAGGTGGGCATCGCGTACGGCATGACGGAGACCTCACCTGTCAACCACCAGACCCTTCCGGACGACCCGGTGGTCAAGCGTGTCGAGACGGTGGGCAAGATCGGCCCGCACCTCGAAGTCAAGGTCGTGGACCTCGACGGGATCACCGTGCCCCGTGAGACCCAGGGGGAGCTTCTGGTGCGGGGGTACGCGGTGATGCAGGGGTACTGGGACATGCCGGAGAAGACCGCCGAGGCCATCGACGACGACGGGTGGATGCACTCAGGGGATCTGGGGGTGATGGATTCCGACGGGTACGTCCAGGTCACCGGACGGATCAAGGACATGGTCATCCGCGGTGGAGAGAACATCTACCCGAGGGAGGTCGAGGAGTTCCTCTACGAGCACCCGGACATCGCCGACGTCCAGGTGATCGGGGTGCCGGATGACAGGTACGGAGAGGAACTGATGGCCTGGGTCATCATGAACGAGGGCGCGGACGACCTTACGGCCGCCGACGTCGCCGCATTCTGTGACGGCAGCCTCGCCAGATTCAAGGTCCCCAGGTACGTGCACGTCACCGACTCCTTCCCGATGACGCTGTCAGGCAAGGTGCGCAAGGTGGAGATGCGTGAGAAGGCCATCGGTCTCCTGGGGATCTACCAGGACCGCACGGGAGACAGGAGCAGGTCATGACACGTATGAAGGTGGATGAGGCAGTCGCCGAGATCCCCGAGAAAAGCGACGCTCCCGCTGGGAGGAGCCGTGGAGGGAAGATCGACCGGGCGACCCGCGGTGCATGGGGGTCAACGATCGTGGGGTTGGCTCCCGGGGGTGCACGTCAGGAGGTCAGGGCGGCTACCGGAGTACGCGTGGGAGCCTCCTCACACGTCCCTCGGCGACACGGCACCGGATGACCGTCCCCGCATGACTGACTTGGGTGGGCCGGCGAAGACCTGGGCGAAGGTCGACCAACGGCGGGCTTCCTCCCCCGAAAATACCAGCGCGAGGTCGTCGGGCTCCCGGCGCTGGGTGACGAACAGGCAGAAGTCGAGTGCCGGTCCGCGAACGGAGCCGACGGCACTGCCGTCATTGGGACCCCAGGTCCAGTGCTCGCCGTCACCTGACTCCAGTTCAACGAGAAACGGGCCCTCAGGGGGAGTGAGTCCGTTGAGTCGGTAGGAGAAGTCACGTGTGATAACACCGAGGTGGCTGATGCTTCTGAGCCCCCGCGACGGTGGCAGGGTGATGTCGAGCGTGTCGGCCACGTCGTAGCCGTGTGCCCAGGTCTCCATGAGGCGTGCGGTGATCATCGACTGAAGACCCATGGCCGGGCCGAACCAGGGGAAGCGACGGGACGGACCTCCTGCCGCAGCCCGGAAGTCCGTCTCAAGAGTTGTTCGGGACGCACGCCAGCGCGACAGCAGATCGGTTGGCGGGAGTTGTGCCAGTCTCGCCGCGGTCCTGTCGACGAAGTGCTCAGCTGACTTACGCTGTTCTTCAAGAAAGCTGCCGAAACGGTCGTCAGTGTCGGTGGAGGTCAGCGATGCGGAGGTCGCTGCATCGGTCCAGGCGAGGTGCGCGATCTGATGCGCGATCGTCCAACCAGCTGCCGGCGTGGGGAGCGTCCACTCTCCGTCGGCGAGGTCGGTGACGAGGCTGTCGAGGCGTTCGCCCTCCTCAGAGAGTGCCTCAAGAGTGGACAGCAGAGTGACAGGTGGTGGGGTCATGTGGCCTCAGCTCGGAAGTGTGGTGGGACACATTCTACCCCAGCAACAGCGTGATGACCGCGATGGACGGTACCGAGAGCATCGTGCTGACCACCGCGGTGTCCCGTGCCAGGACGGTGTTCACCCCGAAACGCTGTGAGTAGGTGAACACGTTCTGGGCCGTCGGCAGCGCGGCGACGACCACGAAGGCGAGCAACGCAGGACCGGAGGCGTCGAAGATCAGCCGTGCGGCCGCGAAGGCGATCAGGGGGTGGCCGACGGTCTTCATCAGTGAGGCCAGCCAGACACTGCGTCGTGGACTGGTGTCGCGGTCCAGGACGGTCACCTCGGCCATGGAGAGACCGAAGGCCACCAGCGCCGCGGGAACGGTGCCGGCGGCGAGCAGGGACACCGACTCGGCGAGCATCTGCGGCAGGTCCCAACCGGCACTGGTGTGCAGCAGCGAGAGCACGATCCCGACCAGGGCGGCGATGATGAGGGGGTTGCGCAGAATGCCGAGGACGAGTTCGCGGACCAGCGGGCCGAGGGAGCCGCCGGAGGACGAACTTTCCCGGGCCCGTCGGGTGGTGACGTCGAGCAGCAGGACGGTGGCCGGACCGTAGAGGGCTACCTGGAAGATGATCACGGGCAGCGAGGCTGTCGGATCGTCGAGCACGTGGGTGGCTATGGGAACACCCAGATTCGACCCGTTGCAGTAGGAGCAGGCCAGCATCGTGACCAGGCTGTCGGACGTCGGCCTGCAGGCGAGGAGGCGGTACCCGAGAAAGCCGACGGTGCCGGCGACGAGGGTGCTGACGACGACGACCGCAAGATTTTCACCGAAGACGGTGGCGAGGTCGGCGTCGCGGAGGAAGTTGATGAGCAACGCCGGTGTGGCGAGGTAGAACACGAACATGTTCAGTGCGTAGACGGCATTGGGTCCCAGCAGGCCGCGGCGCCCGACGGCGTAGCCCAGCGCGATGATGATGACGACCACCATGAACCCGCTGAGAACATTAAGCATGTGCTCTATTAGATCAGGCCGGTCACCGACCCGCTGACGCGGGGGAGGTGACCGGCCCGGTGCCTGACCGGAGCAGCGGTGATCAGCGGGCGTTGACCACGTAGGACTTCGCCCATTTGTCGCAGATGTGCTGACGATGGGGATCTCGGGCGATGAGGACCCCGAGCGCGGCGTAGACGGCGATGCCGGCGATGCCGCCGATGACCGGGATCCATCCCAGGACGATGACGGCGAGATACCAGCTGTTCCGGATGAAGGAGTCTTTCGCCGACAGGAGGTTGCCGTCGGCGTTCACGACCTTCACACCGACGGCCATTTTGCCGAGGGTCTTCCCAGTGGTGATCTCCATGACTATGCGGTAAGCGAACCAGAGGACGAGTGAGAGTGCGGCGACGATATAGAGTCCGCTGAGGGATAGCTCCGGTTCAGGTCCGGTCTGCCCGGCATCGAGCCACGTGGTGTACTCGTCCATGTAGTCGGTGAAGTCCCCTGCGAAGAAGAACGCGGAGAGGATCATGATCACGATGAAGAACAGCACGCTGTCGATGAGGAACGCCCCCAGCCGTCGGCCGGGGCCGGGGTACGAGTCCGCCGGCGAGAGAGAGGCCGGGTCGTAGCTCGGCTGTCCGTAGCCGAAGTTCGCACCGTAGCCCTCGCCGCCGTTTCCGCCGCCGACGTAATCACCGTAGGAGGGAACACCTCCTCCGGTGTTGTCGCGGTTATTGGACGGGTTGCCCGGATCGTAGGGGTTCGTCATGGTGGCCTTTCAGGGGTCGTCGTGAGATTGCCAGGCTATCAGTACCGCCTGTGGTACGACTGAACCCCGCCGCCGGTGTCCGGTGACGGGGTTCAGAAGGTCTTAGTTAAACGCGCGCTGCTGCAACGTGGAGTGTGTGCAGGATCAGCGGCTGTGGAACGGCAGGAGAGCCATTTCACGGGCGTTCTTGATCGCGGTGGCGACCTCACGCTGCTGGCGCGGGGTCAGACCGGTGACACGGCGGCCACGGATCTTGCCGCGGTCCGAGATGAACTTACGCAGCAGGGCGTAGTCCTTGTAGTCGACGGTCTCGATGCCCTCGGCCTTGAGCGGGTTCTTCTTCGGGCGGCGGGACTGCTCGAGCCGCGCCTTCTTGTGGTTGGTGCGCTTCATGCGTGTGCTCCCTCTTACCAGCTGGACTTGCGAACGCCGGGCAGCTCACCGCGGTGAGCCATCTCGCGGACGCGGACACGGGACAGGCCGAACTTGCGGAGGTAACCGCGGGGGCGGCCGTCGGCGGCATCGCGGTTGCGGACGCGCACGGGGGCGGCGTCGCGCGGCTGACGGTTCAGCTCGAACTGAGCCTCAGAGCGCTCTTCGTCGGTGGAGTTCGGGTTCTTGATGATCGCCTTGAGCTCGGCACGGCGCTCAGCGAAACGGGCGACGATTTCCTTGCGCTGCTCGTTCTTCGCGATCTTGGACTTCTTGGCCATAGATTAACGCTCCTCGCGGAACTCGACGTGCTTCCGGACGATCGGATCAAACTTCTTCAGGGTGATCCGGTCCGGGTTGTTCCGCTTGTTCTTGCGGGTCACGTAGGTGTAACCGGTGCCCGCGGTGGACTTCAGCTTGATGATGGGGCGGATATCGTTACGTGCCACTAGATCTTCTCCCCACGTGCGCGGATCTTGGCGACGACGGACTCGATGCCGTCTCGGTCGATGGTCTTCAGACCCTTGGTGGAGACGTTCAGCGTGATGGAACGACCCTCGGAGGGCAGGTAGAACGAACGGCGCTGGATGTTCGGGTTCCAGCGACGGTTCGTGCGGCGGTGCGAGTGCGAGACGGTTTTGCCGAAGCTCGGCTTCCGACCCGTGACCTGGCAATGTGCCGACATGGGTATCTTTCTCCTTCCGCCCGCGTGTCCGGTCCCTCGTGCCGCGCAGGCAGTGGGAGACACCACTGCGAAAACCCACATCTAGACGGGATGTGGGGCCGGGGCACTGTGTGGGGCCGATCGCGCGTGCGATGACGTTTACTAAGACAACAGCGTTGCACGACACTACCTCATGTCGGTCAGGGTGCCTAATTGAACGGTATGGTCGGCGTCGTACTCGGGCGCGGTGGTGCCGGGGCGGGTGGTGATTTCCCCGGCACCGCTGGAGGGTATAGACTGGCCGATCGTGTTGCGCCCTGCCGTCCGCGCGAGTCGTGGAGGGACCGGGGCGTGCCCGCACTCCAAACCCGACCCAGGCACGACCCGCCGTCACTGTTACCGACCACGGTACCGGGGATGAGGGGACCGACCTGGCGCGCAACCCTGAGGGATTGAGAATGAAGAACGATATCCACCCCGACTACCACCCGGTGGTCTTCAAGGACGCCAGCACTGGCCACCAGTTCCTGACGCGTTCCACCGCAACCTCCGACCGCTCCGTGGAGTGGGAGGACGGCAACGAGTACCCGCTGATCGTCGTTGACGTCACCAGCGAGTCCCACCCCTTCTGGACGGGCGCACAGCGTGTCATGGACACCGCCGGCCGTGTCGAGAAGTTCCAGCGCCGCTACGGCAACCGTGTTCGCCGTACCAAGAAGAACGAGGAGGGCTAAGAACCATGGCAGTTCCGAAGCGCCGACTTTCCCGCGCCAACACCCACCACCGTCGTTCCAACTGGAAGTCCGACAACGTCGCGCTCCAGAACGTCAAGGTTGACGGCCGCGAGGTTCAGATCCCCCGTCGTCTGGTCAAGGCCGCGAAGCTGGGCCTGGTCGATCTCGACTAGCTCAACTGGTCTGTACCTGCGAAGACAGCCCCCGTCGATGTGGTCGACGGGGGTTTTCTTTCGTCCGTGTTGCCCCGGCGTGCACGCAGGGTGGTGATTCCCTGTCAGTTGACTGTGGGTACCGTTTTCGGGTGTCGCCCCGGCTCTGAACTGATGCAGAATAGCAGGATGAAGATTCTTGTTGTCGACGACGAACAGACGGTAAGGGACTCTCTCCGGCGCTCTCTCACGTTCAACGGCTACGACGTGGCCGCTTCGGGTGATGGCGATGAAGCCCTCCGCCTGGTCCGTCAGGAATCACCGGACCTGGTGATCCTCGATGCCGAGCTTCCGGATGTTGACGGCCTCACAGTGTGCCGCGACCTCCGGAGCGCCGGAAATGATGTCCTTATCCTCATGCTGTCGGACAGTTCCGAGGTTCCCGACCGGGTCGCCGGCCTCGACGCGGGGGCCGATGACTTCATGTCGAAGCCCTACGCTCTCGAGGAGGTCCTGGCCCGGGTGCGCTCCCTGCACCGTCGGTCGATGCGCACGGCGGTCGCCAAGAACGTCGAGGTCAAACCGTTGGCCTTCGAGGATCTGTCGCTGAACCCCGAGACCCGTGAGGTCAGCCGTGGTGGCCGTAAGATCAGCTTGACCAGGACGGAGTTCGCCCTGCTCCAGTTGCTGATGCGCAGCCAGCGCAAGGTTCTCAGCCGGACGAAGATCCTCGAGGAGGTCTGGGGCTACGACTTCCCGACGTCCGGGAACGCCCTGGAGGTCTACATCGGCTACCTCCGGCGTAAGACGGAGGAGGGCGGGGAATCGCGGCTGATCCACACGGTGCGCGGAGTGGGCTACGTCCTGCGGGACGACGCACCCTAGACCTCGCTTCCTGGAAGGAAGCTGAGTGTCGACTTCGTGGTTGTCGAGTGTGACGCTCCTGCGTTCAGGGCACACTGTCAGGGTATGCGGACCAGTTACCAACCCTCATGGACCACCATGGAGTCTGTCGAACACAGTTGAGTTAGCCGGTGGAGCATGCCGGCGAAGGAGAGTCAGATGACCGGGGAAGATCGGGACGATCGCGACGATCGGCACGGCAGCAGCAACGGCGGACCCGATGCCTGGGGGCGGGGTGCACAGGACCCGGGGGCCACGTCCCCCGGTTTCTCCGACCCCGGCGCCCAGCAGCGGCACTGGGAGGCGCTCTCCAGTCAGTACCCGAGCAACGGTGGTGGACCGGAGCAGGCGACGGGGTTCCCCGGCAACCCGGGCACCGCGCCGACCGCGACGAAGGAGCCTGCACGGCGTTTCTCGACTCCGGCTGTCGCCGCACTCGTCCTCGCCGTCGGCGTCGCCGCATCTGCGGTGACGGCGGTGATCGTCCAGAACGGGGACGACGGCTCCTCGGTGACCAGTTCCCTGAACCAGGTGAACACCGGTGACCGTGAGAACACCTCGGTCTCCGACCCCGACCCGGGAACCGTCGAGGCGGTCGCCCAGAACGTGCTTCCCAGCGTGGTGTCGATCCAGGTCGCCACGCAGCAGGGTGGCGCAGAGGGGTCCGGTTCGATCATCAGCAATGACGGCATGATCCTGACCAACAACCATGTCGTCTCCGGTGCGGAGGACGGCCGCGCGGCGATCACCGTGACGACGAACGACGGGCGCCAGCTCGACGCCGAGGTCGTCGCGACCGATCCACAGACCGACCTGGCCGTGGTGAAGGCGACGGGTGCGGATGATCTGCAGCCGATCGCCATCGGTGACTCCGACGGGCTCCAGGTCGGTGAGACCGTCGTTGCCGTCGGTTCGCCGCTGGGCCTGTCGTCCACGGTGACCACCGGTATCGTCTCGGCCATGAACCGTCCGGTTCAGGCAGGTGGCGAGGACGGAGGAGAAGCGTCCCTCATCGACGCCATCCAGACCGATGCCGCGATCAACCCCGGGAACTCCGGTGGCGCGCTGGTCAATCTCCAGGGCGAGCTCGTCGGTATCCCCTCCGTGATCGCGACGCTCGGTGCTCAGGCCGGTGGTGAGTCCGGGTCCATCGGGCTCGGCTTCGCCATTCCGTCGAACCAGGCGGAGAACACCGCCCGCCAGCTCATCGACAACGGCCGGGCGACGCACCCGGTCATCGGCGCCCGGGTGAACACCGGTACCGAAGCATCGGCGAATGGTGCCGAGATCGTGGACGTCGTCGAGGGCGGTCCTGCCGCCGACGCCGGTGTGCGCGACGGGGACGTGGTGACCAAGGTCGGTGACCGCATCGTCGACAGTGGGGTCAGCCTCATCGCGGCGATCCGGTCGCACACCGTCGGTGACGAGGTCACGTTGACCGTCACCGACGGAAACGGAGGCAACGAGCGCGAGGTGATCGTGACTCTCTCGGAATCCGACGCCGCCTGACCGACGTCGACCGGGCGCCGTCTGCGGGTGCCGGAGGCTCCACCGCCCGGTGCCGAACGCACCCCCAACCTGTACAGCGGGCGGGTCCGCCGGATACCGTTGACGTGATCCCGCGCACCGTCGCCGCACCGCACCACCCGAGGAGTCCACCACCATGTCACACGACCAGAACACCGACCCCGCCTCCGGGGACATCCGCGATTCCGCCGGGGTGATCACCGTGCCGGGGATCGACGACTTCGCCCGTGTGGAGAAGGAGTCCATCGAGCGCCTCGACGCGGAGATCACCGAGCCCGGTGACGAGGTCTTCCGGTCCCTGGATCTCCAGGAGACCGAGCGGGAGACCGGGAACCCCCGGCATTCCCTGCTCCATGCCCTGGTCGTCATCGTCACCGACCACCCGGACCGGGCGGACCAGTCTGGGGAACTCGTGGCGGAACTCCTTGCGGAGGAGGACTACATGGTGGACGCGGTGCTGACCGTCGACTCGGGGAAGTCGGCGGTCCGGCAGGCGCTGGAGACGGCGGTGATCGGCGGGGCGGACCTGGTGATCACCGTGGGCGGGACCGGGGTGAGCCCGCGGGACAAGGCACCGGAGGCCACCAAGTCGGTCCTCGACAAGCGGATCCCCGGTCTCTCCCAGGCACTGCGGTCGTCGGCGCTCGCCTGTAACGCGGTCGACGGCGGGCTGTCCCGGGGGGTCGCCGGAGTGTCCGGGTCGACGGTCGTCATCAACCTGGCGTCGTCCCGGGCCGCGATCCGGGACGGCATGGCGACCCTGTGCCCGTTGGTGAGGCACGTGATCGCCGACATCAGCAGGGCCTGAGTCACAGGCGATGGAAAGACGTCCGCGGCGGCGCAAGACGGGGGTCGTGGGAAAGGCACACGCACCGGACCGGGACCTGGATGTCACCCAGGGCGTGTCCGACACCGCCGAGCCGTTCCGCACGACCGGGACGACAGGGGACACCGGGGGATTCGGGGACGAGTTCTGGCAGGGGCAGCGGCCTCCCCACTGGTGACCCGGACGCGGTCAGCGTGCGGAGTGGCGTCCGCCGGTGTCGGTGGCGGAGTTGTCGATCTCCCCGGCGATGCCGTTGTCCGCGCCGGTGATGCCGCTCTGGTTGGCCAGCAGGTCCCGGATCTCGACGAGCAGGTCGACCTCCGAGGCGACGGTCTCCTCCGGGTCGATGCCCTTCCGTCGAGCGTTGAGCTCGTTGAGCTTGTTCATCGGGGCGACGAGGATGAAGTAGACGACGCCGGCGATGATGAGGAAGTTGATGACCGCGGTGATGATCGCGCCCAGGTCGATCTGGGTGCTCTCCATGCCGCTACGCAACTCGAACTTGAGTCCGTCGACCTCTGCTCCGCCGAAGCAGTTGATGAGCGGCTGGATCAGTGAGTCGGAGATCGCCGTGACGATCGCGGTGAACGCCGCACCGATGATGACGGCGATGGCCAGTTCCATCACGTTGCCGCGGGTGATGAAGTCTTTGAAGCCCTTGAGCATGATGCACTCCTTGTGCTGGGGGACGGAGAGGATGGTGGGGTTGCGGTTACCGGGGTTCCCGGCGGCTGGCTGACGTCGGGAACGTCCCGGTCTCGGTCACGACGACCTGAACTGTCTCGTCGTGGGGTGCCCGGGGGACGTCGACCCCGAACTCGGCGTGGTCGACGACTGCCACAAGTCTGCCAGGTTCGGCGCGGCCGGTCAGGACACCGAGCGTCCGGTCGTAGTATCCGCCGCCCTGGCCGAGCCGAGTACCGTCCTGGCCGACGGCCAGAGCGGGAAGGACCAGTGTCGTGACGTGGGCCGCCAGGGCCACGGTGGATATCGGCGACGGGTGCCCGGGCGTTTCGGTCGGCTCAGGAATTCCGTACGGTCCGGGGCGGGTGGTTCCCGGGCCCCGGTAGGGCAGCCAGGTCAGCGGACGGTCGGCGGCAGCGATCACCGGCAGCCACACGGCGACCCCGGCGGCCCGGAGCACCTCCGGCAGTGCGGGGCCGCCGGGTTCCCCGGGGAGCCCGGCGTAGGCGGCGACCGACGGGGAGGCATCGGCGGGACGTTCACCGGTGAGCAGTGTGACGAGGTGTCCGGCGATGGCGTCGTCCCGCCGGCGCCGCTCGTCCGGGGACACGGCTCGTCGGTCTGCGCGGATGCGGCGCCGCAGGGTGTGTTTGGCACCGGTGACGTCGGGGTGGTCCTCGTGGTCCATGTGGTCCATATCCGCCGATCATAGGGGCCGCGGGGGTGGACCGGGGAGGGACGGGCCTGACCCGCTCTGTCCGGATTCCGGGTGTCGGGGTGTTTTCGCCGGGCCGTCCGGGGGTAATCCCTGTAGGATTCAGATCATGGCAACTACCAACTCAACTACTCCCTCCGGCTCTCCAGACGGTGTCGCCGACGCCGTTTCCACCGGTGGGATCCGAACTGTCGTGGTTCCTGCCGCCGGTCTGGGCACCCGTTTCCTGCCGGCGACCAAGACAGTCCCCAAAGAGCTCCTGCCCGTGGTGGACACCCCCGGCATCGAGCTCATCGCGAAAGAGGCCTCCCAGGCCGGCGCGTCCCGGCTTGCGGTGGTCACCTCACCCCGCAAACAGGGCATCATGGCGTTCTTCGACCGTGACGAGCTCCTCGAGGAGACCCTCGAGTCGCGGGGGAAGACAGAACAGCTGGACAAGGTCCGCGCCGTCAACGAGATGATCACGGCGGTGTCGGTGAACCAGGACCGTCCCCTGGGCCTGGGGCACGCCATCGGCTGTGCCGAGGACGCCCTGGACGACGACGAGGACGCGTTCGCCGTCCTGCTTCCGGACGACCTGGTCCTGCCCTTCGGCGTGATGAACGAGATGATCGAGGTGCGCAAGCGTTACGGCGGGACGGTTCTGTGCGGCTTCGAGGTGCCGGAGGAGGAGGTCTCGAACTACGGCGTCTTCGAGATCGCCGAGGCCGACGGTGCCGATGACGCTGACGGCCAGGTCCGTCGGGTGACCGGCATGGTCGAGAAGCCCGACGTCGCGGACGCACCCTCGAACATCGTCGCGACCGGACGCTACCTCCTCGACCGGTCGATCTTCGACGCGCTGCGCGACACCGCCCCCGGGAAGGGAGGGGAGATCCAGGTCACGGACGCCATCGCCAGGCTGATCGAGGACGGACACCCGGTGCACGTGTACGTGCACCGCGGCAACCGCCATGACCTGGGTAACCCGGGGGGCTTCATCCGCGCGTGCGTGGACTTCGCCCTCGACGACCCGTCCTACGGGCCGTCTCTGGAACGCTGGCTGTCCCGGCGGCTGGAGAAGTAACTGGTGGTGTGACAGGTCCGCACCGTCTGCTGTTCCGGGATACCGGGGCGGTAGAGTCTGCACCTGAACTACCTGCACGCCACCCCGAACCATCCCGAGAACCTGTGAGGACGTCCACGTGAGAACTGTTGAGGAGCAGCTGGCCACGGTCAGCGCCGCGGCAGTAACACCGGAACCGGTGCGCACCGCGATATCGGAGGCGCTCGGTCTGCGGTGCGCCGAACAGGTGGAGGCCGAGACATCGGTCCCCGGGTTCGACCAGGCCGCGGTGGACGGGTACGCGGTGCGTTCCGTGGATGTCCGCCACGCCGGCAGCGTCGACCCGGACGTGCCGTCGGCGAAGCTGCCGGTGGTCGGCGACGTGGGGGCGGGGTCGCACCGTCCGGTGCGGCTGCAGCCGAGGCAGGCGGTACGGGTGCAGGCGGGAGCTCCGATCCCGACCCTCGCCGACGCCGTGGTCCCCCTCGACTGGGCGGAGGACGACGGCCGCCGGACCGAGGCACTGCGGCCGGTCGCCACCGGGCAGTTCATCCACCGGGCCGGGTCCGACGTTCAGCCGGGCGATGTCGTGGTCGAGCAGGGGTCGGTGATCGGTGCGGCGCAGGTCGGACTGCTGGCCGCCGTCGGGCGGTCGAAGGTGCTGGTCTACCCGCGTCCCCGGATGGCGGTGCTGTCCTTCGGCCCCGAACTCGTCGACATCGACCGGGAGCCGGGGCTCGGCCAGATCCATGACGTCAACTCCTACGCCCTGGCCGCGGCCGGCAGGGAGGCGGGGGCGGACGTCAACCGTCTCGGGATCGTCGGCGGTGAGGACCGCAGGCTCCGCGACATCATCGAAGGCCAGCTGATCCGCTCGGAGATCCTGGTGATCGCCGGGGGCGTCGGCGGGGCGTCGAGCGACCGGCTCAGAGAGATCCTGGGCGAGCTCGGGGAGCTGGACGTCTCCCGGGTGGCCATGCACCCCGGGTCGGTGCAGGGGTTCGGGATTCTCGGTGCGGACCGGGTCCCGACGTTCCTGTTGCCGTCGAACCCGAGTGCGGCGCTGGTCGCGTTCGAGGTCATGGTCCGCCCGCTGGTGCAGATCCTGCGCGGGCAGCGCCAGGCGAAGCGACGGGTGGTCAAGGCGAGGACGATCGCCGGACTGCAGTCCGCCCCGCACCGCCGCGGTTTCATCCGTGCCCAGCTCATGCGCGACCGGGAGACCGGCGAGTTCCTCGTGGACCCGCTCGGCGCCGGGGCGGGCGGTGAACCGACCCACCTGCTCGGCAGTCACGGGCAGTCGAACTGCCTGATCGTCGTGCCCGGTGACCTGACCAGGATCGAACCCGGTGAGGTCGTCGACGTGATGTTCCTGACGAACCGGGTGTGAGCCCCCCGTGCTGGTGACGAACCGTCATCCCGGGTGGCCGGCGACGACGCCGGCGGTGCCCACCGCCGCTGGCGACGTCCGGCTGCGACCGCTGTCCCGACGGGACGGCCGCCGCTGGTCGGAGTTCCGGAACGCCGACGAGCATGTCCTGCGCCCGGTGGAACCGACGGTGCCGGGACCGTGGTGGGAGGCGCACACCCGGGCGATGTGGCGACGCAACTACTCCGGCCTCACGGCGATGGCGGGTCAGGGGACGCTGCTGCCCTTCGCCATTGAGGTGGACGGGGCCTTCGCCGGGCAGTTGACGTTGGGCAACGTCCAGCACGGTGTGGTCTGCAGCTGCTGGATCGGGTACTGGGTGTACTCCGGCTTCAGCGGCAGGGGGGTGGCCAGCGCCGCCCTGTCGGCCGGTGTGGACCACGCGATGACGGCGGTGGGGATGCACCGGGTGGAGGCGACGGTGCTGGAGTCGAATGTGGCGTCGCGGCGGGTGCTGGAGAAGGTCGGTTTCCGTCAGGAAGGCCTGCTGCAACGCAACCTCCACATCGACGGCCAGTGGCGTGACCACCTTCTCATGGGCTTGACGGTGGAGGAGCGGCGTCCCGCCCGGTGAACCGGTGGACATGCTGCACGGCGCGCCTGCGGCGCAGCCCGCGGAGTGGCACGTATCGTCGGTGGCATTGTTCTATCGTGATGCGTCCTGCAATGTCGTCGGTGAAAGGAATGGCCGCTAGTGTCCGGCTCCCTCAGCTCTCTGATCCTGATCGCGGTCGTCTGGCTTCTTCTCCTTGCGCCGTTGTTCCTGCGTAACCAGTCACCGGTCCGACGCACCTCCAGCGCCCTGTCGGAGACCCGCGTGCTGCACGAAGGCGGGGCGCAGATCGACCGACCCCGCAAACGGCCGCTCCCTGCGGAGTCGCTGTACCACGCCGACGTGGACGAGGACATCGAACTCGTCGAGGCTGAGCCCGAGCAGGTGATCATCGACGACACCGGGCGTGACGTGCCGGGGATCATCGAGGGCGAGGTCGTGGGCTACCGCCCCCTCGACGACGAGGACACCGGCGAGTTCGCCCCGGTGGACCCCGACGCCGAACTCATCGACGGGCTGGACGACGATGCCGGCGACAGCGCCGGTGAGGCTGCGGAGGTTCCGGAGACCATGGACGACGAGTCCGGGGACGCGGGCGGGTCCGTGGAGCAGGTGGAGCCGCCGGCGCAGGTGGAGTCCGCCGTCGCCGTGACAGATGACGGTCAGTGGGACGGGCGCACCGCGCGGTTCTCCGAGATCCCGTCGGCGTACCTCCGTGGCGGAGACATCGACGTGTCGGTCGGTGCCGGCGAAGAGACGGACGGGGAACCCCTGGTCCCCGGTGCGGAGGTGGCGCCGCCGGCGGACTTCCTCGACGACGGGTACGGCGACGGTGAACTGACCGCCGAGGAACTCGACTACGCCGCGGCGCGACGTGGCCGCGGGTTCTACGACCCGGAAGCCTCCCAACGCATGGTGGAACGACGTCAGACGAGGCGCAAGCGGGTGCTGTCGGTTCTGGCGGCTCTGTGTGTGGTGTCGGTCGTCGTCGCCGCCCTGCTCGGCGGTGCCGCCTGGTCCGCCGTGGTCGTCACGGTCGCGCTCGCCGGTGTGTACCTCTACTACCTGCGCCGCCAGGTCGTCGAGGAGGCACGGCTGCGACGGAGGCGTATCGCCAGGATGCGACGGGCCCGACTGGGCGTGCGCAACACCGACGACCGCGAACTCGGTGTGCCGGACCGTCTGCTGCGGCCGGGGGCCGTCGTCCTGGAGAGCGACGACGTGGACCCGGAGTTCGCCGACCTCGACTACACCGACTACACCGACTACAGCGACTACGGCGACTACGAGGAGTACGACGGCTACGCCGACCGCCGTGACTCCCACATCCGGGCGGTGTAGTGCCACGTACCGCGAAGGGACGGCGGGGGCCCGGGGCGATATGATGGCCCCATCATGAACAATCCTGCCTTCCGCGACGCCGCCCTCCTGATCATGCGTGTGGCCCTCGGGGTCGTCTTCATCGCCCACGGGTGGGACAAGGTGTTCCACGTCGGTGCGGACGAGACCGCGCAACAGTGGGCATCGATGCACATTCCCCAGCCGACGCTGTCGGTGTGGGTGGTCGCCGTCGTCGAGATGCTCGGTGGAGCGCTTGTCGTCCTGGGTTTTCTCACCCCCGCCGCGGCCGGTGTCCTGGCCCTGGACATGGTCGCAGCCTTCTACTTCGTCCATCTCGGCAACGGGCTCTTCGTGTCTGACGGGGGTGGAGAACTGGTCATCGTCCTGTTCGCCGCCTGTCTTGTTCTCCTTGTCTTCGGTGCCGGACGGGCGAGCCTGGACAAGGCCCTGTCCAGGTTCGGGTGACGGCGGTGGGGGAGTCACGTCAGGACATGCACGCGGTGGTCCGTGCCGCGTTGTCTGCCAGGCTCGACGGGGAGAACGCGCCGTCGGACATCGGCGACGACATGATCGACACCCACCTGTCCGCCTGCGCTGACTGCCGTGAGTGGTTCGCCGCGGCGAGCGACCTGAACCGTCGGCTGAGGATGTCCGTCGCCCCGGCGACCGGAGGTTCTGGCGGTACGGGCGGTGCCGGTGGAGCGCGGGCGCTGGCGGAGTCCATGGCACGTGTCGCCGATGAGACACCGCAGTTGTCCCACCGGCTGCGCAACCGGTCGCTCCCTCTGGTGCTGAGCAGGATCGCGCTGGTCGTCGTGGCGGTGTGTTATGTCGCCTGGTCGTTGCTGCTGCTCACCGGTGCAGCCGGCGGTGGTGCCGAGGCACTGGACGGGGGGCCCGGCGGCACCGTGGGTAATGCCGGTGACCCCGACGTCGCGTCACTGTCGGTCGATGCGGCGGCGGTGCGGCTCGCGCTCGCGGCAGGCCTGCTCTGGGGTGCCGCGCGTCCGCGGTCCGCCCCCGGACTCTTCCCGGTGTTCCTCGCGTTGTGGGGTTTCGGTGCGGGGTTCGCGACCCGTGACATCGTCCTGGGGTTCCTGGACGGGGGCACGGACGTGACCCTCATCGCCGGGCTGCTGCTGCACCTGGCGGCCTGCGTGGCGCTGGTCAGTGTGTGGCTGTCGCGGAACCACGCCGTGACCCCGCTACGGCAGTCGCTGCGGGGGTTGTCGGCGCGTCCGGTGCGGTACAGTCCGGACGACGTGGAGGAGAACTCGTCCTGGCGACCGGGCGACGACCGGTGAGGACGCCCGGTCACGTCCAGCCGGGCAGCCACATCCGCAACTGCCACTGCTCGTCGGAGATCGGCATGCCCGTGTAGATCGGCAGGAAGAACAGGAACATCCACACGACCAGCACCAGGTAGCCGACGGTGAGCAGCATCCCGGTCTTGCCGGCGACGAGCGACCGGATTTCGGCCCCGAGGCCGACCCCACTCGCGTCCCTGCGCCGGGACACCGGTTCGTCGGGGCGCAGAGCCCACCCGGAGACCTGCCCCAGGGCCAGCGCGATCCCGATGATGAGGAACGGGGCGAGGTTCGTGGCGTAGAAGAGGTACATCTGCCGGTCGACGTTCAACAACCACGGGAGGAAGCCGGCGGCGTAACCGATGACGGGGACGAGCCAGCGCATGTCACGGCGGCCGATGAGCCGCCAGATGCCCCACAGGAGAACCGGTACGGACAGCCACCAGATGGCCGGTGTGCCGACCAGCAGCACGACCTCACGGTGGTCGTTGTCGTCGCCGGCGGAGTGGTACAGCAGGGCACGGGTGGACGCCAGCCAGTCCCACGGCTTGGATTCCCAGGGGTGGTGGTGCCCGTTGGAGTTCGTCAGCTCGCTGTGGAAGCCCAGCACAGAGACATGGTAGTAGAGGAAGCTGAGCCAGCTGTCGGGCAGGACGTCCAGCCCCCAGGCACTGATCCGGTCGCTGTCGGCGGCGGCCTCGTGCCGGAACACACCGGTCTCCGAGGCGAACCACGACCGCCAGGACAGCAGATAGGCTCCCACCGGGACGAGGACGAGTGAGGCGAAGGCGGGGACACAGTCGCGCAGCAGCGTCCCGACGAACGGCCGGGTGACGCCGAAGCGCCGCCGCCGCCACCAGTCGACGGCGACGACGGCCACGCCGAAGAAGGCCATGTAGTACAGGCCCGACCACTTCACCGCGAGCGCGCAGCCCAGGGCGACCCCCGCGGCGAAGCGCCACCACCGGTAGCCCAGGCGCGGGCCCAGCGCGTGGTCGCCGGTCCGTCCGTCGGCGGCGACGAGGGCGAACCGGTACTCCATCTGCGCGTGGTCGCGCAGCAGCAGGTACACCGCCAGGACGACGAAGAACACCTGGAAGTGGTCCAGCATCGCCGAACGTCCGGTGACGAACAGGATGCCGTCGCACAACGCCATGACGCCGGCGGTGAGGCCGACCCAGTCCGACCCGCTGAGTCGTCGGGCCGTGGCCGCGATGAGCAGGATGACACCGACGGCGAGGAGCGCGACGATGACGCGCCAGCCCCAGGGGTTGTTCCCGAAGACGGCCATGCCGAGCGCCTCGAGGTGTTTGGCGAGCGGGGGATGGACGACGAGGCCGTAACCGGGGTTGTCCTCGATACCGCCGATGACCAGCCGGCCGCCGCCTTCGGTGCCGCGGAGGACCTGCCAGGACTGCGGGACATAGTGCTTCTCGTCGAAGACCGGCGTGCCGGCGTCGGTGGGGTGCCAGAGCCACAGCAGCCGGCTGAGCAGACCCAGGACCCCCAGCGCCGCCAGGATCGACCACCAGCGGCGTGGACGGTGCGACCGGCCTGCCGTGGGGGCCGGTCGGGGCGCGGTGCCTGTCGTGGCGGAAGTCTCGGTCACAGTGGCTCATCCTATACTCCGGCCGCGGGGTAGAGTCTGGTGACCATGGAGGACAGCAACACCGGCAGAGACACCGGCAGAGACACCGGCAGCGACAGTACCGACGAGGTTCCCGACACCGACCCGGTGGTCCGCGCACTGGAGCGCGCACGCCAGGCCCGCCCGCTCTCCGACGGCGGTGTGATTCTCGCGGCGACGCCGCTGGGCAACCCGTTGGATGCCTCGGTCCGGCTCATCGACGCGCTCGGCAGCGCCGACGTCATCGCCGCGGAGGACACCCGGCGCACGCGGGCGTTGGCGGACGCCCTCGGCGTGGAGATCTCCGGGAAGATCGTCTCGAACTTCGACCACAATGAAGCCGACCGCGCCGCGGGCCTGGTCGCCCGGGCCGCTGCCGGGGCACGGGTACTGGTGGTGACCGACGCGGGGATGCCCGCCGTCTCCGACCCCGGTTTCCCGCTGGTCCAGGCGGCGCAGGAGGCCGGTGTGCCGGTGACGTGCCTGCCCGGACCCTCCGCGGTGCCCACCGCCCTGGCCCTGTCGGGGGTGGGGGTGGGCCACTTCGCCTTCGACGGTTTCGCCCCGCGGAAGGACGGAGCACGCCGCCAGTGGTTGGAGTCGGTGCGGGACTCGCCCCGCGCGGTGAGTTTCTTCGAGTCACCGCACCGGCTGGCGACGACCCTGTCGACCGCGGCGGAGGTCTGCGGTGAGGACCGTGAGGCGGCGGTCTGCCGTGAACTGACCAAGACCTACGAGGAAGTGGTCCGTGGTCCGTTGGGGGAGCTGGCCCGGTGGGCGTCGGACGGCGTGCGCGGAGAGATCACGGTCGTCATCTCGGCGTCCCCCGGGCCGGTCGTGCGCGACCCGGGGGAACTGGTCGGCGAGGTCGAGCAGAAGGTGGGGGAAGGGACCCGGATGAAGGACGCCACCAGGGAGGTCGCCGCTGCTCACGGAGTGTCCCGACGGGAACTCTACGAGGCGGTTCTGGCGGCCCGCGGAGACTGACCGGACAAGCTCCCCGGGAGCAGTGGTGGAGGGGCCCCCGACGCCGTACGCGGGGAGTATGGCAGAGTGGTCTGCATGTCCGTTTCAGAAGAGAACCCGCAATCTGACGATATCGGCCCGCCGGGCACCGGTTCCGGTGATGCTCCTTTCACCGATCCGGGACTGAACCTGGAGAAGATCTCGCCGGTCGCCACCGAGGACATGCTGCCTCCTCCGGCCGAGGACGAGAACGCCAAGATCGACAAGGCCGTCGTCGGCTTCGCCGCCCTGATCGTGCTTGCCGTCGTGGTCTGGGGGCTGATCGCCCCCGACAACTTCTCGTCCTTTGCCGACAGTGCGCTCGACTTCGTGGTCACAGACTTCGGCTGGGTGTACATCATCGCCGGCTCGGTGTTCGTGTTCTTCATCCTGTGGGTCGCCTTGAGCAAGTTCGGCAATGTGCGGCTCGGCCAGGACCACGAGCGTCCCGAATTCAACGCGGCCAGCTGGATCGCGATGATGTTCGCCGCCGGCATGGGCATCGGCCTGATGTTCTACGGTGTGGCGGAACCGATGAACTTCTACCGCAACGGCGTTCCCGGTGAAGCGACCGAGAGCAATCCGGTGGCCTTCTCCACCACGTTGTTCCACTGGACGCTGCACCCGTGGGCGATCTACGCCATCGTCGGTCTCGCGATCGCCTACGGCACCTTCCGTCTGGGTCGCAAGCAGCTGCTGAGCTCGGCGTTCATCCCGCTGATCGGGGTGCGCCGCGCCGAGGGCTGGCTGGGCAAGCTCATCGACGTGCTCTCGATCTTCGCCACCGTCTTCGGTACCGCCGCGTCCCTGGGGCTCGGCGCCCTGCAGATCGCCTCGGGCCTGGACGCCACCGACATGGTGCACAGCCCGGGGACCGGGTGGCTGATGCTGATCATCGGCGTCCTCGGCATCTGCTACCTGATCTCGGCCTTCTCCGGCGTGAGCAAGGGCATCCAGTACGTGTCGAACTTCAACATGGTCATGGCCGCGGTTCTGGCCTTCTTCGTGCTGATCGTCGGCCCGACCGTCGTGATCGCCAACACGGTGCCGACCGCGTTCGGGAACTACATCCAGGAGTTCTTCGGCATGGCGGCCCGCACGGCGGACTCCGCACCGGGCATGGACGAGTGGCTCGCCGGCAACACGCTGTTCTACTGGGCCTGGTGGATCTCCTGGTCGCCCTTCGTCGGTACCTTCATCGCCCGCATCTCCCGGGGGCGTACCGTCCGCGAGTTCATCCTCGTCGTCATGCTGGTCCCCACCGCGGTGTCCGTGGTCTGGTTCGCGATCTTCGGCGGCAGCGCCATCCACCTGGAGGACCAGGGCTCGGACGTGTACGGGGACGGCACCTCGGAGTACATGCTGTTCAACCTGCTGCACGAGCTCCCGCTGGGCACCGTCTCGTCGATCATCGCCATGATCCTGCTCGCCACCTTCTTCATCACATCCGCCGACTCGGCGTCGACGGTGATGGGCACGATGAGCCAGAACGGCAAACTCATCGCCGACCGCAAGGTCACCGTGCTGTGGGGTCTGCTCACCGCACTGATCGCCGTGGTCCTGCTGCTGTCCGGTGGCGACGACGCGCTCAACAGCCTGCAGACCGTGACGATCATCGCGGCCAGCCCGTTCGTGATACTGATCTGTTTCCTGTGCCTGGCGATATACAAGGGTCTGTCCCAGGATCCGCTGTTCCTCGACGAGAAGCAGAAGCGTGCCTTCGCACTGCGACTCGCCCGCGAACGCCGTCACCAGGAGACGGCCGAAGCCCGGGCGGCACGGGAGCGCCGCCGTGGTAAGCGGGGTGGCGCCCCGGAGAAAGCCGACGCCACCACGTAGTACAGTCTGTGCATGACGCAAGCGCGCACCGGGGAACCAGCCCCTGGTGCGCGCTTCATCTGTGTCATGGCTTAATCTGGTCGCATGTCGAAACACGTGCTCACCGCCGTTGCCTGGCCCTATGCAAACGGACCCCGCCACATCGGACATGTCGCCGGCTTCGGCGTCCCCTCGGACGTCTTCGCCCGGTTCCAGCGAATGTCGGGCAACAAGGTGCTGATGGTCTCCGGCACCGACGAGCACGGAACTCCTCTGCTGGTCCAGGCGGAGAAGGAGGGGGTCGGCGTCCAGGAACTCGCCGACCGGTACAACCGCGTCATCGTCGAGGACCTCGCCGATCTCGGCCTGTCCTACGACCTGTTCACCCGGACCACGACCCGGAACCACTACGCGGTGGTCCAGGAGCTGTTCCGCGGACTCAACGACAACGGTTACATGGTCCGTCAGACCACCACCGGTGCCATCAGCCCGTCGACCGGGCGTACGCTGCCGGACCGCTTCATCGAGGGGACCTGCCCGCTGTGCGGCGCCACGGACGCCCGCGGTGACCAGTGCGACAACTGCGGCAACCAGCTCGACCCCGCCGACCTCATCGACCCCCGGTCGAAGATCAACGGGGAGACCCCCGAGTTCGTGGAGACCGAGCACTTCATGCTCGACCTCCCCGCCGTCGCCGAGGCCCTGGAGTCCTGGTTGACCACCCGCGAGGGCTGGCGGCCCAACGTGCTGAAGTTCTCGCTCAACCTGCTCAAGGACATGCGTCCGCGGGCGATGAGCCGGGACATCGACTGGGGCGTGCCGGTACCGATCGAGGGCTGGCAGGACAACAACGCCAAGAAGCTCTACGTCTGGTTCGACGCGGTCGTCGGCTACCTCTCCGCCTCCATCGAATGGGCCTGGCGCACCGGCCAGCCCGAGGCGTGGCGCGAGTGGTGGTCCGATCCGGAGGCCCTGTCCTTCTACTTCATGGGCAAGGACAACATCACCTTCCACTCCCAGATCTGGCCCGGTGAGCTGCTCGGCTACGCAGGAAAGGGCGCTCACGGAGGTGAGGCCGGCGAGTTCGGTGAGCTGAACCTGCCGACCGAGGTCGTCTCCTCCGAGTTCCTCACGATGTCGGGGTCGAAGTTCTCCTCGTCCAAGGGTGTGGTGATCTACGTGCGGGACTTCCTGCAGGAGTTCGGTCCGGACGCACTGCGCTACTTCATCGCCGTCGCGGGCCCGGAGAACATGGACACCGACTTCACCTGGGACGAGTTCGTTCGTCGCATCAACACCGAACTGGCCAACGGCTGGGGGAACCTGGTCAACCGCACGGTGTCGATGGCGCACAAGAACTTCGGCGAGATCCCGGCGGCCGGTGAGTTCACCGCCGAGGACACCGACCTGCTGGAGGACGCCGCGGCAGCCTTCGACCGGGTCGCCGAGTGCCTCGAGCACTCCCGGTTCAAGGCAGGTATCGCCGAGGCGATGCGTATCGTCGACCGTGGCAACCAGTACATCGCGGCGCAGGAGCCGTGGAAGCTGGCGAAGGACGAGTCTCAGCGTGAGCGTCTGGCGACCGTCCTACACACCGCGCTGCAGGTGGTCTCCGACGCCAACACCCTCCTGACCCCGTACCTGCCGTTCTCCGCCCAGCAGGTCTTCGAGACCCTCGGCGGTACCGGTGTCTGGGCCGCCCAGCCGACGGTCGTCGAGGTCACCGACGATTCCCCGCGCACGCCGGTGGGCGTCGGTCTGCCGGCTGAAGGACGCAGTTACCCGGTCATCATGGGCGACTACGACAACCAGCAGGCCCACTGGGGTCGGACCACCCTGACCCCGGGGACGGCGCTGACGAAGCCGTCGCCGCTGTTCACGAAACTGGATCCGGAGCTCGCCGAGACCGGTCCGTCCTGGGCTGCGGTGGAGTAGACGGCATGACGGACGAGCGGTTCACCGACCGGTTGCGCGGGGAGAACCGGGGGACCTGGGACGCCGCGGCGACCCACGGTTTCGTCCGGCAGCTTTTCGCCGGGACCCTCCCCGACGAGCGGATGGCGGCCTACCTCGTGCAGGACTACCGGTTCGTCGACGGGTTCATGGCGCTGCTCGGTGCCGCCGTCGCCACCGCGGACACCTTCGCCTCGCGCCGTCGGCTGGCGGAGTTTCTCGGGGACGTCGCCGGCGACGAGAGCACCTACTTCGTGGACGCGATGGAGGATCTCGGTGCGGCGGAGCGGCAGGACGCCCCTGACACGGACTCCACGGCAGGGTTCAAGAGAATCTTCGCCGAGGCGACGGAGACCCGGAACTACGCGGCGATCCTCGCCGTCCTCGTCGTCTGTGAGTGGCTGTACCTGGACTGGGCGACGAGGGAGTCGAACCGCGCCGAGGCTCCGGAGGGTTATGGCGGGTACCCGGCCAGGTACGTGCACGCCGAATGGGTGCGGCTCCACGACTACCCGGACTTCCACGACCTCGTCGCCTTCCTGCGTGACGAGGTGGACCGCGTCGCGGCACAGTCTGCGGAGAATGCGTCGACGGCGCGGGAGTTCTTCCGGCGGACCGTGGAGCTGGAGCTCGCGTTCTTCGGGCAGTCCTGAGGGCGGTCCTCCTCCGGCGCCCGCTAGCCTGGGGGCATGTCACGGAAGAAGCCACGTCCTGTCCCTGTGCCTCCCGAGCCGCTGGCGGAGGTGTTCGACGCGCACACCCACCTGGCGTCCTGCGGGGCCGCCGACGCGGAGTCCGTGCGCGCCGTGATGGACCGCGCTGCCGCCGTCGGGGTGCGCTCCGTGTGCACCGTTGGTGACGGCATCGCGGAGGCCGAACTGGCGCTGGAGGCGGCCCACGCCGACGACCGCGTCGTCGCGGCCTGTGCCGTGCACCCGACGAAGGCCGGTGAACTCACCGACGATGCCCGGGTGCGGCTCCGGGAGCTCGTGGCGGACCCACGCTGCGTGGCGGTGGGGGAGACGGGCCTGGACACCTACTGGATCACCCACGATCCCGACGGCACGGCACCACTGGAGGTCCAGGAGGAGGCGTTGCGCTGGCACATGGACCTGGCGTCCGGGGTCGGCAAGCCGCTGATGATCCACAACCGTGAGGCCGACGACGACCTCCTGCGGGTGCTGTCGGACGCCCCGTCGGATCTCACGGTGATGCTGCACTGCTTCTCCTCCCCGCTCGAGGTGGCACGCGAGGCGGTCGACCGGGGCTACTACCTGAGCTTCTGCGGCAATGTCACCTTCAAGCGCAACGAGGAGTTGCGACAGGCTGCCGCCCTGGTCCCGGAGGACCGGATCCTCGTGGAGACCGACGCCCCCTACATGACGCCCGAGCCGTTCCGGGGCGCCCGGAACGAGCCCGCCTTCGTCGGTTACACCGCACGGCTGCTGGCCGAGGTGCGCGGTGTCGACCCGGACGGGTTCGGCGCACTGGTGTCGGCGAACGCCCGACGGCTCTACGGTCTGTGAGCCCGCAGGACTGGGGTGGATGTGACGGAGGGGTCTGCTGAGCACTGCCGGGGCGTCGCGGGTGTGACGATGGCGACAGAAACGGGGGCGGATCACCGAATTTCTTGATCGTGACCCAATCGTTACCGTATCGTGATCAACGTTATGTCGGTTGTCCCGAACCGCCGACCCTGACAGGCCTGACCGGCCTGACCGCCAGGAGTCGTCGTCACCGGAGGTAGAAGAGCGCGTGTCCCCCAAGAAGAAGTCCACCCTGCACCGTATCAACAGCACCAGCTCGGTCCCGCTGCGCGCGGCGACCGGCGGCATGCTGGCGGTGCTGGTTGCCGGCGGCACCGTCGTCGCCACCAGTCACAAGGACGTCACCCTCGACGTCAACGGTGAGATCATGCAGGCCAGTGCGATGTCCGGCGACATCCGCGGTCTGCTGGAGGACAACGACGTCGCCGTCGACGACCGTGACATGATCACCCCGGGCCTCGACGAGAAGGTCGAGAACAACGGCACCGTCACCGTCCGCTCGGCCCGCCAGGTCGCCGTCACGGTGGACGGTCAGCTCAAGGACGTCGACACCACCTCGCTCACCGTCGCCGACCTGCTCTCCGAGCTCGGCTACGAGGGCAACGCCGCAGCCCTCTCCGAGGGAGTCGGCACGCAGATCCCCGTCGAGGGCATGGAACTCAACATCACCACGCCGCGGGACTTCACCCTCAACGACGGCAACCCCGGTGAGGAGCCCGCACGCCTGTCCCTGGCGGCGGCGACGGTCGGCGAGGCGTTGGAGCTGCGGGGCACTCCGCTCGGCAAGGACGACGTCGTCACCCCGCCCGCCGGCACCCCGCTGACCCCCGGCACGCACATCGAGGTCCACCGCGTCTCGACCGACGAGGTCACCGAAGAGCGTCCCTTCGACCCGCCGGTCACCGTCAAGGAGGACCCGGAGAAGCCCGAGGGCGAGGAAGAGGTCGTCGAGGAGGGCTCGGCCGGCCGCGAGAAGGTCACCGTCAAGGTCACGAAGACCAACGGCGAGGAGACCGACCGCGAGGTCGTCGACCGTACCGAGCTGGAGCCGGCCACCGAGCGCGTCGTCATCCGCGGGACGAAGAAGGGCTCCAGTGCCGCAGCCGTGGCCGGTGGCTCCGTGTGGGACGAACTGGTGCAGTGTGAGGCGACCGGTGACTGGTCCGCCAACACCGGCAACGGCTTCTCCGGCGGTCTGCAGTTCACCCCGTCCACCTGGGCGGCGTTCGGCGGCACCGAGTACGCCCCCGAGGCGCACATGGCCTCCCGCGAGGAGCAGATCGCCGTGGCGGAGAAGGTCCAGGCAGCGCAGGGCTGGGGCGCATGGCCGGCCTGCACCTCCAAGATGGGGCTGCGGTAGATCCACCGGCTAGGCTGGTGAACCGTGGAACCTGAGAACAGCACCGACGTCCGTCTGCTCGGCCCCGGCGACATCCGGGCGTTGGCGGCCGAGCTTGACGTCACCCCGACGAAACGGCTCGGCCAGAACTTCGTCATCGACCCCAATACCGTCCGGCGCATCGTCTCGGCGGCCGAGGTCGGCCCCGACGACCACGTGGTCGAGGTCGGTCCCGGTCTGGGATCGTTGACCCTGGCACTGCTGGAGTCCGTCGGCACGGTCACCGCCGTGGAGATCGACCCGCGGTTGGCAGGACGGCTGGAACGCACCGTCGGCGAGTTCGCCCCGTCGCGTGCCGGTGCCCTGAACGTGGTCACCGCCGACGCGCTCACCGTCGGAACGGACGACCTCCCCGCTCCGACCGCGCTGGTGGCGAACCTCCCGTACAACGTCTCGGTGCCCGTCCTGCTGCACCTGCTCGAGGTCTTCCCCAGCATCCGTCGGGTCCTGGTGATGGTGCAGCTCGAGGTCGCCGACCGTCTCGCCGCCGACCCGGGCAGCCGGGTCTACGGTGTCCCCAGTGTGAAGGCCGGCTTCCACGGCCGCGTCCGCAAAGCGGGCACCATCGGCAAGAACGTCTTCTGGCCGGCCCCGAAGATCGACTCCGGGCTGGTGAGAATCGACCGGTGGGACGACGGCGACCGCCCGTGGCAGGACTCGGTCGACACCGTGGGGGAGGACGTGCTGCGCCGTGAGGTCTTCGCCGTCACCGACGCCGCGTTCCTGCAGCGGCGCAAGACACTGCGCGCCGCTCTGTCCGGCTACTTCGGGTCGGGCCCGGCGGCGGAGAAGGTCCTCACCGACGCCGGGATCGACCCCCGCGAACGAGGGGAGAAGCTGGACACCGCGGCATTCGTGGATCTGGCGGTGGCGTCCCTGGCGGCGAGGGGTGCGTCATGACGGCGGGACGTTCAGTCACGGCGACGGCCCAGGGGAAGGTCAACCTCCACCTCGCCGTCGGCGACGCCCGTGAGGACGGCTACCACGAGCTGAGGACCGTCTTCCAGGCCCTCGACCTCACCGAGACGGTCACCCTGACGGTCGTCGGCGTGCACGAGGGGGTGCCGGCAGACCTGCTCGACCTCGTCGCGTCGGTGTCGGTCACCGGTCGCGACGCCGCGAAGGTGCCGACCGGTGAGGCACTGGGGGACAACCTCGCCGTCCGGGGGGTGTTGTCGGTGCTGGAGCACTACCGCGACGAACTGGCCGGCGTGCCGTCGGCGACGTTCCCGGTACTCGACATCCTGGTGGACAAGGGCGTCCCGGTGGCCGGCGGCATGGCGGGCGGCTCGGCGGACGCGGCGGCGGCGATGATGGCCACCCGCGAGATCCTGCACGGTGACGGTGCCGCGGAGAGCGGCTTCGACCGTGCACCACGTCCGGGCGACGAGACACTGTCGGCGCTGGCCGCCACACTCGGCGCCGACGTCCCCTTCTGCCTCGCCGGCGGTACCGCGCTCGGCCACGGCCGCGGCGACGTCGTGGTGCCCGTGCTCACCCGGGGCACCTACCACTGGGCCTTGGCGATGGACCCGCGGGGGCTGTCGACTGCGGAGGTCTTCGCCCGACTCGACGAGCAACGGGACGCCGCGGCCCGGGGCGACCGTCCTGACCTGCGGGCCGGTGGTCCCGAGGAGGCGCAGCGCGCCATCCTCGCCGGGGACGTCGACGCACTTGCCGCCCACCTCGACGGCACGACCGTCAACGACCTGCAGGCACCCGCCATCAGCCTGAGCCCGGACCTGCGCCGCACGCTGGCGGCCGGCAAGGACGCCGGTGCCCTGGCGTGTCTGGTCTCCGGGTCCGGGCCGACGGTGGCGATGCTCTGCCGCGACCGGGACCACGCCGTCGACGTCGCGACCGCGTTGTCGTCGGAGGGCGTCGGCGGCAGGGCCGTACCGACCACCACCGCGGCGTCGAGCCGGCACGGTGCGCGTATCGTGTCACCTGCCTGACCCCTGTCTTCCCCACCGAGAGGATCCCCCCGAACCGCCATGGCAACACCGGTCAACCTGATCAACCTCGAGAACGTCGAGAAGTCCTACGGACTGAAAACCCTGCTGGACAAGGTCAGCCTGGGGGTGAACACCGGCGACCGTATCGGTGTCGTCGGACTCAACGGCGGGGGCAAGTCCACGCTCCTGCGCATCCTCTCGGGCGCGGACACCGCGGACGCCGGACGAGTGTCGCACAACAACGACCTGCGCCTGGCACGGGTGTCACAGGACGTCGACCTGGTCGGCGAGACCGTCGGACAGTCCGTCCTGGACCCCCTGGGCCTGCAGACCTACGAATGGGCCTCGGACCCGCGGGTCCGGGAGGTCCTCCACGGTCTCGGCGTCGTCGACCTCGGCACACAGGGCCTCGACACGCCCGTCGCCGGCCTGTCCGGTGGTGAGCGGCGGCGCGTCGGTCTCGCCGCCGCGCTGGTCCGTGACCTCGACCTGCTCATCCTCGACGAGCCGACGAACCACCTCGACGTCGAGGGTGTGCAGTGGCTCGCCTCCCACCTGTTGTCCCGCCGGTGCGCACTCATCGTGGTCACCCACGACCGGTGGTTCCTCGACACCGTCGCCAACCACACCTGGGAGGTGCACGACGGTGTCGTCGACGTCTACGAGGGGGGTTACAACGACTGGACGTTCGCCCGCGCCGAGCGTGCCCGGCAGGCCGACGCCGCGGAGCAGCGTCGTGCCAACCTCGCGCGCAAGGAGCTGGCCTGGCTGCGCCGTGGGGCACCGGCCCGGACGTCGAAGCCGCGCTACCGTATCGAGGCCGCGGAGGCGCTGATCAAGGATGTCCCGGCCCCGCGTGACTCCGTGGAGCTGATGAGTTTCGCCACCCGTCGCCTGGGGAAGAAGGTCATCGAGCTCGAGGACGCCACCATCGCCACCCCCGACGGCCGACCCCTCGTCGACGACCTCACCTGGCGACTCAACCCCGGTGAACGGATCGGTCTGGTCGGCGTGAACGGATCGGGGAAGACCACGCTGCTGCGCACCCTCGCCGGTGAGTACCCGTTGGCGGCGGGACGGCGCGTCGAGGGGCGGACGGTGAACATCGGCTGGCTCCGCCAGGAACTCGACGACCTCGACCCGGCCCGTCGGCTCCTCGACGCCGTGGAGGACGTCGCCACCCGGGTGCAGATCGGCGACCGGGAACTCACCGCGTCCCAGATGGCCGAACGCCTCGGCTTCTCCTCCAAACGCCAGCGCACCCCGGTCGGGGACCTCTCCGGCGGGGAGCGTCGGCGCCTGCAGCTGACCCGCGTGCTCATGGCCGAGCCGAACGTCCTGCTGCTGGACGAGCCCACCAACGACCTCGACATCGACACCCTGCAGGAACTCGAGAGCCTGCTCGACGGCTGGGCGGGAACCATGGTGGTGATCTCCCACGACCGTTACCTGGTCGAGCGGATCTGTGACTCCACCTGGGCGCTCTTCGGCGACGGGAGGCTCACCAACCTGCCCGGCGGTATCGCCCAGTACCTGGAACGACGTGCGGAGCAGGCCGCCGGGGAGAACCGGCACGCCGGCAACATGTCCCTCGGCGGGACGCCGGCGGCACAGCAGCAGACGGGCCTGTCGGCACAGGAGGACCGTGCACTGGCCAAGGAGCTCAACGCCCTGGAACGGCGCATGTCCAAGGTCCAGGTGACCATCGGGGACCTCAACCAGCGTCTCGCCACCGCCTCGGCGCCCGCGGACGGCACCGTCGACACCGCACTGCTGGCCGAACTCGACTCCGCGCTCACCGCGGCGAAGGACGAACACGACGAGCTGGAGATGACCTGGCTGGAGACCGCGGAGAAGCGGGAGACCGGCGGCGCCTGAGGTTGCTAGACTCGCTACCTGTACATGACGAGGCGGTGAGGGAGGTGTCCGGTGGCGCACGACAGCGACACACCGGGGTCGGTGACAGGTCGACCCCCGGTCGTGCGGCACGTCGGTGACGACGACTTCCCCGGGGTGATCGTCCGGCAGCGGCACGGGGGTCGGGACGACCGCCGTGGCAGACCGGACCGTGACGGCTTCCTGCGGTCCCTGATCGAACCCAGCCCGTGGGGGCTGGTCGTCGGCGCCCTGATGTTCGCCCTGTCCCTGACGCCGTCGCTGCTCACGCGGGACTGGCTGTTCCAGGGGGTCGCGGCCGGCCTGTCGGCGGCGACCGGCCATCTGATCGGTGTCCTGCTGCAGTGGGTGTGGGTGCTGTGGATCCGTGACCTGGTCGAGCCGCTGTCGCTGCTGCTGACGCGCGGCCGTGCGGTGCCCGGGCACTGGCGACCACGCCTCCGGATCGCGCTGATCGCGGTGATCGTCGTCGCGCTGCTGGTGTGGATCCTCTTCGCGGTGCGGTGGCAGCAGGAGATCGCCGACCTGATGGGGGACGAGGCCTACACCGCCGGAGAGTTCCTCAAGGTCCTGCCGGTGGGGCTGCTGTTGTGGGTCGGTATCTACCTCGTGGGCACGGTGTTCGCCCGTGGCACGGTGATGCTGGCCAGGGCTGTGCCCGGTCAGCACACCCGCTACGGGCTGAAGCTCCTGGTGTCGTGGTGTGTCGTCGGGCTGGTGACGGTCTTCGTGGCCGACCAGGTGCTGCCCGGGACGATCCTGCGGGTCAGCGAACGGATCTTCTCGGTGCGTGACAAGGAGATCCGGGAGGACCTGGTCCGCCCCCACGTCAGCGAGCGCAGCGGTGGCCCGGGCTCCCACAACGAGTGGGAGGAACTGGGCGCCTACGGGACCAGGTTCACCGCACTGGGGCTGTACAAGGACCAGCTCGAGGGGCTCACCGGGCGTCCGGCGGAGGAACCCATCCGCGTCTACGCCGGGCTGGACAACGGTGACACGGACCACGAGCGGGCCCTCAACGTCGTCGAGGAGCTGGAGCGCACGAATGCGCGGGACCGGGAGGCGCTGATGGTCGTACCCACGACGGGGACGGGATGGGTGAACCCCACCGCCGCCCAGGCGTTTGAGCTGATGTTCGACGGCGACACCGCGATCGCCGCGGACCAGTACTCGTACCTGCCGAGCGCACTGCAGTTCATCACCGACCGCAACCGGGTGCGGGAGGCGGGCAAGGAGCTGATCTCCACCGTGGCGGACTGGTGGAACCGGCTTCCGGAGGACAACCGTCCGAAGCTGTACGTCTACGGTGAGTCCCTCGGCACCACCGCCGGTGAGGGTGGGTTCTCCGGGATCCGTGACATCGCGTCGACGGTGGATGGCGTGCTGTGGCTCGGCCCGCCGAACAGCAACGAGCTGTGGCGCGATTTCGTCTCCCGTCGGGACCCCGGTACCCGGGAGGTCGACCCGGAGTACTCCGGCGGGATGATGGTGCGGTTCGCGGAGAACTCCGAGCAGATCCAGAAGTGGATCGACGATCCCCAGGAGGGGGGCGCCTCATGGCCGGGGACGCGTGCGCTGTACGTCCAGCATCCGTCGGATCCGGTGGTGTGGTGGTCCCCGAACCTGATCTTCCGTGAGCCGGACTGGTTGAAGGAGGCGCCCGGCTTCGACCGGTCACCGACGATGCAGTGGATGCCGATCATCACGTTCTGGCAGGTCACCCTGGATCTTCCCCGTGCGGGTAATGTGCCGAACGGGCACGGCCACAATTACGGTACCTCGGTGTTGGACGGTCTCGTCGCGGTGGCGGGGGAGGACCGGTTCTCGGTGGCCGACGTCGAGAAGCTGCGTGGTGAACTGGACGGGGCGATGGAGAACCAGGGCCCGGAGAAGGAGGTCGGCGTCGACAACGGGTGACGCGTACCCTGGTCCCCATGATTCTGATCAACGTTCGCTTCCGTCCGCTGCCCGAGTACGTCGAGAACTTCCGGGAGGTCGTCGCCGACTTCACCGACGCCACCCGTGCCGAGGACGGCAACCTGTGGTTCGACTGGTTCCGCGGCACCGATGACCCGTCCGAGTACTTCCTCGTCGAGGCCTTCGAGGACGGGGCTGACGGGGCGCACGTCAACAGTGACCACTTCGCCGCCGCCTGTGACCTGTTCCCGACGGTGCTGTCGGAGACCCCGCAGATCATTAACACCTCCATCCCGGGTAAAAGCGAATGGGACCGGATGGCGGAGTTCTCCGTGGACTAGCAGGTAAGCTCGGTCCCCATGACGTCACAGAAGGCTCCGGGACAGACAACCGCCAGGGAGAACCCGGGGGAGACCCCAGCGGAGAACCCGGCGGGAACGCGTCCGCCGGCACTGGACAAGAAGGCCTACGAGAAGGAGCTGAAGAAGCTCCAGGCTGACCTCGTGGACCTGCAGCAGTGGGTCCGGGAGACCGGGGCGCGCATGGTGATCATCATGGAGGGGCGTGACGCGGCCGGCAAGGGGTCGGCGATCAAGCGGATCACCCAGTACCTCAACCCCCGCTTCTGCCGGGTGGAGGCGTTGCCGGCACCGACGTCCCGGGAGCAGGGGCAGTGGTACTTCCAGCGGTACGTCGAGAAGCTCCCGACCGCGGGGGAGATCGTGATCTTCGACCGGTCCTGGTACAACCGTGCCGGTGTGGAGCGGGTCATGGGGTTCTGTTCCGCCTCCGAGTACCGGCGGTTCCTGCACCAGGCCCCGATCTTCGAGCGCCTGCTCGTCGAGGACGGGATCATGCTGCGCAAGTACTGGTTCTCGGTGTCCGACGAGGAGCAGGTCAGCAGGTTCACCTCCCGGCGTGAGGATCCGTTGCGGCAGTGGAAGCTGTCGCCGATGGACCTGCAGTCGATCACGCGGTGGGAGGACTACTCGCGGGCGAAGGACGAGATGTTCGCCCACACCGACACCCCCGCCGCCCCGTGGTACACGGTGGAGAGCGAGGACAAGAAGCGGTCACGGATCAACGTGATCAACCACATCCTGTCCTCGGTGCCGTGGGAGAAGGTCGAACACACGCCTCCGCGCATCCCCGAACGCCCGGAGGTGGCCTCGGACTACGAGCGTCCGCCGCGCACGGAGTTCCGCTACGTCCCCGACCGGGCCTCCCGCCTGGAGCGGGGGCAGCAGAAGAAAAAGAAGCGGAAGAAGTAGCGGTCCCCGCTCACTCCTCGTAGAAGGAGGCGATCTCCTTCGCGAAGTGGTCGTGGATCACCGTGCGGCGGAGCTTGAGGGACGGCGTGATCTCCTGGTAGTCGACACCCAGGTCGCGGTGCAGGACGGCGAACTTCTTGACCTGTTCCCACCGGTTGAGGTGCGTGTTGAGTTCGTCGATGTAGCCCTGCACCATCGTCCTGGTTTCAGGGGCGCTGACGATGTCCTTGTAGGACCCGGAGAGTCCCTGCCGCGCCGCCCATGCCGTGACGGCGTCCTCGTCCAGGGTGACCAGCGCCGAGACATACGGCCGGTCGTTGCCGACCACCACCAGCTGGCTGGCGACGGGGCAGAGACCCTTGAACTTTGCCTCGACCTGCGCGGGCGCGACGTACTTGCCGTTGGAGGTCTTGAACAGCTCCTTCTTCCGGTCGGTGATCCTCACCCGGCCCTCACCGTCCATCTCGCCGATGTCGCCGGTGTGGAACCATCCGTCCGGCTCCAGGACCTCGGCCGTCGCCTCGGGGTTGTTGTGGTAGCCGTCCATCACGCCCGGCCCCCTGACCAGGACCTCGCCGTCCTCGGCGATGCGGACCTCGATCCCCTCGAGCGGCCGGCCGACGTACCCGGCCCGGTAGATGTAGGGACGGGTGAGGCAGGTCGCCGCACTGGTCTCGGTGAGACCGTACCCCTCGAGGATCGGCATCCCCGCGGCCCCGAACCACCGTGCGATGTCGGTGTTCATCGCGGCGGAGCCGGAGATGAAGTAGTTGACGTTGCCGCCGAAGCGTTCACGGATCTTGGACATGACGAGACGGTCGCCGATCTTCGCCTGCAGCCGGACCCAGGGGCCGGCCGTACCGACGCCGTTGTCCGCGTCGAAGACCCGGACCCCCGTACGGCTCGCCCAGTGGAACAGCTTCTCCTTGACGCCGCCCTCGGTCGCCATCATCGTGGCGATACCGTTGTAGGCCTTCTCGAAGATTCGGGGTGCTGAGCCCATGAACGTGGGCTTGACGACGGCGAGGTTCTCGATGATCTTGTCGATGCGCCCGTCAATCGCCGTCTCGTAGCCGACCTGCAACGGCAGGACGAGCAGCAGTTTGCCCATCACGTGGGCCAACGGCAACCAGAGGAACTGTTTGTCGTCGATGGTCAGGAGCTTCTCCGGGCCGGAGTTCGAGGTGATCTCGGAGGCACGGGCCTCGAACACCCACACCCGGTGGGGGAGACGCACGCCTTTCGGGCGGCCGGTGGTGCCGGAGGTGTAGATCAGGGTCGACAGGTGTTCGAGTCGGGTGGCGTCGATACGGTCGTCGACGGCGGTGGGGTGCGTCGACAGGTGGTCGCGTCCGCGGCGGCGCAGGTCGTCGAGGGTGATCACCCAGCCTGGAGCCGTCTCCTCCACCGCGTCCGGTACGTCACCGCTGATCAGCACAACCGTCTGGACCCCGGGGATGTCGTCGCGGAGACCGAGGAGCTTGTCCACCTGGTCCCGGTCCTCCGCGAAGACGACCCGCGTCCCCGAGTCATCGAGGATAAACGAGACATCGTCGGCGATGGTGGTGGGGTAGACCGTGACCGTGGCGGCGGAGGCGTACATGATGCCGTAGTTCGCCAGCGCCCACTCGTAGCGGGTGGAGCTCGCGATGGCGACGCGCTCTTCAGCGTCGATCCCCAGCGAGATCAGGCCGCCCGCCACCTCAGCGGCCTGCGTACCGAGCTCGGCCCAGGTGACAGCCTCCCACGTCTCACCCGATGCGCCGTCGGCCACCGGGAAGCTGTAGGCCCGCCGGTCGGGGGTCTCCTTGATCCGGTTGCGGAGCATGTGGCCGACCGACTGGATTGCGGGGTCGATCGGCACGGTGGTGGACGAGCTGCTGCCTGTGGACGCGGTGGTCATGTCTTCTCCATCCGGACGGTGGTGGGGATCGCCTCGACGATCATCCTTTGTGTCACGATAGCAAATGAACCGTGTTTCAGCTCACAGTTTCATGACGTTCACCCCGGCGTAGTGGGGTGCCCGCGCCACGGCGCACGGTTTCGTGCCACCATGGCAGTCATGGACACCACCCCCGCTTCCCAGTCGCCCCTGGTCCGTGTGGAGAGTCTCCACGGAGCAGGAGTCATCACACTCGACCGCCCGAAGGCGCTCAACGCCCTGAACCACGAGATGATCACTGCGATCGCCGCTGCTCTCGAGGCATTCCGCCACGACGACGCCGTCGACCGGGTCCTGTTGTGCTCGGCGGGGGAGAAGGCCTACTGCGCCGGCGGCGACGTGCGCTCGGTGCGGGACTCCGACCTCACCGGCGACTTCACCGCGGGGGACGACCTGTTCCGTGACGAGTACGACATGAACCATGCGTTGGCCTCGTTCCCGAAACCCACGGTCGCCGTGGTCGACGGTATCGCCATGGGCGGTGGGCTGGGTGTCTCCGCCCATGCCGACATCCGGGTGATCACGGACCGGACCTGGCAGTCGATGCCGGAGATGGCGATCGGGTTCATCACCGATGTCGGGATCTCGCACGCCTTCACGCACCTGCCGAATGTTCCGGAGGAGTCGCGGGCCGCCCTCGGGTTGTTCCTGGCGACGACGGGGTACCGGCTCACCCCGGACGATCTGCTGTGGAGTGGCCTGGCGACGCACCTGACCGCGGAGCCGGCGGCGTTCCGGTCCGTCCTCGTCGAGGACGGCACGGAGGCGGCGCTGAGCGGCACGACGACGGGTCACGGAGACTCCGTGATCGCCGGGAACCTGGGGTGGATCACGGCCACGTTCTCCGGGGAGGACTGGTCAGCGATCGAGCGCAGGGTCGGGGACGCCGAGGGCGACTTCGCGGACGGCGTCCGGGGGATGCTGGCACCGGCGAACCCGTTGTCGCTGGTCGCGGCCACGGCGCTGCTGAACCACGCCGCCCGTAGCACGCTGCGTGAGGCGCTGGACGCCGAACTGGCGCTGGGGAAGCTGCTGCGGCGTCAGTCCAATTTCCCGGAAGGGGTGCGTGCGGTGCTGGTGGACAAGGACCGGCAGGCGCACTTCGATCCGGCCACCACGGCCGAGGTCACCGAGACGCAGGTCGCGGAGATCAGGCGGACTGTGGAACGGAGCTGACCTGTCCGGCCGCCGTACGTCGCTGCACCCTCAGCCACACCACGAACCCCCAGGCGACGAACACACCGTAGACGAGGTAGAGCACGGCACTGGGGTAGTAGCCCGCCGTGAACAGCAGCGGGACGCCGACGATGTCGACGGCGATCCAGATCAGCCAGAACTCCGTCCACCCCCGTGCCATGCCGAAGGTGGCGAGCAGGGAGCCGGTGAAGATCCAGGCGTCCGCCCACGGTCCCCAGGAGCCCAGGGCGCTGAAGATCCAGGCGAAACCGCAGGTCCCGATGACGGCGACGGCGAGCATGAACAGCCGTTCGCGTGACGTCGCCCAGCGTGGCTGGACCGCCTCGTAGGTGTCGGCCGGTTCAGAGAGGATTGACCGGGAGGGGTCGGTGTCCTCGGGCTCCCTCATGCCGGCGGTCGTGGCCCGGTGCCACTGCCACCAGCCGTAGACGCTGACGATGAGGAACATCACCTGACGTCCTGCCTGGCCGTAGAGGTCGAGGTCCTGGGGGGTGTGGAACATGCCGCCGAGGAAGACGGTGAACAGCAGGATGTTCCCGGCGATGCCCACCGGCCAGGCCCAGACGACTCTCCGCATGCCTCCGATGGCAGAGGCGATGCCGAAGCCGTTGCCGATGACTTCACGCCAGAGAACCGCAGAATCGCCGATCGACCACTGCGCGTTGAGGAATGTCGTGAGGGCATCGGTGACCGACGCCAGAATTCCGGACATGAGGTGTCCAGCCTTTCTCTCCCGTCCGGACTGTGACCGTCGGCTCCGGAATTACACCGGATCTGCTTGACCCACCTGGTGGAGGTGGCGCTCGCGGGCTTTCACCGCCGGTGGGGAATTTCACCCCGCCCTGAGAATGCGTACAGGACGTCACGTTACACCTGTCGTCGCGGTGCGGCGGGCGTTCTGCTCATCCGGACTGTTACTCTCTGAGAATATGTCGGCGGAATCACACGGAAAACCTGGGAAACCCGGGAAACCTGGGAAACCTCGGAAAGCAGACTATCCGCCGGTGACGATGCCGGGGTACCTCTACCTGCTGGCGTTGCTGCCACCTGCCGTGGCGGCGATCGCGCTGGTGGCGTCCTATGACGCACTGCCTGATCCGATGCCGACACACTGGGGCTTCACCGGGGAGCCGGACTCCTGGTCGCCGAAGTCGATGGGGACGCTACTCTTCAACGTGCTGTTGGGTCCGTCGATATGCGTCTTGACCATGGTATTCGCCGGCATCTTCATCCGGATGCACTCCGGGTCCCTGTTTGAGCGAGGTGGGGCGAAGTCGACCGTGGATGCCCAGCGCACCTGGCACGAACTCAAGGTGATGCAGCCGCTGACGGGCTGGTACTGCGTCATGCTCTCGACGTCGATGACCGTGATGATGCTCGGCCTGAACGGGCCGTGGGGGTGGTTGCAGGGAGTCTCCGGATGGCTCGACGCGCTGGGGATGCTCGGCATTCTCGCCGGCACCGTTTGGCTGCTCGTGGTGATGGGACGCCATGGCGACGCCATCGCCGAAAGGTTCCCCCACCCGGACGGACGCCGACGCCGGTGGCTGATGTTCATGGACATCCCGGGGAGTGACAGGGTGATGGTCGACACCGGATCGGGAATGAACTTCACGTTCAACGTCGCGACCCGTGGTGGACGGATCGGCGCAGTGGTCATACTGCTTCTCCTCGCAGGCACGGCTGTGATGTTCCTGTCTATGGCCGTCACGGCGCTGTTCTGAGTCGCTGATAACGTAGATTCTTATGGATGCTCGGCGGACGCCCAGGGTGGCGACTTTGTGGCCTGTACATCTTCTGGCGCTCGTCCCACCGGTCGTCCTCGGTGTCGGGCTCGTCGCCGGTTACGGCGCTGTTCCGGACCCGATGCCGGTTCACTGGGGTGTCGACGGCTCCCCGGACTCCTGGGTCGACCGTTCCCTTCCGTTGCTGCTGTTCATCACCCTCGCCGCGCCCGTCGTCACCGTGGTGGGCTTTCTCGTGGCCGCAGCGGGGATGGCCTCGCAGGCCCATGGAACTGGGCGGGCGGCGGTCTCGTGGTGCTCGGTGGAGTCGGTGCCGTGGCGACACTCGTCATCCTGGTGCTGGTGACCGGGCAGGCCAGTCGAACCATTGACTTCCAGTACCCGTCGTCCTCCGGTCGCCGCACGCGGTGGCTGGTGTTCGTTGACGCTCCGGGGGACGGGGTCATCGCGCAGAACAACCGCGGAAAGTACACGCTGAACATGGCGACGACGGTCGGCAGGTTGCTTGCCGGGGCGGCGGTCTGACGTCGGCCGGTGCCGGTACAGACACGAACGACGGTTTCTGTCTGATGTCGGGCGCGAAGTGGCTCTTTCGCCCGACGATTCAGACAGAAACCGTCGTTCAGTCCAGGTTCAGTACGTGTCGGGCAGCCTCAGCCCCCGAATCCGCCGCGCAGCAGCGCGAACCCTTCGTCGAGGACCTCGGCCGGGGTCTGGTCGGTCGACGCCCAGCTGGGGAACATGACCATGCAGTCGCGTCCCTTCTCTGCGGCCCGCGACTCCACCGCGATCGCCCCGGCGGTCAGGCACGACACCATCATCAGCGCACTGGCCTGCCGGCTCATCGTTCCCCGGGCCCGTTGGTGGAGGGCGTCCAGCAGTCCGTCGGCGATGTGTATCACCCGCTCCTTGTCCTCCGGTCCCGTGATGTAGCTGAGGTGGTCGGCGATCGACCGGAGATTCAGCAGGGTGCCGGGGTCGTCGGAGACCGTGCCGTCGTCGTCCACGCGGTCGGTCACCAGCTGCTGCATGATGTCCAGGGGGTGTTCCTCCGCGGGGGCGTCCTCCACTTCCTGGCGCAGTTCGTCGATCGTCTCCTCGATGAAGAACAGTAGCGCGTCCTCCCGCCGGGGGAAGTAGTTGTGGAATGTCCGGGGGGACACCCCGGCCCGTTCGGCGACCGCGGCGACGGTCATTCCGTCGCTGCCCTCGCTGAGCAGGAGTTCGGCGGACGCGCGTGCCAGTGCGCGCCGGGTCTCCTCCTTCTTCTGCTCCCGGTGGGAGAGTGCGTCGTTAGCGGCCATCTGTCGTGGTGCTGTCGTCGGACGGGTCGGCGGCGTGTTCGCCGTTGGTGCCGTCGGGGGTGTCGGCGCCCACGGTGGCGGGCTGCTTCTCGTGCTTGCCGGCGGTGTCGTCGTGCTCCGGTGCCTCGAGGCCGACGAGGCCTTCGCCCTCGACGTCGACGGACGGGATGATCTTGTCGAGCCAGGCGGGCAGCTTCCACGCCCGGTCACCGAGCAGGAAGAGCACGGCGGGAACGATCGTCATGCGCACCACGAAGGCGTCGATGAGCACGGCCATCGCCAGGGCGGAGCCCATGACGGCGATGAACGGCTCGTCCATCAGGATGAAGGCGGCGAACACCGAGATCATGATCAGGGCGGCGGCGGTGACCACGCGGGCGCCGTGCTTGAAGCCGTTCGAGACGGCGTTGCCGGCGGTCTTGCCGTGGACGTACCCCTCGCGCATGCGGGTCACCAGGAAGACCTGGTAGTCCATCGCCAGTCCGAAGACGATGCCGATGAGCATGATCGGCAGGAAGGAGATGATCGGCTGCGGGTCATTGGTGATGCCGAGCCAGCCCCACTGCCAGATGCCCACGGTCAGACCGAAGGTGGCGGCGACGGACAGGGCGAAGCCGAGCGCGGCGATCAGCGGGACCCACAGGGAGCGGAACACCACGACCAGCAGGACGAAGGCGAGGACGACGACGATCGCGACGTAGGGGATGAGGACGTCGGAGAGCCGGTCGGAGATGTCCTCGAAGATCGGGGTGACACCCGTGATCGAGTACTCGCCGCCGGTGTTCTCGTGGAAGGTGCCCTCAGCGTCGCGCAGTGCCTGCAGGGTGTCGTTGGTGGCTTCGTCGGTGGCGCCGGTGGTGGGGGTGACCATCACCTGTGCGGCGGTGCCGTCCTCGGAGACCTGGGCGATCTGGGCGTTGGAGACGCCGTCGACCTGGCTGATCTCCTCGACGGCGGCACCGAAGGTGGCCGGTCCCTGTTCGGGGTCGTCGGTCTTGACCAGTGCGACCATCGGAGCGTTGCGGCCGGGGCCGAAGTCCTCGTTGATCCACTCGGACGCGGTCCGCTGCGGGCTGCCGAGCTTCGCGGAGTCGTCGGTGGGCATGGCCAGCTGCAGGCCGAGGGCCGGGATCGCCAGGACGACGAGCAGCAGCACCGAGCTCAGCGCGAACACCAGCGGGCGCCTGCGGATCTGGCGGACCCACTTCAGGCCCATGGTGGGCTTCTCGTCCTCGGGGTCCGGGGCCTTGACCACCGGTGCACGTCCGGCGAAGGACTTCGTGCCGAAGGCGCCGAGGATGGCGGGCAGCAGCGTGACCGCGACGATGACGGCGATGAACACGGTCAACGCCGCAGCCAGCGCCATGGCGGTGAGGAAGGGGATGTTGATGATCGACAGCGCGGTCAGTGCGATGATCACCGTGAGCCCGGCGAAGCAGACCGCGGATCCGGCCTTGCCGACGGCGAGGCCGGCCAGGTGGGCCCGTTGGCGGTGGGTGGTGCCCTTGACCGCCTGGGCGAGCTCCTTCGGTGTCATGTTGTTGCCGCCGGCGAAGGCGACGAGTTCATTCCTGAACCTGGACACGATGAACAGGGCGTAGTCGATGCCGACGGCCAGCCCGATCATGGAGGCCAGGGTCGGGGTCATGTTGTTGATCGAGTCGGTCAGCGCGGTGCCGGCGTAGATCAGCATGATTCCGGTGCCCACGCCGACGACGGCGGTGATCAGCGGCAGGCCGGCGGCGACGAAGGAGCCGAAGGTGATGATCAGGACGAGGGCGGCGACGGCCATGCCGATGAGCTCGGCGGTGCCGCCGATCTCCTGCGTCTGGAAGACGTTGCCGTTGTAGGAGACCTCGAGGTTGTCGGTGGCGGCGTTGTCGAGGACGTCGGTGACACTGCTGATGTCTTCAGAGGAGACGTCCTGGGCGGTGTCACCCTTGAAGGTCACCGTGAATGTTCCGGTCCGCTCATTCTCGCTGACGGGGGAGAGGGCCTGCAGGTCGGCCTGGATCTGCTCCTCCGGCATACCCTGCTGGGCCTTCGCCTCGGTGAGCTGCTGCTCCATTCCCGCGGCGGCCGTCACCGGGTCCACGATGGACTCGGGGTCGACCAGGGCGTCCTCGCCCTGCAGCTCGGTGATGAGGTTGTCGAGGTCGGCCTTCGTCGCCTCGTCGGTCAGTGAGCCACCTTCGGGGGCCCGGACGACGACGGTGCCCGTGGGGGCCTCCATGTCGTCGCCGCCACCGGGGAAGAGCTCGCCCATCTCCTCCTGGGTCTCCACGGACTCGAGCCCGGGGATGGTGAAGGACATGGAGGTGGGCTTCATCATGGTCGCGGCAGCGGTGCCCGCACCGATGAGCAACAGCAGCCAGACGGCGATGAATCGCCACCGGTACAGGTATGCGGATCGTCCGATCCGGTAGAGGAGTTTAGCCATGGACGATATTATTGCACCGCTTGCGCAATATTGCACGGTCAGTGCACAGCTATGTTTTTAGCTGCGCTGGGGGACGGTATGCCGTCGCGGCCGCCGTGTAGGATCAGCCGGTGTGCTGTACGTGCTGAGTTTCGCCCTGATGGACACGGTCAACTTCCTGTTGATCGGTGTCCTCGTCGCCGTCGGCGTGGCCCAACCGCTGCGGGACAAGGGTGGACGGTACGGACCTGTCGCCGGACTGCTGGTGTTCGGTGACTGGCTCGGGGTGCTGCTGCTCGCCCTGCTCACCATGGTCGTCTTCGACGGACTCGGTGAGAAAATCGAAACCCTTGTGGAATCCCCGGTGTTCGGCGTCCTGCTCATTCTCACGGGTGTCGCCAGCGCCGTCCTGGCGTGGCGCGGCGGCGGGGACGGGTCGTCCGGCCTGGTGCGGCGCATCATGAGGCCACTCAAGACACCCTCCTGGGCGACCGTCGGCACCGGCGTGGTCCTGGGGCTGGTGCAGTCGGTGACATCCGTTCCTTTCTTCGCCGGCATCGCCGTGATGAGCGCCGGTGACTTCGCCACCGTCACCCGCTACGTCGGCATGATCGCCTACGCCTCGGTCGCGTTGAGCCTGCCGTTCCTGTGCGCCCTGGTGGTCGGGTACATCAGGATGCGTCCCTACAGTGCCGTGGGTCGTGGGTTCGGGTGGATGCGGCAGAACCAGGGGACCGTCGCCCGCGCCGGGGGCTACATCGTGGCGCTGTTCCTCATTCTGCTCGGCGTCATCCACCTGGTGTGACGCAATGGACCTGACCTTCGTCTACCGCGGCAGCGCCGACCGCGTGCTCCTGCACATCGACGGGATCCACGACCACCACACCCCGGACCTGCACCGGATGGAGTCGCACGGGGAAGGGTGGAGGTCCACCCTCGCCGTGCCGGACGACCTCGTCTCGTCCTACCGGGTGATCCCGGTGGACGCGACCGCCGCGGCGCGGTTCGACGCCACGGCCGATTCGCGTGCGCGGTGGCTGGACCTGATGGACTCCGTCGTCCCGCACGTCCTGGACCATCCCGCCTGGTACCCGCCGCTGCCCGGCAGTGGCGCGTCCGGACGGTTGATCATGCCGGAGGGCCCGGAGCGGCCCGGGTGGGTCGAGGGGGATCCGGTGGTCTGGGACGAGGCCGAGGTCCACGCGCGACGGCTGTGGACCGGCGGACTCCGCGACGCGGAGCACCTGCTCGTGATCAGCGACGGTGCGACGTGGGCACGGACCGCGCTGCCCGCGACACTGCGCCGGCTGCGCGACCAGGGACGTCTGCCGCACGTCGGCGTCGTCGCCGTGGACACCGCCGATGACCGGGTCGCTCTGCTCTCGCGTTCTGAGGACTACCGCACCCTCATCGCCGACCGGGTACTGCCCTGGGCACGCGGCGTCGTCGACGTTCCGGCGGAGCGTACCGTCATCGCCGGTGAGAGCCTCGGCGGACTGTCGGCGGTGGACCTGGTGCTGCACCGTCCGGACGCCGCCCGCCTCGCCGTCGCGACGTCCGGATCCTTCTGGTTCGGCGACGTCGCCGCCGAGGTCCGGGCATCCGGTGCGCCGGATGGTCTCCGGATCCACCTCAGCGCCGGGCGCGGAGAGGGACGGGACATGCCGGGCCATGCCACCAGGGTGGTCGCGGCGCTGCGGGAGGCGGGCGTCCCGACCAGCCTCGACATCGGGACCCACGGCCATGAGATGGCCGGCTGGACCGGCGCACTGACCCGGGGCCTGGTGGAGCTGCTCAGGCGAAGTACACGCTGATCTCGTCCTCGAACGTCGCCGGGGCCTCCAGTTGGACGCCGTGGGAGAAGCCCTCGGCGACGAGCAACTCGCCGCCCATGGCACGGTGCATGTCGGTGGCGCCCGCGGCGGTGACGGCGGTGTCGTGGGAGTAGCCGATGTGCAGCGGTGCCTGCTCCAGTTCGGCGCCGGACGGGTCCGTCGGCACCGTCGTGGCAGGCCAGCCGTCGCAGTAGAGGCCGGAGCCGAGGAGGTCCTCGTTGTACCGGATGAGGTCGCCGCCGGTGTACTGGGTGACCAGGGTCGGCACGACGAGGGAGGGGTCCGCGGCGGTGGTGTTCTCGTTGCACACGATCGCACGGTCGACGTAGGTCGACTGCGTCTGCATCAGCTCCAGGGCGGCGGCCTCCTCCTCGGACAGCTGCGGCTGCTCACCTGGCTGCGCACCCGGATTGCTGAGCTGCTCGCCGATCACCGGCCACACCTTCTCGCTGTACAGTCCGTCCATCAGCCCCTGCTGCCCGGCGGACACACCCGTCAGCGCGCTCTCGTCACCGAGGAGCATGCGTGTGGTGTCCGACAGGGTCCCGGCCCGCCACTGGGCGTAGACCACGGCGTCGACCACCTGAGAGGCGAGCCGGCCGGGCAGCGGGACATCGTCGGCGCCGGCGGCGGGCGGGGCGGTCGGCAGCTGGACGCCGTAGGGTCCGGCGACGACCTCCGCCCACCGCTGGTAGACCTGCAACGGGGTGGTGCCGAGGTGGTACTCGTCGTCGCGCTCGGCGAGCCAGGAGAACATGGCGTTGAGGCCGTCCACGCGGGCCTGCTTCCGGACCTGCCCGAGTCCGAACCACCGCTGTTCCGGGGAGGCGGAGGAGTCGAGCAGCACCTTACCGGTGGTCCCGGGGAACAGGGTGGCGTAGGTGGCCATCAGCGGCCCGCCGTAGGAGATGCCGTAGAGGTTCAGCGTCTGCTCACCGAGGGCCTTGCGTGCCTCGTCGAGGTCACGCGCGGTGTTGTCGGTGGTGACGGTCGCGGCGTAGCCGGGGTCGTTCGCCTCGCAGGCGGCGAGCATGTCGGCCGCGGGTATGCCCGGGGTGCCGCAGTCCAGCGGGGTTCCCCAGGCCAACCCGCGGGGTTCGACGGCGAGGAGGTCGTAGCTCTCCCGGACGTCGGCGGGCAGCGCGATCCGGCCCTCTGCCTCAGGGGAGCCGATGTCACTGCTGGTGAACATGCTCAACGCGTCCCCGCCGGGACCACCGGGGTTGCCGGCGATGACGCCCTTGCGCTCCCCGGTGGCGGCGATGCGGCTCATGGTCAGCGTGATGGTGCCGGCGTCAGGGGTCGAGTAGTCCTTCGGGACCTCGATGTCGGCGCACTCGGCGGACGGGTCGGCGAAGGACCCGGCGGGGCAGGTGCCCCACTCCAGGGGGCCGGGGGCGGCCTCACCGGCGACGGCGACGGGAGCGGTGAGGGCACCGGCGAGGAGGGTGGCGAACGTTGTTCGGAGGATCAGCGAGGGCCGGAAGGACACGGGGGAGCACTACCTTTCACAGAGACGTCCCGCCGGACCTTACCTCATTTCCGGGTGGAAATCTTACGCTCAGTCGGCGACCATCGGCTCCATGGTGAGTTCCGGGTGCTCCTTCTCCACGAAGGCGAGCTTCCACTTGTCGCCGAAGAGGGCGACGAGCTCGCCGTCGGAGCGGGTGAAGATCTCCACGCCGCGCTGTCGTCCCAGCTCGGGGGCGCTGGCGGCGTCGGTACGTCGGGCCACGGAGTAGGGCACGGGTTCGGTGACGGTCTCCACGTTGTACTCGGCCATCATCCGGGCCTGCATGACCTCGAACTGCATCGGGCCGACGGCGGCCATGACCGGGCTGGCGTCGCCGCGGGCGTCGTTCTTCAGGATCTGGACCACGCCCTCGGAATCGAGCTGGTCCAGGGCCTTGCGGAACTGCTTGTACTTGCCCAGCGTCTTCGCACGCAGGGTGCGGAAGTTCTCCGGGGCGAACTGCGGCATGGGACGGAACTGGACCTTCCGTCCGGCGTAGATCGTGTCGCCGGGCGCGAGGGTGCCGGCGTTGACCAGCCCGACGATGTCGCCGGGGTAGGCGGCCTCGACGGTGTTGCGGTCGCGGCCGAAGACGGTGAGGGCGTACTTCGTGGAGAAGGAACGCCCCGACTGGGCGTGACTGACCTGCATGCCACGGGTGAACTCCCCGGAGACCACGCGCATGAAGGCGAGCTTGTCGCGGTGGTTGGTGTCCATGCCGGCCTGCACCTTGAAGACCACGCCGGCGAAGGCGTCGGTGATGTTCCGGACGGGGTCGATCGCCGCACCTGCGGAGGACGCCGCGGCCTCGACGACGGCCGGGTCGGATTCCCGGGGTCCGGGCTGTGGCGCCAGTGCGCAGAGCGTGTCGAGGATCTGGTGGACGCCGAAGTTCAGCATCGCGGACGCGAAGATCAGCGGGGACGTGGTGCATTCCAGGAAGAGCTCCTGGTCGTGCACGGCACCGTCGGCGGCGAGGAGCTCGGCCTCCTCGGCCGCGGTGTCCCAGGCGTCCTCCTCCCTGGTGGACGCCTCGTCCGGCGAGTAGTGCTCCTCGGGGGCGATGGTGGAGCCGCCGGCGGTGCGCAGGAAGTGGATGTACTCCTGCACCTCGCCCTCACGGTCGAGGCGGGCGAGCCCGCGGAAGTCACCGGCGGGGCCGACGGGCCAGAACAACGGGGTCGGCTGCAGACCGATCTCCGTGACGATCTCGTCCACCAGCTCCAGGGGCTCCTTGCCCGGACGGTCCCACTTGTTGACCACGGTGATGATCGGCAACCCGCGGGCCTTGCACACGCGGAAGAGCTTCAGCGTCTGGGGCTCCAGGCCCTTGGCTCCGTCGACGAGCATCACGGCGGCGTCGACGGCGGTGAGTACCCGGTAGGTGTCCTCGGAGAAGTCGGCGTGACCGGGGGTGTCGACCAGGTTGATCATGTACGGCTCGCCGGTGTGGCCCTCCGGGGCGTACTCGAACTGCAGCGCGGAGGACGCCACGGAGATCCCGCGGTCCTTCTCCATGTCCATCCAGTCGGAGACCGTGGACTTGCGGCCGGCCTTGCCGTGGACGGCGCCGGCCTCGTTGATGACACGGGCGTGCAGCGCCAGCGCCTCGGTCAGCGTGGACTTACCGGCGTCCGGGTGGGCGATGACGGCGAAGGTCCGCCGTCGGTGCGCTTCGGAGTCGACGGTGGAGGTGCTGGCCGGGGATGTTGCTGCGGTGTCTGACACGTCTGGACACCTTACCTGCGTTGCAGTCGCTCCGGAAAAGGGGGACAAGGGGGGCGACGTACTTGTTCACGATCTGAAACATGTTTCACTCCGGCGTAGCGTGGGGGCACGCGATGAAGGAGGTGTGCCGTATGCAGACCGCACAGCACGAGAAGAGGAATGTCGCACAGAAACTCATCGCCGACCACCTGGTCGGCGGTGACACGGCGGACACGGCAGACAGGGCCGTTCCTGCTCCGGGGAGTGAGATCGGCCTGACCGTCGATCAGACGCTCACCCAGGACGCCACCGGCACCATGGTGATGCTGGAACTCGAGTCGATGGGACTGGACCGGATCCGGACGGAGCTTTCCGTCCAGTACGTCGACCACAATCTGCTGCAGACCGACGAGAAGAACCCCGATGACCACCTTTTTCTCGAGTCCGCGGCCCAGCGGTTCGGCCTGTGGTTCTCGAAGGCGGGCAACGGCGTGTCGCACCCGGTCCACCAGGCCCACTTCGGTCGGCCCGGTGCCACGATGATCGGCTCGGACTCCCACACCTGTGCCGCCGGTGCCCTGGGAATGCTGGCCATCGGCGTCGGTGGCCTCGAGGTCGCCATGGCCATGGCGGGTCAGCCGCTCTACGTGTCGATGCCGGAGGTCTGGGGTGTCGAGCTCACCGGTGAGCTTCCCGCCTGGGTGTCGGCGAAGGACGTCGTACTCGAGATGCTCCGCCGCCACGGGGTGAAGGGCGGCGTCGGACGGATCATCGAGTACCACGGTCCGGGACTGGACAACCTCACGGCGATGGACCGCCACGTAATCGCGAACATGGGCGCCGAACTCGGCGCCACCGCGACCGTCTTCCCCGCCGACGACGCGGTGCGGTACTACCTCGCCGCCGTCGGACGTCCCGACGACTACACCCGGATCGTCGCCGACGCCGGTGCGCGGTACGACGTCACCGAACACATCGAGCTCGGCGACCTGGAGCCGCTGATCGCCCGCCCGTCGTCCCCCGGCAACGTCGTCCCGGTCCGGGAGGTGGCGGAGGAGGACGAGGAGGTCTCCCAGGTGGTCGTGGGGTCGTCCGCGAATCCGGGCCTGCGTGACTTCGCCGTCGTCGCGGAGATCCTGGACGGGAGACAGACGGCGCAGACGGTGTCCGTGGACATCAACCCGACCTCCCGTGAGGTGCTGGCCGACCTGATTGCCGGAGGATGGCTGACGTCGCTGGTGACGGCGGGCGCCCGGATCCACCAGTCCGGGTGCATGGGATGCATCGGTATGGGGCAGGCGCCGGCCAGCGGCCGGAACTCGCTTCGCACCATGCCCCGGAACTTCCCCGGCCGCTCCGGGACGGAGGAGGACGCCGTCTGGCTGTGCTCACCGGAGACCGCGGCCGCTGCTGCGCTGACCGGGAAGATCACCGACCCGCGTGAGCTGGAGTCGTTGTACGACATGAGCTGCCCGGTACCGCAGATGCCCGAGCGTTTCAGCTCCGTCGACGACATGCTGCTGGCCCCGCCGGAACCGGAGGAGGCGTCGAAGGTCGAGCTGGTCAAGGGGCCGAACATCTCGTCGCTCCCGGAGTTCACCCCGCTGGACGACAGTATCGCTGTGCCCACCCTGCTGGTCATGGGCGACGACGTGTCGACCGACGAGATCATGCCCGCCGGGTCACGGGTGCTGCCGTACCGCAGCAACATCCCGAAGATCTCGGAGTTCAGCTTCTCCCGCATCGACGACACCTACGTCGAGCGCGCCAGCGCGACCGAGGGTGGGCACGTGGTCGTCGCCGGCGAGAACTACGGTCAGGGGTCGTCCCGTGAGCATGCGGTGATCGCCCCGAGGTACCTGGGGCTGCAGGCCGTGGTGGCGACGTCTTTCGCGCGGATCCACTGGCAGAACCTGGCGAACTTCGGGATCCTGCCACTGGAGTTCGTCGATCCCTCCGACCACGACGCCGTCTCGCAGGACGACGAGTTCGTGGTCACCGGGCTGCGTGACGCCCTCCGCGAGGGAAACCAGGTCGCTGCGACGATCGGTGGTCGCGATGTGACGCTACGCCACCGGCTGTCGGAGCGGCAGGTCGAGATGGTGATCGCCGGGGGACGTATCCCGTACACCGCGGGTGGTTCCGGTGCCTGAGCTCCCCGAGGTGGAGGCGCTCGCCGCAGATCTGCGACGCCGCATCGGCGGGAGGGTCGTCGACCGCGTCGACCTGACGGCGTTCTCCGCGCTCAAGACGGTGGCCGTGGCGCCGTCCTCACTCGTGGGTGAGACGGTCACCGACGTCCGTCGCCACGGGAAGTTCCTCGACCTCCGGATGGACGGGGTCCACCTGGTCATGCACCTGGCGCGAGCGGGGTGGGTCAGGTGGCGTGACACTGTCCCGGCGACCCCGCCCAAGCCCGGCAAGGGGCCCCTCGCCGTCCGGCTGGTGCTGGGGGAGGGGTGCCTGGACGCCACGGAAGCGGGGACGAAGAAGAAACTCGCGCTCTATCTCGTGAACGATCCTGCCGAGGTGACCGGGGTCGCGGCACTCGGGGTCGATCCGGTGGGGCCGGAGTTCACCTTCGAGGCGTTCTGCGGGGTGCTGGACGAGGCTGGTCGCGCCCGGATCAAGGGCGCCCTCCGCGACCAGACACTCATCGCGGGAATCGGCAACGCCTACTCCGACGAGATCCTGCACCGGGCCCGCATGTCACCGTTCGCCTCCGCCACGATGCCGCGCGGGGAGCGACGCCGACTGTATGAGGCGGTCGTCGGGACGATGACCTCGGAAATCCAGCGCCTCTCGGGGCTCGATGCCGCGGACATCAAACACGCGAAGAAGGACGGCATGCAGGTGCACGGCCGTGCCGGGGAACTCTGCCCGGTCTGCGGCGACACCGTACGGGAGGTCGTGTTCAGCGAGTCGTCGTTCCAGTACTGTCCGACGTGCCAGACCGACGGGAAGGTTCTCGCCGACCGGGGGATGTCGCGGCTGCTGAAGTAACCGCTACTCCGCGCGCCGGAACCTCATCACCGACAGCGGCGCGAAGACCAGGACCAGGACGATCGCGGCCGCGAAGACCGCGAGGACGGGGTTCTGCATCGTCCAGATGTCCGGGGCCGGTGCGTCCCCGGTGTTGCCGAAGAGGTCACGTGTCGCCTGGACCAGTGCGGACACCGGGTTCCACTCGGCGAAGACCCGCAGTGCCGTCGGCATCGTCTCGGACGGGACGAAGGCGTTGGACAGGAAGGTCAGGGGGAACAGGACCATGAAGGTCGCGGAGTTCATCACCTCAGGGCTGCGGACGACCTGGCCGAGCAGCACCATCACCCAGGAGAACGCCCACGAGAACAGCAGGAGCAGCCCCATCCCCGCGAGGAAGCGTCCGACCCCGTCCTCGAACCGCCACCCGACGGCGACACCGGACACGACCATGACGACCAGCGTGAGCGTGTTGAGGACGAGGTCGGCGAGTGTTCTCGCCACCAGGACCGCGGACGGCGCCATCGGCAGGGTCTTGAACCGGTCGATCAGGCCCTTCTTCCGGTCCTCGGACATGAACATGCCGGAGAAGGTGGACCCGAAGACCACGGTCTGCACGAAGATGCCGGCCATGAGGAAGTCGGTGTAGTCCTGCCCGGGGACCTGGATCGCGCCGCCGAAGACCTGGCTGAAGAGCAGCACGAACATGATGGGCTGGACCATGCCCCACATCAGCACGTCCGGGGTGCGACGGAAGTGGATGAGGTTGCGCAGCGTCACCGCGCGGACGTCGGTGAACCAGTTGCTGACTGTGGTCATGACGCGTCCTTCCCGGCGCTGTCTCCGGTGAGGGAGAGGAAGACGTCGTCGAGGGTGGGCCGGGCCAGCCCGATGTCGTGGACGTCGATGTGGTGTGAGCGGATGTCGTGGACGGCGCGTTCGAGAGCGGCGGGTCCGTCGTCGACGGCGAGGGTGAGCGTGCGTTCCTGCCTGGTGACGCTCTCACCGCCGACGGCGAGTGGCTGCAGCAGCTGTGTCGCGGCATCGACGTCGGACGGGTCGGCGAGGGTGACGGTGACGCGCTGGCCACCGACCTGCGTCTTGAGGACGTCGGCGGTGCCCTCGGCGATGACGGTGCCGTTGTCGATCACGCTGATCTCGTCGGCGAGCTGGTCGGCCTCCTCCAGGTACTGGGTGGTCAGCAGGAGCGTGGTGCCGGCGGCGACACGTTCCCGGATCACGTCCCAGAGGCTGAGCCGGGCCGCGGGGTCGAGGCCCGTCGTCGGTTCGTCGAGGAAGAGGATCCGCGGATTGTTGACGAGTGATGACGCCAGGTCGGCGCGGCGGCGCATGCCCCCGGAGAAGCCTTTGACCGGGCGGTCGGCGGCGTCGGTGAGGTTGAAGAGTTCGAGGAGCTCGTCCGCACGCTTCGTGGCAGTCCGGTCACCGAGGTGGAACAGGCGGCCGATGAGCATGAGGTTCTCTCGGGCGGAGAGGTCTTCGTCGATGGTCGCGTACTGACCGGATGCGCCGATGATCTCCCGGACGCGGGCAGACTGCTTCACCACGTCGAGCCCCGCCACGGTGGCGGTGCCGGAGGTGGGTCGGATGAGGGTGGTCAGTACTTTGACTGTGGTTGTCTTGCCCGCACCGTTAGGTCCGAGGAGTCCTCGGACGGTGCCTTCTTCCACGGTGAGGTCGAGGCCGTCGAGGGCCCGGACCTCACCGGAGGAGGACTGGTAGGTTTTCCGGACGCCATGCAGCTCGATGAGGGGCATGGTGACGGATAGTACTGGACGGGGCGGGCGGTGAACAGTACTCAACCGGGATGCCCCGCCTGGGACAGTGGTCCGGCGGCGACCGTGGTGGCACGGATGCCGCCGGGGCCGTGCCAGTGCAGGGTGAGGGCGTCGTCCGGGGTGGTGGGTTCCCAGATCCCGGCGGTCTTGAGGGTGTGGTGGTTGCGGCAGAGGCAGATGCCGTTGGTCACACTGGTCGGGCCGTCGCTGTCGGGGTCGGTGTGCGGGGAGTTGACCAGGTGGTCATGCTCGCAGTCGTCGGCGGGGATCTCGCACCCGGGGAACCTGCAGTGCCCGTCGCGGCCTTCGATATGGGCCCGCTGCACCGTCGTGAACCGGTAGGCGTCGGTCGGCGGGACCTGGTCGAGCGGGGGAAGCTCGCGGATGTGCCGGGCGATGGCGGTCAGTTCCGCGCCCGTGGCGGGGGAGACCCACCCGGTACCGAGGATGTAGGCCGGGCCGTCGTCACGCATGCGGTAGGTGTTCACCGTGACCTTCAGTTGGTCACGCCGACCGCCGAGTGCGCCGAGGGCGACCTCCCCGCGACAGCGGGACATCGACGGTGGCGACGGAGGTGCGGTCTTCGCGGTCTGGTCGGCATGGTCGGTGAGGGCCTCCCGGCGCACGTCGAGTGCTGCCGAGCTGATTGAGGACCACAATGCGTCGGCGACGAACTCGCTGCCGCAGTCCAGGGTGAAGCGGCTCCCGCGACGGGTCAGGGACACCGTCGCGGCCTCCTCCTTCTCGGTCGTTTCGACGATCAGTGGTGCGACGGCGGTCAGCACCTCGTCGGCGACGTCGGCGATCGCGGTCAACGCGGTGATGCCGGTCGTGCGGATCCAGTTGGCGATGCCGAGGGCGACGGCGGCGTCGAGACACTGCGGTACGTCCGCTCCGGCGGCGTGGAGCGCCGTGGCGTGCCGGTTGATGCGGCTCCAGATGGCGTCGAGATGGTCGACGGAGTAGCGGCCGTCGTCCCGGAAGTGGCTGAACAAGGTCGGCATACGCTGGGCGATGTCCGCGGCGTGTGCGTACCGGTACGCCTCCCTGGTGGTCCGACGCCGGACGGCCTGCGCGGTGGACAACCGGCTGTCATCCGGGATGCCCATGAGGAATGCGACGAGTTCGAGCTCGGCGGTGTTGATCTGGACGGAGTAGGTGGTGGCGAGAGAGGTGTAGCTCTCACCGGTGGTGGGTTCGGTGGTGTAGGTGCTGGTCATGGTCCCCTCCTTCGGATACGAACACTGTATCGGAGGCCCCGGACATGAAACGGACGCACATGGTCAAGACTCGAACATGCGTTCTATTCAGGGATGGGGTCCGCCCGTCGCGGCTTCGCACCGGAGAAGAACTGCCGCACCCAGGCCTCGTCCTTGTACTGCGCGGGCACCGCGCCGCCGAGGAGCTCGCGGGCGACGGCGGCGTGGGCGGTGGACCCGGCCTCCAGCAGGGGGGCGTCCGACGCGAGCAGGATGATGTTGCCGTACCGGCGGCCCTTGAGCATCGACGGGTCGGCGATCACGGCGAGGTGCCCCCACACCTCGGCCATGCCCGCGAGTTCAGCCTTCGCACCGCGCAGGTCGGGGTGGTCGCCACAGTTGGCGATGTACACCCCGCCGGGAGCCAGGCCCCGGTGGCAGTCACGGAAGAACTCCACCGTCGTCAGACCGGCCGGGGTGACTGCGCCGGCGAAGGCGTCGCGGATGATCACGTCGCGGCTGGCCGGAGCGAATGATTCTGCGACCTCGCGGGCGTCGTCCACCCGGATCTTCACCCGTGGCGACCGGGGGATGTCGAACCACTCACGGGACAGGCGCGCGAGCTCGCCGTCAAGTTCGACGACGGTGTTGCGGGAGTCCGGGTAGACGTCCGCCACGTAACGCGCCAGCGTGCAGGCACCGCCGCCGAGGTGTGTGACCCGCAGGCTGGCCGGGTCCAGGTGCTCGGCGACGTGTGCCCGTAGCCCGCCGGCGATCCACTGCATGTACTCGAAGACGAGCACACTGGGCGCACCGAGGACGACGTGGCTGCTCGGCACCCCGTTGACGCTGATCAACCACCCGTCGGTGGTGTGGGGGTCCGGCTCGAGCTCGAGGATGCCGTAGTCGCCCTCGTAGGTTCCGGCGACGGGGGAGGGGTGTCGGCCGGACTTCCGTTTCGGGTACTTCGCGTTCTTCGGGGTGCTCACGCCCGGGAGTGTATCTCGTTCTGGGCCGCAGGGAGTCCGCGGGTGACCGTGATGTCGACGGCGTCGGCGGCGGTGGCGACGACGGCACCCCAGTCGGTGTCCTCGTCGAGCGGGGTGAGGACGTGGTCGATCACGCTGGTGCCGGCCACCGGGCGCCCGATGCCGATCCGGACGCGTACGTAGTCCCGGGTGCCGAGTTCGGCACTGACCGACTTCAACCCGTTGTGACCGTTCTCGTTGCCGCCGAGCTTCACCTTGACCTTGCCGGCGGGCAGGTCGAGTTCGTCGTGGATGACGATCACGTGGTCCGGGCTGACCCCGTAACTCGTGGCGAGCGGGGCGACGGCCTCCCCGGACAGGTTCATGAACGTCGTCGAGCGCACCAGCAGGACACCGTGGTCGTTGATCTCCACCCGCGCCACCTGCGCCTTCGTTCCGGGGATGCCGCGCAGTCCGTCCGCACCCGCACGGTCGACCAGGAGGTCGGTGACGAGGTAGCCGACGTTGTGGCGGGTCCCCGCGTACTTCCCGCCGGGATTGCCCAGCCCGACGACCAGCCACTGTGCGGGGGCCAGGGCGTCGGCCCCGGGGGACACGGGACGGCGACGGAACGGGGCGACCAGGCGGGAGAGCAGGCTCATGCCGCTAGAGTCTACCGGCCGGCCGCCAGGTCGAGAATCAGGTCCGCTGCGTCGGCGAGTGTGATCGGCAGCTCCGCACGCTCGGTCTTCGCGAAAGGCTTGAGGACGTAGGACGCTGGCGCCATGCGCCCCGGCGGGCGTCCGATACCGATCTGCACCCGCTGGAAGTCGCGTGTGCCCAGGGACTTCGCGATGTCACGCAGACCGTTGTGTGAATTCAGGCCACCACCGGACTTCAGCTTCACCACCCCCGGGTCGAGGTCCAGTTCGTCGTGGACGACCACCACGGAGTCGGCCGGCACCCGGTAGTAGGACGCCAGAGCCTTCACCGGGCCACCGGACTGGTTCATGTAGCTGCGGGGGACGGCGAGAATGACCTGGCGGTCGCCGATCCTGGTCTCCGCGACCCGCGCGTTGAGCTTGCGGTTGGTGCTGAACGTCGCCGGACCCGCCGGGCCACCGCAGCGCCCGGCAAGCTCGTCGAGGACCATGGCGCCGACGTTGTGGCGGGTGCCGTCGTACTGTGCCCCGGGGTTTCCGAGGCCGACAACGAGAAAGGGAGACCGGTCAGTGCTGTTCACTGATCCAGTCTCCCATACCGGGGTGCGGCGTAAAACTACTCCGCGGACTCCTCGGAGGGGGCCTCGGCGTCGGCGTCGGCGTCGCCGGCAGCCTCGTCGGTCTCCTCGGGCTCCGGGGCGACCTCGGGCTCGATGATGTTGACGATCAGGGTGTCGGCGTCGGACACCAGGGAGGTGTTGCCCGGCATCTTCAGGTCGCCGGCGGTGACCTGGTCGCCGATCTGCTTGCCCTCGATAGAGAAGGTGATCTCCTCCGGGATGGAGAGGACGTCGGCCTCGATGGTGACGACGTCGGCGTCCTGCACGACCTGGGTGCCCGCGGCGGCCTCGCCCTCGGCGACGACGGGGACCTCGACCTCGACGGTCTCGCCGCGCTTGACGGACAGCAGGTCGGCGTGGTCGATGTCCAGGGTCAGGACGTTCTGGTCGACGGCCTTGATCATGCAGAGGTTGTCCTCGCCGTCGATCTCGACCTCGAGGATGGCGTTGGAGCCGTGGTTACGCACGATGCCCTGGAACTCGAGCAGCTCGAAGCTGACGTGGATCGGCTCGTGGAAGGAGCCGTAGATCACGGCCGGGATGCGCCAGTCGCGACGCAGACGGCGGGACGCGCCCTTGCCGAACTCGGTGCGCGGCAGGCCGCTGATGCGGGTGATGTTCGTTGCCATGGTGTTCTCCTCATGGTCGGGGACGGACGGAACTGATCGGTCTCACGAAAAAAGCCGCAGACTCTGCTGCGGCTCAAGGTGCGGTGACCGTCCCGTGGTGAAAGGACACCCTGGAACGAATGCGCGCCGATAACGGCCGGTATACACCAGCCCTCGCCGAGACGGTCACGAGTGTATCACTCGAAGAGCGTGGTGACCGAACCGTTCTCGAAGATCTCGTGGATGGTCTTGGCGACCAGCGGGGCGATCGGCAGGACGGTGAGGTTGTCCCAGCCCTCGGTGCTCTGCGGGAGGGTGTCGGTGGTGATGACCTCGCGGGCACCGCAGTTGTCGAGCCGTTCACGGGCGGGGTCCGAGAACACACCGTGGGTGGTGGCGATGATGACGTCGCCGGCACCGGCCTCACGCAGGACCTTCACGGCACCGGCGATGGTTCCGCCGGTGTCGATCATGTCGTCGAGCAGGATGCAGGTCATGCCCTCGACGTCACCGACGACGCGGTTGGCGGTGACGCTGTTGGCGACGTCGACGTCGCGGGTCTTGTGGACGAAGGCCAGCGGGGCGCCGCCGAGCACGTTCGACCACTTCTCGGCGACCTTCACGCGACCGGCGTCGGGGGAGACCACGCAGAGGTTGTCCTTGCCGTACTTGTCGATGATGTAGTCGGTGAGGATCGGCATGGCGTGCATGTGGTCGACGGGACCGTCGAAGTAGCCCTGGATCTGGTCGGTGTGCAGGTCGACCGAGACAATGCGGTCGGCACCGGCGGTCTTCAGCAGGTCGGCGATCAGCCGGGCGGAGATCGGCTCACGGCCGCGGTGCTTCTTGTCCTGGCGCGCGTAGGGGTAGAACGGCAGGATCGCGGTGATGCGCTTGGCGGACCCGCGCTTGAGCGCGTCGATCATGATCAGCTGCTCCATCACCCACTTGTTCAGCGGCTGCGGGTGGGACTGCAGGACGAAGGCGTCCGAGCCGCGGACCGACTCCTCGAACCGGACGAAGATCTCGCCGTTGGCGAAGTCGTGTGCCGTGGTGGGGGTCAGCGCGATACCCAGTTCACGGGCGACGGCTTCGCCGAGCTCTGGGTGGGCACGACCGGAGAAGAGCATCAGGTTCTTCTGGTTGTCGATCCAGTGGGACACGGATTCTACGACCTTTCCGACTTTGGGGAGGTGTGTGGGGCACAGGGCGTCAAACAGCTTATCGCTGCTGTGAGTGTAAGACGGGGGCTTCGCACGAACCAATCCGGCTAACCCCGCCCGGGGTCAGGATTCAGGGGTGTGCTGTGCCGCCTCGGCAGCCTCGGCGGCGGCGCTTCCGGGCCGCTTGCGCTGGACCCAGCCCTCGATGTTGCGCTGCTGTCCGCCGGAGACAGCCAACGCGCCGGCCGGGACGTCCTCCTTGATCACCGTTCCGGCGCCGGAGTAGGCGCCGTCGCCCACGGTGACCGGGGCGATGAACATCGTGTCGGACCCCGTACGGACATGGGAGCCGACGGTCGTGTGGTGCTTGTCCACGCCGTCGTAGTTGACGAAGACGCTGGAGGCGCCGATGTTGGAGTACTCGCCGATGGTGGCGTCGCCGACGTAGGTGAGGTGCGGGACCTTGGAGCCGCGCCCGATGGTCGCGTTCTTCGCCTCGACAAACCCGCCGAGCTTGCCCTCCTCGCCGAGGACGGTACCGGGGCGCAGGTAGGTGAAGGGGCCGACCTCGGCACGGGCACCGATGGTGGCGTCGACGGCGTGGGTGCGTACGACCGAGGCGCCCTCGCCGACGGTCACGTCCTGCAGGGTGGAGTCCGGTCCGACGGTGACGTCGGCGGCGATCGAGGTGCGGCCCTTGAGCTGGGTCCCCGGCAGGACGGTGACGTCGGCGCCGACGGTGACCTCGACGTCGATCCAGGTGGTGGCGGGGTCGACGATCGTGGCACCGCCCCGCATCGCGGCCTCGACCGTGCGACGGTTGAGCTCCCTGCCGGCGGCGGCGAGCTGGACGCGGTCGTTGACGCCGGCGAGTTCGCGGTAGTCCTCGGAGCGGTAGGCGCGCACCGGGTGGCCGTCGTGCCGGGCGATGCCGAGGACATCGGTGAGGTAGAGCTCGCCCTGGGAGTTGTCGGTGCGCAGGCGGGTGAGCGCGTCACGCAGGATCGCGGCGTCGAAGGCGAAGACCCCGGAGTTGATCTCGGTGACGTGGCGTTCCGTCTCCGTCGCGTCCTTCTCCTCGACGATCGCGGTGACCTCGTTCTCCTCGTTACGGATGATGCGGCCGTAACCGTACGGGTCAGTCAGGTCCGTGGTCAGCACCGTTACCGCCGTCGGCACCTCGGTGTGTGCGGCGTGCAGGTGGCCGAGCGTGTCGCCGGTGAGCAGAGGGACGTCGGCGTTCGTGACGATGACCGTGCCCTCGAACCCCTCCAGGGCGGGCATGGCGCACTGGACGGCGTGTCCGGTGCCGAGCTGTTCCTCCTGCACGGCGAGGTCGACCGGTGCGGTGAGCTCGCCGGCGATCGTCTCGGCGGCGGGGCCGACCTGGTCACGGCCGTGGCCGACGACGGCGACGATACGTTCGGGGGAGACGGTGTCGGCGGCGTGCAGACTGTGAGCCAGCAGTGTCCGCCCGCCGATGGAGTGCAGGGTCTTCTGCGTGGCGGATTTCATGCGGGTCCCGGCGCCGGCGGCGAGTACGACGACGGCGACCGGCTTGTTCTGTTCAGTCACGATGGGCGGTGTCCTTACACATTGGCGGATCAGCGTAGCGGGGGTCACGCGAATGACCGACAGTCTAACGCCGCGAACCTGTGGTCCGACGAACCGGTACACCCCACCCGGACACGAAAAGCTCCCCCACCAGGACTCGAACCTGGAATGACGGTACCAAAAACCGCAGTGTTGCCGATTACACCATGGGGGAAGGACCAGGTCCGTGCGTCCCGGTCAACCGGTCACTCTACCTGATGGTCGTCAGACTACGATGGTTGCCCATGAGTGCCACCCACACAACCCCGACACCTCCGCTGTCCGGGGTACTGCGTTCCGTCGCCTCCGATCCCAAACTCAGGGGCATGGTCACCCACGTCGGTGACCGGCGTCTGCACCTGCAGGGGCCGGAGGCGGCGTGGCCGTTCGCCGTCGGCACGCTGGCACAGCACGCGCCGGTCCTGCTGGTGACGGCGACGGGACGCCAGGCCGAGGACCTCACGGCCCAGCTCACCGGAATGCTGGGGGACCGGGTCGCGATGGTGCCGTCCTGGGAGACGCTCCCGCACGAGCGGCTGTCACCGGGGGTGGAGACGGTGTCGCAGCGTCGTCAGGCGTTGTACCGGCTCGCCCACGGCGATGTCCGGGTTCTCGTGGCACCGACCCGGTCGGTGGTCCAGCCCGTGATGGCCGGCCTGGGGGACGTGGAGCCGGTACGGCTCGTGGAAGGCGAGGAACTCGACTTCGCCGACGTGCAGAAACGCCTCGTGGAATTCGGCTACACCCACTCGGACGTGGTCGGCCGACGTGGCGAGTTCGCGACCCGCGGAGGGATCCTCGACATCTTCCCGGCGACCGCGGAGATGCCGGTGCGTGTCGAGTTCTGGGGCGACGAGGTCAGCGAGGTCCGGGCCTTCTCGGTGGGCGACCAGCGCACGATCCCGGAGGCGGTGACGCAGCCGGTGCTCGCGCACCCGGTCCGTGAACTGCTGATCACCGACGACGTCGCCCGGCGCGCCGCATCGCTGGCACGGGAGAACGCGGGCAACCCGGAGCTGGCGGAGGCGTTCGACAAGATCAGCCAGCACACCCCGGTGCAGGGGATGGAGTCGCTGATCCCGCTGCTCTACGACGGGCCGATGCAGACTCTGCCCGAGCTCATGCCCGACGGCGCCCACACCGTGGTGCTCGCGCCGGCGGCGGTGGAGCGCCGGGCGGAGGATCTCATCGCCACCGGCCGTGAGTTCCTCGCCGCCGGATGGGAGGTCGCGGCGATGGGTGGTGCGGCGCCGATGGACGTCAATGCCATTAACGCCATCGCCGACAGCTCCGGCGACCGGGACGTCGACCGCGCGGGGTACCGGAGCCTGGCGTCGTTGCGGGCGACGCAGGACGCCCTGGAGGCACCGTGGTGGACGCTGTCGCCGACCGGTGTCGCGGACTGGGACGACGACGCTGATGACGAGTCCGAGCCGCTGCTGCTCGACTTCGACCCCGCGCCCGCGCCGCACGGTGAGATGGAGGCCATCGGCCAACTGATGTCCACGATCCGTCGTCGGGTGGAGGACGGCGGACGGGTGGCCTACGCGGCACCGTCGCCGACGATCGTGGCCCGGATGCTGCGGCGGTTCCGGGAGGCCGGGATCGCCGCGGAGGCCGTGGGGGTGGACCTTGACGGCATCACCGGGCAGGGGCGGATGCGTCGCTCGAAGCACACCCCGGACGAGGTTCCCGCCGCCGGGACGGTCAGCATCTACCAGGCCGCGGCGCACGCCGGGCTCGACACCCGCGAACTGCTGTTCGTCACCGAGTCCGATGTCACCGGCAACCGTGTGGAGGCCAGCGCGAACGGGCGGCGTAAACCGGCCAAGAAACGCAACCGGGTGGACCCGCTGGCCCTGGCACCGGGTGACCTGGTCGTCCACGACCAGCACGGCATCGGCAAGTTCGTGAAGATGACCGAACGCACGATCGGCAAGGGGCCGGACGCGTCCCGACGTGAGTACCTGGTGCTGGAGTATGCCCCGTCGAAGCGGGGTGGTCCCGGTGACCAGCTGTACGTGCCGATGGACCAGCTGGACCTGCTGTCCCGCTACGTCGGTGGCGAGAAGCCGTCCCTGTCGAAGATGGGCGGGTCGGACTGGAAGAACACGAAGAAGAAGGCCCGGGGAGCGGTCCGGGAGATCGCCGGCGAGCTGGTGCAGCTCTACGCGGCCAGGCAGGCCGCACCCGGCTACGCCTTCGACCCGGACTCACCGTGGCAGCGGCAGATGGAGGAGGCGTTTCCCTTCACCGAGACCGAGGACCAGTTCAACGCCATCGAGGCGGTGAAGGGTGACATGGAAAAGCCGGTGCCGATGGACCGGGTCATCGTCGGCGACGTCGGCTACGGCAAGACCGAGGTGGCGGTGCGTGCGGCCTTCAAGGCGGTGCAGTCCGGTCGACAGGTCGCCGTCCTGGTGCCGACGACGCTGCTGGCGCAGCAGCACTACCGCACGTTCATCGACCGGATGCAGGACTTCCCCACCCAGGTCCGGGAGTTGTCGCGTTTCACCTCGCCGAAGGAGTCGGCGGAGGTCTTCGCGGGCATGGCCGACGGCACCGTCGACATCGTGATCGGCACGCACCGGCTGCTGGGGACCGGGATCCAGTGGAAGAACCTGGGGCTGATCGTCGTCGACGAGGAGCAGCGTTTCGGTGTGGAGCACAAGGAACACATCAAGTCGCTGCGTACCCACGTCGACGTGCTGACCATGTCGGCCACCCCGATCCCGCGGACCCTGGAGATGTCGATGGCGGGCATCCGGGAGATGTCGACGATCCTCACCCCGCCGCAGGACCGGCATCCGGTGCTGACCTACGTCGGCTCGCAGGACGAGAAGCACGTGGCGGCGGCGATCCGTCGGGAGCTGCTGCGCGACGGGCAGGTCTTCTACGTCCACAACAAGGTCAAGAGCATCGAGGACACCGCCTCGAGGATCCGGCAGCTCGTGCCGGAGGCCCGGGTGGTCGTCGCGCACGGCCAGATGAGTGAGGAACAGCTCGAGACCACCGTGCAGGGTTTCTGGGACCGGGAGTTCGACGTGCTGGTGTGCACCACCATCGTGGAGACCGGGCTGGACATCGCCAACGCCAACACCCTGATCGTGGAGAACGCCCACCACATGGGACTGTCCCAGCTGCACCAGCTGCGTGGACGCGTCGGGCGCTCGCGTGAGCGTGCCTACGCCTACTTCCTCTACCCGAAGGGGGAGACGCTCACCGAGACGTCCTACGACCGGCTGACCACCATCGCGCAGAACAACGACCTGGGCGCCGGCATGGCGGTGGCGATGAAGGACCTGGAGATGCGCGGGGCGGGCAACGTCCTGGGTGCCGAGCAGTCCGGCCACATCGCCGGGGTCGGCTTCGACCTCTACGTCCGGCTCGTCGGTGAGGCCGTCGAGGCCTTCCGCGCAATGGCGGACGGGGAGACGGTGGACGGTTCGGACACGGCGGAGCGTCGGGAGATCCGGATCGACCTGCCGGTCGACGCCCACATCCCGGTGACCTACATCGCCAGCGAGCGGCTGCGTCTGGAGGCCTACCGGAAGTTCGCCGAGGCCACCGACGACGGTGCCCTGGAGCAGGTCCTGGAGGAGCTGCGGGACCGCTACGGCGACATCCCGGAGGAGGTGCAGCGACTGGTGGTCGTGGCACGCCTGCGGATGGTGTGCCGGGACCTGGACGTCACCGAGGTCATCCAGACCGGGGCGAAGATCAGTTTCTCCCCGATCACGCTGGCGGACTCCGGACAGGTGCGGCTCAAGCGGCTGTTTCCCGCGGCGACCTACCGTGCGACACCGAAGACGGTGCTGGTCCCGGTGCCGAAGGAGGGGTCAGGGATGCGTGCCGTCGCCCTGCGCGACCTCGACCTGGTGCAGTGGTGCGCCAACGTGCTCACCGACCTGGCGGGCGTGCCGCGACGCGACGTCACGGCGGTGGCCGGACACACGGAGCCGGTTACCCGCTGAGACCGGACGGTGACCCGGTACACTGACCTCCATGTCAGTCGTGCTGCTGGATCCCAGGTTCCCCGCGATGCTGCCTGTGGAGGCGGTACCGCTGCTCGGTGATGACGTCTGCTACACCGAGGAGGTGCCCGTACGGATCCGTTGGGTCATCGCCGACCTCGGCGGGCACACGGTGGACGACACGGAGGTGATCGTCACCACCGACCTCGCCAATGACGCGGTCATGGAACGGCTCGAGCGCGGGGACGCGCTGGTCAAGGCACCGAGTCTGCTGATGGAGATGGCCGGTGACCGGGAGATCGAGGCGCCGTCGGACACGGCGTTGGCTGCGACGACCGGGCAACAACCGGCGGCCGTGGACTACTCGGGCGGCGGCGTCGTGGACGGGGAGATCGTCGGCACGGACGACCACACCGCCGCGGTGGCAGGACTGCGACGCACCTCGCGCACCGAGGTGCCGTCGTCGGTGATGGACGAGGTCGAGGATGCCGTGGCGCTGATGACCCGGGCGATGCGGCAGGGGGAGTGGGAGCAGTCCCAGACCCACCACTCCTTGCTGGCCTACCTGCGGGAGGAGACCGAGGAACTGGCTGAGGTCATCTCCCAGGTGGAGCCCGGTGAGGACGAGTCCGGCATCGACCAGCAGGAGCTGTGCACCGAGCTGTCGGACATTCTGCTGCAGGTGCTCTTCCACGCCGAGATCGCCAACCGGCGCGGCGCGTTCGACATCGGGCACGTCGCCGGCGCGTTCGTGGCGAAGATGCGCTCGCGGGCTCCGTACCTCTTCGAGGACGTGGAGCGTCCGGTGTCCCGTGACGAGCAGGACCGTCTGTGGGCCGAAGGACGGGAGAAGGAGGGTAAGCCGGCCTACAAGGAGAAGGCCACACACCGTGAGGAGCCCCATGCCGGGACCTTCGCCGCGGTGACGGCCCCGTCGCCGTCTGCACCGTCTGCACCGTCTGCACCGTCTGCACCGTCTGCGCTCGCGGCAGCCGAGGAGGTCATCATCCTGGCTCGTCGCAACGGCCTGCACGACTCCGAGATCCCGACGGACATCCGGTTCCCGATGATCGGCCTGGAGCGGGACAACGTCGGCGACTCGGACAACCGGCTGATCACCGCGGTGGAGACGTTCCGTCGTGAGCTGGAGCACCGCTTCGGGGGGAACTCCGAGGGGTGGGGGAAGTAGCGCGACGGCGTCGCAGCACCGCCGTGGTCACCAGTCCCTCGCGCGGGGCGAACAGGTAGACCAGCAGGAAGACCCCGGCCTGGACCAGCACGATCGCGCCGCCGGCGGAGATGTCCTCGTAGAAACTCAGCCAGATCCCGGCCACCGAGCTGCCCCACGCCACGGCCGGGGCGATGAGCATCATCCGGGCGATCCGCCGGGTGAGCAGGTAGGCCGTCGCACCGGGGGTGATGAGCAGGGCGACGACGAGGATCACGCCGACCGCCTGCATGGAGGCCACGACAACCAGGGCGAGGCAGACCATCACCGTCCACCGGATCGCGCCGGTGCGCATCCCGATGATGCGGGCATGATCGGGGTCGAAGGCCCAGGCGGTGATGGTGCGGCGCATGACGAGCATGATCACCAGGGCGAGTGCGCCGAAGAGGAGGACCTGGACCAGCGACTCCCGGGAGATGCCGAGCAGGTTGCCGAAGAGGATCTCCTGCAGGTTCGTCCCTGCCGGGGTCACCGAGACCAGGACGAGCCCGAGGGCGAACAGCGCGGTGAAGATGACCCCGATGGCGGTGTCGCCCTTCAAGGTGGTGCGTTGCCCCACCGCCCCGACCATGCCGACGGCGAGCAGCGCGGCGATTAGGGCGCCGACGGCGAACGGCCAGCCGAGGATGTAGGAGACCACCACCCCGGGCAGGACGGCGTGGGAGACCGCGTCGCCCATCAACGACCAGCCGATGAGCACGAGCCAGCAGGACAGCAGGCCCGCGATCACGGCCGTGACCGTGGCCACGAGCAGGGCGCGCTGGATGAATCCGTACTCGAGGGGTTCGAGGAGCCACAGAAGGTCGGACATTATCTCCCCTCTCCGGGTGTGCTGAAGGTGGACAGGAGGTTGCCGGTGGTGAGGACGTCCGCCGGGGCGCCGTGGGCGACGACGGTGCGCTGCAACATGGTGACCGTGTCGCACAGCTCCGGGACGGAGCCGAGGTCGTGGGTGGAGATCAGGACGCAGCGTCCGTCCCCGGCCATGGCACGCAACAGGTCGCTGATCGTCGTCTGGCTGACCGTGTCGACCCCGGCGAACGGTTCGTCGAGCAGGACGACACCGGCGTCCTGCGCCAGCCCGCGGGCGACGAACGTCCTCTTCTTCTGGCCGCCGGAGAGCTGGCCGATCTGACGGTCGGCCAGTGCGGTCAGGTCGGTGCGGGCCAGGGCATCGTCCACCGCCTTCCGGTCGGCGGGGCGGGGACGTTTGAGCAGGCCCATGTGCCCGTAGCGACCGGTCATCACCACGTCGCGCACACTCACCGGGAAGGTCCAGTCGACCTTCTCCGACTGGGGCACGTAGGCGGTGCTGCCGGTGACGGTGACTGTCCCGGTGTCGGGGCGGACGCCACCGGTGAGGGTGGCGAACAGGGTGGACTTGCCGGACCCGTTCATGCCGACCAGTCCGTGGACGGCGCCGGCGTCCAGGTCCAGGGAGACGTTGTCGAGTGCGCGGACCGTCCCGTAGCTCACCGACACGTCCCGCAGGGTGATGGCGTGTCCCACTAGCTGTCGCCCCGCATGCCCGCGACGATGGTGTCGACGTCGTAGCGGATCAGGTCGAGGTAGGTCGGGGCGTCGCCACCGGCCTCGGTGAGGGAGTCGACGTAGAGCGTGCCGCCGTCGCGCGCGCCGGTGTCCCGGATGAGCTGCTCCTTCGGCCCCGGGTCCACGGTGGATTCGCAGAAGACCGCGGGGACGTCGTTGTCGTCGACGAAGGACGCGGCGGTACGGATCTGGTCGGGGGTGATCTCCGCGTCGGAGTTCACCGGCCAGATGTAGCTCTCGGCCAGGCCGGCGTCCCGGGTGAGGTAGCTGAACGCGCCCTCACAGGTCTGCAGGGCACGCTGACTCTCCGGCAGGTGGGACAGTCCCTCGGTCAGGTCGTTCTGGACCTCGTCGAGCTGTCTCTTGTAGGCCTCGGCGTTGTCCCGGAAGGTGTCGGCGTCGGCCGGTTGAAAGTCGCTGAGGGCCTCGACGATGTTGTCGACGTAGACCGTCGCCAGCACCGGGCTCATCCAGGCGTGGGGGTTGGGTTCGTCGGTGCCGTCGATCGGGACGGGGTCGATGCCCTCGGTGACGGTGACGCGGGTGGCGTCGGAGTCGGCGGTGAGCTTGTCCACCCAGTTCTCCAGTCCCAGGCCGTTGCTGAGGATCACCTCGGCGCCGGCGGCAGTGCGGATGTCCCCCGGGGTGGGGTCGTACCCGTGGATCTCGGCGCCGGGGCGGGTCAGCGAGGAGACCTCGAGGGCGTCCCCGGCGACCTCCTGTGCCATGTCGGCGAGGATCGTGAAGGTGGCGAGGACCTCGGGGACGTCACCGCCTGTGCTGCCTGTGCTGCCTGTGTCACCTGACGAGCAGGCGACGAGGCCGCCGGCCAGAAGGACGGAAGCGGTTGTCGCGGCGGTTCCGCGGATAGTCGGGATCACAGAAGTTCTCCATGGGCGATGAGATAAGTTCAACAACGCGAACTCTATACTTCATGCCGTTTTACCCGCAACGGTGCCGGTGGGGCCGTTGCCGTGGAGCACAGGGGGAGTTGGGGTAGACTCACCGCCATGCATGTCACCGATCTGCCGGACCGGTCGCAGGACTACCTCAAGAAGATCTACGATCTCCAGGAGTGGGACCGCAGCGGCGCGTCCCTCTCCGTCCTCGCCGACGAGCTGGGGCAGCGCCGCTCCACCGCGTCGGAGGCGGTGAAGCGGCTCGTCGCCGAAGGGCTCGTCGTCCACGCGCCCTACGGTGACATCACCCTCAGCGAGGACGGTCGGCGACTGGCCCTGCAGATGGTCCGCCGCCACCGGCTCATCGAGACCTACCTGCTGCGCGAGCTCGGCTACGGTGTCGATGAGGTCCACGACGAGGCGGAGGTCCTCGAACACGCCGTGTCCGACACCTTCATCGCCCGTATCGACGCGGCGATGGGGCACCCCGTCCGCGACCCCCACGGTGACCCCATTCCCGACCCGGACGGGGCGATCGCTGTCCCGGACACCGAACCACTCTCCGAGGCGGGTGTGGGCCAGCGACTGCTCGTCGACCGGATCAGTGACCGCGACGGGGCACTGCTGCGCTACCTGCAGGACAACGGCATCGCGCCGGGGGCCCGCCTCGTCGTCGGGGAGCGCCCCTACCCGGACATGGCCGTGGTCACCGTGGAAGGGCGTGACGTCCAGCTCTCCGTCGCCTCCCTGTCGGCGATCCTCTGCCTCGCGGAGGGGACGTGACGGACGTGTCCCGAGGCTCCCGTCCGAGCGGCCGCGCCGGGTGCGGCGGCTTCCTCGGCCTGGTCGCCACCGTCCTGCTCGTCGTCATCGTCGTCGGGGTGTTCCTGGTCGACGAGCAGGAGCCCGAGGAGGAGCGCGTCCCGGTGCCGGAGGACGTGCCGCCGGCGCGCGCCGCCACCGTGCACGACCTCGCCGCCACGGCCGAGTCACTCTCGATGCCCGAAGACCACCTCGCCGGCTACGTCAGTGGCGCCCAGACCGCGGCGACGGAGTTCCCGTCCTGCAACATCGCCTGGAACACCCTGGCGGGCATCGGGTTCATCGAGTCCCACCACGGCACCTACGGGGTGGGGGAGGACGGCGGTCGCATCATCGGGCCACGGTTGGACGGGTCCGGCGACTTCATGGAGATCCCGGACACCGACAACGGTGAACTCGACGGGGACCCGGAGTACGACCGTGCCGTCGGACCGATGCAGTTCCTCCCCGAATCCTGGGGGATCTACGGCGCCGGGGGAGACCCCCACGACATCGGCGACGCCGCGGCCGCCGCCGGACGTCTGCTCTGCGGCCATGAGCGGGACCTGGACACCGCCGACGGGTGGAGTCGGGCACTGTTCAGCTACAACCGCTCCGAGGAGTACATGATCTCGGTGCGGGACGCCGCGGCGAACTACGCGCTGGGTCAGGCGGCCTGACCGGTCTCCTGACGGACACGGTGCCGATAGGGCAGTATGATGGTGACTGACATCCCACCGACTTCTCCAGCCGAGGAGGCTGACACCCACATGGCCGAAATCATGCAGATCATCGCCCGCGAAATCCTGGACTCCCGTGGTAACCCGACAGTCGAGGTCGAGGTGGGTCTGGACGACGGCTCCGTCGGACGGGCCGCCGTGCCCTCCGGTGCCTCCACCGGCGTGCACGAGGCGCACGAGCTGCGTGACGGTGGTGACCGTTACCTCGGCAAGGGCGTCCTCGGCGCAGTGAAGAACGTCATCGACGAGATCGACGAAGCACTCGTCGGTATCGAGGCGGACGACCAGCGCCTCGTCGACCAGGCCATGATCGAACTGGACGGCACCCCCAACAAGTCCCGTCTCGGCGCCAACGCCATCCTCGGTGTCTCCATGGCCGTGGCCCGGGCGGCCGCCGAGTCCGCCGGCCTGCAGCTCTTCCGCTACGTCGGTGGCCCCAACGGCCACGTCCTGCCGGTGCCGATGATGAACATCCTCAACGGTGGTGCCCACGCCGACTCCGGGGTGGACGTCCAGGAGTTCATGATCGCCCCGATCGGTGCGGAGACCTTCAGCGAGGCCCTGCGTATCGGCGCCGAGGTCTACCACTCCCTGAAGAAGGTGCTGAAGGACAAGGGACTGTCCACCGGCCTGGGTGACGAGGGTGGCTTCGCCCCTTCCGTCGACTCCACCCGTGCGGCACTGGACGTCATCGACGAGGCGATCTCCGCCGCCGGTTACACCCTCGGCACGGACGTGGCCCTCGCGCTCGACGTCGCCGCCTCCGAGTTCTACGAGGACGGCCACTACAACTTCGAGGGCGGCAAGCGCACGGCCGAGGAGATGGCGACGGTCTACGGCGAACTCGTCGAGGAGTACGCCCTGGTCTCCATCGAGGACCCGCTGCACGAGGACGACTGGGAGGGTTGGGCCAAGCTCACCGCCGAGATCGGCGACAAGGTCCAGCTCGTCGGCGACGACCTCTTCGTCACGAACCCGGAGCGCCTGCGCCGCGGCATCGACGAGGACGTCGCCAACGCCCTGTTGGTCAAGGTCAACCAGATCGGCACCCTCACCGAGACCTTCGACGCCGTCGCCCTGGCACACAACAGCGGCTACAAGTCGATGATGTCCCACCGCTCCGGTGAGACCGAGGACACCACCATCGCCGACCTGGCCGTCGCGCTGAACTGCGGCCAGATCAAGACCGGTGCCCCGGCACGCTCCGAGCGCGTGGCCAAGTACAACCAGCTGCTGCGCATCGAGAGCTACCTGGAAGGTGCCGCGGTCTACGCCGGTGCATCCGCGTTCCCGCGGTTCACTGCGAAGTAGTCCCGGGGCAACGGGCTAGAATCGGTCCCCATGGGTACACGCGACCGGAGGGACCGGGACGACACGAGGCCGTCGGACGAGCGCGACAGCGCACGTACCGACGGCCCCGGTCTGCCACGACCACGGTCCGTGGAGAAACGCGACCGGCGGCAGCGGCAGGTACGGCAGGCGCCGCGGAAGTTGGCGCGGTCCTTCGTCGAACTCCCGAAGAAGATGAACCCCCTGGTCACCGTCGCGGTGATCCTGGTGGTGGCGTTCGTCGCCCTGTCCGTGGCGACACCGCTGCGCAACTACTTCCAGCAGCGTGCCGAGCTGGCGGAGGTCAACGCCACCATCGAACGGCAGTTGGCGGAGCGTGATGACCTCAACGCCGAGCTCGACCGGTACAACAGCGAGGCCTACGTGCGGGAACAGGCCCGGACACGCCTCGGGGTCGTGGAGCCGGGGGAGTCCGCCTTCCGCCTGATGGACCCGCGGATCAACACCAGTTCGCCGACCGACCCGGGCGTGGAACACGATGATTCCGAGCCCGACCCCTGGTACACCCAGCTGTGGGGCTCCGTCGCCACGCCCGACGAGGACGGGGACAGCGACGGCGACAGTGAGCCGGGGCAGGGCGGCCGTCGTGACGGTGAGTCCGGTAATCTGCCGATTGACCCGGACCAGCCCGAGGCGCCCGCCCAGGAGGGCGACCCCGACCTGCAGCGTGAACTGCAGGAACAGCAGCAGCAACAACAGCAGGGAGCACAGTAGTGACCGTGAGCGAGACCGACTACGAGACCATGTCCCGCCAGCTCGGACGCAAGATCCGTGGTGCGATCGAGGTCTCCTACCGCACCCCGGACGGGGCGCCGGCCGTGGTCAAGACCGCCCCGCGCCTGCCGGACGGCACACCGTTCCCCACGCTGTACTACCTCACCGATCCGCGGCTGACCGCCGAGGCGTCCCGCCTGGAGGTCGCCGGCGTGATGCGCACGATGCAGGCCCGCCTGCGGGAGGACGCCGAGCTCGCCGCCGACTACCAGGCGGCCCACGAGCACTACCTGGCGGAGCGCGACGCCATCGAGTCGTTGGGCACGGACTTCTCCGGCGGCGGTATGCCGGACCGGGTGAAGTGCCTGCACGTGCTGATCGCCTACGCGCTGGCGGAGGGTCCTTCGCGGGTGCGCCTGGGTACCGAGGCGGTGGCGCTTGCTGCGGCGCACACCCCGAAACTCTCCGGTACCGCCATCCCCGCCGACTGGCCCACTCCGGAGGACCTCGGCACGTCCATTGAGGTGGCGTTCGACGAACACGTCGACGAGATGACCTATGACCGTTCTGACGAGGAGGACCAGTGACCGGCACCTTCGCCGCCATCGACTGCGGCACGAATTCGATCCGTCTGCTGATCAGCGAGGTCCTCGACGACGGGAGCCTGCGGGAGATCAACCGCGACAACATCATCGTCCGACTCGGACAGGGTGTGGACGCCACCGGACGGTTCGCCGACGCCGCGCTCGACCGTGTCGACGAGGCGCTGGGCATCTACGCCGACCGGATGATCATGAACGGGGTCACCGACGTGATGATGGGGGCGACGTCCGCCACCCGCGACGCAGAGAACCGTGAGGACTTCTTCGCCATCACCCGTCGTCACCTGGGGCGCGTGGCCCCGGGTGTGCAGGCGGAGGTCGTGACAGGTGTACGCGAGGCACAGCTGTCCTTCGCCGGGGCCGTCGCCGACATGGACTCCACCGACGGGCACATCTGCGTGATCGACCTGGGCGGGGGATCCACCGAGTTCGTCGTCGACGCCTACGGGGAGGGGAGCGGTCAGGCGTACTCCGCGGACATGGGCTGCGTGCGGCTCACCGAACGCTACCTGCACACCGTGCCGCCCACCGACGGGGAGATCGCCGAGGCCCGGGCCTACGTGGACGGTCTGATGGCCACCGTGGAGGAGAACGTGGACCTCGACAGTGTGACCCGCGTCGTGGGTGTCGCAGGCACCGTGACGACCGTGGCGGCAATTCAGCAGGGGCTCACCGAATACAACCCGGAGAAGACCCACATGTCGGAGATTGACCTGGCGGGCTTCCGGTCGACGGCCCGCTCTCTGCTGGGCGAGACGGTGGAGCAGCGCCGGGAGCACCCGGCGATGCACCCGGGGCGTGCCGACGTGATCGGTGGCGGTGCGATCGTGATCGACGCCTTCGCCTCCCGGTTCCTGGACAAGGGGCTGACGTCGATCACCGTCAGTGAGAAAGATATCCTGGACGGTATCTTGGCCGAGGTCATCGAGCGCAACAGCTAGACGGCCCGGGAAGTACGCCCCTTTAGCCCAATTGGCAGAGGCAGCCGACTTAAAATCGGCACAGTGTGGGTTCGAGTCCCACAGGGGGCACTCTTTGTCCGGGCGTGCCGCCGGCTGATCACCGCCGTCGACCTCATGGCGTGATTCAGGTGCCGAAAACGGTATGCCGAGAGGCTCGGCATCGACCGATTTCGGCACCTGGGTTACGCGCACCTACTCGGTGGTCGCGACCTCGCCACCCCGGGACCCGGCAGCGGTCTCCCGTAGGTTCGGGATCACTGCGGCGAACTGGCCGAGCAGCTTGGTCAGGTCCTGCCCTTCACCGACCATGGTGAGGTTCGCGCCGGTGAGGCCCTCCGCCATGGCGGAGAAGATCTCCGGAAGCTGGTCGACGACCTGCTTGTCCAGGATCACGCCGTTGTTGGACGCCACTGCCGCGGCCTCGGTCCGCAAGGCCGCAGCCTTCGCCTCGGCGTTGATCCGGGTGCGCTCGGCCTCCGCCTCCGCCGGTTTGATGACCTCAGAGACTAGCTCCTGCTCACGCAGCGCGGCCTGCGACTCGGCTAGACGGGCCTGCTCCTCGGCGACCTCACGGTCGGTCTCGGCACGGCGACGCGCCAGGGCGGCCTGTGCGGCGATGACCTGCTCCTGGGCCTCGGCCTCAGCACGCGGACCCGCGGCGTTGGCCTCGGCCTTGGCGGCGGCGATCTCCTTGGTGTTCTCCGCGACCTTCGTGTCCGTCTCCCGCTGGAAGTCGGACTTGCGACGCTCGGACTTCTGCTGCTCCTCGGCGATCTCGGCGTCCCGCTGGGCCTCGGCGACGGCACGCTCACGCTGGACGCGGGCCAGCTCCGGGGCGGAGAGGGCCTGGATGTAGCCGTTCGGGTCGCTGATCGAGTTGATCTGGAAGCTGTCGATCTGCCAGCCGAAGCGCAGCATGCGCGGCTCGGCGTTGGAGAGCACCTGGCTGGCCAGCGCCGTGCGGTCGGAGATCATCTCCTCCACGGTGAGCTGCCCGATCATCGCGCGGGTCTCGCCGGAGAAGATGTCCTGGGCGGTGGAGACGATCTGGCCCTGATCGACACCCAGGAACCTGTTCGCAGCCTCGACCACGCTGTTCTTGTCCGCGGTCACGGAGAACACCACGGAGGCCTCGACGTCCACGTCGACGTTCTGCTTCGACTGGGCACGCACCGCGATGTTCACGGTGTTCGCGCCGATGTGGAAGCGCTGGACACGGTGCAGCACCGGGACGGACCAGGCACCGCCACCGATGACGACACGGTAGGGGTTGTCGGGTTTACGCGCGATCATGCCACCGGTGATCAGCAGGGCTTCGGTCGGCTTCGGGACATCGTAGAGCATTCGTTCTTCTTTCGGTCGCAACGGGGAACGGGCAGGAGAACACTTAGTACACCCTGAGCATATCGCACAGGGGGAAACGTTCTCGGGGACGGGCGACCACGGACGGCAGGCCTGCCGACGTACCGGCGTGCCCACGGTGTTTATGCTCGGGGGTTGTGTCCACCGTCGCGATCGTGCTGATACTCGCCGTTCTTGTCGGAGCGGTGCTCCAACGCATCACCGGGATGGGCGTCGGTCTGGTCGCCGGCCCGGTGCTCTCCGTGGCGCTGGGCCCGGCGGCGGGAGTGACCGTGGTCAACGGACTGTCCACGATCAACGCGGTGAACAACGCCTGGGCGGTGCGGGCGAAGACCGACTGGCGACGTTTCAGCTGTCTTGCCGGGGGACTGTTCCTCGGCTCGCTGCCGGCAGCGTTCGTCGTCCTGCTCATCGACGGCCCCTGGCTGCTGGTCACCGTCGGTGTCCTGGTCCTCGCCGCACTGGCGGTCACGTTGTTCCAGCCGGACACGGCGCGGGTGTCGGAACGAGCCGTCGTCCCCATGGTGCTGGCCGGAGCTGCGGGCGGGTTCATGAGCACCGTCGCCGGCATCGCGGCGCCTGCGTTCACCGTGTACGCGCGCCTGACCGGCTGGGACTACCGCGACTTCGTCGCCACACTGCACCCGGTGATCGTCGTCGCCAACTTGCTGTCCTTCGTGCTCAAGATCGTCATCTTCGGTGGCGTCGACGTCGGCGGCCTGCCCGCCTGGTTGTGGATCCTCGCCGTCGCCGCGATCTTCGTCGGAGCCTGGTTCGGCGACAGACTCTACGACCGGCTCTCCAGCGACGGGACGAGGAAGCTCGCCACGCTGCTGGCATTCGCCGGTGCGGTGACGCTGGTCATCAATGGTGTCGTAGCCATGCTCTGAGCAACGCTGAGCGTTGACCGATTGCAGGTGCTGTGCCGCCGTGGTAGGCATGAGGCGTCCACACGGGTGCCCCACGAGGGGCTGAGACCGGACTGTGATCGTCCGGGACCGTCGAACCTGATCCGGTTGATACCGGCGTAGGAAGTGAGGAGCGTAGCTGTGTCTACTCCGTCTGCCCCGTCCACCCCTGTCCAGCAGCACCCCGCGCACCGTCGCGGATGGATCGAAGACCATGGTATCCGGGTCCCGGTCACCGAGATCCACCAGGAGGCCTCCCCGGACGGCAGTCCCAACCCGCCGCTGCAGGTGTACCGGACCGCCGGGCCGGGCAGCGTTCCGGAAGAGGGCCTGGACCCCTGGCGTGATGAATGGATCCGGGCACGCGGCGACACCCGGGTCCAGCGAATCCGTGAACGACAGTTGCTTGACGACGGCCGGGCCGCCGTGCGCCGCGGCGCACCGTCCCAGCAGTGGCAGGGACGACGTCCCGAACCCCGTTGTGCGGCACCGGGCCGCACGGTGACGCAGATGCACTACGCACGTCGGGGTGTCGTCACCCCGGAAATGCGGTTCGTCGCCCTGCGGGAGAACTGCGACGTGGAACTGGTGCGCAGCGAAGTCGCCGCCGGTCGCGCGATCATCCCGCTCAACATCAACCACCCGGAAGCGGAACCGATGATCATCGGTCGGGCGTTCCTGGTGAAGGTCAACGCCAATATCGGCAACTCAGCGGTGACCAGCTCAATCAGCGAGGAAGTGTCGAAGCTGGAGTGGGCCGCGACCTGGGGTGCCGACACCGTGATGGACCTGTCCACGGGCAACGACATCCACACCACCCGGGAGTGGATCATCCGGAACTCGCCGATCCCCATCGGCACGGTCCCGATCTACCAGGCACTGGAGAAGGTCGACGGCAACGCAGAGGCACTGACCTGGGACATCTACCGTGACACGGTGATCGAACAGTGCGAGCAGGGCGTGGACTACATGACCGTGCACGCCGGCGTCCTGCTGCGCTACATCCCGCTGACCGCCGAGCGTGTCACCGGGATGGTGTCACGCGGCGGATCGATTATGGCTGGTTGGTGCCTGGCACACCACGAGGAGAACTTCCTCTACACGCACTTTGATGAGCTCTGCGAGATCTTTGCGGCCTATGACGTCGCCTTCTCCCTCGGCGACGGTCTGCGCCCGGGGTCGATCGCGGACGCGAACGACGCCGCACAGTTCGCCGAACTCGACACCCTCGCCGAACTGACACGCAGGGCCTGGGAGCACGATGTCCAGGTCATGGTGGAAGGTCCCGGGCACGTCCCATTGCACAAGGTTCGCGAGAACGTCGAACGTCAGCAGGAGTTGTGCGATGGGGCGCCGTTCTACACCCTCGGGCCGCTGGTCACCGACATTGCGCCGGGGTACGACCACATCACCTCGGCCATCGGGGCGACCGAGATCGCCCGCTACGGCACCGCCATGCTCTGCTACGTGACTCCCAAAGAGCATCTCGGTCTGCCGAACCGGGACGACGTGAAGACCGGTGTCATCACCTACAAGATCGCCGCACACGCCGCCGACGTGGCCAAAGGGCATCCGGGTGCCACCGCACGCGACGATGCCCTGTCCACGGCCCGGTTCGAGTTCCGGTGGCGGGACCAGTTCGCCCTCGGACTGGACCCGGTGACCGCACAGGACTTCCATGACGAGACGTTGCCCGCCGAACCGGCGAAGACGGCTCACTTCTGCTCGATGTGTGGACCGAAATTCTGTTCCATGCGCATCTCGCAGGATATCCGGGACACCTACGGCACTGCCGAAGCTCAGGCGGCGATTGTCGGGATGCAGCGCAAGAGCAAGGAATTCCTCGCCACGGGCGCGCAGGTGTATCTCCCGCATCCCACGGTGGGCGATCAGAGCTGACTGCGCAGCTGCTGCAGGGCCCGGTGCGTCACGGAGCCCTCCGCGGCGGTCCAGATCACCAAGTGCTGTTCCGGGGCGCCCACGGAGAGCTCAGCGACCAGGTTCGCCCGCCGGGAATCGTCGGGGTACTTCGCCGCCTCCATGCGTAACTGGGAGGCGGCGGTGCGGGCCACCGTCTCCCCGTCCGTGTACAACGAACGCATCCGGGGATCGGTGAACAGGAGCCGGAACAACTGGCACATCCACCACGCATCGTCCGGCGGTGGTCAGATCCTGCTGTGCACCGACGGCAGCGGCTGGTACCAGGCAGAGGGGGAGGCGCAGGCCACATGACACCCCGGAACCGTGGTGAGCATCCCCGCAGGGGTGAAGCACCGGCACGGGGCGACTGCGGACTCCTGGTTCACCCACCTCGCGATTGAGGTGCCGGGTGAGGACACCGGCAACGAGTAGTTGGAGCCGGTCACTGACGAGCACTACAACGCACTGACGAAGGAGAACCGATGACGTACAGCCAGACCCACACCCTGTCCAATGACGTGGCGATCCCGGCGCTGGGACTGGGAACCTAGTTCATCGACGACGACAAGGCAGCCCCAGACCGTCCGGGATGCGGTGAAGGCCGGTTACCGCAACATCGAACCCGCCCAGGCCTACGGCAATGAGCGCGGGGTCGGTGAAGGGGGCCGTACCAGTGGTGTGACACGTGGGGACCTGTTCGTCCCCACCAAGCTCGCCGCCGAGATCAAGGACTACGGCGGTGCCGTCGCCGCGATCGGCCGTTCCCTGGAGACCATGGGACTGGACTACCTCGACCTGATGCTGATCCACGCCCCACAACCGTGGGACGACTTCCGGGGCGGCGACTACGCCGACGGCAACCGTGAAGCGTGGCGCGCCCTGGAAGAGGCCTACCGGGCAGGCACACTGCGGTCCATCGGGGTCTCCAACTTCCTCGGGAGCGACCTGATCGACTACTGCGCATCCAGGCCAGGGGCGTGGTGGTCGAGGCTTATTCACCGATCGCCTACGGCGAGAAGGACTACGGTGCGAGCAGCGCGTTTCCGGTGTACAGCGGGAAGTAGACGAGGAGATGGCGGAGCCCCTCGCCCACGGGGCGTTGCGTACAGCCACGGGGGTCTACGGGGAGAGTCCACAGGTCTAAGCTCGGCACCATGGCACTTCAGCGCATGGACCATGTCACCGTCGTCGTCCGGGATCTTGATGCGGCAGTCGACTTCTTCGGGGAACTCGGGATGGAGGTCGACGGGAGAACACAGGTCCACGGTGAGTGGGTGGACCTGATCTGCGGTATCGACGGGGTGACCGCGGACATCGCGATGCTGCACACTCCGGACGGTCACGGACGCATCGAGCTCACCAGGTACCTGAGCCCGGAACCCGGGCCTGCGGCGCAGGCACCGGAGCCGGTGGAGGCGCCGGGACTGCGCCAGGTCATGTTCGCCGTCGATGACGTGGACGATACCGTCCGCCGACTCGTCGGGCACGGTTCCGAGCTCGTCGGTGACATCGTCCGGTACGAGGACGCGTACCGGCTGTGCTACCTCCGGGGGCCCGAGGGGATCATCGTCGCGTTGGCGGAAGAACTCCGCTGAGACGCGTATCCTGGTCTGCGCAAGGTATCCGACACGTGGACCAGAGACAAGGGAAGTGGAGGCCACGATGAGTGACGACAAGAAGCGCGACGACCGTGACGATGTGGACCCCGACCTGAAGAAGGTCGCGGACGACGAGTCGGAGCGCCCCGGTTCCGGCAAGGAAAGTGCTGAATCTGCCGAGCGTCGTGTGGACCAGTGGGAGGAAGAGTCCTTCCCGGGCAGTGATCCGCCCGCCCACTACTGACATATCTTTCAGAGTCCCTTCGCCCCTGTCCTCGCGGACGGGGCGAAGGGACTCTGGTACGAGGGGGGGGAATGTCGCTCAGGTACTCGCGACGCTCATACAGCGCTCACCGAGGAGATGCGCGGCGCTGCCCGCGTGGAGGTCGGGGTAGGGGAACAACCATGGTATGCCCAGTTCAGCGCCCGGTACGGGGGTAGTGCCCCAGGGGGTATGGAATACGACGGTGTTCCGACCTGTTGGCTGACACATGCGTGCCATGACTTACCCGGAATACGGAAATCCTGACATTCTGCAGCTCACTGATGTGCCGGTGCCCAAAGTAGGCCCCGGCAGCATCCTAATCCGGGTCGAACGCGCCGCCGTGAACCCCGTCGACTGGAAAGTGATGTCCGGCGGCCTCGATTCGATGCTGGAGGCCGTCTTCCCCGTCATCCCGGGGTGGGACGTCGCCGGCACCGTCGAAGCGACGGGGCCTGATACCCCCGAATTCTCGGTGGGAGACCGGGTTGCCGCCTATGCCCGCAAGGAAATCGTCCACGGTGGAACCTATGCGGAGTATGTCGCCGTCCCTGCAGAATCGGCGTCGGTCATCCCTGCAGACGTGGACATCGACACCGCCGCCAGCATTCCACTGGTGGGAGGCACCGCACTCCGCGCCCTCGAGACGGTGCAGTTGTCGCCCGACGACACACTACTGATCCACGGAGCGTCCGGCGGGGTCGGGCATATCGCCGCACAACTCGCCGTCGACTACGGAACCACGGTGATCGGTACGGCATCGCCGAAGAACCATGAACGGCTCCGTGAGATGGGCGTGACGCCGGTCGCCTACGGCGACGGACTCGAAGACCGGGTACGTGAGATCGCGCCGGGCGGGATCACCGCCGTCGTCGATTTCGTCGGCGGTGTGCTGGACCAGAGCCTCGCCCTGCTGGGGGAGGAGCGCGGAGACCGCCTGGTCTCGATCGCGGACAGCGAGGTCGAGGAGCACGGCGGGCGCTGGGTGTGGGTCCGTCCGGACGGCGGACGCCTGCATTACCTGCTGGAGAAGGTCTCCGAAGGGGCGGTCTCGGTGCACATCGACCGGACATTCCCCCTGGCGGACGCCGCCGAGGCGCTGGAGGTCTCGAAGTCGGGGGAGGCCAACGGAAAGCTCGTCATCGACGTGACGCGCTGACCTCGTCGGCACGCCCAGGTCAGGCCTCAGTGGTCTCGACGTCCGGGGGTGCGCCCATGCCCATCCCGGAGCTGGGTTCGGGAGCCGTGTCGGGGAGCGACTCCAGGGTGGACCGGATCGACTCCGCGAGTGCTGTTGCGCCGGTGTCTCCGGCGTCCTCCGCACGGGTGGTGAGGTCGTCGAGGGTGTCGGCGGCGTATCCGCTGGCGATCAGCTGGTCGTAGAGCTCCGCGTAGGCGCTCTCGTACATGGCGTAGAACTCGTTGTTGTCGAGGAACCGCTCCTTGAGGATACTGCTGTCACTTCCACCGCCGGGTCCACCGTCCTCCCCGTCCCCGCGGTCGGGCATCTGCGGCATCTCCTGGTCCCCACCGCCGGTGTCGCCACCCGGTGCCGGGCCACCCTGGGGCATCTCAGGCATCTGGGCACCGTCGGGAAGCTCCGGCATGTCGCCGTCCTGCGGCATCTGGGGCATGCCCTCGGCACCCACGCCGCCCATCATTCCGGACAAGGCCATGTTCAGATCCCACGACAGGATCGTGAACTTCTTTTCCGTGGTGTCGTACCAGAGGTAGTAGTTGTTTCCCGGGCCGTCCATCGCATCGTTGTTCGCCAGGATCTCCTGCATGGCGAGGTACTGCGCGAAGGACTCGGTGTCGACGTAGTCGTCCAGGTCCTCGGAGAACTCCTCGTCGGAGGACCGGTTGAGGAACTTCGCCAGGCTCATCACCGGTTGGAGGTCGTACCCACCGTCACTGTTGATCTGGTTGAAGGAGTCCTCGTAATCCGTCGGGTCGTCCCCGAGATAGTCGAGGGACCCGCCGGCCCGGGCCTTGTACAGCACGCCGTCGCCGAGTTCATCGGCCCATGCGGCATCCGGTGTGTCGACGACCAGGCGCGAGGCGCTCTCGCCTCCGTTGACCGTCACCGTGGAGAAACTGTAGTCCTGGGTGGTCTGTTCGCTTTCCGCAGTCATCTCGAGTGCGAGCGCCTCGTTGAGCGCCACGTCCGAACCGCTGGCGGCGGGCCGCAGGGCGATCTCGGTCATGCCCTGGTACGCCCGTCCTTCCGCGTACTCGTCGAAGCTGATCAGCCAGGGAAGCTCCTCGGGAGAGTCCTCGGAGAGCTGGGTCATCATGCCGCCCATGCCGCCGCCTTCCTGGCCGTCAGGCATCGCCATGCCCTCCGGCACCTCCGGCATCTCGGGCATCTGGCCGTCCTCGCCCTCCCGGCCGCCACCGGCCCCCATGCCGTTGCCGCTCAACGACGACAGCGTGGAGTTGCCCTTGAGTCGGAGCCCCACGTCCTCGATCAGGGTGCCGTCGATGGTGATGTCGGCGTTGATGAAGTCTTTCTCACCCTCCTTCTGGAAGGTCGAGATCATGTCGTCGTACTCGGCCTGGTTGACGGTGATCTCAATGGTGTGGTCGCCGTCGTCGAGGAGGTCGGACTCGCCCTCAATGTTGTTGGTGATCACTGTCTCCGAGACCAGGCTGGAGGTGATGTAGGGACGCACCATGCTGGCCCCGAACACGAGGGCGATGGCCACGCACACCGCCACCGCTGCGACGAGCAGTTTCCAGTGATGGCGCAGCCGCACCGGCAGGCGGTGACGCAGCGGCGTCCGTTGTGTGTTGGTGGGCTGGGTCATGTCACATGTCCGTCTGGTCGTACCCGGTCAGGACGGTGGCCTTCTGGCCGGCGTTGACGACCCGTAGCTCGGTGATGAGGTCGGATGCCTTGACGTTCTTCTTGAGTCTGGCGGTGTAGCTGTACTCCACCAGCGAGCCCCCGCGCACACTCTCGGTGCTGATCAGCTCGTACTCGGTGGTGTTGCGGATGAGGATGTCGTCGATCATGGGAGCGTAGTCCTCGCCGTCGGCCGGGACCTGCAGCTTGACCACCTGGCGCTGGACGTCCAGGGCGAACCAGTTGAACCGGTGCATGACCAGGATGACCGCACAGATCACGACGGTGGCCAGGATCGCCAGTGTGTAGAAGCGTGTGCCGCAGGCCATGCCGATGCCCATCACCAGGAAGATGAAGCCCACGTCGCGGGTCTCCTTGATGGCGTTCCGGAACCGGACGACGGACAGGGCGCCCACGAGGGCGAAGGCCCGGGCCACGTTCGAGCCCACCACCAGCATGATCAGGGAGATCAGCATGCCGAGGATGATCAGGGTCTGCACGTAGCCCTGGCTGTAGCTGATGTTCTTGTGGGTGTTGCGGTAGACCCAGGCGACGACGAGACTGCAGACGAACGAGAGGGTGAGGGACAGGAGCACGTCAGCGACGCTGAAGGTGCCGGAGAGGTCGGTGAGACCGAAATCGAGATCCATGGAAGAGGTTCTTTCTCAGTTGGAGCGGACGAGGGCGGAGGGGTCGACGTGCTCGTCCTCCGGTGCGTGGAACAGTGACCGGGGTGCCAGGCCGTGGGCCTCGACACTCTGGCAGTACTTCGAGATCCGTTGGACCTGCATGTCGTGCCGGGCGGCCATGTCCGTCACCCAGTACGGGGCACGTTCGTTGACCTTGACCTCCATCACGGCCAGGTCGGGTCGGATGATGTAGCGGCTCTCGGCCTCGGAGCGCAGGTCGAAGTCACGGTCACGTCCGCGGACGCGGTGGTCGAGGGTGACCCGCAGGCCGAGGTCGGCGTCCGTTCCGACGTACGGTTCACGGCGGTAGCCGGTCATGGCCGTCGGACGCAGGTCAAGGCGGATCACCAGGTCGAGGACCTCGTCGATGAAACTCTGGTCGGCGCCCGGGTACTCGACGCGCTTCCGGCGGTCACACAGGTCCAGCGCCAGGTGGTAGGGGAGCATGACCCGGCGCTTCTGGGTGACCCGGTTGACCCGCTGCTTGATCTCCACCGAGACCATCGAGTCGGCCGAGACCGGTTCATCGGCCCCGCCGGTCTCGCCGTAGCGGCGGATCCGCAGCTTACGGCGGAACTTCAGTCCCTCGATCTTCTCGTAGTAGAAGCGCAGCTTGTCGGTGTCGTAGTAGACGCTCCACACACCGTAGCCGTCAGGGCCGGCGTGGGGGTCACGTTCCATGCGTTCGCTCAGTTCAGCGCGGATGGCCGGGATCTGCTCAGCAGGTACCAGGTACTTCAACTCGTAGCGGTTGAAGGCATGGAGTTTTCCCGGCGCACGCAGCTGGTGGCTGACGTTGTTCGGTCGATTGGTCATGTGACCATTGTTTCGGGACCGGCCAGGGTGCGAATCCCGCAGACATGGGATCTTCACGTACCGCAGTCGTGGTACGTGATCGGCACCCCCGCCCCCTGTCTACGGAGTCAATTTCCTAGACCAGCACGGCGATGGTCGCGTTGACCAGCGTCAGCAGACCTGCCGACCAGAAGAGTGCCGGAGGGACGGTGCCCTCCCGCTTCTGTCGGGCGGCCCCGATGCCGAGGACGGCACCGATGGCGATGAGGACGACGAGTTTGATGCCGATCTTCATGTAGTTCAGGTCTCCGTCGAGGCCCCACGGTGCGGCGAGGGCGAGTCCGGAGACGAGAGCCACGGTGAGCCCGATGTGCATGGTGGAGGTGATGCGGATCCGCCGGGCGAGGGCTTCGACGGCCCAGGAGCCGAAGAGAAGGGCGAAGCCGACGAGGTGAAGCACGATGACGATGTCGCGCAGAAGTTCCATGGATAGTCAGTCCTGTCAGTCGGTCGAAGTGGATCAGACACCGACGGAACACTGCATGTCAGCATGGTGAAAGTGGCTGCCCGCCGGGCATACTCAGGCTAACAGCGCACCTGTCGTGAACGTAATTTACCTGTACAGGTCGCGGAGCAGGCTTACCTCGGACAGGTGGTGGATCATTTCACGGTGGATGTGCAGGACGAGGCGCGCCAGGGGGTCCTCGGCGAAAGGGCCCTCCGACTCCCCGCAGGGGCGCGAGAGCCCCTCCTCGCCAAGCGACGCCACCCCGTCCTTCCAGGCGGCGTACTGCTCATCGAGCTGGGCCAGAGCGTCCTGTGCCGTGGCTGCGTAGGTGAAGGAGTCGTAGTCGACGGGCGGAGCGCCGAAGTGGGAGGCGTTGCGCATACCGAGGACACCGACAATGACATGTCCGAGCCGCCAGGCGATCGTGGTCACCGGAGGTGGGGTCGGCGCGGGGAATGCGAAGTCGATGGTCATCTCACCGGCACCTGCCTGGACCGGGGCGGTGCCGGTACCTCGTGGACGTACGTTCCAGCAGTCCGGGACAGGCTCCCAGAAGTACTCCTCGTCGGTGAGTCCCTCGAGCCGTGCCCGGAGCTGGTGCGTCCAGTGCCAGTCGATCTGGTCGAGGAGCAGTTCGTTCCAGCCGTAGGTGGTCATGTCACCCATGATCCTCCGGTTCCCGGGAAGTTTCCACGACGAACTGTGATACTGGGGCGGTCAGGCACGGCCCGCAGAGACCACAACCAGGAGAAATTCCATGGGAAACAACGACAGTGCGCGCGAACTCAGCTCGTCGGTCACCATCGATGCCCCGGCGCAGGACGTCTGGTCGGTGATCACTGATTTCCGGAACCTTGCGGCGGCCAGCCCCGAACTCGTCACCATGGTGCCGGTCCCGCCCGGTGGGCTTCGGGAGGGACAGAACTACATCGGGATCAACCGGCGGAAAGTGGTGGTGTGGCCGACGCGGAGTCGTATTCGTACCGTGTCTCCGGACCGGGAACTGTCCTGGGACACCGTGACCAGCGGGGCGAGATGGGTGTACGAGCTCAAGGACACTGACGGCGGGACCGAACTCACTCTCCGCCGGCCGGTTCCGGAGTCGCTGACCACCGTCAGCAATCTTTTCGCCCGCTTCCTGCTGGGTGGAGCAGGCGGCCACGCCGACGAGCTTGAAGCCGGTATGCGCCGGACGCTGGAGGTGCTCAAGCAGCGGGTGGAGAAGAACTGACCTCAGATCTCGATGTCGAAGTCATCGGCTTCGCTGAAGGACCGCCCCTCTGCCTGGTAGCTGGCCGCAGCGCGCAAGCGTGCCAGATCCGCCTGGGTGCCGGTCCTGCCACGTCGCCAGTAGCCGAAGACCTGGACCTGTTCCTTCCGCAAACCCAGCGTACGCAGGCAATGGCGACGCACGCTCCGGATGTCCTCGCGCTCACCGGCGGCCCAGAACACGGTTGACCCGTCCGAGGGCAGGGAGCCGATCACGTCAGCGAGGGCTGTGGGCGAGGAACCGTCGGCCGTGTGGAGCGTTGCGCCGGGAAAATCACCGGCGTAGCGATCGACGGGGCCGGCGTCGGGAAGTGCCAGCGTGACGGTGTCGACCGGCACCGCCCTCGCGATCGCACTGGCGGCCGGGTACGCCGAACCATCGGCGAGAAGATGGATGCGTCGGCCGTCGGCACCCGCGGACGGGGCGGGATGGGGCCGGGGACCGGCGAAGGGGACACGGTCGCCGGGGACAAGGTCGCGCAACCAGCACATCATCGGGGAGTCGGAGCCGTGCACCACGATGTCGATCGCCACCGTGGACGACCGCCGGTCGAACTCCGCGACGGTGTACACCCTCCGGCACACGTCGGGTTGGCCGGTGAGTGCTCCGATCTCGTCGCCGGGGTCGGGGATCGCCAGTCGCACCGCGAGATTGGGGTGCTCCCAGGCGGTCGTGTCCGCGAGACCGGCGACATGGCCGGTGACGCGGGCCAGCCACGGGTGGCGGTGGCTCACCGAGGTGACGCTCAGTACCAGTTCACTGAGACCCTTCCTGTGCTCTGTGCTGTTGAGGACGGACGTGACGTTCCTGGCGTCCTGTGTGGTTCGGTCTGCGGGGTCGGTCATGAGGTGCTCCTCCCGGAGTGCGGTGTCAGAGGTTGGCGAAGTAGGGGGTGAGCTGGTCGAGCAGCCAGGGGATGCTCAGCGCTGTCGGGGCACCCAGGGCGGTGGCGGCCGGCGAGTCCAGTTCGGCAGCGGTACGGTGTTCCACCGACGGCAGTGCCGACCAGCCGGCGATGCCGTCGGGACTGTCGGCCCGCACCCACAACGCCAGCAGGTCCATGTCGAGCAGACTGATGTTCTCGGCGGACACCGAGATCCCGCGGTTGGTTGCGGTGCCGGGGATGTCCTCGGCGGCCAAGGTCATGCCCAGGTCGGTGAAGAACCGGTTCGCCGCGTCCTCCGGCGAGGAGATCACGCTGAAACTGCCCTCGGCGTACGCGGCGTAGGCGAAGGTCGCACCGTCCACTGCGGGGTGGTCTTCGCCGACCTGGTGCATCAGGTCATCGACGCCGGCAATGACCTCCTCGGCACCGTCCGCGTCCTCGAGGATGTCGCCTGCGGCCGTGGTGACCTCACGCCAGTCATCGACTTTCCCGGTCCCGACCGTGGCCACCGTCGGTGCGATAGCGGAGAGTGCGTCGAAGGTCTCCTGGTCGGGGACGTAGCCGGCGAAGATGACGTCCGGGTTCTTCGCGGCGATCTCCTCCACCCCGAAGGACGAGATGGCGTCGGCACCGCCACCGGGATTCCCGATGGTTTCTCCGGCAGCGTCCGTGGACCAGGGCACGCCAGAGTCGAAGAGCGTACTGACGACCTCCGTCGCCACGGGGTGCCCGAGGGAGGCGAAGGCATCCGTCCACGCCTGGCTGAAACTGATGGCCCGTTCAGGGCGAACCGGAACCTCGGTGTTGCCGAAGGCGTGCTCGACGGACACCGAGGTCTCCGCGGACTGCGCTGCTGTGCTGTAGGTGCTTGCGGATCCGCCCGTCTCTGTCGCGCACGACGCCAGCCCCGTCGCACACACGCACGCGACGATGACCGGGACGCAGCGGTGTGTCCATGCCTGTGTTCTCACCGTGCTCCTCCTGTAGCTAAGGCTTACTTTCCTCACGGTGGGCAAGTGTACGGTCAGTCCCATGGGCCGTACTGACCATATGAGGCATATTGTTGAACTGAAATCTCCGGTCTTCTACTGGACCGTCTCCGGTTCCGCGCAGGTCGTTGTGCGAACTGGAGCAGGTGGCGCAGATGGTGTTCTCCGCGTGGGCGGGGGCCAGGGAATCTGGATTGACCAGGGGGCCAGAGTGCGGGTTGATCGCGCGCCGGACGCGGTGGTCGTCGGCTTCCGGTGCAGCGACGCTGACGTCCTGCCGTTTTCGGTGAGCGGCACGGTGTCCACCGGCCCGGTCGGGGGACAGTGGTGCGGCAGTCTCGTCGAGCAGTTTGCAGCGAGTCTCGGCTATCTGCGTGAGAGTGGTCCGTCGGTAGCCCCGACGGCGGGACTCGGCCGACCGCCGTTACCGACCTCGGCGGGTGCGCGGGCCGCGGCGAAACTCATCCTGGATCGCCCGGAGTCCCCCGGGACGGTGGCAGCCCTGGCGGATGCGGTCCACATGTCGCCGGCGACCCTGAACCGGCAGTTCCGGAGCGAGACGTCTCTGTCCGTCGGTCAGTGGAGGGCACGGGCACGGGTCGCGGCCGCGGAGGCGTTGTTGAAGGACGGTAAGGACAGTAAGGACGGTGAGATCACGCTGGAGACTGCAGCTCACCGCGTCGGGTTGTCGTCGGCGTCTGCTCTGTCGCGGCTCTTCCGGCAGACGGCGGGGATGACCGCCGCGCAGGTGCGGTCGTCGGGGAGCCCGGGACGCGCCGAGTTGCCGGCGACGGGCGCCGGCAGTCAGAGATCCACCTGGCCACGGACCAACAGGATGCACGTCCTGATCTGGGTCCACCGGGGTTCCGCGCAGGTGGCCGCCGGTGGCGGGAGCCTGGAACTGGAGGAGGGCGACCTGGCCTGGCTTCCCGCCGGGATCCCGAATGTCGTGCACATGGGGAGTGGCAGCCTGGTCCTGCCGGTCGGGGCGCGGGTAGGGCGGGTACAGCACAGTGGCGGGCCGGTCCGACTGGACTCAGGGGGCCTTGACCCACGCGCCCTCCTCGGAGCATCGGCCCAGGAGTACGATCCGCTCTTCGCCACGCAGACGGCACTGGTGGACGGACTCTTCTACGCCTACCTGGCCAGTGGGAGTGACGGGGACGTACAGGACTCCAGACTGATGACACGACTGCTGGAGACGTTTCGCCGGGACCCGTCCTCGGAACGCACCGTGGCGCAGTGGGCGGAGCATCTCGGGTGCTCCCGGGCAGAGCTGTCCGGAGCTCTCGATGCGGACGGAGCCGGGGCATTCCGCCAGTGGCGGACCTCGATGAGGATGGGAATCGCCCGCCAACTTCTCTTTGCCGGAGTTCCGGTGACCAGGGTCGCCCAGCATCTGGGCTACTCCACCACCAGCTCCTTCGGCCACGTTTTCTCCCGGCACCACGGCGTCTCGCCGAGCAGGTACCGGGGCTATGTGTGAGCCACCGTGTCCGACCGTATGACCGTAGACTCGTGCCACACCGCCGGAACCCACGCTGACGCCACCCACGGGAGCATTGATGAACACCGATTCCAGATTCACCGTCGCCGCCATCCTCTTCGACATCGACGGCACCCTGGTGGATTCCACCCCGGCCGTGAACCGGGCCTGGCGTGCCTGGGCAGCCGAGCATGACATTGACGCCGACGAGGTCCTCGCCGTGTGTCACGGCCGACGGTCCGCCGACACCATCGCCGACTTCCTCCCGGCGGACCAGGTGGCCGCCGAGGCCGGGAGGCTCGAGGAGAAGGAAGCCGGCGACGTCGACGGTGTCGTCGCGCTGCCGGGTGCGGCAGAACTGCTCACGTCCCTGCCCGCCGACATGTGGGCGGCGGTGACGTCGGGTTCGCAGGCGCTGATGCGAGCGCGGCTCGGCGCGGCGGGCCTCCCCGTCCCGGGGAACCTGATTGCCGCCGAGGACGTCACCGACGGGAAGCCGGACCCGCAGGGATACCGGATGGCAGCCGAGGCACTCGGTGTGGATCCGGCAGACTGCCTGGTCATCGAGGACGCCCCGGCAGGGTTAGGTGCCGGACGCGCCGCCGGTGGCCGCGTCCTCGCGGTGGCGACCTCCCACCCGCGGGACGAACTTGAGGCGCTCGGCCGCAACCAGGCCGCGGACCTCGTCCTCGACGCACTGACGGATCTTGCCGTGGAGGTGCAGGACGGTCGGCTCGCCGTCACCGTCAGCGGTGGCGCTGGCGGGGAGAGACGTGTCCACTAGAGTTGGGATATGGATCACACCACAGACGCAGTAGACACAGACGCAGTAGACATCAAACCCCGGTCCCGTGACGTCACGGACGGACTGGAGAAGACCGCCGCCCGCGGCATGCTCCGCGCGGTCGGCATGGGCGACGACGACTGGGACAAACCACAGATCGGCGTCGCCAGTTCCTGGAACGAGATCACCCCCTGCAACCTCACCCTGAAGAAGCTCGCGGGCTTCGCCAAGGAGGGTGTGCATGCCGCCGGCGGGTACCCACTCGAGTTCGGCACGATCTCCGTGTCCGACGGCATCTCGATGGGGCACGAGGGCATGCACTACTCGTTGGTGTCCCGCGAGGTCATCACGGATTCGGTGGAGACGGTCATGTCCGCGGAACGACTCGACGGGTCGGTGGTCATGGCCGGCTGCGACAAGTCCATCCCGGGCATGCTCATGGCCGCCGCACGGCTGAACCTGTCGTCGGTGTTCCTCTACAACGGGTCGACGATGCCGGGGCAGGCACGCCTGTCCGACGGGACGGAGAAGGAGGTCACGCTCATCGACGCCTTCGAGGCGGTCGGCGCGTGCCGCGCCGGGAAGATGTCGGAGGAGGACGTCGGAATCATCGAACGCGCCGTCTGCCCCGGTGAGGGCGCGTGCGGTGGCATGTATACCGCCAACACCATGGCCTCGGCCGCCGAGGCCATGGGCATGAGCCTGCCGGGGTCCGCCGCGCCGCCGGCGATCCACCGCAACCGGACCGAGTACGCCCGCCGCTCCGGCGAGGCCGTCGTCGGCCTGCTGCGTGAGGGCATCACGACCCGCGACATCATCACCCGGGAGTCGCTACTCAACGCCGTCGCCGTGGTGATGGCGCTCGGCGGTTCGACCAACGCGGTGCTGCACCTCATGGCCATCGCCCACGAGGCGGGCGTGGACCTGAAACTGCAGGACTTCAACGATGTCGGCGACCGCGTCCCGCACTTCGGCGACCTCAAGCCGTTCGGCCGGTACGTGATGAACGACGTCTTCAAGGTCGGGGGCATCCCCGTGGTCATGCGGGCACTGTTGGACGCCGGGCTCATCGACGGCAGCTGCATGACGGTGACCGGCAAGACCGTCGCGGAGAACCTGGCGGAGATCAACCCGCCGGACCCGGACGGCAAGATCCTGCGCAGCATGGATGAACCGTTGCACGCCACCGGCGGGCTGAGCATCCTCACCGGGTCGTTGGCGCCCGAAGGGGCGGTGGTGAAGACCGCCGGCTTCGACGCCGAGGTGTTCGAGGGCACCGCCCGGGTGTTCAACCAGGAACAGCCGGCGATGGATGCGGTGCTCAACGGTGAGTTGACGAAGGGCGACGTGGTCGTGATCCGTTACGAGGGGCCCAAGGGTGGCCCGGGCATGCGGGAGATGCTGGCGATCACCGGGGCCATCAAGGGCGCCGGCATCGGCAAGGACGTCCTGCTGATCACGGACGGACGGTTCTCCGGAGGGTCGACGGGCCTGGTGATCGGCCATGTCGCTCCAGAGGCCGTCGACGGTGGGCCGATCGCCTTCATCGAGGACGGAGACCCGATCCGGGTGGACATCCCGTCGCGCTCCATTGATCTCCTCGTCGACGAGGAGACCCTGGCGCAGCGGGCGGAGGGGTGGCAGCCGCCGCCGAACCCGCGTCTGCACGGGGTCCTCGGCAAGTTCGCCAAGCTGGTGCAGTCCGCGTCGGTGGGAGCGGTCACGAATATCTGAGGAACTTCTGGGTTCCCGGCACCGGTGTCCGTAGCGACGGCTAGGGTACTTCCCATGTCGAATGAAATGTCTTGGGCGGCACGCGCCATCATCACCACCCCCGACGGCACGCGGCCCGCCCCGAGACAACGTCGACGGTCCTTCTACGACCTGGCGAAGAACCTGATCCTGTGGATTTTCTGGGTGCAGAACATCCGGCTCGAGATTGTCGGATCAGACAACATCCCGCTCCGCGGTGGGGTGATCATCGCGCCGAACCACCGTGCCTACTACGACGTCATTCCCGTCAGCGGACCACTCCAGCTCCGTGGCGACCGTAAACCCCGGTACATGCTGAAGAAGGAGGCGTTCGCGACCCGGTGGATCACGAGGCTCTTCGTGGAACTGGGTGGTATCGCCGTGGACCGGGCGCCGGGGAAGGGCAGGGAGTCGTTCTCCGCGGCGTCCGACGCGCTGAAAGACGGTGAGGTGGTCGCTGTTTTCCCGCAGGGGACGATCCGGCACGACAGGGAGATCGGCGAGGTGAAGTCCGGTGCGGTCCGCATGGCGGCGCAGTCCGGTGCGGTGATTGTGCCGGTGGGGTGCGCCGGGACACAGAAACTGTGGACCAAGGGGGAACGGCCCCGACTGGGGGGCCGGCGGGTGACGGTGCACGTGGTGGTCGGTGAACCGTTCAGCGTCGACGAGGACAACCTCGAGTCCGGCCTCCGTGAACTGCAGACCAGGATGCAGGAGGTCAAGGACCGGGCGGATGAGGCTACTCAGGGGAGGGTCTACTCCGGGAGGTAGTCGTTGGTGGTGGCGTCGGCGCCGTTGACCAGGGCGTTGGTGCCGGTCGAGGCGTCCAGCAGGTCGTTGTCACGCATCCAGTCGGCGTACTCCGACCACGCCTGCGGGTTCTGCACGCCGAAGGTCGTGTCGCCGTCGCTGTTGCCCTTCCTCAGGATGTCCAGGGTGGCGTCGACCATCTTCGCCAGGAGGTCAGGGTCGTAGGCGCCCGTGGTTTCCGGGGTGAGTGCGTCGACGGCGAGATCGGCGTCCTGCAGGGCGGCATCGTGGCCCTCGGCGGTCGCGGCGAGGAAACTGCGGACGCGGTCGGCGTAGGCCTCGTCGTCGGCGAGGCGGGTGGGGTTGGCGATGATCACCAGTTCCGCGGACGACGGCACCCCCATCTCTGCGGCGGTGAGCGTGGTGACGTCGGTGCGCCGGGCGAGCTCGACGCCCTCGATATTGGGGTAGGCGCCGAAGATGGCGTCCACCTGGTCGCTGAGCAGTGCCTGGTTGAGGTTCTGCTGGACGTTGGGCATGGTGATTGACCCGGGGTCGATGCCGGCTTTCCGCGCGATGTAGTTGAGGGTGGTCTGCTGTGAGGGCAGTCCCGACGTGGCGACGGACTTTCCGGCGAGGTCGGCAGGGGCGGTGATCCCGGAACTGGCCTTGGTGATCAGGGAGTTCAGCGGCGTGGGGATCAGCGCCCCGACATTGATCACGTCCAGTCCCTCGGCACGGGCCAGGATCGTGTCGGTCTCGTAGCTGACGGCGAGGTCCGCCCGTCCGAGGGAGACGTCCTTGGCGGCGTCGGCGGTGTTTCCCGGCAGCAGGAACTCCACGTCCAGACCACGGTCGTCGTAGGCGCCGGTGTGCTCGGCGGTGTAGAGCGCCAGGTGGTCGGGGTTCGGATTCCAGTCCAGAAGAACGCGGGTGTGGACGGTGTCGTCGTCCTCTGCACCGCCACAGGCCGTCAGCGACAGCGTGGTGGCCACAGTGACAAGGAGGGCGGCGGATCTGACCAGGGTTTTCATCGGGAACCTTTCGGAGACGGTGAGGGGGAGGGGGAGTGCGCCGCCCAGGGGCAGCAGAGTCGCTCCAGCACGGTGGCCAGCAGCAACAGGGTGGCGGACATGACGGTCAGCACCACCACGAGAGCGAAGACGTAGTCCGTCTGCAGGCGGGGGATGGCCTGGAGCAGCAGGTACCCCACACCGTCGGTGGACCCGGTGTACTCGGAGAACACCGCGGCAACAGGGGCGTAGGTCACCGCGACCCGGAGCCCGGCGAAGCCGGCGGGCAGGGCGGACGGGAACCGCAGCCGCCAGAACACCGCACGGCGGTTGCCGTGCAGGCTGCGCATGGTCTCGACCAGGCGCCGGTCGACGCCGGCGATGCCTGACAGCAGGTTCATCGCCACGGGGAAGAAACAGACCAGGGCGACCACAATCACCTTGGGCAACATCCCGTACCCCAGCGCGATCGTCAGGATCGGGCCGAGCACGATGGTGGGTACCGCCTGCGACGCCACCAGCAGTGGTGTCAGTGCGCGGCTGAGCAGCGGCAGGTAGCCAGCGGCGACGGTGACGGCCAGGGCGACCGCCACTCCGCACAGGACGCCCAGCAGCGTTTCGGTCAGCGTAAGCCACGTCGCCGGGGCCAGCCGTCCCGTCCAGTTGTCCCGTAGCGCGGCGGCGACCGACACCGGAGAGGGAAGGACGTAGTCTTCGATCCGGGTTCCCGAGGTGGCCGCCACCCAGAGCAGGGCGACGAGGACCACGGTGACCAGGGGAGGCGCGACGGAGGAGAGGACACGGGTACTCACCGCCCACCCCCCGCCAGCTCCCGCAGCAGGCCGGACCGGGCTGCGGCGAACTCGGGGTCGGCGAGGACGTCTTCCCGGCGGCGGGCGCCACGGCGCCCGAACCACCCCGGCCACGTCTCGCGTACCCGGCCGTCCGCCAGGAGAATGACCCGGTGGGAGAGCAGCAACGCCTCGTCCACGTCGTGGGTGACCATGATCATCGTGGTGGCTGCCCGTCGGGCATCGTCTGAGGGTGGTTCGCTGAGCACCATGTGGAGCCAGTCCTGGATCTCCGCCCGGGTGATGGCGTCCAGCGCCCCGAGCGGTTCATCGGCCAGCAGCACGGGTTTCTCGGCGAGCAACGCCCGGGCCAACGCCGCCCGTTGTCGCATGCCGCCGCTGAGCTGGTCGGGACGGCGGCGGGCGTGGTGCTCGAGGCCGCACCACGCCAGTGTCTCCGTGGCACGCGCCCGGGCTTCGCGGCGTCCGACGCCGGAGTTACGTAACGGGACGGCGACGTTGTCACGCACGCTGAACCAGGGCAGCAGACTGTCGCCCTGGGGCATCAGGGCGCAGTGGCTGAGGCGGGCGTCGTCCCGGAGGTCCTCGAGGACACGCACGCTGCCCTGCGTCGGAGTGAGTAACCCGCCGATGAGGTGCAGCAGCGTGGACTTGCCGCACCCGGACCGGCCGATGACGGCGACATGGTCTCCGGGTGGGACGGTGAGGTGCACGTCCTGCAGGACGGCAGGGGAGTTCGGGTAGGCGACGTCGACATGGTCGACCGCCACCGCCGGTACGGGCGGCATAGGACATTCCTCCGCTCATGTGAATGAGGTCAGGTTCAGCGGGTGTGATCTCAGCCCCGGCGCAGCACAGTGGCTGCGCGCCGGGACACCCCGTGTCTGTGGGTGGTCAGGTATTCAGTTGGTCAGGTGCTTCCGGGAGACATCATAGGGCATCGGTGTCGGTACCGGTGTCGAGGCTCAGGGGCGACGGGGTTTGTGTCCCCTTTCCTTGACGAGACGGTCGCCGGCCTGGAGCTCCTTCCACAGGGGCCGGTCCACCCGTGTCTTTCTGGTGGCTCCGGTGTCTGTTCTCACGGTCACCCGCCGGTACATGTTGGCACCGTCCAGCAGGGCCCGGGACTTTCCGGTCACGGTGCCTGTCCAGGAGTCGTTCTTCGCCATGTCTGTTCCTTTCAGTCGGTGTTAGCGTAAAGATTATCATTGATAATCTTGTTGCGGAGCCCATGCTACCCTCGCTTCCATGCCTTACCCGTCCCGTACCGATAAACGGTCGATCGTCGAGGCGGCGATCGATGTGTTGAATGACCAGGGGCTGGACAGGTTGTCACTTCGCGCCATTGCGGGGCATCTGGGGGTCCGCCAACCTGCGCTCTACCATCACGTACCGAACAAGGCGGCCCTGTTGGATGACGTGGCCGCCGCGGTGCTGGGCCGGTGGCACACGCAACGGTCGCCGAGACACGGTGAGAACTGGGAGGATTTCCTCGCACGCTACGCACGGAGCTTCCGGCGGGCGATGCTCACGGTCCGTGACGGGGCACGTCTGGTCGCCTCCACGGGGTCGAGGAGCCCGGCCCCGGAACGTGCGATGCGGCAGCTGTCGGTGCTCGAGGATGCCGGCTTCAGCACCACCGACGCGATTCTGGCGTTGATTGCGGTGACACGCTACACCATCGGGTCAACACTGGAGCAGCAGACGGCGCGGGATGACGGTGACATCGTGCTGGAGGTCGGGGACGCCGCGGAGACGGACCACCCGACGGCGTCGTTTTTCGCGGCTACCAGGGAGGTCGTCGCTCTCGGGCAGGACCACGAGTTCGACTTCGGGCTCACTGCGGTGATCAGGGGGCTGCGTCCGCCGTCGACGTGAGCCGAGTGCGACGTGGCCTGCCGACGGTCAGGCGAAGATGGACAGACAGAACACGAAGAACACCATGAGGTGCGCCGCGCCGTGCAGCGCGGTGACCCGACGTCCGGTGAACGTCGCCACCGACAGCAGCAGAGTGACCGCCAGGAGCGCCAGGTTGGTCGGCGACTCGAAGAGCTCGACCCGCTGGCCGGTCAGCATGCCGATGGTCAGCACGGCGGGGATCGTCAGCCCCACCGTCGAGACCAGCGCCCCGTGGCAGAGGTTGCTGACCCGCTGGATTTCGCCCTGATAGGCCGCCCGGATGGTGGTGATCGTCTCCGGCAGGAAGACGACCATCGCGATGAGCACACCGGAGAGCGCGACCGGCGCACCGGCGCGGGCCAGCCCGTCGTCCAGCAGGGTGGCCATGTCGTGGGACAGTAGGACGATGGGGAGGACGGTCAGGAGCAGGATCAGCGAGCGCGCCATGACCTCCCGACGGTGTTCGGCGAGAATCTCACGGACGCTGGTCCGCGGTGTCGTCTTGGCGTTCTCGGCATTCTCGTCGGCGGGGTGAGTGGGCTCTTGGCTGACCTCCTGGAAATCGCCGCGCTGCGCCCCCATCTGTCGGTAGAGGAAGAAGACGTAGAGCGCCACCGTGAAGACGATGATCGGGATCTCCTGGCCCCCGGTGTAGGTGCCGTCTGTTCCGATCAGGCCGGGCATGACGAAGGCCATCGTCGCCAGGACCACCAGCACGGAGAGATAGGCCGACGTTCCCGTGCGGTTGGGGAGCATGCCCCCGTGTCGGTGACCGCCGACGATCAGCGCCACTCCGATGACCAGGGTGAGGATGATCATGGACACGGCCATGACGGAGTCCCGGGCGATGGTGGTGTGGTCACCCGGACCGAGCATCACCGCAGAGATCAGGATGACCTCGATGACCACGATCGAGAGGGTGAGTATCAGGGTGCCGTAGGGGTCGCCGAGTCGGTGAGCCAACTGCTCTGCCTGGGCGACGACGCCGAAGGCACAGAGGACGATGGCGGCGATGATCCCCACGAGAACGGTGGCCAGCGCCGGTGTCGAGAGAGTGCTCTGCAGCCACGGACGGGCGATCAGGGTGGCGACGAACGCGCCCCAGCCGAGGGCGAGGCGGACGAAGACGGCGGGGGAGAAAGCGTCGCGCAGGGAACTACGGTGCCCTGCGCGATCGGATGCACTGGTCATGGCTGTGTACCCGGGGTTTCTGCGGGGTCGTCCCTGCTCAGTGTGTAACCGGACGGGCCGTCCCGCCGGTGTCGTGACGTGGCCATGGTAACACCGGGTGTCGGAGACTCAGAACGGCAGGAACACCAGCAGCCACGCCAGCAACGGGCCGATGACCACGACGACCCCGGAGTAGATGAGCATCTGGCGGAAGAACCGGTCCCGGTGCGCGGCGTCGACGTTGGCCAGGACCATTGCGCCGTTGGTGGAGAACGGTGAGACGTCCACGACCGTGGCCGCGATGGCGATCGCCGCGGCTGTCCCTGCGATAGGTAGGTCGCCGCTGACCAGGAACGGTGCGGCCATCGTGATGGCGATACCGATTGTCGCGATGGACGACGCGAGCGCTGAGACGATTCCCGACAGGTAACACAGCAGGAGCAGACCGATCAGCGGAGCTCCGAGGGAGGAGACCGCGTCGGAGATCACGTCGACCGTGCCTGCGGCCTCCAGCACCTCGATGTAGGTGATCATGCCGCCGACCAGCACGATCGTTGACCACGAGACAGTGGACAGTGCGGTGTGGGAGGCGGTCGGTTTCAGGATGGCCAGGCAGCCGCCGATGATCAGTGAGACGACACCGATGTTCAGGCCGAAGATGCCGGCACCGATCACGAGTGCGGCGAGTCCGACCATCGTGGCGACCTGGTATGAGCTGATCCGGGTGCGCGTGGTGGTTCCCGCTTCCGTAGGGAGTCCGTCCGATTCCTCGGCGTCGATGAGAGCCTGGTCGGCCCGTGCGCGGGCGCCGAAGAGGTGGCGTCCACCGAGGAAGGCGTAGACGATGATTCCCATCAGCACGTTGAAACCCAGTGCCATGAGGAACAGTGTCCACTGGTGGTTGCCGAGGTCGTTGGTGCGGAGAAAATCGTTGACGTAGATGCCGTACACACTCAGCGGGGAGAGTAGTCCCGCCATGCCTCCGTGGACGACCATCATCCCCATCATGAGCTGGTTGATGCGGTATCGGCGGGCGAAGGGAATGGCCAGAGGAGAGATGACGCCGATGGCGAAGATCGCACCGATGGACATGAACGCCCCGGTCAGGGCGAAGAAGATCCAGGGCATCACCGCACGGTTTCCGCGTACCGCCTTCATCGCCCAGCCGAGGATGATGTCGATGGTGCCGTTCTGCTGGGCGAAGCCGAACAGGTAGGTCAGACCCATGAGGGCGATCATCAGGTCGACGGGGAACCCCGCGAAGACCTGGTCGAAGACGCCGTCGGCACCACCACCGGCGTCGTCGCCGAAGCCGGGGACCGCCAGACCGACGATGAATGCCCCGATAAGCCCCAGAATGCCGAGGTTGACATTACGTAATGTACCGATGAGGAAGATCAACACCAGGACGGTGATCGTCAGGACGTGCGGGCTCACAGGTGTTCCTTGGGAGGGGAGAAGTTCGCTGCCGGTGCCGGGGCGGGGACGGGCACCGCAAGGGGTGGGCGGTGACCTGTCACCACGCCTGGCAGCGGCGGGGACTCGACGCGACATGCCGTGGTGGGGCGTGCGACCGGAGTGATGGTACTCCGGTGGGCAAAACATCCCCGTCGGTGGGGTCCGGAGACCTGTGTGAGCGGACTTTTCCCCTGTTCGGGCTCTGATTCAACGCTGGCGCTGTACGCTGCTGTTTCATGATCAAACTGAATACGGGTCGTACCGTACACCCCTCACCGTTGTTCTTCGGCGTCTCCGCCGCCATCGTCACCGCACTTGCCCTCACGGGTCTCGCGGTCCCCGCGGCGGAGGCGTCCCCGTCCGCCCCGGCCGGGTGTGAAACCTATGTCCCGCGGGCGGTGGAGGAGGATGGTGCGGCAGCGTCCGGCTCGGCTGGTGGGGCGGCCACGGTGCGGGTGGAGACCGCGCCCGGCGCTCTGGAATGCCAGGTGCCTTCGCCGTCGATGGGTCGGGACTTCTCGGTGGTCGTCCGACCGTCGCTGACGACCGACAACAGCAAGGTGGCACTGTTCCTCGACGGTGGCGACTCCGGTGAGGTCAACGGGTGGGTCGAGAAAGCCGGTGCGGTCAACAAGCTCACCGACGTCGACATGACGCTGGTCTTTCCGGTCACCGACCCGTGGACATGGTCGCAGAACTGGGACGGTGGCGACGAGTCGGCTGACGCGCAGTTCGAGACCTTCCTGGCCCACGAGCTGCCGGCCTACCTCGAGTCGGCCTTCAGTGTCCCCGACGGCGGCCGTGGGACGACCGGTGTGGTCGGCCTGAGTGCCGGTGCCTACGGCACGTTGAATCTGGCCACGAAATACCCGGAGCAGTATAACTCGGTGTACGCGCTCAGCGGGATCTACGATCCGCAGTCTGCGGGAGGTCGCTTCGCCATCGACGCGACGTCGCGGTATCTCAGTGGCAGGGACCGGACACCGTGGACGTCCGAGGCGAGCCGGGCTGCGAACAACCCGATGCGCAACCTGGACAAACTCACCATGCCGACGATCGTCAATGTCTCCACCGGCATCGTTCACCCCGAAGAACTGGCGGGCAAGGACCCGGTCGCCGCATTCTTCGTCGGTGGTCCGGTCGAGACCGGGACGTTCGTGATGACCGCACAGCTGCAGGCCGAGGCCATCCGCCAGGGCAAGGACAACATCGACTTCCGCTACGACATCCTCGGCGGGCACACCTGGCCCACCTGGCGACGGGCTGCCTTCGACAACGGGACGATCTGGACGTTCCTGGAACGGATCTGAAGTCTAAGACTGGCCCCGACGGGCGTCGCGGCGGATGGAGGCCAGGGGTCCCTGGTCGGCGGTCAGTGAGAGGACCTCGCGGGTGTCATCCTCGAAGATGCAGGTCATCAGGTTCCTGGCATCGGGTTCGTCGTCGACGATTCCGGGCAGTCCGAGTCCGAGGACGGTATTGATCAACATCCCCTTGGCGAGGAATGCCTCGCACTGTGCGTCCGTGAGTCCGACGTCGTCACGCAGGCCCCGGTAGATTCCCAGCATCCCTTCCCTGGCCAACGGCCCGAAACGGGGATGGTGGCCCAGGGTGAAGAGATGCATCGTCGTCAGCAGAATGCCGCGGTCGGCGACGAGCTCGACGTATGCGCGTCCGAGGACCGACTGCATGTCCTCACCGGGGGAGGGGGCGCGGGTGCCTGCCTCGCGGAAGACCGCGGCGATGCGGTCGATCGCCCGGGACGCGGCCTCGGCGAAGAGATTCTCCTTCGAGCCGAAGGTGCGCACGACGTACGCCTGGCTCACCCCGGCGGCGTCGGCGATGGCGTCGGTGGTCGCGCCGGCATAGCCCCGTTCGCCGAAGACGACGCTGGCCGCGTCGAGCATCAGTTCGCGACGTTCGGTCGCGGGGATCCGTCGGGATGCGGGTTTGTTCACGTTGACAGGGTATCAGTCGATTACTTAGATTAGTTGTAATCAACTGATTACAACTAAGGGCACGTGATGGCTGACAGATCCCTGCACGGACAGGACCGGGCGCGACGGCCGGTCTGGCTGGTGATGCTCTCCGTGTCGCTGCCGATGTTCATGGCGGCACTCGACAACCTCGTGGTGACCAACGCACTACCTGTGATCCGCGAAGACCTCGGCGCCTCACTGGAGGCCCTGACGTGGACCGTCAACGCCTACACCCTCAGTTTCGCCTCCCTGATCCTGATGGCGTCAGCCCTGGCGGACAGGTTCGGACGCCGGCGGATGTTCATGGGTGGGCTCCTGGTGTTCACACTTGCCTCGCTCTGGTGCGGGTTCAGCGACGATGTCGGAACGCTCATCGCCGCCCGCGCGCTGCAGGGGGCTGGGGGAGCGGCAGTCATGCCGTTGTCACTGACCCTGCTGAGCACGTCCGTTCCTCGGCACATACGGCCGGCGGCGATCGGTATCTGGGGCGGGGTGTCCGGTCTCGGTGTCGCGCTGGGGCCGATCATCGGGGGAGCGGTCGTAGAAGGCCTGAGTTGGCAGGCGATCTTCTGGCTCAACGTGCCGGTGGGGCTGGTCTGCCTGCCACTGATCCGCTACGCGTTGCCGGAGTCGCACGGTCGTCCCGAAAGGCTCGACGTCCTCGGCGTCGTCCTGGCGGCCGGCGGAATCTTCGCGCTCACCTTCGGTATCGTTCGTGGTAATGATGCCGGCTGGACCAGCGGTGAGATCGTAGCCCCGCTGGTGGGTGGTGCGGTGCTTCTCCTCGCATTCATCGCCGGGGAGACCCGGACGCCCGCGCCGCTGCTGCCGCTGCGGCTCTTCCGGAACAGGAGCTTCGCCGCGGCGAATGTCATCGGCGTGATCTTCTCCTTCGGGATCTTCGGTGCCGTGTTCCTCCTGATCCAGTTCCTGCAGCTCGTGCAGGGGGCCAGCCCTCTCCGTGCGGGAGTCATGACCATGCCCTGGACACTCGCGCCGCTGGTGGTGGCGCCGCTGACCGGCTTCATCACACCGCGCACCGGGACGCGACCGGTGCTGATCGCCGGGCTGTTGCTGATGGCGACCGGGCTGTTCTGGATTGCTGCTCTTCTCGACCCCGCAGTGGAGTACCACGTCCTCGTCCCGGCGTTTGTCGCCGCCGGTGTGGGAATGGGCCTGGTGTTTGCACCGTTGGCGACGGCGACGCTGCACGGGGTGGCGGCCGAGGACCAGGCGACGGCATCGGGAACCAACTCGACGGCCCGCGAACTCGGCATTGCCGTGGGAATTGCGGTCCTCACGGCCGTCTTCACTGGGGCGGGAGGCGAACTCACCCCCACCGGGTTCACCGGGCCAGCTGTCCCGGCAGTCCTCGTCGGTGCGGTGGCGCTCGTAGCTGCGGCTGCGACGGCCATGATGGTTCCCGGGGATTCCGGTAGGGCGACATCTGAGATGGTCACCGCCTGACTGCCTGTGTGCGGAGCATCGCGCTGCGAGGACGGTTCTCCCGGACTCCGCGGACTCGGCCGTCGGAGGCGTGGTGTTCGTGCCGACCTGGCCGTCGTATCGCTGTCAGGTGGGCCGTGGGGCGTCGGTCCGGGTGAGGTCGTGGACGTAGTGCAGCAGCGTGGTGCTGTGGCCGGACGGGGCGCGGTCTGCCGTTCGTCCGACGTGTGTGAAGCCTGCGCGGGTCAGGACGTGCTGGGAGGCGGTGTTCTCCGGCACGGTTCGCGCTGTCAGCTGTGACAGTCCGCTATGCCGGGCGAAAGTCGCTGCCAGGTCGAGTGCCTCGGCCGTTCGACCTGTTCCGCGGTGTGACGGGTGGAGCCAGAAGCCAACCTCGGCGAGGCGATCAGTGACGTCGAAGAGCACCAGGCTGCCGCAGAAGTCGTCGGTGGAGGCGTCGGCGATGGCCAGGACGGCCAGATCGCCGCGGGCGAGGCCGGGGGTAGCCCCGTCGCGGACCATGGCCCGGACGGAATCCGGAGTGTAGGTGGGTTCCGGCAGGTGGCCGTACTGGCGGACGGCGACGTCCCGGCTGCCCTCGGCGAATGCCTGAGCATCTGTGTCGGCGAGCGGTCGGAGGCGGGTGCAGGTGCCGTCGAGAGGAAGAACTGAGCTGTCGAGCATGCCGACAAAACTAACATAGATAGTTTAGTGGTGCACGCGGGGCTGGTTCAGGGTTCTGCTGCCTGCGCTGAGAGTGCTGCGAGCCCGGCAACGACAATCGCCTCAGCATTGACGGAATGTTCGGAATGGAGCCGCGAGTAGGCCGGCGCGATCCCGGAATCAACGGTGGCCGTGCGTTCGTTGTCCACCATGGGGGAGGCGTTGGCGCTACCGATGACGAAGTTCGACAGCGCGTACGCTGAGCCCAAAGGGTCGGCCACGCCGGCGTCGTCGAGAAGGACACACATTCGTTCCGACAGTCGGAGATAGTTCGGCCCACGGGGCGCACGCATGCCGATGACCTGGCAGGCCCACCGGTGCCGTGCCAGGTGGTGGTAGTAGGCGAGCATCAGTGCCTGTATGGAAGTGTCCTCTAGTGCTGCGGTTACCCCGGGGTCGGTTCCGAGTGACTCGTCCAGGGCGAGGTCGAAAAGATCGTCCACTGATTCAATGCGTGAATAGAGACTCGGCGCGGCGACGCCGAGTTCTTTCGCGACCGCCCGAACCGTCAGGGCACGCAGTCCTCCGGCATCGAGGAGTGTGGCGGCGGCGCGGGCGATGTCCTGCTCGGTGATGGTTCGCGTGCGTTGGGCGGGCTTGCGGTGTTCCCAGTAATTCACGTCCACCAGCCTATCGGGTGGAACTCACCGCACTAAGCAACCTATGTTAGTTTTGGTGGTCATGTCCCCGGATACTCGTCCCCTGACCGTCCTGACCACGGACCGCCTCCACCTCCGACTGCACACGCGTGCCGATGTCGGCGCCTTGCACGGGATCTACTCGCAGGAGGATGTCGCCAGATACCTGCTGAACGATCCCTGGACCGCGGAGGACGCTGCCCGTCATGTCGCGGACCGGTGCGTGAAGACCGGTGTGGACGGCGGCAGCGGAGCTCTGGCCGTGGTCATCGAACGGGACGGGCGGGTGGTGGGAGACGTCCTGCTCTGGTGGACGGATCGGGAACGCCGTATCGCGGAGATCGGGTGGGTCCTGGATCCTGCCTACGGCGGGCAGGGGCTCGCCCGTGAAGCGGTCAGTGCTGTTCTGGATCTGGCGTTCCGACGCTACCGGGCGCACCGCGTCGCGGCACAAATGGACGCACGCAATGCGGCGTCGTCCAGACTTGCAGCTGCGGTGGGGATGACGCGCGAAGCCCATCTGCGTCAGGACTGGTGGAACAAGGGGGAGTGGACCGACACGGTCATCTACGGTGTCCTCGCCGAGGATCGTGCCCATTGCCCTGAACTGTCGTAGGCACGGGTAACCGCCGCAGCGACACAGCTCCGAGCGCCGCGAGAATTACGGCGGCGATCACCATGGCGGTGGTGAAGCCTGCGTGTTCGACGGCGAAGCCGGTCACCAGCGGACCACCGGCGAGTCCCACGGCGTACGCCAGGGTGTAGAGGGAGAAGGAGCCGCCCAGTGTCGGTGGCTGTGCCTGGAACCCCTGGTCACCGATCAGGGTGGCTGCCGGAGCGTGGAGCAACGCGGCGGACACGCCGAGCAGGCCCATACCGATCGCCGTCTGCCACAGTTCCGTTGATATGCCGACCGTCAGGAGCGAAGCGACGACGGCCACGATCCCGAGTCCGATGAGGATGCGGGACGAGACCGAGGCCACGAGGCCACCGACGATCGGATTGGCGATGACCCCTGTCAGGGCGGCGAGCCCGAACAGCAGGCCGATGGTCAGTGCGCTGGCATTCAGGTGGACGGGCAGGACAGGTTCGACGCCTGCCATCACGGCCGCACCGATCACGATGGCCACGACGATGGACACTGAACCGGGAACCCTGAGTACCGCAAACGGGCCGGAGGTGTCGTCGGCGACGCGGGGTGAGTCCTTGATCAGGATGATCCGGAGGACGCCGTCGATCAGTGCGACGCCTGCCGCGAACAGGAATGGTGAGGCCGTGCCGAAGTGCTCGACCATGACACCGGCGAGGGGTGGGCCGACGAGCACTCCGAGGGTGATCATGGAGATCGCGATCCCCATCTGCTGGCCGCGTTTATCGAAGGTGGTCGTTGCCGCGATCAGCGATAGCGCGGCGACCCAGGACATCCCGCCGGACATCCCCTGGGCAGTGCGCGCGAGGAGCAGCAACCAGTAGGGGCCACCGGTGGCGAACAACAAGGTGGCGGCCGCCAGACCCACCATGCCGATCAGCAAGGGGGTCTTCGGCCCGTAGCGGTCGACGAAGCGCCCGGCGACGAGGGCGGAGGCCACGACGGCCACCGCGTAGGACGCGAACAGAACACCGGTCCACGTGGGACCTGCATCGACCACGCTGGGCAGAAGGGGGAGGACGGGCACCGCGAGTCCGACGACGAGATTGTCGGTGAACAGTGCGATGGATGCGACGATGAGCGCACGGGTCGAAGAGGTGCCCCGCGGGGACGGGGAGGGATCATGAACGGTCATGATGAATCGGTTTTCCTTAGGTGTCGAGCAACCCCCTCACCAGTGCTGACATTGCAGCGTCCAGGTCATCGGGTTGCGGTAGATCGTGAGGGCGGGTCACCGCGGTGACGGTGAGTCCCTGGAGAAGGGTGAGAACCATTCCTGCGATCGTCTTCGTGGACGAGGCACGGGGCGGTCGAGGTGCCTGAGGCGCCCGGGGTGCCCGTTGGACGACGGCGTCAGCGATGCGGTCTTTCCAGGCGTCCAGTGCCTGGGTCTTGGCGTCGCCGGGACCTGTCGCCTGCGGAGCAACAAGAACGGTGGTTGATGCCAGCGCCCTGAACTGGTCGTCTGTCTGTAGCCGCGTGACATAGCCGCTGAGAAGCGCGGTGAGCCACTGGGCGGAGTCCCGGGGCGTCGGGTTCTCGGGGAGGTCGTCAGTGAAGAGCCGGTCCCCGTAGGTCGCCCACCCCCACTCCAGCGCGGCCGAGAGGAGTTCCGTCTTGGACTGGAAGTGGTGGTTGAGTGCCCCACGGGTAACACCGGCACGTTCGGCGATGTGCTCGAACGTTGCCCCCCTCCACCCCTTCGATTCGAAGGACATCAACGCCGCCTGTAGCAGCGCCAGACGCGTCTTTGCCGCGTCCTCGGCTGTTCGTCTCATACAAACAAACTAGCATGTATGTAAGCGAGGTCAAGTAGTCCGCCGGCGTACCACCTGCACTGGGTGCGCATGGAGATTTCGATAGCGACGTTGGCGGTGACGTTAAACCTTGAGTAACTCCCGTACTAGCACGCGTGCTAGTCGGTCGGGTAGTATCCGATTATGGCTGAAAGTAGTGATGGTCTCAGTACGCGTGAGCGGATTTTGGAAGCAGCTCGCCACATCTCATCGGAACGGGGGATGCGTGCTGTGACCGTGCGAGCTGTCAGTGATGAGGCAGGTGTGGGGATGGGGACGCTACGGCACTACTTCAAGTCTCAGCGCGAGCTGTTCGCGACGCTCGTGGGCGAGTTCGTCGACGATCGTGTTGATGACTCGGTGATGGACGACACGTCCCTATCTGGGCCGGATCGCTTGTCTCAAGCAGTCGGACAGTTCCTCCCCGCTGACTACGCGGACAAGTCATTGCTCTCAGCGTGGTTCGATGTGTATGCGACGGCTTTCGCTCAGCCTCCGTCTGAGCACAGTCGGCAGTTACTCGAAGCTGCTGCGCGGCGTTCCCATGCGCATGCCAGGGCTTGGCTGACACGGCTAGCGTCCGAAGGTTGGCTTGACGCGACCCGCATTGACGACGCAGCGAACATGTTGCTCGCGCTGTCCTCAGGGCTGCTTCTGGAGACTCTGACGCCGGGGTCACCAATCACGTTCGAGAATGCGAAGAACACGCTGTCGCTCGCAGTAAAATCTGTCCTACGTTCCAACCCGGCACCGCTCGGACAGCTCAACGACGAAGCTCGGAGTAGGTTTCTTTCACCCACGCGAACATTGCCAGTGTCGTCACGACAGCATCCTGAACGCGCGATCTTCGTCTCCAATGAGTCAGGTACCTTTCAGGTCTACGCATGGAACCGCGAAGACGACACTCGCTGGCAGATTACCGATACCCCTACCGGCACTTACCTGTGCGCGATAAGCCCTGACGGAAACACGGTGTGGTCATTCCAGGACGGCAACGGAAGTGAGAAGGGGTACTGGCACCTCACGCCGTTTCCTAAGAGCCCCGGCAAAGTGCTTCCTGCTCGCTCCATCCTGAACAGCGAACCTGGAATGCCAGTCGGTCACGCCATCGGTAACTCTCGCACGGTTCTGAGCATCGCCACTGCAGATGGCTCCGCGATCTGGGTCGTGGACGACCCAACCGGTGACGCCCGAGAAAGACACCTGCGCTCCGAAACCGGGGTGACGACCGTATATGCGATGGACGCCGGCGAAGAACTGGTTGTCATCGGGAGTCCAGAAGGGACGAACGCGCTTCGCCCACAGATCATCGTGCTCCGAATCTCTGACGGCAGTGAGGTCTCCCGCATCTGGGACGGCGTGGAAGGCGGCCTCGAAGTGAGCGGATTCGCTCCGGCCGAAGGTGACAACAGGCTGCTAATGACCCACGAGCGCGGAGGTATCCGGAGGCCGTTCATCTGGAACATCGCAGATGGTGAGCGCATCGAGCTGAATGTCGACTTACCTGGAGAGGTCTGGGCGCGTTGGTATCCGGACGGCACCGCGCTGCTGCTCGCACATACCGAAAAAGGCCGGATGAGACTGTATCGCTATGTGCTTGATAGCGCTGACCTCGAATCGCTCAACACTCGACCGGGATGGGTCGGCACCGGGGCAGTTCGGAGCGATGGAAAGGTCGACTATCTGTGGTGCGACGCAGTCCACCCGCCTGAGCATCGCGTGCTCTATCCCGATGGAACCGAACACAGCGCCGCGCAAGAGCACCGGCAGGGAGCCCGATCGCGACCGGTCAAGGATGCGTTCATCGCACTCGATGATGAACCGGGCGAGAGCCTTCACATTCTCTTCGCCACCCCTGACGATGAGCCTCGCCCATACCCGACCGTGTTCATGATCCATGGCGGCCCTTACGCTGCAGACGAAGACTTCTACTCGCCCACGCGGGCCGCATGGCTAGACGCCGGATTCGCCGTCGTGCACGTCAACTATCGCGGCTCTACTGGTTACGGCCGGCGATGGCGAGACGCGATCATCGGTGATCCAGGACGACGCGCGGTCTCCGACATCGCCCGCGCTCGAGCCTGGGCGATCGAGAACGGGCTCGCCCGTCACTCACAGTGCTTCATCGAGGGATGGTCATGGGGCGGGTACCTCGCTCTGCTCTCTGCTGGTCTCTTCCCGCGCTCATGGGCGGCTTGTATCGCCGGAGCGCCCATCGCGGACTACCGGCACGCTTACGAGGAACAGCCCGAGGCTCTGCGAGCATTCGATCAGGCGCTCTTCGAAGGGTCGCCGGAAGAAAAGCCCGACCTATACGCCGTGTCCTCTCCGGTAACGTACGCATCTAATTTCGATTGCCCGATTCTGATTCTGCATGGACGTAACGACCCACGCGCCCCGGCCGGGCAGATCGAGTCCTTTACCAGTCGTCTCCGGGAACAGGGCAAACCCTACGAGATATACGAGTTCGACGCTGGACACGGCTCTCTTGACACCGCCGAATTCATCCGACAGACAGAGACCGAGATCGCATTTGCCCTCGGCCACCTTTTACTATCCCCGTCCGCCAGCGCATCTGAATCGGCGGGCGATCCCCAAAGGAAGCGACAGCATACATGACCGATCGAAGCACGGAGCCTCGCAACATCTACCATCTCGCACAACCCGGCGGAGTGGACTCTGGAGGGTTCACGATCGAGGCGTCAGAGACATCTGCCTGGTCTCGCATAATAGTGGAGAAGACTAAGGCGGACGGAACAAGCCTGAGGCTATATTCCGATTCATCACCTGCGCCAGTCGCTATAGCACGAGAACGGAAGCTCTCCGACAGGCCTGGAGTGGCCGAGTCAACGCGGGCGATCGCGGGTGTCTTTGAGGTCGTCGACGAACAGGGGGTGGCCCTGGCCACGCTTCACAAGAACGCACTTCACAGCGTGCTGCGGACGACGTGGGAAATCGAGTTCACCGACCGCTCGCAAGCCACGGGCCGCGAGACCAACCCGTTGAAGGTCGCCGTTCGGCGGCTTCTCATGCTGGCCGAGCTGCTCATTGACATTCCGATCCGTTTGAGCAGCGGGTTCGTGTTCCATCGCGATGGGGAAGTGCTGTTCACCGTCGAAACGGCTTCGGAGACAAGCGGTGCGCAGACAGTGTCCGTGTTTTCGCCCTTGGACGAGCGGATCGTTCTCCTGCAAGCCGCGCTAACACGCACACGATGAATAGGTCTACAATGCCCCGACGACTCAGTGGGGTTTCTGCCAGGTGAGTAGGTAGCGCCAGAACAGCAGTCGTCGCACCCGGACGTCGGGAAGTAGGGGAGCGGCAGTTACAGCGACATCATGAGTGGTGAGTGCTGGCGACAGGTCCATCGGCATGGAAGTATCAGCCGGGCCGGTCGGATACGGATTCTGAAGTCCCAGTAGTCGCCGGGCGTGGAAGAATCCGCCCAGAGCATGGTGAGTGACCGTTGCCGCGAGCTCGACCGGCCACTCCCGCCGGAGGTCGGTCTTCGGCAGCGCGATAGCGGCGAGTATGCCTCCGGGGCGCAGCGCGTCGGCAAGTACCGGCAGCACCTCCGTCAGCTCCATGTGGTGCAGCGTGCTGATCGAGAAGATCGCGTCGTACGTGTCCCGTGGGGGCGGCGACTCCAGTACATCGCCGAGAATGCACGTCACATTGTCGGGGACCCGTCGCTGTGCGCGGTCGATCATTGCCGGTGACCGGTCGAGTGCGTCGACGTGGTAGGCACGTTCGGCCAGCTGCGCAGCCAATGCCCCGGAACCACAGCCGACATCAAGCACCTGTCCGCAGCCTGTCGGCAGCTGCTCCGTCAGGAGCCGGTGGTAGAAGGCGTTGTGGTCCCAGGGCGTCATGACCGCATGCTACCTGGGCTGCAGTGCAGCGTCGTTCTTCGTGAACTGTCCGGTCCGCCCCCAGAGGAACCAGAGGGCCGCACCGAGGATCGGGAAGGCCAGGATCAGGAGGATCCACACGGCCTTTCCGCCTCCGGCGAGAACGTCACTGGTGACGACGCTGACCACCGCGGCGATGACGAAGGCCAGGATGGCGAGGGCGATGACGGCGAGGACGACGAGCAGGGCGATGGCCCAGCCGCTGGACAGGCTGCCGTCGGAGTTGGTGACGGCGGCGAGTGTGTACGGCATGATTCCTCCATGGATGGTGGGGATTGAACTCCGCTATTATCTGGCGTCGCGTCCAGTGCCCGCATCATCCCACGGTCTGATTATTCGCTGTCGTCGCTTCGTGGTCTCCGCGCCTCGACGAGGTGCCGCGTGGAGTGGGCGACGAACGGACGTCCGGCTCGCATCCGCGCGTCCAGCTCGCGCAACTCGTCGGTGTAACGGTCCACGGAGAAATCCGGGACCCACCAGACGCATTTGCGCAGGATCCACACCACGGCCCCGACATCGAAGAACTCCATCCGGCAGCGTGCCGTCTCAAGTCGCTCGACGGTCAGCCCGGCGGCTTCGGCGGCGGCGACCTCACCATCCGGCCCGTGCGGGTCACGGGCTTTCCGTTCCACGGGCCGGGGGCCGAGGAAGAACTCGATGAGTTCGAACCCGGAGGCGGGCCCGACGTGTTGTGCGAGGTAGTGGCCCCCGGGTGCCAGGACACGGTAGATCTCCGCCCAGTTCGGTGTCACCGGGTGCCGGGCACTGACCAGGTTGAAAGAGTGCTCAGGGAAGGGGAGAGGGGCGTCGCCGGACCCCGCGGTCTCGACGACGTCGACGCCCCGCGGTCCCAGGAGTTCACGTGCTCGCTCCGCGTTCGGCGCCCAGCTCTCTGTCACGGTCATCCGGTGAGGCAGTGTCGGTGCCTCATTCACCACTTCGCCACCACCGGTGTCGATGTCCAGGGCTGCAGCGTCGGAGGCATCAGGCTCCGACGCGGCCAGGGAGCCGAGACGGTCAGCGAGGAGGCGCGCATACCCCCACGGGGACCGTTCCTCGGTGGCTCGGCCATCCAGCCAGTCGAACCCCCATCCGTCCACGTCGGCGCTCTCGGCCTCGGCGATCAGGTCCTCGAAAGATCTCATGGGCCCACTGTAACGAACCGTGGACGTCCGACCCCACCTTGACCGTGCGGGAATTGTCGCACTATCATCGTGCGGAAATAGTCGAACGAATAAGGAGAAGGACATGTCCCCGTCCCGGACCTACGAACACCCCGACACCGACGACATCACCATTCACCGGGTTCTCTTCGCACTCAGTGAACCCCTGCGGCTGAACATGGTGCGGATCCTTGCTGACCGTGGCGAGGTCGACAGCATCGACCTCGGGCCCGACCTCCCCCGGTCCACACTGACCCACCACACCAGCCTGCTGCGCGAATCGGGCGTGGTCTTCGTCCGCGCAGAAGGCCGGAAGTGCATGATCGAGTTGCGCACCGATGACCTCGACTCCCGGTTCCCCGGGCTGATCGACACCGTGCTCGGCGGATACGCGGAGGTGGACCCGTGATCCGGAGGGTCTGGCCGCTCACTGCCGCCGCGGTTGCCCTGGGTATCGACGCCTACGTCCTCGCCGGTGTTCTGCCGCAGATCGCCGGTTCCCTGTCCACCACGGCAGCGATGATCGGGCTCGGTGTCACCGCGTTCACCGCCGCGTACGCGGTGGCCGGCCCCCTGTTGTCAGGACGGCTGACCCGCGGAAGCACCGCCCGTGCGTTGTTGATCGCCCTCGGGGTGTTCAACCTCGGCAACCTCATCACCACGCTGGCACCCGGCGTGGAGATCTTCCTCCTGTCACGGGTCATCGCCGGGGCGGGCGCCGGTATCCTCACCGCTGTCGCCACGGCGACGGCCGCAGCAATGGTGGAGGACGCCGAACGGGGCCGCGCGATGTCGATGGTGACCTTCGGGCTGTCCGCCGGGACCGTCGCCGGCGTCCCCCTCGGCATGCTGATCGGCGACACCGCCGGCTGGCGGTGGACCATGGCCCTGGTCGTCGCTTTCGGAGTGTGCAGCATGGCGGCGCTCGCTGTGCGTGCCAGCAACCTCCCGGTACTGGACAGTGGTGGTGGGCCGGTCTTCAGCGTGCTGCGCTCGGCGAAGACCAGCCTCGGCGTCGTGGCCGCGTTCCTCCTCGGTGTCGCGAGCCTGGGGCTGTACACCTATCTCCTGCCGATGGCGGAATCCCGCGGCCTGGACGACTGGGGGTTCGCACTGGTGTGGGCCTGGGGTATCGGTGGGGTCGGGGCAACGGCCCTGATCGGAAAACCGCTCGACCGTTTCGGTCCGCGACCGTTCCTGATCGCCCTGCCGGTGGTCCTCGCGCTCGGTTTCGCCCTGGCCTGGCTCAGCAGCAGTCCCGTCGCGTGGATCGTCGCCGCGGTGCTCTGGGGAGCGGCAGGGTGGGCGACGGTCCCCACACTGCAGCAGGCCTTGACCGCCGATCGACCCGCCCAGGCCATGCCGGTCATCGCCTTCCAGATGGCGGCGATGTACCTCGGTTCTGCCGTCGGGGCTGCGGCCGGGAGCAGTCTGCTCAGTGGCGGGACCGTCGCAGCGGACCTCGCCGGATGGGCGCTCATCCCGGCCCTGGCAGCACTGCTGTCGGCGGGGACGATCAGCCTGCGTTATCTGCAGGCGACACCGTCCGTCACGACTGCAGGTCGATCAGCACCTTGATGTCGTCGTCCTGGTGCTCGAAGGCCTCGGCGAACCGCGAGAGCGGCACGGTCCGGGTAATCAGCGACGACAACCAGTCACGGTCGGCCTTGCCCAGCACCTCTGCCGCGGTACGCCAGTGGTCGACGTTGGCGTTGACCGAGCCGACCACGGCGGTGTTGTTGAGCACCATGCGCTTGCCGGCGGCGGCGATGTCGACCTCCATCTCATCGCCCTCCCGAATCCCCAGCAGGCAGATCACCGGATAGGGGTGCTCGTGGGTGAGGGCGGCGCCGACGAGGGGACCGGCACCGGTGGTCTCGATGACGATGTCCGGGTCCACCGAGTCCAGGATGTCCCGGAACTCGCCGGTGTGGTACTCGGCACCCAGCTCAGCGACGAGTGCCGGTTTCACCCCCTCGGTCACCCGGTCGACGACATGGACGTCCAGACCCCGCTGCTTCCCGATCAGCGCAGCCAGGAGACCCACGGGGCCGGCACCTGTCACGACCACGGAGGACGGCTCGAACCAGGCGCGGTTGCCGAGGCGGTCGACCTGGTCCCACGCCTTGGCGACCACGGAGGTCGGCTCCAACAGTGTCCCGGCGACGCCGAGAGCGTCGTCGACCTTGACCACGAAGTCCTTGTGGACGACCCACTGTTCGGCGCCGAAGCCGTCGATCTCCTTGATGCCGCGTTCGCGGTACTTCCCGTTACGGCACATGTCGAACTCGCCCCGTGCGCACGCGCCGCAGGGCTCCGGGTCAGGGCGACGCACCACACCGACCACATGGTCGCCCTTCTCGAAACCGGACCCCTCCGGTGCGGACAACACCTCGCCCAGGGACTCATGCCCGATGATCAGGCGCTTGTGCCCGTCCGGCGCCCACCCGTAGCCACCGGAGTTGAGGTCGTGGTCGGTACCGCACACCCCCAGGGCGAGTCCACGGACGAGCAGTTCGTCATCGCCGGGGACGGGGGCGGTGAACTCCTCGACGGTCAGGGAGTCGGGCCGGCCGGGTTCGACGGTGATGGCCTTGACGGTGGTGCTCATTGTTCCTCCTGGGTAGGTGTGTCAGCCGGCGAAGGGCCGGACAGGTTGGCCGTGGACGCCGGGGTCGGCGACGTAGACCGATCCGGCGGTCGGTTGTGTCCTCTCCGGGACATTCTCGCGGGTCGTGGTGATGAACAACCGGCCCAGGTCGGGGCCACCGAACGTGCAGGCGGTCACGTTGGTGACCGGCAGGTCGATCTGCCCGATGAGGTGGCCCGACGGATCCCGGCACTCCACCCGTGAGCCACCGTAGATCGCGGTCCAGACGTTGCCTTCGGCATCGACGCACAGTCCGTCCGGGCCACCGGCCGGATCATCGGCGTCGAGCGTGAACAGCGTCCGACCGTCGTGCAGGCCGAGCTCGGTGTCCCACGCATAGACCGTCGTCGACCGGGTCGGGGTGTCGTTGTAGTAGGCGAGGGAACCGTCCGGGCTCCAGTCGATGCCGTTGGAGACGGTCACCGCGTCCCGCACCGTCGTCACGGAGCCGGCACCGGCCACCGCCACCAGGCTTCCGCCACCGGGTGCCTGGTCGTAGCGCATCGTCCCGCCGTAGAGGGTGCCGTCCGGTGCGCAACCGCCGTCATTGAAGCGGACGTCGGGAGAGGCCACGACGGTGACCAGCGTGTGCAGGTCCGGGAGCGAGGCATCGTCCGTCAGACAGACCGCCCGCTCGGTCGCGAGCACGGCACCACCTTCCGCCCGCGGTCGGAGGAACGCCGCAACCGGGCTCCCGACGTCCACCGACGTCACCGAGCCGTCGTCGGCAGCGGTGAGCACCCGGCCCGCGGTCATGTCGACGTAGCGCAACGTACCGGCGACCGACGAGCCGTCCTGCGGCCACCACACGGGGCCTTCGGCGTGGTAGGCGACCGGGTCGGTGAACTGCTCTGCCTTCATCAGCCCGAGTGTAGGCACCCGCCGGACAGGGTGCACCGGCGGCACCCCCGCCCCAACCGTGGCGTACCGTGGCAGCGACACGACGGACACAAGGAGAATGACGTGGCGAAACTTGGCAGCCGAGAAACCTGGTTGCGCAGCGGCTATGCGCTGTTCGGCGTGGCGGTCATCGGCCTGGGGGCGGCGATCCTGCAGACCGGCGGAGTCGGTGTGGACCCCTACACCGCCCTGAACACCGGTGTCAGCGCCACGGTCGGCTGGTCGCTGGGCACCTACCAGCTGGTCAGCAACCTCGTGCTGTTCATCCCCGTGCTGATCTGGGGACGGAAGTACATCGGGCCGGGCACGGTGATCAACATGGTGCTCACGGGTTTCTTCATCGACCTGTTCTCGTACCTGCTGTCCCCGCTGGTCCCAGACGACCCCTCGCTGTTGACGATGACGGTCTTCTTCCTCGCCGGTATCGGTGTCTTCGCCTTCGGCGCCAGCGCCTACATGAGTGCAGGAGTGGGCACCGCCCCCTACGACGCCATCGCTCCGATGATCGTCGACAAGACCGGATGGAACTACACCGCGGTCCGCGTGCCGCAGGACGTGATCACCGTCATCGGTGCCGTCCTGTTCAAGGGGCAGGTCGGCTTCGGCACGGTGATGACCGCCTTCTTCAACGGCCCGTTGATCCAGTTCTTCACCGAGAAGGTCAACAAGCCGGCCGTCGAACGACTCGTCCAGCGGTACTGAGGGCGGCCGCGATCGGCGTAGCGTTGAGAGGGTGAGCGAACGCACCGATACCACCGCCATCACCACCACCACCGCCATCACCGCCACCGACACCCTCGGGGACCTCCGTGCCGCCGGCCACGTCCAGAAGAGCCTGCGCGCGGAGATCCGGGACAACCTCCTCACCGCCCTCCGCGACGGCCGCGATCCCTGGCCCGGTCTCCACGGGCTGGCAGACACCGTGATACCCCAGGTGGAACGTGCCCTGATCGCCGGGCACGACATCGTCCTGCTCGGCGAACGCGGCCAGGGCAAGACCCGGCTGCTCCGTACCCTGGTCGGGCTCCTCGACGAATGGACACCGGTGATCGCCGGCTCCGAACTGAGGGAGCACCCCTTCGACCCGGTCACCCCCGGGAGCCGGCGCCGGGCAGCCGAACTCGGCGACGACCTGCCGGTCGCCTGGGTCCACCGGGACGAGCGCTACGCCGAGAAACTCGCCACCCCGGACACCAGCGTCGGCGACCTCATCGGTGACGTCGACCCGATGAAGGTCGCCGAGGGCCGGAGCCTCGGCGACCCCGAGACCATCCACTACGGTCTGATCCCGCGTAGCCACCGTGGCATCGTCGCGATCAACGAACTTCCTGATCTGGCGGAACGTATCCAGGTGGCGATGCTCAACGTCATGGAGGAGCGCGACATCCAGATCCGTGGTTACATCCTGCGGCTGCCCCTCGACGTCCTCGTCGTCGCCAGCGCGAACCCGGAGGACTACACCAACCGCGGACGGATCATCACCCCGCTCAAGGACCGGTTCGGCGCCGAGATCCGCACTCACTACCCGGTCGCCCTGGATGACGAGATCGCCGTCATCCGGCAGGAGGCGGACCTGGGCACCGACCCACAGGCGGAGGTGCCCGACTACCTGGTCGAGGTTCTCGCCCGGTTCACCCGTGCACTGCGGGACTCGTCCTCCGTGGACCAACGCAGTGGAGTCAGTGCCCGTTTCGCCATCGCCGGGGCGGAGACGATCGCGGCCGCCGCCGTCCACCGCGCGGCCAGACACGGGGAGGACCGCCCGGTCGCACGACCGGTGGACCTCGAGACAGCGGTCGACGTCCTCGGCGGGAAGGTCGAGTTCGAGTCCGGCGAGGAGGACCGCGCCGACGACATCCTCGACCACCTGCTGCGTACCGCGACGGCGGCGACGGCGCGGTCCCTGTTCCGCGGGATCGACCTGGAACCCCTGGTGGCGGCCCTGGACGGCGGAACCCTGATCAACACCGGCGAGCAGATGACGGCCGCGGACTTCCTCGCCGGGCTCCCCGACAGTCCGGGAGGGCTGTACGGGCGGATCTGGGAGCGCCTCGACGCCGTGGACGACGGACAACGTGCCGCGGCGCTCGAATTCGCCCTGGAGGCGCTGTTCCTCTCGCGCCGGATCGACAAGGAGATCGTCGGAGGCGACACGGTCTATGGCTAACAGGCGCCTCACCAGGCAGGCGAGATTCGGACGCTACACCGGCGGCCCCGACCCGTTGGCGCCGCCGGTCGACCTCAGCGCCGCGCTCGACGCGATCGGTGAGGACGTGATGGCCGGGGACTCCGCCGAGCAGGCCGTCCGGGAGTTTCTCCGACGTGAGGGACTCGACGACCTGGCACGCCGGGTGGCGGAACGACGGCGCGACCTGACGCGTGGCACCGGCCTGGAGGGGACGCTGCGGGAGGTCCGGACGCTGCTCGATGACGCGGTCCTGGCGGAGCGACGCCAACTGGCCCGCGACATCACCCTCGATGACACCGACCGGGCCTTCGCCGAGATGCGGTTGGAGAATCTTCCTCCGTCCGCCGCGGCCGCGGTCAGTGAACTCAACGACTACCGGTGGCAGAGCAGCGAGGCGCAGGAGGCCTTCGACACGATCCGGGACCTGTTGGGCCGGGAGATGCTGGACCAGCGCTTCGCCGGCATGAAGAATGCTCTGGAGAACGCGACCGAGGAGGACCGCGCCGCGACCCAGGAGATGCTCGACGACCTCAACCGCCTCCTGGACGCCCACCAGCGTGGCAGTCTCTCGCCGCGGGAGTTCGACGAGTTCATGGACAAGCACGGTGCGTACTTCCCGGAGAATCCGCGGACGGTCGACGAGTTGCTGGACACCCTGTCCCGTCGGTCGGCCGCGGCCCAACGGATGCGCAACTCGATGTCGCAGGGCCAACGCGAGGAACTCGACGACCTGGCACAACAGGCGTTCGGGTCGCCACGCCTCCTGGACTCCCTGCGCCACCTGGACGGATACCTGCAGGTGCTGCGTCCGGAGGAGGACTGGAGCGGCAGAGAGACGATGGGGGACGGCGAATCCCCGGAACATGCCGGGCTCGGCGACGGGACGGGTGTGTTCCAGGACATCGCCGACCTTGACGGCCTGGTCGACCAGCTGTCGCAGTCCTACGCGGACTCCTCGCTGGGCGACATCGACCTGGACGTCCTCCAGCGACTGCTCGGGGACGAGGCCGCCGCCCAGGTCCGGTCGTTGCGGGACCTGGAGTCGGCGCTGACGACGTCGGGAACCCTGCGACGCGGCCGGGACGGGCGGCTCCGACTGAGCCCGAAGGCGATGCGTGCACTCGGACAGTCCCTGCTCCGGGACGCGGCCGACCGGCTGTCGGCACGTCGCGGACAGCGGGACGCGCAGGTCGGTGGAGCAGGGGGAGAGGTGTCGGGGGCCTCGCGACCGTGGGAGTTCGGCGACACCGCGCGGTGGGACGTCACCAGGACGGTGGGCAACGCCGTGCGACGCACCGTCACCGAGGGCGCCGACGCGACGGCCGGCGTCCGGCTCGATATCGACGACATCGAGGTGCAGGACACCGAGGCACGAACACGTGCCTGCGTCGCCCTGCTGGTCGACACCTCGTTCTCCATGGCGACGGAGGGACGCTGGGTGCCGATGAAGCGCACCGCCCTGGCACTGCACACGCTGGTCACGACGAGGTTCCGGGGCGACGCCCTCGAACTGGTCACCTTCGGGCGGCATGCGCAGGTCACCGACGTCGACCGGCTCACCGGTCTGGAGGCGGAGTGGGAGCAGGGGACCAACCTGCACCACGCGCTGCTCCTGGCGCACCGTCACTTCCGCCGCCACCCGGACGCCCAACCGGTGCTGCTGGTCGTCACTGACGGGGAGCCCACGGCCCACCTGGAATCCGGCGGGCACGCCGTCTTCCACTACCCGCCGCAGCCGCTGACCGTCGCCAACACCGTGCACGAACTCGACGCCGTGGCACGCGCAGGGGCACGGACGACGTTCTTCCGGCTCGGTGACGACCCCGGACTGGCCCGTTTCATCGACACCGTGGCGCGGCGTGTCGGCGGAACCGTCGTCGCGCCCGACCTCGGTGATCTCGGGGCCGCGGTGGTGGAGTCCTACCTGGGGTCGCGGCGTGAGCAGCAGCGGCGGGCACGCTGATCGCGTTAGTACAGTGGCCAGGGAACCGCGGGCATGTCGCTGCCGGGGGCGGGGAAGCGGCCGGTGCTGAGGAGCCGGTCGCACCGGTCGGCGAGTGCGACGACCTCCGCCACGCTGAGCAGCTCGTCGAAGGAGTCGCCCAGCTCCCCGTCGAGTCCGTCGCGCACCTGCCGGACGGCGGCGAGTTCGTCCTCGGAGAGACGCTCGCCGATCCACCCCCACAACACGGTGCGCAGTTTGTTCTCGGTGTGGAAGGTCAGCCCGTGGTCCACCCCGTACCGGTGCCCGTCGGCCATCGGGAGGATGTGGCCGATCTTTCGGTCGGCATTGTTGGCCAGGACGTCGAAGACGGCCATCCTCCGCAGCCCGGGGGAGTCCTCGTGGAAGAGGGAGACCGGTTCATCGTCCTCGTCGACTCCGTCGAGGACGTGGCGCCACCCGTCCTGTTCCATGCGGGGGGCCTCCGGGGTCGACACGAGTTCGACCGGGCCCCGACCGGGGACCGTCTCGCACCACAGCTGGACCATGCCGTCGCCGAACGGCCCGTTCCGCAGCCAGGTGCGGGGGACGACGTCGAACCCCAGCGCGTCCGACAGCGTGTACGCCGCGACCTCGCGCCGTGCGAGGGTGCGGTCGGGGAAGTCCCACAAGGGTTTCTCGCCGATCAGCGGTTTGTAGACCACGGTGGTCTCACCGATCTGGCCGCGGAACGTCGCGTTGGAGGCGGAGACGATCCGGCCCTCCAGCTCAAGGTCGCCCTCGGGCACGCTCCGGGGGAACGGACTCACGGAGCCTCGCAGTCGTGGCCCTCAGGATCCATGGGCTGACCGCACCGCGGGCAGAGCGGGCGCCCGGAGTTCACGATCGCCAGCGTCCGGTCGACGAAGGCCTTCGCCGCGCCGACGGGGATACGCACCGACAACAGTTCCTCGGGTTCGACCTCGAGCTCCACCGGTTCGTCGGCGTCGACGGAGGCCTGGAGCTCCTCCAGCTCGTCGGCGTCGATCTCCGGCGGGGGAGCGGCCTCGATGACGACCTGGGAGGTCTTCGGGTCCCAACCCAGGCTCAACACGCCGACGCGGAACTCCTCGTCGACCGGCATGTCCAGCGGGTCGTCGTCGACGAGGAGTTCATCGGTCTCGTCGGGGACGTTGAACGGGTTGCCGTCCTGGTCACGGAGCTTGCCGAGCAGTTCGGCGACGCCCTCGGCGAGAGCGGCGGACTGCTGCTTCTCAAGGGAGACGCTGACGGTGACGCCCCGGTCACGGGCCTGCAGGTAGAACGTCCGGTCACCGGGCATTCCCACAGTGCCGACGACGAAGCGGTCCGGCCAGTCGAATCCGTATGTGGTGGTGGGCATGGGCCCATTGTAGGAGTCTTGGCGCCTGTGGTGCAGCGAACGGCCGATGCGACCGGTCCGGCCCGTCGGAGATGTCAGTCCTCGTGGCCGGCACCGCCACCGACCTGGACGTCGTTCCCGCCCCGGTTGTCGCCCCGGTTGTCGTCCCGGTGCTTCTCCCGGTCGGGGGAGGGGCTGAGCCACGCCAGGTCGCCCCCGGAGGTGTTGACGCAGAGGACATGCGGCATCGCCGCGGTGTAGCGGATGACCGACACCGACGCGGGGTCGGCGTAGACGCGTTGGAAATGGTCGAAGGGCATGCCGTAGGCGTCGGCGATGACGGACTTGATGATGTCCCCGTGGCTCACCGCGACCCAGACGGCGCCGGGGCCGTGCTCTGATTCGACGACGGCATCATGGTCACGGATCGCGGTGACGGCCCGGGCCTGCATGTCCGCCAGGGATTCGCCGTCGGGGAAGACGGCCGCCGACGGCTGCCCGACGACGGTCTTCCACAGGTCCTCCTTACCGAGCTCGGCGAGTTTGCGGCCCTGCCAGTCACCGTAGTCGCACTCGGTGATGCCCTCCTCGGTGGTGAAGGCCGGAGCGCCCGACTGGTGCTCGAGGATGGCCTGGGCGGTCTGCCGGCACCGCTGCAGCGGGCTGGAGACCACTCCTACCAGGGGGACCGTCGCCAGGCGTCCCGCGGTGCGTTCCGCCTGCCCGCGGCCGGTATCGTCCAGAGTGACGCCGGGCGTGCGTCCGGCCAGGATGCCGTCGGTGTTCGCGGTGCTACGTCCGTGTCGGACCAGGATGACTGTGGCCATGGGATCGAGGCTAGTCGGGACGGGGCCACCGGTGCATGCGGCGCCGGGCCTTCGTCATCTGAGCCACCCCTCAGGGCAATTCTGGCCTCGGATTCGTCCTGAGCGGTGTCTCAGATGACAGGGCGCGCACACGGAGTCGCGAGCAGGCACGTCAGCCCGGCCCGCACCACCCGGAAACCAGCCCGGAATCCGCCCCCGACCACACAGAATCCAGCGCCGCGAAGCCGGGCGCTACACTCTTCCCCGATGGTAATCATGCGTGCAGAGGCGGCCTATCAACGGACAGCGGCGGCCTTCAAGAACCCGACACTCGACCTGCTGCACGGCAGGTACGCGCCGTTCGTCGTCGCGGCGTTGTCACTGATCTTCACCCCGGACCGTCCCACCGTGGCGATCTCCGACGCACACGTCGAGGTCGGCGACGTCGTCGACGAACTCCGCGCTGCAGGTTACGACGAGGACGACCGGGGCTCCCGGGGCCTGCCGTCCGGGAACGGTCGGGAGATCTGCCGCTACTGGGTCCGCGTCGGCTGGTTGGTTCCCCAGATCGAGGACGACGTCGAGGTCTACCGGCTCTCCGCCCAGGCCGTCGGCGCCCTGGAGATCGTCGGTCGCAGTGGTCTCGGCCGTGCCCGGGTGTCCCGCTCCCGCGTGCGGACCCTGTTGGACGCGGTCGAGCACCTCGCCCACGAGGCCGAGACCGACCCGCAGGAACGCATCGCCACGCTGCGCGCGGAACGTGCGGCGATCGACGAGGAGATCGAGAAACTCGAACGCGGGGAGGTCGACCCGGTCGATGACGACCAACTGCTCGAGGAGGCGGAGAACGTCGTCCACCTGTCCCGCGAGCTTCCCGCCGACTTTGCCCGGGTCGCAGAGTCGATCAACGCGATGCAACGCGACGTCGTCGCCGACCTGCGCCGGGACGTCCGGCCGACCGGCGAGGTGCTGCGCGAGTACCTGCACCGCGGCCAGCATGTCATGGAGGCCACGCCCGAGGGGCGTGCGTTCTCCGGCGCGCTCAACCTCATCGGCGACCCGGAGAACATCGACCACCTCACCGACCAGCTCAGCATGCTGATGGCCCTGCCGTTCTCGCGGCACATGAGTGCCGATCAACGCCGCGAACTCCTCGCCATCGCCCGTCGGGTCGAGCAGGGCGTGCAGGAGGTGCTGACGGCGCAGCGTCGTGCGTCCCACGTGATCACCGCGCAGGTGAGGACACACGACCCGGTGCGCGACCGCGAGGTCGACGACCTGTTGCGGACCGCGATGTCCGGGCTGCAGACCTGGATGCAGGAGACACGGACCGACCCCAGGGCCCACGACGCCGTGGAGCCGCTCCGCAGTTTCCCGACGGCACACCTTGGACATCTGCGGCAGACCCTCAACGACCTGCACGTCCCCGGTACTCCGGAGCCACTGCGCCGGGAGGACGACGCCGTGGACGCCGAGTTCGTCCACGCCGACACCCGCGCCTGGGGAGGGCCGCGCTACCCGGAGTTGGAGCAGTTCGTCGCGGACCTCGACGGGCCATTCGACCTGGCCACGGTCTTCGGCACCGTGCCGGACGACACTCGACGACCCGTCGACCTGCTGGGACTCCTGGAGATCGCCCACCGCAACGGCATGGAGGAGAGCGACGACGTCTCGGTCGCCGAGACCCTGCGTCCGGACGGGACCGTCCGCCGGTTCGCTTTCGGTGCCGTCACCGCCCAGACGTCGCAGCCCGGACAAGGAGCAGAGGAATGACCGAGAACGATCCCTTCATCGACACCGTCTCCATGGAGCAGGACCCGGACGAATGCTTCGCCGGTGACCGTGGAGTGCTCGACCCGGAGGTCCGCAGAGTGCTGGTGCGTCTGCTGCAGCGCCGGTTCCTGCAGGCCGACCGGAACCGTGACGACTGGAAAGTCCTCATGGACAACCAGCAGGTCATAGAGTCGCGCCTGCACGATCTGTTCGTCCGGCTCGTGGTCGACTCCGACCGCGGGGTCGCCTACAAACAGCAGGTGCGCTCCGACGAACTCGACGTGCCCATCCTGCTTCGTGACGAGGCGTACAGCCGCGCCGAGACACTGGTGCTGGTGTACCTGCGCACCGTCTACCAACGGGAGTCCACGGCCGGTGAGCTTGCCGCCCGGGTGGACGTCGAGGAGGTCGAGCAGACCGTGATGACCTACTTCACCGAAGCCAACGGCGACATCGCACGGCGGCAGAAACTGATCCGCAACGCCCTAGGGCGACTGCGTCAGGAGGGCATCATCGACGAGGAGACCGAGGGCCGCTACCGGATCAGCCCCCTGGTCGAGATCGTGCTCAGCGCGGACCGGCTGCGGGAACTCAATGATTGGCTGCAGGAACAGATACAGGAACAGATACAGGAACAGATCCAGGGAGGTTCTGAGCTGTGACGATGCTCGACACGTTGTTCGGACTGGTGCCGGCGGAGTCCCGCGGGCAGCAGTGGCTCGCCGACGAGCTTCACCTGGTCAACTGGGGTGGGTACGACGGCGCCCACCGCGTGAAGTTCTCGCCGGAAGCGACGCTGCTGTGCGGCGGGTCCGGCTCCGGCAAGTCCACGCTGATGGACGCCTACATCGCCCTGATGATGCCGCACACCACGCCGTTCAACGGCGCGTCCAACGGTGGTGTGACCGGCCGTCCCCGTGGGGAGGACCAGCGCAACATCCTGTCCTACAGCCGCGGCAAGATCGACGAGTCCCGCACCGATGACGGCACCCAGGTCACTGTGCTGCGTGGGGACGGGTGTGACACCTGGACCGCGGTCTCGATGACCTGGACCGACCACGACGGCTCCCGGTTCACCGCCGTGCGCGCCTGGTACGTCCCGGCGTCGGCCCGGGTGCTGGAGGACACCGTCAAGGTCCGCGGAGTGGTCGAGGGAGATTTCGACCCGGCCGCTCTCGAGACCGCCGCGTCCCAGCGTCTGGCGGATTCCGCGGTCAAGGCCGCCGGCCTGGAGACGATGGCCACCGACCGCGAGTTCCTGGCCCGGGTGCACTCCGTCCTGGGCATCGGGGCGGCGGGTGCAGGTGCCAAGGCCATGAGTCTGCTGGCCCGGATCCAGGCGGGACAGCAGATCACCACCGTGGACGAACTCTACAAACGCATGGTCCTCGAGGAGCCCGAGACGATGGCCACCGCGGATGCCGTGGTGGCACACTTCGATGAGCTGGAGAGCACCCAGACCAGGATGGTCACCGCACAGAAACAGGTGCGGATGCTGCAGCCGATCCGGGGGATCCGGACGAAGATCGAGGAGTCCGCCGAGCGGTTGCGCCTGCTCGACGAGATCGGGCGCTTCTCGGACCCGGCGTCGTTGGCGGCCCTGTGGCGTACCGGGCGCCGACTGGAGCTGCTCCACGAGGCGGAGACCGAGGTCAGACAGCGCAAGCAGGCGGCGGATGCGGAGGTCCGCACGCAGACGGCGCTGGCCGAGGCCGCGGAGGCAGAACGCGACGGACTGGTGGACGTCCTGCGTCACTCCGGTGGTGACCGGCTGGACACCGCCGAGCGGGAGCTTGCCCAGGTGGAACGCCGGCTGTCCGCGGTCAGACAGGCCCGCACCCGGTTCGATGAGAGCATCGCCTGCCTGGAACAGGACATCGTCTCCGAGGACGACTTCACCGCACTGGCCGAGCGCGCCCGCGCCGCCCTTGCTGACCCTGGAGCGAAGGCCTCCGCCCGTGACGACTACGCGGACTCCCGCGTGGAGCTCAAGGAGCTACGACGCCAGCTCGCCGAGCTGGAGACCGAACAGCGCTGGACCGAGCAACGCAGGGACAACATCCCGGAGCGGCTGCACGTCGCCCGACGGCTCCTCGCCGATGCCGCAGGCCTGTCGATCGAGGACCTGCCGTTCGTCGGTGAGCTCATCGACGTGTCGACGGAGTTCGAACCCTGGCGAGAGGCCTTCAACCTCGCCCTCGGCGGTTTCGCCACCACGATGCTCATCGACGCCGACGACCTGGCCCGTTTCCGGGCGGCCGTGGACGCCGTACGCACGGACGTCCGGCTGCGCTACGAGGGTGTGCACACCGGCTTCGCACAGCGCGGCCGTCTCGACCCGCAACGCCTGCCCGGCCGGCTCGACTACCGGGAGACCGCGTTCACCGGGTGGTTGCAGGACCGGCTGGAACGCCAGTTCGGTTTCTACTGCGCGGATTCCGCGGAAGGGTTGTCGGCGCATCAGCCGGCGCTGACGATCACCGGCCAGGTCTCCCAGGGAGACCGGGGTGCCCACGGCGGGCAGGGGGGTCGCAACGTGCTGGGCTTCTCGAGTCGGCGGCGGCTCGCAGAACTGGGGGACAGTATCGTCACCCTGCGTGACGGCATCCGCGCCGCCGAGGACGCGGAACGTCAGGCCGGCGCCGAGCTCGACGACCTGGACGCCCGCCATGCCGCCTATGCGCGTGTGATCGACGTGAGCTGGGACCAGATCGACGTCGCCACCGTCGAGCAGGAGCGTGACCGCTGGGCGGGCATCATCGCGGATATCACCGACGGCAGCCCCGAGATCGCCGTCCTTCAGCAACAGATCGCCGGGCTGAAGACGAAGGTCACCCGGCTGCAGGAGAGCACCGGTCGGGCCAAAGGTGAGCAGGAACGGCTGGCCCGGCAGTGGGCCGACACCGTCGACGAGGTCGACGCGGCGCAGGAGGCACTCGACGAGGCGGAGAACGCGGAGCGCTCGCTCGACGACGCCCAGGCGTCCTACCTGAATGAGCGCTTCGACCCGGCAGGGGACGGCATCGGCGGTTCGCGCCTGGCACGCTTCGACGCTGCGCTGGACACCGCCTCCCGCCGTCTCGAGGAGGACCGGGCGGCGGCGCAGGCGACGGTGAGCGAACAACGGGAGACGCTGCGTCGGACGTTGGAGACGTTCCTGGACGCCTGGCCGAACCCCACGTTGCGCGCCGACCCGGACACGTCGTTGACGGACTTCGAGCGGATTCTCGACGACCTGGAGACCAGCGGCCTCCATGAGCTGGAGGCAGAGTGGCGGAACAGTCTGCTCACCCTGTCCGGTAACGACCTGACCAACCTGGAGTCCACCCTGGGCCGCTCCCTGCGGGAGATCCGGGAGCGGATCGAGCCGATCAACCGGATCATGGAGAACCTGCCGTTCTACGACGACGACCACCGTCTCCAGATCGTCCCGCGCGAGAACCAGTCGGAGGTACGGCGACGGTTCCGCAAGGACCTGCGCGACGTCCGAAGCCTGATCGAGGACGCTGCCGGCGATGCCGAGCGTGAGCAGGCCTACGAGCGCATGGCCCGTCTGATCAACCGGATCCGACGGACCGCCCCGGACTTCGCCGACCTGGTCGACGTGCGCAACCACGTGCGGGTCAGTGCGGAGAAGATCGATGCGGAGACCAAGGAGCACGCCGCCCTCTACGACCACATCGGCGAGAAGTCCGGTGGCGAGTCGCAGGAACTGATCGCCTTCATCGTCGGTGCCGCGCTGCGCTACCAGCTCGGCGACGCCGACGCCGAGCGGCCACGCTACGCCCCGGTGTTCCTGGACGAGGCACTGATCAAGGCGGACGCGCACTTCACCAAGCGCGCCATCGGCGCGTGGCGCGGTCTGGGATTCCAGCTGGTCATCGGCGCGCCGAATGACAAGTACAGTGCGATCGAACCGCATGTGGACGTCGAGTACGACATCCTCAAGGACACCCGGGGCCGGTCGTGGGCGAAGCCGAAGGTGGCGTTGCCTGCTTAGGCGTCGTCGGCCCCCTTGGCGCGGTTACCGGTGAACGCCCCAGCAAGCATCACGACGTTTACGGAACACAGGAATCCAGCTAGCCAAGGTTGGTTTTCGTGAACAGCATAACCCGCCAAACCGAACACGGCGAAGACGGCGACCAGACCGACTACCTGGCCAAGGATTGCGATCTTCCTCGGATTGTCCACCGCGCTACGACGGACGTAGTTGTCCGTGTTAATCGTGTCCGTGGTGGTTTTGACCCATGCCTGGTAAACCTCCGGCGCTCGCGTACGGAGCTCCTCGGAGGTCTCAGGGTCAGGGAAATTCTGAGTGATCTGCTGGTGATTCAGCTGTATTTGAAGCTCTGGCGGAACTGCCGGCCCGTTGATCGGGCTGCCTGTGGGAAATCTCTGCTGGAAGTTGAGGGGGTCAGCTTCTGCATGCGGCGGTACGTAGTGTCGCCCCTCATGTCGATCAGGCTGCCGACTCCCGTGAGGAACGCCCTGCGCTTCGTGCTGGGGTTCAGGATGCTCATGATTCATACCATACCTTGTTGGTGTTGGGTTGTGGAGGTTTTGCTGGCTGCGACCGGTGCTTCTGGCTCTGATCGCCACGCTGGCGGGGAGGCCGGTTTGCCGGTTGTGAGGTTACGGGGCTTCCATGGTGGGGTCGCCGTTCTCGTCGTAGTACCGCGGCGAGCTCACTTGGTTTTCCTGGTCCCACCAGATCGGTTCCCCGTTTTCGTCGTAGTAGCCGCACACTGCGGCTGGGCCAATACATCCGTCGGAGCGGTACGGCTCGTCATATGTCCGGGTGGGCTCCGTCAGGCGGTAGAACTCTTCGGGGTCGATGACTCCGTTTGACGGGTTGCAGTCGGCGTAGTCCCACACGTAGGCATCGGTGCCGGGGCATCTGGTTCCCTGTCCTGGTGGCGCCCAGATACCCCGTTGGGCGGGGACAGGGTTCGCTGCCGCAGGTTCTTCTACCAACTGCTCTGGCTCGAGGGGCTCCGGTGTTGTGCTGCTGGTAGTTGTTGAGGTGGTCGCGCTCGTGGTGCTTGAGGTGGTGGATATAGCGCTGATCGTCGTAGAATCCGGGGTCTCGTCGGCGCCACACGCGGTGAGGGCGAGAGGAATGGCGAGCAGTGCGGCAAGGACAACTCGTCGTATGGTCATCGTGGATCTCTTCTCGTGAATACTGTCAGGCAGCGGTTAGGGTGTGCTGTTTCGCTCTGCTTCAGACTTGAGTACCCGCCGTTTGAACTCGTCCAGGAGTTCGTCAGTAGGCACTCTTTCGAGGTTCCGCAGGGAAACTGCTTCGTCAAGGTCACGGACATCCACATGCCAGGCATAGTAGAGGTCACTGAGGGGCGACTCACCGAGTTTCCTGGCCTCGGAGATGATCTGATTCGGAGTCATTTCCTTGATGCGTTTGTGCTTTTCAACAGTTCGTTGAATGGTCTCGAAATCCATACTTGTTTCCTTTCAGCTGGTACTGCAGGATCGTCATCAGAGTGCCGTCGTGCTGGTGGGTAACGGGATGGGTAACTCGCCCGACTTCTACGAGGCTGGGGGCTACCATGAGTTCTCCCGCACTTCGCCCTCCCCTCGCTGCTTGTTTATCGGTGCTCCTGTCCGCATCGAATCCATCTTCGGTGTCGGGGAAGGTGCGGACAGTTCCATCATGCTGATCGTTCGGACATGGGTGCCCCCAAGTGTTCGAATGAGCAACGTGAACCGCTGGGGATGCCGTGTTTTTCATCCCCTTGGAACCCGATGTGAGTGTCTGCCGACTGTGTTTTCACGGTAGTCAGAGCTTAGGACGTAGCCCCTGAGGATGATGTGCCCTCGCCAGGACTATCTTGCCGAGTTCCTTGAAGAACCTGCCGGGTCGGTGAAGGGCCTCCTGGTCTGCCGTCGCGCTGTCGGGAGGACCAAAGATCCGCTATATCAACGTCGCCATCTTGGCCAGCTCGGCAAAGACACCGTTGCGAACTGTGGGTGCCCCCGGGGCGTCTGTTGTTTTAACCACCGTCGCCGGTGCGACGGGTGACCTTCAACTCGCCGGACGTGGTCTGGCTGAGGTGCCAGTTCTTCGCGCCGATCGGCGTGCCCGCGCCGGTGGTGTAGGCGCTGACCTGCAGGTGGCCGGCCGTGGTGCCGGTACCGGTCTCGGCACCATGCGTCGGGACGAGCTCGGCCTCAGCCTCGGACTCGTCGGAGAAGACGAGCAGGCACTCGGCCGCGCCAGCGGGAAACTCCTGGCCGTCCCGGAGCCGGAGTACCGCTCCGGGGAAGAGGTGGGAATGGCTCACGTGGAAGGTGATGACACTGTCCATACGCCTTATCGTACGGAGCGCGGTCTCGTGCCATCGCTTGGTTGGTGTGACCTCAGGGAACCGTCCGACCAGAGGGCTGCTGACGCGTGTCCCAGTAGCAGCTTGGGGTAGTACGCGGGAGCGAACCATGGAACACTCCTCGAGGGGCCGAGATACCTGTCCAGTGTGAGACCGCCGATCGTGAGTGCAGGTCCGAGAATCCGCCGCGCCGGCCACCACGCACGGATCGTCGCTGTCGATGCCAGGAGGTAGCCGTAGTGGAATGTCGCCCACGTAATACAGTTCGGACGGGTTCCGATGCTGCGGTCCAGCCAGGCGACGGCGTACGGATGGACGTGAAGGGCGGAGAACCACAGGTGGTTGAGGTGGCCCTGTGTCGGGCGTTCGTACCAACGGGCACAGGCACGTGTGTTGTTGACGTAGGCACCTCCGACCAGGTCAAGCGCGAGGAGTGCAGTGATGCCGACGGCGGCAGCCCCCGCACCTCGACGACGTGAAAGTGTCGCTGCACCGACAGCGCCGATTACCGACGTACCCAGGGTTATCCAGTTGTTTGCACGGGTCGCTTCAGGCCCGACGAACCGTGACCAGTGTGCTTTCAGTGGCATGGATTCTCTTCCTCCAGTCACCGGGCCGTGAAGGCCTTGAGCGACCAGGCGCACACCACGACTGCGACGAGGGCGACGATGCCGTTCCCCACTGCGCCGGCGGTCGTCACCTCGTCGAAGTCGGACAGGGACACCACGACATCCAGGAAGATCATCATCATGCCGAGGAACAGCAACGTCACGCGACCGAGCACCCCTCCGACGCGGATGAGGTGGCAGAGCCACGCGGCCCCGACGAGGAGTGGGCCGACAACAAGGGAGACCAGGAACACCGGTCTGCGCCGTGCCGTCCTACTGCTGGGTCGTGTTGACGATGTAGAGATCGCAGGGCGCCTCGGCGGCGACCTTGCGGGCGATACTGCCGAGGATCCGCGAGATGCCCTGGACGTGCTTGTTGCCGACGACGATGGTGTCAGCATCAAGTTTCTCCGCCTGCAGCAGGAGGACGTCGGCGGGAGTGCCCTCCACCGCGGTGGCGTGGACTGTCAGCGACGGGTAGGTCTCACGCAGGACGGCGGCGACGGAGTCGGCGACCTCCTGGGCGGCATGGGAGTAGCCGTCGGTGAGCTTCTGATAGGCGGCCGAGGTCCCGGGGCCCATGTTGTTGCTCTTGGCCGCCTGCAGGGTGACCGAGGCGCTGATGCTGTACGCGGAGAGGACATGCAGCTCCGCGCCGATTCCGTCGGCCAGCTCCGCCGCCTTCTGAGCGGCGGCGAGCGCCGTCTGGCTGGAGTCGACCCCGGTCACAATAGTCTTCGTCATCGTGCGCCTTTCCGAAAGTGTCGCGTACACCGCGATGGTTTATGTTCCGTCAGTGTAGCTTGTCCAGCCGGGACGGTGCCTGTCGTCAGCGGTGGGTGGTGTTGACGATGTAGAGGTCGCAGGTCGCCTCGGCGGCGACTTTCCGGGCGACGCTGCCGAGGATCCGCGAGATGCCCTGGACATGTTTGTTGCCCACCACGATCGTGTCCGCGTTCAGTCGGCGGGCCTGCTGGACGAGTACTTCGGCGGGCGTCCCCTCCTCTGCGGAGGCGACGATGGTCAGATCCGGGTGCGCCTCCTGCAGAACCGCGGCGACGGCGTCTGCGATCTGGGCGGCGGCTCGGGCCTGCCCGTCGGTGAGGTTCTGGTAGGCCACGGAGGTGGAGATCCCGAGGTCCTTGGTCTTGAACGACTGCAGGGTGTCGGCGGTACTGATGCTGTACGCGGAGAAGATGTGGAGCTCCGCGCCGAGTCCGTCAGCCAGCTCGGCGGCTTTCTCGGCGGCGTTGAGCGCCGTCTGGCTGGAGTCCACGCCTGTGACGATGCTTCTGGTCGTTCCGGTCATCGTGTGCCTTTCTTGTCGTCGGTGGAGGTCGGTGCGACCGTGGCGTCGACGGAGTCATCGGGGCGGTCGGTGGTTTGGTCGGTGGTTTGGTCAGCGCTCACGTCGTCGGCCTCATCGGTCTCGTTGGCCAGCTCGGCCTTGTCGATCAGCTTCGGGCGCCGGACGGCCTGCCAGATGGCGAATGCGATGGACGCGATGGTCAGGATGCCGAGCACCAGCGGGATGGGCTCGAGCATCCACCGGAAGCTGCCGTCGTTGATGATCATCGCACGGCGGAAGCCGCTCTCCGCGATCGGTCCGAGGATGACGCCGATGATCAGCGGAGCCAGCGGGAAGCCGCCCTTGACCATGATGTAGCCCAGGATCGCGGCCAGGAACATCACCAGCACATCGAAGATGCTGGAGCGCATGGCGTAGGAACCGACGACGGCCAGGACGATCACCGACGGCCAGAGCAGGCGCGGCGGGACGGACTCGATGAGTTTCACCCAGAAGCTCGTACCGAACCAGCCCAGGATCAGCAGGACGAGATAGACGATGGCGAAGCCGATGAACAGGCCGTAGATCAGGTCGGGGCTGCCGGAGAACAGGGTCGGTCCGGGTTGCAGACCGTGCACGGTCAGAGCGCCGATCAACACCGCGGAGGTGACGTCACCGGGGATGCCGAGGGTCAGGGTGGGGACCAGGGCACCGGCGGTGCCGGCGTTCTTCGAGGACTCGGCGGCGGCGATGCCACGGGGGTCGCCCTTGCCGTACATGGACTTGTCCTTGGACGCCCGCTTGGACTCGTTGTAGGCCACGAAGGAGCTGATGTCGCCGCCGACACCGGGGATGATCCCGATGATGAACCCGACGGCGGACCCCAGGAGACTTGAGGGCATGAGCTTGCGGAACCACGAGGGCGTGGCGCGGAACTTCTCCGGCTTCATCTTGAGGTTCAGCTTCGTCAACCGTTCGACCTGGAGGAAGGCCTCGGAGACGGCGAAGAGGCCGATCATCAGCGGGATGAAGGAGATGCCGGAGATCAGGTCGGCGTTGCCGAAGGTCAGGCGCGGGAATCCCTGGATCGTGTCGAGGCCGATCATGGCGATGCCCAGGCCGAGGAACCCGGCGATGAGTCCCTTGACCATCCGGCCTTCCGAGATGGAGGCGATGATGGTGAGGGCGAACAGGGCCAGCATGAAGTTCGCCGAGGAGCCGAAGCCCAGCGCGAAGTCGGCGATCACGGGGGAGAAGAAGGCGAGCAGAAGCACACCGATGAATCCGCCGATGCAGGACGCCAGCACCGAGATCTTCAGTGCCTGCACACCCTTGCCTGCCATGGCCATGGCATGGCCGTCGGCGACAGTTGCCGCGGACGCCGGGGTACCGGGCGTCCGGATCAGGATCGCGGGGATCGAGCCGGCGTAGACGGCGCCGCCGTAGATGCCGAGCAGCAGCATCATGCCGGCGAGTGGTTCCAGGGCGAAGGTGAAGGGGAGCAGCAGGGCCACTCCGACGGTGGCGGAGATACCGGGGAGGGCACCCACCACCATGCCGATCAGGACGCCCAGGACAAGCATGGTCACGACCTGGAAGTCGGCGACGGCGCTGAGGCCGTCCATCCAATTACTCATGGCAGAATCCCCTCAATGATGCCGGAGGGAAGATAGACCCCCAGGGCGTCGGTGAACAGGTAGTAGACGGCGACGGAGACGACGACCGGGACGAGCACGAGCCGGAGGATGCTCCGGATACCCATGATCAGCAGGGCGATCACCATGAAGATCAGGGAGGAGAGCATGAAGCCCAGCGGGGTCAGGGCGAACACGTAGGCGATTCCTGCGACGACGATCAGCCCGGTCCGCATGCGTGACCCCGGTTCCGGCAGGAAGATGTTCTTCTCGCAGTTGAACAGGAGCATGATTCCGAGGATGACCAGTGCACCACCGATGAGGCGGGGCAGTGCTGCGGTACCCGGATCCTCCGGTTGCCCGGGTGCCGGGAAACCGAACGCCAGGAACAGGACGACCGCTCCGAGCACGATGACGGTGACGGCGATGATGCGGTCGCCGAGCAGGGAACCGTCCTGCGCGGGTGCCGTGTCGGCGGCCGGGGTGTCGGTGGTTGTGTCGACGGGGGTGTCGGTGGGTGATGACATCAGTTGCCTCCCAGCCCGGCGTCCTCGACGACCGTCTGATAGCGGTCGTATTCCTCAGAGAGGAAGGAGTCGAAGTCGGCGGCGTTCTTGTACTCCTGGGTGAATCCCAGGTTGTCCATGTAGTTGGAGAAACCCTCACTCTGGCGTGCCTCGTTGAAGCACTCGTTGAGGTCCTCGACGGCGTCGTCCGGCGTTCCCGCCGGTGCGAAGAGCCCGAGGATGGCGAAGCTGGTCCAGTCCATGCCGGCCTCCTTGAGGGTGGGGACCCCCGGCAGGAAGTCGTCCAGACGGTCCTCGCCGGCGATCGCCAGGGCCCGGAGCTGCCCGCCCTCGATGAACGGTGCGATCTCTGCGGCGCCGACGGACACGGCCCGGGTCTCGCCGCCCATGACCGCCTGCAACGCGCCGGCTGCACCGCCGTAGGGGACGTTGCGGATATTGGGCTGCTCGGCTTCCTGTGCCAGCCCGGCGAAGCCCATGTGGTAGATCGAGCCGGTGCCGGAGCTGGCCATCGTGACGTCGTCGTCAGTCGTCAGCAGTTCGTCGATGTCCTCGATGTCGGAGTCCGGCGGTACCCCGTAGGCGATGGGCTGCTCACTGTACTGCATGATGCCGCGGACGTCGTCCGGTCCGATCTCGGAGACGCCCAGGTGGGGAAGGATCGAGAGCTCGATGGAGGCTACGCCGATGGTATTGCCGTCAGGGGCGGAGGACGCGACGGACTGGAAGCCGACGGTTCCTGAGCCGCCGGTCTCGTTGCGGATGATGACGTCCCTGCCACAGGTCTGCTGTGCGTAGACGGCGAGCTGACGGGCGGTACCGTCGGCGGATCCGCCCGGATCGAAGGGGACGACAAGGTTCAGGGGTGCACCGTTGCCGGAGGACGAGCCCTCTGACTCGTCGTCGGAGCCGCAGGAGGTCAGTGCCAGGGCGCCGATCATCGTGAGGGCCGCGATACTGGTGCGTGCTTTGGTGCTGGTCGGAGTTTTTCGTCTAGTTGGGATCTGTCCACTCATTCATGGGTCCTCTGGTCTCAACGTCAATCGCGACGGCCGTTCGCTGTGCGCACGGTCGTTCGCTTTACGACTAAAACTTACCCGATCGAAAGTGTTAGTCACAACACTGCGAGGAAAAGGCGACGTAGATCACACTGTGGTGCGTGTGGCATAGCTATAGGGAGCATGAATAGTCACGAAGTGATGTAACTGAGGTGCCAGAAACGGTCGGTCTGGAGGCTCTGCGTCGACCGATCCTGGCACCTGGCTCACGTGACCCGTCGAGATGCCCCGACCGCCGATCTCCTGTCGCTACGCGGCGTACGTCCTAGGCCGTGTCTCTTAAAGGTGCGAGCCAGGCAACGACGGCCGACAGCACTGCCGCCGCCCGGTACACCACCGCCAGCTTGTCGTACCGGGTCGCCAACCCCCGCCACTGCTTGACCTTATTGAACGCCCGCTCAACAACATTGCGGCCCTTGTAAGCCTCAGCATCGAACCCCGGCGGCCTGCCGCCTGCCGAACCCCTCTTCTTCCGAGCGGTGACCTGATCCGACTTCTCGGGGATCACTGTCCTGATCCCCCGGGACCGCAGATACTCCCGGCTAGCCTTGGTCGGATACACCCGATCAGCCAGCACCGCATCCGGGGTGGTGCGTGGTCTGACACCACCAACCCGGGGCACCCGGATGTCGTCGATGACCTCACGCAGGACAGCACCGTCGTTGCGCTGGCCGCCAGGGACCACGATCGACAACGGCCTTCCGGCACCATCAACCCCGGCATGAATCTTGGTGGACAAGCCTCCCCGTGACCGACCGATGCCGTGACCGGCGGGTTCAGTCGGGCAGTAGCCCCGAGCGCCCTGATTCGTGTAATTCGCCCGCGCCCCCTGTGTGCTGCTCCGGACGGGTCGTGTTCGTCGCGTGCTGATGGGCACGGTTGATCGTGGCGTCCACCGACACCGTCCAGTCGATCTCGCCGGCGGCGTCAGCATCAGCGAGGATCCGGGCCAGCACTTCTGTCCCAGGTGCCGTCAGCGGTGTAGCGGCGGTGGCGTTTCCACACCGTCTGCCAGGGGCCGAAGTAGTCGGGCAGGTCACGCCAGGCGATACCGCACCGGTACCGGTAGATGATACCTTCGACGACCTGCCGATTGTTGCGAAACGGTCGGCCCCGGTGGCCGTCCGAGGACGGCAGAAGTGGTTCGATGCGGGCCCATTGGGTGTCGGTGAACTGCTGGAGGCGGGTCTCGTCCATGCGGTCCAGGCTGTCATGTCCCGGATCGACTATTTAAGAGACACGCCCTAGCAGCGAGCGCCACGACATCGCCGACTTTCACCGGCTTCTCGCCGAACTCGCTGAGCAAGATCGCGGATCCGTGGCGGATGAAGACCAGCTTGACGCAGTCGTATGCCACCGGACCGATGGGGCGGCAAAAGGTGCGTGAGTGAGCCAGGATTGCCGAGTAGCCTCGGGACCTCGCTGCCGGCGTCATGATTCAGCTGTCGTGTGAGCCTGGATAACCGGGGGTCACATGGCGCGCGAGCGGGCTCCGATTGATCGGCCAGGTCATGATCCTGGTCGGCGGCGGGCATCGATGGTGGTGACGATGATTAGTCCCGCGACGAGGATGACGCATCCGGTGAGTGCGGTGAAGGTGAGATGTTCGCGCAGAAGCAGGATTCCCAGGGCTGCGGCGAGGAGTGGTTCGGCCAGACTCAGGGTTCCTGCGGTGGGAGCACTGGTGCGGTGTAGGCCGTGGATGAAGGCCGCGTAGGCGGCTGCGGTGCCGGCCAGTCCGATCCACACGATCAGCAGGAGGGAGTCGAGGTCGGCCAGGTGCTCGGGGTGCAGGATGAGCAAGGGCGAGAGCGCGAGGCCGGCAATGATCAGGGTGATGGTGGTGGCAGGCAGGGCGGGCACGCCCGCCTGGAGGAAGCGCTTGGCCGCGACGGTGTAGACGCCGTAGCACGTGCCGGAGACCAGGGCGATCGCGATCCCGGTGATACTGAGGGATTCCTGGGTCCAGGGATTGAGCAGTACCGCGCATCCGGCCACGGCGGCGAGGGTTCCGACGACCCAGCCGGCGGTGAACCGTTCACGTGTCCACCAGCGAGCGCATAGACCGGTCGCAGCGGGGGCGACTCCGAGAGCGATGGTCGTACCGAGAGCGGCACCGAGCTGGTCGACTGCGTGCATGAAGGTGATTTGGTAGACCCCAGTGGCCAGGGCCGCCAGCAATACCCACCAGATGACGTCACGGCGCAGCACTCGGCGCCATGCTGCGGGTCTGGGGCAGAGTGCGGCCAGGGCGAGTCCGCCGAGGAGCAAGCGCGCGACACCCAGGGCTCCGGGGTCTGCGGCCGAGGAGGCGAGCACCTGGGCGGGGCCGACAGTGCCCCACAGAGCTGCTGCACCCAGGACGGCGACGGGTCCGCCGATCCCGTCGCGGAAGTGAGATGCGCGTGCGGAGGTACTGGAGGTCAGGGTCACGGCAGCAGGCTCAAGCCTCCGACGATGCGGTCGATCGCTTTGCGTGGTCCGACCAGGCTGACGGCGGCGTACTCGATCTCGCTGCTGGGCTGGGTGGCGAGGAGATCGAGGTACTCGTCGTAGACACGTGTCTCTTGGGCGACCCGGGGCATGTCGATGAGCAGCACGTCGTCTCGTCGGTCAGCTTTGTCGCGTATCTGTCGTAGCTTCGCACTGTCGGCGGCCAAGATCGTGCACCCCGACCAGGGCAGTCCGGCATGGGCTGAACCATCGGCGTCGCTGCCGCCGCGGGCCAGCAGTCCGGACACCGCTGGCGCGGTCGCGGCCGCGACGCACGCCGCGGCGTTCACGATGCGGCCTGACGGCAGAGTGCTATCCGCCACGATGACCCACTTCAGCCGCGCCGATCGGGTGGACTCACCGGTCTGGACTTCCTCCGGCGCGAAGCCACTGAACTGTTCATTCATCCAACATTGTCCGTTCGTTTCGTATGAGTGTCGCTTATTATGCCTAAGACTAGCTCTTCATGCGTTCTGGAGCTATCCTGCCGTACTTAATTCGGCTACGATGGGTGTATGGCAGATCTGGATGAACTTGATACGGCGATCCTGCGTGAACTCCAGCGCGATGCGCGGCGCACCAACCGGGACGTGGCCGCGACGATCGGTGTGGCACCCACGACGGCGCTGGAGCGGACGCGCTCGCTCCGAGAACGTGGAGTCATCACCGGTGCCCGTCTGGAAGTCGACCTCGCCAAGATCGGCAGACCCGTTCAGGCGCTGGTCGCGGTGCGGGTCCGTCCCCCCACCCGAGCCAACATCGAGGGCTTTCGCGAGTGGGCCGGTGGCTTGCCCGAAGTGCTGGGCGTCTTCGTCACTAGCGGCAGCGAGGACTTCCTGATCCATATCGCCGTCCCCGACAACGACCACCTCTACGCCTTCGTGATCGACCGACTGACCGAGCAACCCGAGGTCGCCGACGTGCGGACTTCCATCGTCTACGAACACATCCGCTCCACGATCATCCTTCCCGCCCGTGGCGAAAGCGGCACCTGACGACATGAACCTTCCCCCTCTCGATCGCCGTGATCGCTCATCCCAAGGACGGAGAACTGACCATGCTCGTCCCGCCACACCAGCATCTGCAGATCGGCTCGCTACTGTTCGAGAACATCGACCAGATCGACCTCACGGGGCCGTTCGAGGTGCTGTCGAGACTCTCCAACTCCACCTATCGCATCTACGGACGCGACCTCGCCACCGTTAGAGACATCAATGGCTTGCGTCTAGGCCGTGTCTCTTAAAGGTGCGAGCCAGGCAACGAGCGAGGATCCGGGCCAGCACTTCTGTCCCAGGTGCCGTCGGCGATGTAGCGGCGGTGGCGTTTCCGCACCGTCTGCCAGGGGCCGAAGTAGTCGGGCAGGTCACGCCAGGCGATACCGCACCGGTACCGGTAGATGATACCTTCGACGACCTGCCGATTGTTGCGAAACGGTCGGCCCCGGTGGCCGTCCGAGGACGGCAGAAGTGGTTCGATGCGGGCCCATTGGGTGTCGGTGAACTGCTGGAGGCGGGTCTCGTCCATGCGGTCCAGGCTGTCATGTCCCGGATCGACTATTTAAGAGACACGCCCTAGCCCCGGAAGAGGACATTCTCCGGAGTGCAGGCGGTCCATGGTGCTGAGCGAAGTGGAGGTTATCCCTCAGAAGCGTCAACGACGTCGACCGTCGTCGCACCGAGAATCCGCCCATTGGCCTGGATCTCGATGCGGTGAGGGCCAGGACGGATCGTCCTGATCGAGACGTGTTTGAAAGCATGACGGCGTGAGAAGCTCACAGGCTCACCCGCCGGGAGGTCCCGTACCGCGAGTTTGAACACCTTGCCCGCCTTAGCGCCGTGCGCCCCCTGGTAGTGCACCAGGTAGTCGATCGCCGCCTTCGTCGGGGCGGATGCGTGCAGCGCGAAGGAGATGGTCGTCGTCTCTCCGATGGCGATCGCCGACGGACTGCAGGACAGTTCCGTGAGCTCAATCGGAGCGTCGTGGTCGAAGCCGAGAATGGCGAGAGCCCCGGGGTCGCCTCGTTTGATCAACGTGCGCAGGCCGTGGCGCACCACGAAGTCACCTTGGGTGGACTCTTGGGCCCACCTCCGGGCGGTGTCGAGGACGAGCCCGGGGTGGTCCTTGCTGATGTCGTTGAGGTGGTTCGCGACCGAGCGGCGGACATAGAGTGAGTCGTCGTTGACCAGTGGTTCCAGAAGTGCCAGGGAGTCGGTGGGGTCGTCGACGAACTGGTACAGGCGGCGGCCCCAGGGGAGTCGTGGCCGGGTTCCCTCGGAGACGAGCCGCCGGACGTGCTCGTCGGGACTCGTGGTCCACGCCCATAACTGCTCCATCGTCGTGTCGTAGTGCGCGTCGATGAACGGACGGATCGCGAACTCGGCGGTGTAGTGGGAGGTCAGGGTCCCCAGGAGGGGGAGGGCGATGTCAGGACGGTCGAGCATGGCCGTGGCAACGTACTCGTTGACGGCCATGGATGCCCAGCCCTGCAGGTTCCCCGTCCCGCCCTGGTTGTCGTTGTCGACCGCGTGTCGAATCAGCCGGGCGGCGTCATCGGGTGATGCTGGTAGCGCCTCGGCGAGTGCTCGGGCGATCCAGGCGACCCGGGCCTTCAGTTCGAGACCGTCCAGCCCGAAGACCGCCCGCTGCTGGAAGTCGGCACTGTCGAAGGAGTCCGAGACCTCCGAGAATGCGTCGGCAAGTCGTCCGACGAGCTCGGGCGACAGTTCGTCCTTGAAATCAGCCATGTCGCTGCACCTCCGGAGCCTCACCGCGCAGCGTGGACGTTGCCCGCTGCAACAGAGCGCGTAGCTGCCTGCGCTCGGGGTCACTGAATGCCCTGCCGAGTCGCTCTTCGATCCCGCGGGCGCGGTCATCGGCCTGGAGCACAAGCTCGGCGCCGTCCTGGGGCAGGGTGGTGACCAGCACGCGGCGGTGGATCGCGGACGGGGTGTGCTCGATCAGACCGCGCTTCTCCAGCCTGTCGAGGATGGTCCCCATGGTCGGTGGCGTCACGGCAGCCACGCGGGCCAACTGGGCGGACGACTGTCCCGGCACATAATGCAGCGACATCAGGACGGCGTACTGGGGCACGGTCAGTCCCAGCGGGCGCAGGGCGTCGGTCTTCGCCGCCATCATCGCCTGCTCCGCCTGCTTGATGTGGGAACCGACCCGCGCGTCCAGGTCCTCGGCGAACTCGTGATCCCCGTGACGTGGCGGGGGGAGGACGAAGTCGGGATCGTGGATGTCAGCCATCGCACCAGAATAACGGTGCTGAGACTCCTATGACGAAGTATCCAGGACCAGCAGGGCCAGCGAACCGGCAGCCAGGGCAAGGTAGGGGGCAAGTCCTGGGAAGTGGTGTATCTCCCTTCCGCTGAGACAGTGCGCGTGACGCCAGGTCAGGGGCCGTCACGGGCCTGCTATCGAGTCCGGCTCATGCTGCCTCCTGCACAGATCCGTCGGCGTCGATGACGTTGGCGTGCATTATCGTCCTAGTCTGCTCCAGACTCGTCAACGACATGTACCGCTTCTGCTGAATCCAGTGATCATGCTGCTCGGCCAGCACCGCCCCGACCAACCGGACGACCGCACCACGGTTCGGAAAAATTCCGACTACGTCAGTGCGTCGGCGAATCTCACGGTTGAGCCGCTCGGTCGCGTTGTTGGACCACACCTTCGTCCACACGGCCTTCGGAGTCTGGGTGAACGCCAATAGTTCCTCGAGTGCCTCCTCCAGGTAGTTGGCGACGTGCGGGAACCTGTGCTCGCAAAAGCCGACGACCTCCCGGGCCTGGGTCCACACCGCCTCGGCATCGGGTTGCTGGAATATCGTCTGGAACATCGCCGACCCCCGTCATCCACGGTCGGCCACTGGGTTTTCGACACCATGGCTGACAGATTCTTGGCGAAATGTGTCCGGCAGCGCTGCCACGACGCATTTTGCAGTACCTCACCGATCGCATGCTGGATCCCCAGGCGGGCGTCGCTGGTGACCAGGTACACCTGGTCCGGCCCGCGGGCTTTCAGGTCGCGAAAAACCGGTCCAGGAGGCTACGGATTCTGCGGTGGCGACCTGCATGCCCAGTAGTTCCCTGTAGCCTTCCACGTTGACTCCGCAGGCCAGCAGCACGGAGGTTTTCACGACTCGTCCACCTTCACGAACTTTCATCGTCAGCGCGTCGCAGGACACGTACAGGTATGGCCCACCGTCGAGCGGGCGGTGGCGGAAGTCTTCGACCATGGAGTCCAGGTCTTTGGCCATGGTGGATATCTGCGATTTCGACAGGTTGGTGATCCCTAAGCTGGCGACCAGGTCATTCATCCTGCGGGTGGGACTGCTGCACGTTTAGGCGACATCTGATCTGGCTTGCCCGACAAGGCGGGTCTGGAAGGATGGCCATCGAGCCCAAGCCCTATCCGAAAGAGTTCCGAGACGATGTGGTCCGGGCTGCCCGTGACCGAGACAGCGGTGTGACGATCGAGCAGATCGCGAAGGACTTCGGGGTTCACCCGATGACGTTGCAGAAGTGGTTGCGCCGCACCGACATCGACGACGGCCAACAAGCCCGACCAGTCCCGCACGGAGAACACCGAGTTGCGTGAAGCGCGCAAGCTGATCCGGCTCCTGGAACAGGAGAACGAGGTCTTGCGACGGACGGCGGCGTATCTGTCGCAGGCGAACCTGCCGTCAAAAGGCTCTACCCGCTCGTGAAGGAGCTCGCCGCCGACGGGATCCCCGTGGCGGTGTCGCGCCGGGTACCCAAGCTCTCCCGCCAGCCGCACTACCGGTGGCTGAACAACGCGGTCACTGTGGCAGACAGGATCGAAGCGCAACGGGCGAATGCCCTGTTCGACGCGCATCGTGATGACCCGCAGTTCGGGTACTGGTTCCTCGCCGATGAAGCCGATGAAGCCGATGAAGCCGAAGCTGCCGGTGAGCCGATGAGCGGCCGGACGGCGGGGCGGATCTGCTCGGTCAACCGGTGGTGGTCGAGCTTCGGCAAGAAGCACGGCCGACACGGCAAGAAGCCGGGCCCGCCGGTGCACGAGGACCTGGTCGAACGCGACTTCACCGCCGGGGTACCCGATCAGCTATGGCTCACCGACATCACCGAGCACTGGACCGACGAGGGCAAGCTTTACCTCTGCGCGATCAAAGACGCCTGCTCGGCGAGGATCGTCGGATACGGCATCGACTCCCGCATGCAGTCGCGTCTGGCTGTAAATGCCCTGAACAACACGGTCGGTCGTCGAGTAGGAGACGTCGCGGGTTGTATCGTCCACTCGGACAGAGGATCACACCTCCGATCACGGAAGTTCGTGTCCACGTTGAACCGACACGGACTGGCCGGGTCCATGGGCAGAGTAGGTGCAGCTGGCGACAACGCGGCGCTGGAATCATTCTTCGCTCTGCTGCAACGCAATGTCCTCGACCGTCAACGCTGGGGCACCCCCGAGCAACTGCGGATAGCAATCGTCGCCTGGATCGAACGGACCTACCACCGCCGACGCAGGCAAGCCAGTCTCGGCCGATTGACACCCATTGAATACGAGACCATCATCAGCACAGCCGCGTCAGCGGCATGACACCGTAACTGTCACCTGTTCGTACAGCAGACCCATTACCTGCACTCTGGCTACTGGTTTCCCTCGGTGACGGTGAATGTCACCGTCTGTGAGGTCTGCCGTCCGTACCGGTCGGTGCCCGTGACCTCCGCAGTGTGCTCACCAGGGGCAAGGCCCTCCGGCAGCGCCACACGCCAGACATGCGGACTGGCCTGGGCGACGTTGCCGGAGGAGCTCAGATTGTGCGTGGCGGAGACAGTCTCCGTGTACTCCCAGCCCATGTTCAATGCTTCGTCCTCGGCCGGCTGGGTGTGCTCGGCATCGACAGTCTGTCCGTCGAGAGTGACCTGGACGTCCGCACCGGTGGAGCCGCCGAAGAAGCTGGTCGTCAGGTAGGACCCTCCGTCGACGACGTCCTGCTGGGACACCTCCAGCGGATCAATCTGCTCCGGGGCATCCCCCTGCTTGTCGTTGTCCTGCCACTGTTGGGCGTCTTCAGCCCACGTGCGCCAGGTGGGCGAGTTGATCCCGGTGAGGAACTGGTGGTCCTGCTCCTCATTGCGCACCGTGTAGTACTCGCTGCGGCCAGTGCCGTCGAACTCAAAGGTCAGCACGCCCGGCTCTGCCGCGTCCGACGTGTAGGCGTGGGGGACGCCATTGTCGTTGAGCTCACCTGAGTACCAGTCGCCGGACACCGCGCCGGCGATGATCTGGTCGTGGCTGAGCTGGGTGATCGGGCTCTGCTCGTTGTCGGCCCATTCTGCACGCTGTTCCCCGGCGACGAGGTGTTCGAGGGTGTGGGTGTGTCCACCGACAGTCACCGCATGGGGATAGTCAGCGAGGATCTCGTACAGGTCGTTGGCGTTGTCGGTCACGACCTCCTGGTAGCTGACGATCGGTGCATGTGCGGCGATCACGATCTGCTGATCCTGCTCAACGGTGGCCAGGTCATTCCTGAGCCATTCGAGCTGTTGATCGTCGATCTTCTCGTCGTACCCGCCGTTGCCGCTGCCGTCGTCACCGTTGTAGACGATGTTGTCCAGGGCAACGAAGTGGGTCTCGCCGACATCGTAGGAATAGTACGGTGCGCCGAAATCCCGACGGTAGGTGTCGGTGGCATTGACGTCGGAGGTGGCGTCGTAATCGATGTCATGGTTCCCCGGCAACGCACGGACAGGGCCGTTGGCATCGCTGTACAACTGCTTCAGGTCAGGGTTGAGGCTCAGGTCGTCGCCGACATTGTCACCGAGCAACAGGATTCCGCAACCGGCGTAGTCGTCCCGCGCGGCGAGGTCCGCGGGAGCACCCTTCCGGGCATACTCGACTTCCTGCTTGTCGTAGGTCTGTGTGTCTGCCGCCATGGGGCAGGACTGCTCCGGTGACGCGGTGGCTTCGGATGCCGCAAGCGGAAAGTTCACGGCGGTGGGGACCGGGCCGGTTGGTTCGAGACCGCCGAACTCGAGATCCGGTGAGCCCTCCGGATAGTGCTGGTAGCTGAACTGGGCGAAGTTGTCTTCGTCGACGGGGACCTGCCAGCCGGCAGGTTGGGTGACCGACACCGACATGTTGTCGCGGACGGGGAGCTCGTAGCGGCCGGTGGCGTCAGTGGTGGTCACGTCGATACCGTTGGTGACCTGGACGCCGGGGACACCAGCTTCGTGCCCGTCGAGCGTGGAGTTCTTATTGGCGTCGTCAAAGACGCGACCGGTGAAGATGCTCTGGTCATTGGCTTCACCGTCGACGATCTCGACAGAGCCCTCGTAGAGGCCCTCGTTACCGGACGGGTCGGTGGGAGCGGAGGATCCCGGACGTGAGCTTGAACCGGGCAGTGCGGAACCGTCCTGGGCGTAGGCGGGGGTTTGCGCCGGGGCGGTGGTGAGGATCACGGCAGTGGCGAGGACGGTGCCGAGAGGTGCGCGTAGCGAGCGCGAGTGCATGCGTGAGGGCATGGGAGCATTCTCCTGTCAGAAACTGAGGGTCGGCATGTGCCGTCACACAGTCTGGGTGCTACCTGTGTCCACGTGGTGACGATGCAGGAGAGCGCAGATCAACGCCGGATGAACAGGTCGTGATGAGCATCGGTCATCATCTCCACCAGCGCCGTCGCCGCCGGCCCCGGGTTGAAATCACTCCAGGCCAGATACTGGATGCGCGACGGCCCGTCGGCCACGCCGAGGAGGTGCACATCAGCGCCCTCAGGGACGGCGTCACGGGAGAGGAGAGCGACGGCGAGTCCTTGCCGGACGACCTCCAGCATGAAGCTGGTGTCTACCGCCTCGAAGGCAACATCGCGGGTCAAGCCGGCGTCGCGGAACGCCACGTCGGACTGCGCCCGACCCGGCGAGTTTACCGGGAAATCCACGAAAGCCTCGCCGTCGAGGTCGGCGAGTGCGATGCTGCCACGTCCGGCGAGACGGTGAGTCGCGCTGACCACCGCCACGAGATCCTCGCGGACAAGTTCCTGATTACGTACTCCGCGGGGTGGCTGACCGGCGGGTAGACCAAGCACCGCGACGTCCATCCCTCCGGAGCGGATGGCGGCGATGAATTCGTCGCTACTCCCGCCGAGAAGCCGGATCTTCACTGCCGGGTGAGCCTGGTGGAACCTGCCGAGGACCGCCGGGACATCGATGGCGGTCACCGTGGGAATTACGCCGATGGTGACCGTCCCCCGGATCCGACCGGTGGCTGCCGCGGCGTCAGCGGCGGCACGGTCGGCGGCGTCGAGACTGGCCTGAGCCGAGGGAAGGAACGCTGCACCGGCGTCGGTGAGCTCGACCCTCCTGCTGGTACGGGCGAACAGCTGCACGCCGAGTTCGTGCTCCAGTGCTTTGATCTGGTGGCTCATCGCCGACTGCACGATGTGGCAGCGCTCCGCCGCCCGGGTGAAGTTGCGGGTCTCGGCGACGGCCAGGACGTACCTCAGTTGCTGCAGTTCCATAGATCAATCATGTATCACGATCGGTGGAATGAAAAACATGTGTTGTACTCATGGCTTGTGCTGACTGACGATGAAAGGCATGAAAGCAACCACAGCAACAGCCGCACCCCACCAACCACCGCCCTCTCCACCGAGCGCCCCGCCACCGGCGACGGGGAGCGCACGGGTGGGGTGGACCACCCTGACCGCCGTCACGCCCGCGGTGTGGGGGACCACCTACATCGTGACCACGCACATGCTGCCGGACGGGCACCCGTTGTTCGCGGCGATGATGCGCGCCCTGCCCGCCGGACTGATTGCCCTGCTCTTCGCCCGGACGCTGCCGCGTGGATCCTGGTGGTGGAAAAGCCTGGTGCTCAGCACCCTGAACATGGCGGCGTTCTTCCCGCTGCTCTTCCTCACCGCCCAGCATCTACCCGGCGGGGTCGCCGCCACGCTGAACGCGTCGCAACCCATCGTCGTCGCCTTCCTTGCCGTGGCGATCCTGCACGAGAAGCTCTCGGTCTGGCGACTGGGGTGGGGGATTGTCGGTGTCGGTGGCGTGGCCTTGGTCGTCCTCGGTCCCGGCGCGGGGCTGGACCTTGTCGGTCTGCTGGCCGGTATCGGTGCCGCCGCATCGATGGGCACCGGCGTGGTGCTCACCAAGAAGTGGGGACGTCCCGACGGGGTCAGCGCGACGGCGCTCGCCGGATGGCAGCTCACCGCGGCGGGGCTCGTCCTGCTGGTCCCGGCACTCCTCGTCGACGGTGTGCCGCAGGGCATCGACGCCACCGCGGTCGCCGGATACCTCTGGCTCGGACTGGTCGGCGGCCTGATGACCTACATCATCTGGTTCTCCGGTATCCGACGTCTCCCGGTCACGGCGACGGCCCTGCTGGGGCTGTTGTCTCCGCTGGTGGCAGCGGTGCTGGGAGCGGTCATCGCCGGGGAGTCGTTCGGCACCGTTCAACTGGCAGGGTTCGCCCTGGCGCTGTCGGCGATGGTGGCGGGCCAACTCCCACCTCCGCGGAAGACGACACAACGCACGACGAACTCCCGTACGGGAAACTCACCGGAAGGAACTGACTCATGAACATCGCCGTCATTGGAGCGAGCGGAATGGCGGGCAGCGCCATCGTCGCCGAAGCACTGTCCCGCGGACATCACGTCACCGCGGTGTCGCGGCACGCGCAGGGGAGTGGAAACGATCTGCTTCGGACCGTTGCCCTGGATATTGCCTCATCGGACGCGGTCGCTGAGCTGCCGCAGATTCTCGCCGGCGTCGACGCCGCGGTGCTGGCTGTGCGGCCGTCGCCAGGCTCGGAGCATCTCATGGGGCCGATGACCGCCACCGTCCTCGAGGCCGCAGAACGCGCCGGGACCCGCGTCCTGGTCGTCGGCGGGTCAGCGCCCTTGCACTCGCCGGACGATCCGGATCGTCTCCTCATCGACGACACCAGGTACATCCCCGAAGCCTGGCGACCGATCGCCGGAGCGAGCCTGGATCAGTCCCGGGTGTGCATGGAGCACACCCGCACCCGGTGGACGTATCTCAGCCCGTCGGCGGTCTTCGAGCCCGGGGAGGACACCGGCGGATACCGACGAGGCACCACCACGTTGCTGACCGACCAGCGGGGACAGTCCCGCGTCACTCCAGGTGACCTGGCCCTGGCCGCCGTCGACGAGATCGAGGAGCCTGGCGGTGCCCCGCACATCACCGTCATCGGACGCTGACCGCGGCCAGGCGCCGGACACCGGACCGTCCGGCGTGTTCACACCACCACTGCGGTTGCTCACCATCGGGTTGCTGGTCTCGGTCGGCATCGTGGCGTTCGACGGTCGGCGCTGTTGTCGGTGGTTACCTCGCTGACCGGACGGGGCCGCGGCTCCTCCCTGTAATCACCCAGTCATCCTTGTCCAGTGAAGATGACCGCAGACTCGCCGAAACAGTCGACGCCCTCGTCGAGAGCCTTTCGGACATCAGGATCCCTTCCACTGCCGCTGACTCGGTGTCAGCATTGAAGGAGGATGAAGACCTATGAGCGGATTCTACATCAGCGACGCCCAGTTTGAAGAGATCAAACGTGAGTCTCTGGAGGAGACACGACGGGTCATTCGAGAGAAGTTTCCGGACCTGGATGAAGTCCGTGAAGCGCGCAAGGCTGGCGTCGAGCAGCCGAAGCGCCGTCGCTGGCCAGCTCGACTGTTTAGCACAGGCTAGCCCTGTGGAGGCTGGAACTTCGATCAGCTTCTACGGTGCCCACCGAAGATCTGAGCTACAGGAGACGACTGGATAGTGACCCGATGCGCAGGGCGTCCGGGCTCTCCTCTTCACGGACGGATTCCGATGACGCGGGCGGCGTGAGGAACGGCGGACCTTTCGGTAAACGGTAGCGTAGAGCGTCGGAAAATGGTCTTGTCGGCGTGATTCAGGTGCCAGAAACGGTCACCGCGAGGCCTCCGCTCGGGCAGTTTTTGGCAGCTGGCTCACACAGGTCTCACGAAGCGCGCCAGTTCCCCTCATCGAGCAGATCGAGCAGATCCCTCACCCGTCGCTCAGAATGAACTCCGCAGCCTTCTCGCCGATCGCGATGGACGGGGCGTTCGTGTGGCCGCGGATGATCTCCGGCATCACCGAGGCGTCGGCGACGCGGAGACCCTGCACACCACGGACCCGCAGATGCGGGTCCACCACCGAGTCCTCGTCGGTGCCCATCCGGGCGGTACTCGTCGGGTGGTAGAGAGTGTGCGACGCGTCGGTCAGGGCCTCTTCGCAGCGTTGTTCAACGGTCATCTTCTCCCCACCGGCGGGGACGATGAATCGTCCACTCTGGCGCGACCGCAGACTCGGCGCGTCGAAGATCCGCGAGCAGATTTCCAGGCCGGCCAGCATCGTCGCCCGGTCCTGTCCGCTTGCATCACTGAGGTACCGCGGGTCGATCACCGGTTTGGTCATCGGATCAGCAGACACCAGGGTGATCTCGCCCCGGCTCTCCGGCTGCAGCAGGATCGGCCCCATCGTCAGTCCGTGTTCCGGAATGCCGGTCAGCCCCTCGTTGACGTAGGCGACCGGGGCATAGATGATCTCCAGATCGGGGGCGGCAAGCTCCGGGCGGGATCGGACGAACCCGTACGCCTCAGCGACGTTCGAGGTCAACAGCCCTCGTCGTCGCGCCAGATACCGGGCGACATGAGGCAGCTTCGTCGCGTCGAGCAACGTTCCTTTCTCGGTAGCGACGGCGAACAGCGAGACCAGGTGATCGCGCAGGTTCTTCCCGACCTCGGACGAGACAGCTACCGTCGCGATCCCATGCTGCGCAAGATGCGCCGGATCGCCGATGCCGGAGAGCATCAGCAGCTGCGGAGTGTTCACCGCCCCTCCGCACAGGATGACCTCGCGCCGGGCACCGACGGTGCGTTCCCGGCCGTCGTGCAGGTAGTCCACACCGACCGCGCGGGTCTCGTCGAAACGGACCCGGGTCGTCTGAGCGTTCGTCCGCACCGTCAGGTTCGGACGGAGGGCCGCCGGACGCAGGTAGGCCGTCGCGGCGCTGGATCGTGCCCCGTTGTGCTCGGTGACCATCGTCTGGGTGAAGCCGTCGGGTGCATCGGCGTTGGCGTCCTCGACGCAGTAGCCTGCCTCCGAGACCGCCTGGAGGAAGGCTGCGGTGTGCTCACTGGGGTCGCGCTGGTGCTCGACGGACACCTCCACGCGGCCCAGGGCGCGCGAGATCTCGGTCCAGGACCACTCCGGTCCGGCGAGTTCGCCCCACCGGTCATAGTCCTGGGCGAAGCCGACGACCCACATCAATGCATTGATGGACGAACTTCCGCCGAGGACCTTGCCGCGTGGCCAGTAGATCGACCGGTCACGCAGGCCCGGCTGGGGAGTCGTGGCGTAGTCCCAGTCGAACTCGGAGCGGAACGTCTGGGAGAACGCCGCGGGGATCGTCACGCCCTGGCCCTTGTCCTTCCCGCCGGCCTCGAGCAACAGGACGGACCTGGACCCGTCGGCGCTGAGTCGGTTCGCCAACGTGCAGCCCGCTGACCCGGCCCCGACCACGATGTAGTCGAACACCTCCGGGAAGGATGCGGTCGTGGTCTCGGACATGGGGAACCTCCGGTGTCGGAACTGTTTGACCTTGAAAGTAGGCGAGAATGCACAGCGGCGGGTGGTAATGCGCCACACCGGAGGAGACACGTAAGGTATGTAGGCATGCCTAACACTGACCGTCGTCCGGGCGACCACGACGACTACATCGAGGAGTGGAACGACCTGGTGTCGACCCGTGACCTCACCTGGTCACTGCTCATCTGCGGTGTCACCACCGCGCTCGCTCTCCTGATTGCCGCGGCACTGTCCTCCAGCGAGTTCTTCTGGGGGCTCGGCGGTGCCGTCGTGGGGTTCGTGGTCTGTGTGGTGGTCTTCACGCCCAAACGCGTGGTGCGCATCATCGACGGCAGCACTGATGAGACGGCAGTCACCGCCGACGAGACAGCTGGGGCCGCCTGATGGACGCCACGCTGCTGCTCCCGATGCTCCTCGCGGCCATCGCCGCGATCCTGCTCTACACCTTCATCGGCTTCATCCCGGGAACGGACGAGACGAGTGTGCTGGTGCCCGTCACCCTGGCGCTGGCGCTGGCAGGTGTCGACCCGGCCGTCCTGCTCACCTTCTTCATCGCGGCGATCGTCACCCTGAATCTCACCAACGCCATCCCCACCGCCCTGGTGGGATTGCCCGGAGGGGTGCTGTCGGCGCCGATGATGGAGCATTCGCTCTACCTCAAGAGCCAGGGCCGGGCCGCTGAGACGATCAAGAAGATGGCGGCCGGCAGCGCGATCGGCACGATCATCGCCATCCCCGTCAGCCTGGCCATCGCCACAGCGATCGCCCCCTACGCCGACACACTGCGCGAGTACGGCACCCTGCTCTTCGTCGGTGGTGCGGTGCTGCTCGCACTGCTGGGCGCCAACCGGTTGCTCTCCCTCATCGCCATCATCCCGATGTCCCTGCTGTTCCAGGGACTCCTGTCGCTCTACCGTGACCAGGGGGTTATCCCGCAGGACGGGAACATCTCGGTGTCCTTCTTCCTGGGCATCACGATCGGCCCACTGCTGGTCTCTGTGCTGGGGCTCCTCAATCGCAGCCACCGGGAGAACCTGCCCGGCCATGCGCCGACGACGGTGGACATCTCCCGCAACAATCTGCGGGGCCAGTCGCTGGCCCCGAACAAGATCCTCACCAGGGACGAGACCGCACGCACCGGACTGTGGTCATTGATCTCCACACCGTTGTTCTTCCTCAGTCCGGTGGGCCTGACGTTCCTGCTCGGCGAAGGCGCGGCAGGACGCTCCGGCGACCGCACCACGCGGGCGAACCGGGCGGTCGCGGGGATGAACGGCGTGGCCCACGCCAGCTACCTCTCCGGCACCATCATCCCACTGCTGGCGATCGGCATCCCGCTGTCCCCGGTGGCCATCGGCCCGGCCCAGGCACTGTTCAACGCACCGCCGGCGCTCACCCTGGACAACAACCTGCACCACCTGCTGAGCACGCCGATGTTCATCGTCGCCGTCGTGCTCGGTGCCGTCCTGGCACTCGGGCTGACCTACGTCATCGCGGTGCGTTACTCCTACCGGATCACCTACGTGGTGATGCGCTACATCCCGCACGAGGCGGTACTCGGGCTGTTCATCGGTTTCATCCTACTGCTGGCCTACCTGGACGCCGGGGTGGCCAACATCTTCGGCGTTCTGCTGGTCGGGGTCGCCTGCGGAACGCTGAACAAGTTGGGCGTAGGCTACGGCGTGCAGTTCATGACGTTGTACGCGTCCCCCTGGATCGTGCAGAACCTGCTGTAGTGAGAAAGGATTCTGTGAAGTCGTCTCGGGAACCTCACGTCGGACACGGTCGGACGGTGGCCAAGGTCATCCTCTTCGGTGAGCACTCCGTGGTCTACGGGCACCCCGCAGTGGCCGTACCGTTGCACAACCTGCACATGACCGCCACCGTCGAACGCTCCGCAACGCCGACCGATCCGAGCACACTGAACTGTCTGGACTGGCACGGCTCACTGGACGCCGCTCCCGCACAGCTCGCCTCCGTGGTCGAGGCGGTCGAGGTGGCCACCGACTTCGCCGGGCATCCGGACACCGGCCTGCACGTGACCACGCAGGCCGACTTCCCGCCGGAGCGTGGGCTGGGCTCCTCCGCCGCTGCAGCAGGCGCGGTCATCCGGGCGGTGTTGGACGCCTACGGTGTTCCGGCGTCCCCGCAGCAGCTCTTTGATCTCACTCAGGAGGCCGAGCGCATCGCCCACGGTCATCCGTCCGGACTGGACGCGCTGACGACCGCCTCACCGGCACCGGTGTACTTCCGGGACGGAGCGGGGACGGCCCTAGACATGAACCTGACGGCCTGGATCGTCATCGCCGACTCCGGTCAGCAGGGCAGTACCCGCGAGACGGTGGGCGACGTCCGACGGCGCTACGAGAGGGCACCGGAGTCCACCGGTGCGCTGCTCGACCGTCTCGGCGCGATCGCGGACGGGGCCGTCCACGACCTCCGGACCGACGACGCGGCAGCCCTCGGACAGAAGATGGACGACGCGCAGCAGCTCCTGGCCGACCTCGGGATCAGCAGTCCCCGGCTGGACGCCCTGACCGCCGCGGCCCGGGACGCCGGAGCCTTCGGCGCGAAGCTCACCGGGGGAGGACGTGGCGGCTGCGTCATCGCCCTCGCCCGTACCCGGGAGGACGCCGACCGCATCGCGGCCGCCCTCACCGGCGCTGGGGCGTCCGGTACCTGGATCCACGCACCCCACAGTGAGGAGGTCGCGTCATGAGCGGGACGGCGACAGCGACAGCGCACGCGAACATCGCCCTGATCAAGTACTGGGGCAAGGCCGACGGCGACCTCATCATCCCGCGAACCCCGAGCCTGTCGCTGACCCTCGACGAGCTGTACACGACCACCACGGTGGAGTTCGGTGCAGGCGCTGAGCAGGCCACTGATCAGGCCACACTGGACGGTGCCCCGGTCACCGGGCGCGCGATGGAGCGCATCACCACCTTCCTCGACATCGTCCGCGACCGGGCGGGCATCCGCGACGCCGCGCGGGTCACGTCGGTGAACACCGTGCCCACCGCGGCCGGCCTGGCCAGCTCCGCCTCCGGGTTCGCCGCGCTCGCCGGTGCGGTGGCCGCCGCTGCGGGGCTGGACCTCGACCCCCGCGACCTGTCGCGTCTGGCGCGCCGGGGGTCCGGGTCGGCGTCCCGCTCCGTGTTCGGCGGGCTCGCTCTGTGGAACGCCGGGCACGACGACGCCACGTCCTACGCCGAATCTGTCGGTAATGGCGGGGAGTTCGGCGCGGAGCTGGCCATCGTCGTCCTCGTCATCGATGGTGGACCGAAGGGAGTGTCAAGCAGGGAGGCGATGCGACGCACCGTCGACACCTCGCCGGAGTATCCGCGGTGGGTCGACCGGCACGCCGGACACCTCGCCGAGGCACTCGGGGCCATCGCCGCAGGCGACCTCGTCCGCCTGGGGGAGGCCACCGAAGCCAACGCCCTGGGCATGCACGCCACGATGCGCGCCGCCGTCCCGCCGGTCGACTACCTCACCGCGGGCAGCCACGCCGCACTGCAGGCGGTACGGGACGCGCGGGACGCCGGCCTCCCCGCCTGGGCGACGATGGACGCCGGGCCGAACGTCAAGGTCCTCACCAGCGCCGGACAGGCTGACGCTCTGAACGCCTGGCTGAGCGACCGCCTGGCGTCCTGCGTTCCGGGCCTGCGGACGATCGTCACCCACGCCGGACCCGGACTCCGGGTCCAGGAAGGACAGCCATGACCGCTCCCCGCGTCGCCGAGGTCCGCGCCCCCGGAAAGCTCTACATCGCCGGTGAGTACGCCGTGGTCGAGACCGGTTTCCCCGCGATTCTCGTCGCCGTCGACCGGTACGTGACCGTGCGGGTCACCCCGACGACGGACACCGGACACATCATCTCCGACCTGAACACCCGGAGCCGGCTGGAGTGGTACCGCGGTGACCGGCGGATGATCGTGGAACCCGACCAAGCACCGTTCGACTTCGTGTTGGCCGCCGCCGGCATCGTCGAGGAGGCGGCGGTGGCGCTCGGCACCCCACTGGAGATCTTCGACATCGACATCACCAGTGAGCTCGACGACGACTCCGGACGCAAGTTCGGGCTCGGGTCATCCGCGGCCGTCACCGTGGCCACCGTGCGGGCGCTGTGCGAGTACTACCGGCTCGACCTGACCCGGATGGAACAGCTGAAGCTCGCCCTGCTGGCCAGCATCTCCGTGCAGACCTCCGGCTCGGGCGGGGACGTGGCGGCGAGCATGTTCGGTGGCTGGATCGCCTACACCTCCTTCGACCGCGAGTGGGCACGGGCCGAACGCGGCGTCCGTCCGCTCATCGACCTAGTGAGCATCGACTGGCCCGGGCTGTCGGTCCGGCGCCTCTGCCCGCCGGACCGTCTACGACTGCTCGTCGGCTGGACCGGCTCCCCGGCGTCCACCTCCCGCCTGGTCGGAGACGTGCAGTCCCGGAAGCAGGGGGAGGGGATGGACTACACCAGGTTCCTCGCAGAAAGCCGGCGCTGCGTGACCGGGCTGATCGCCGCCCTGGATGACGACGATCCTGCCGGTATCAGGGCAGGGATCCGCCGCAACCGTGAGCTGCTCCGTGAACTCGGCGAGCACTCCGGAACCACCATCGAGACACCGACACTGCGTCGGCTCATCGAGATCGCCGAAGCCAACGGCGGCGCGGCGAAGACCTCGGGTGCCGGCGGCGGCGACTGCGGTATCGTGCTCATCGACAGTGAAACCGACGGAGCCGACGGCGGTGGAATCGACAGTCTGCTCGCGGCCTGGGAGCGCGCCGACATCCGCGTGCTCAACCTTCACGACCATCAACCCGACGGGAAGTGAGTGCCATGAGTAGCAACCGTAAGGACGACCACGTCCAGTTGGCCGAGGAGCTGACCACCGAGAAGGGGTCGGCCGGGACACAGGCAGGCGGGTTCAACGACCTGCGGTTCATGCACCATTCGTTCAACGGCCTTGCCCGGGACGCCGTCGACATCTCCACCACGGTCACAGGGACCCGGTGGGAGGTGCCCTTCTACATCAACGCCATGACCGGCGGCAGCGAGAAGACCGGGCAGATCAACGCCGACCTCGCCCGCGCGGCCGCGGCCACCGGTGTGGCCATGGCGAGTGGTTCGGTCAGCGCCGCGCTACGTGACCCGTCGCTGGAGCCGACGTTCCGCATCGTCCGGGACAGCGCCCCGGAGGCGTTCCTCTTCGCCAACGTCAGCCCGGAGGCCTCCGTGGACCAGGCACGTCGGGCTGTGGATCTGCTGGACGCCGACGCCCTGCAGATCCACGTCAACCCGGCGCAGGAACTGGTGATGCCGGAGGGCGACCGGGACTTCCGTCCGTGGCTCGACCGCATCGGCGAGATCGTCGCCGGGGTGGACGTGCCCGTGGTCGTCAAGGAGGTCGGCTTCGGGCTTAGCCGGGAAAGCATCGCGGAGCTCACGGAACGCGGGGTGACCACCGTGGACGTCAGCGGACGGGGCGGCACCAACTTCATCGACATCGAGAACCACCGTCGGTCACGCCAGGAGTACTCCTACCTGTCCGGGTGGGGGCAGAGCACGCCCGAGTGCTTGCTGGACACGCTGCACGGGGCAGCCGGAGCACCGGAGGTGGACGTCCTCGCGTCCGGTGGCGTGCGCACCCCGCTGGACGTGGTCCGCGCCCTGGCCCTCGGTGCCCGTGCCGTGGGGGTCAGCGGGCACTTCCTGCACGTCCTCGTTACGGACGGGCCGGAGGCACTGGTCGACGAACTCACGGCCTGGACGGATCAGGTACGCACCCTGATGACACTGCTCGGTGCGGCGGACGTCGCCTCACTGTCGGCGACGGACGTCCTGGTCACCGGTCAGACGGCAGAGTTCGCCCGGTTGCTGGGCGTGGACCTGCAGAAGCTGGCGCACCGGCGGAAATAACGCCGGCGATGGCGTCGCGAGAGACCGTCAGTGCCTCGATCGATGCCTCGATCCGCGCCTGTTCACGTTTCAGGTCGGTGATCGTTTCTTCACAGATCGGCGCCAGGCGCCCGGCCCGTTCCGTGAGGCAGGGAAGGACGGTGCGGATCGCCGCAGTGCTCAACCCGGCCTCCAGCAGCTGGCGGACGCGCCGGGCGACCTCGGCATCGGTCGTGGTGTAGTTCCGGTAACCGGACGAATTGCGGTCGGGGACGAGCAGCCCCTGTTCCTCGTAGTAGCGGAGCAACCGGGGAGATATGCCGGTCTGCTCCGACACCTCCGAAATTCGCATGGGGTGTGCGCTCCTTCACAGTCACTTGCTTTCACATCGATGTGAAGGTTGAGGCTAGCAGAATGACCGAACGCACCTCATCCCTTCCTTCCTCTCGTGCACGCCCAGCCTGGGTACTGACGGGATTCGTCCTCCTGGTGTTCTGTACCGGCACCGCTGAGTACCTGGTAGCCGGTGTGCTTCCGCAATTGGCGAGCGATGTCGGAGTGAGTACCGCTGCCGCCGGCCAGACGGTGACCGCCTACGCCCTGGGGGTGGCGGTCGGCGGTCCGCTGGTGACCGTCCTGGCGGCACGCCTTCCACGTAAAGGGCTGGCGCTGAGCCTGGGGCTGGTCTTCGTCCTCGGTACCCTCATCACGGTCGTCGCCCCGACGTACGCATGGGTGATCGTCGGCCGCGTCGTGTCTGCCTGTAGTCAGGCGACACTGTTCGCGGTCGGGCTGACCACCGCAGCGGCGGCAATGGGCCCCGGACGCCAGGGGAGAGCCATCGCCATCGTCAGTTCGGGGCTGACTGTCGCCACGGTATTGGGGGTGCCCCTGGGTGCACTGTTGGGTGGAAGCCTCAACTGGCGGATACCGTTCCTGATCGTCGCGGTCGTGGCGATAGTCGGAGTCCTCATCCTCTGGTCGTCAATGCCACGGACACCAGCGCCAGCCACCGGCGTGCGCGACGAGATCCGGACGCTGGTGCGGGGGCCGGTGCTGTTGGCCGTGATGACCACGGTGGTGGGGTTCGCGGGCGTCGGGATCGTCTTCACCTATCTCGTCCCGCTGCTGTCGGATGTCACTGGCCTGGCGGCCTCAGTCATCCCCGCCCTACTGCTGGCCTACGGTGTCGGCGGCTTCGTCGGCAACCTGATCGCTGGGCGGTTCGCCGACCTCGATCTCGGAAAGACACTGGTCGGGGTGTTTGTCGCACTCGTTCTCACCCTGGCGTTGTTCCCGTTGGTGGCGGAGCACCCGGCACCGATGATCGGCATGGTGCTGGTGCTCGGGCTGTTGTCCACCGCGACGATCGCCCCACTGCAGTCGCTGGTGCTGCGCCATGCAGGCGCTGCTCCGACCCTCTCCCTGGCGGTCAATGTCGGTGCATTCAACATGGCCAATGCTGTCGGGTCCGCTCTTGGTGGCATCGGGGTCAGCGCCGGGCTCCTGCGCTGGGGCGGTTTCGGCGGCGCGATGTTCGCGGTGGCCGGCCTGATCCTCGCGCTGCTGGCACTGAGGACGACGACACAGACAACAACAGAGGAAGACAACCGGTAAAAGCAGTGACGGTCACCGCTTACGGAGGACCGGACGTCCTTAGCGTCGAGGCACTGGTTGCCGTCGTCGACCGCCAGTGCCAGCGCATCGTCGTCCGATAGTGTGACCGGCAGGTTCAGTCGGCACGTAACCTTGATACGCGTGATTCGTCCGCGCCCCGTCTGCCGTCTGTGTACCTCAGGTGCCAGAATCTGTCGCTGCGGAGCCTCCGCAGCGACAGATTCTGGCACCTGAGGTACATGACCTCGGCAGTGGTGGTGGCGCGGAACCACGCCCACCACGCCATTCATGCACCGGGAGGGCATCGCATGACGCCCACCTGGTTCGCGACCTCACGGAAGCGCTGGTCCCTGGTTCAGATTGCCGAGCCAGCGAGACGGGTGGAGTACTCGTCGATGCCGGTCAGCTCGCGTGCCCTCTCCATGAGCCTGTCGTCGATCGTCACGGTTGTCCTCCTGGGAGAATCCTCACCTGTTGGCGCATCGTCCGGTGACGTTGATTATGTTCCGTCACGCGCTGGCAGACGAGGGCCTCCGTACGGTCTGAATCGCCAGCACAACGGCCGCGAGCACGGCGAAGCCGACACCGGTCCACATGGCGACGGCCGGGTCATCGCCGAAGAGGCTGATGGTGACCGCGCTGATCGCTGTTCCCAGGGTCACCCCCATCGTGATGACTGCGGTGTGGACGGTGCTGACGAGGTTGCCGGTGCCACCGACCTCCGCCACCCGGGTGACCAGTGCCGGGTTCATCGTCACCCCGGCCAGGCCCACGACGAGCACGGTAATCACCACCAGCGGCGAAACCTGCCCGAACAGGGCGAGCAGTGTCAGTGCGATGAACAACAGCGCGTGGCCGAAGCGGAGGACGCCGACCGCGTGCCGGTCGGCGAAGCGTCCGACGACGAGGTTGCCGATGAACGAGCAGATGCCGTAGCCGAGGAGGATCACGGTGGTGGCGTCGGACGAGAATCCCGCGGTCTGCTCCAACAAGGGAGTGAAGTAGGAGAACGCCGCGTAGGCGGAGCCGATGGTCAGCAGGCTCACCAGGTACCTCGACCACAGACGGGGCGAGCGAAGGTTCCGCACGTCCTGTGCCGCGTCGTCCTGCGAGGCGGCCGCACGGTGGGGAAGCGCGAGTGCGCTGATGATGAACAGGAGCAACGCGGCCGCGCCGAGCACGTAGAAGCTGGCCTGCCAGCCCCAGCGTCCGGCGATGAAATGTGACAGCGGCAGGCCGATGACGGTGCCGACCATGATGCCGCCGAGCACGATCGACACGGCCTCGCCGATCCGGGTGGGCGAGGGGGCCAGGCGTGCACCGAAGGTGACGGAGAGTCCGAATGCGGCACCGGAGAGACATCCGGTGGTGATGCGGAGCAGCGCCAGCCACCAGTACTCGTGGACCAGGGGGACGAGGATCTCCAGGACAGCGTAGGCGGCGACAACCAGCAGGAGGGAACGCTTGGGTGGGCTGTGGCGGGCGGCGAAGGCGAGGAGGGGACCTCCCAACGCCATCCCCAGTGCGTACAAGGACACCAGGAGGCCCACCTGGCCGGTGCTCACCCCCAGATCGTCGGCGATCTCGGGCATCATTCCGGCGATCTGGAGTTCGCTCATGACGACAACGAGGATGGTCAACATGAGCAGATACAAACGTTTGGGCATCGTGTGTTCTCTTTCTGTATTCTAAAGTCCAAAATATGGGCAGACGTGTGCCTTGATTCAGTTCATGTGGTCCGTCAGGCGGTCTTCAGCCCGCGGAGGGTGAGATCGGCGACCTGACGCAGGTCCTCCGGGCCGGTCCCCGCCTGGGCGAGAACACGGATGCCGGAGATGAGCGAGATGATCGTCAGTGCGGTCTCGCGTGGAGGGAGGTCGGCTTTGAGACTGCCGTCCCGCCGTCCCACGTCCACCGCCTGAACGAGCAGGGACGTCTGATGGGCCAGGCCACGGTCGAGGAGTTGTCCGATACGTTCGTCCTGCTTGACGAGGTCGGGTGCCATTCGGGAGTTGACGACCATGCAGCCGGCGGCATGACCGCGCCGGGCCGCATCGTCCTCTTCGATGAGGATGAGGTCCATCACGGCGTCCAGACGTTCGGCACCCGAGAGATCCTCGTCGCTGAGGGCATCCTCCTGTCGTCCGCCGGTGTCCCTGAGGTAGTGCTCCAGGGCCCGGATGAAGAGTTCGTCCTTGGAGCCGAAGGTGTTGTACAGGCTGCTACGACGCACGCCGGCTACCGTGCAGAGTTGCTCGGTCGACGTGTCGGCGTAGCCGTGCACCCGGAACTGGGCGACGGCCGCGTCCAGGGCGGCGGATTCGCTGAACTCTCGTGGTCTGGCCATGGAGACGAGCGTAGCAGTTTCTGGATAGTTGGGTACAAAATCGTCGACTGGAGGGCGCCCTACTGATGTTGGAGATATAACGACGGGGCAACGTTACGGTACCAATTTGCTAACAAGGTGAGCGAATTCAGCGAGGGCGCCCTATGATCTGCAGTATCCACTCCATCTATCGAAAGGACGTCACCATGGGTCTCGATGACAAGATCAAGAACACTGCCGAGGATGCCACCGGAAAGGCCAAGGAGGCTGCCGGCGATGTGACCGACAACGACAAGCTCAAGGGTGAGGGCAAGGTCGACCAGGCAAAGTCCAGCGTCAAGGATGCCACAGAGAACGCCAAGGACAAGATTTCCGAGGGCATCAACAAGATCACCGGCAACTGAGGGTAGGCGGGAGTCCACGATGAGTGCTGAAAACACCGCGCCTGACACCGCGAAGCGTCGGCGGTCGTCGGCGGGCCTGGTTGTCACGACGGCGATCGTTGTCATCGTGGCCATCGCCCTGATCATCCTGATCGGCCAGAACACCGACCAGGTCGACATGGGCTTCCTCGGGTGGGAGTTCGCGTTCCCTCTCTCGGTGGGACTGGTGGCGACAGCCGTCGGAGGCGCGATCGTCGCATTCGCCCTCTCCGGGATCATCGCCATCCGCCGGAGGAAATGACGCCGCGATTGTCCCCGCAAGGCGGGTTTCCTAGTGTCGCAGCCGCGCGAGCCGGGCGAGACTACAACTCGTACCGGTGGAATGCCACGGCGTGGTCCACGCCTGCGTGTGCGCCGGCGTCCGACGTGACGCCGCCGATGAGGTCACGGGGAGCCGGATGGTCGTCCAGTGCGGCGAGGTAGACCTTGTGCTGCTCCAAGGAGGCAATGCTGCGTTCGACCGCATCGGCGGAGACCGTGACCGCGTGCGTGGCTGGTGCTGACCCGAACACCAGCAGCTGCTCTGCCTGCCACCGGTCCAACACCCGTCCGTCGTCTGCGGTGATCTCCGGGAAGACCCACCGGTTTCCCGCGTCCCGCGCCGCATCGAGGGCGACAACCCCCGCCACACGGTGGTCCGCCTGGTTGAGCCCCCACGGCATCTCCATGTCCCACCCCAGGGTGAGCAGAGTGGTGGGGCGTACGTCCCGGATCACCGACGCCACCGCCCTCCTCAGATCCAGGGAGTACTCGAGCACCCCGTCCGGGAAGTCGAGAATCCGCAGGTCATCGACGCCGACCTGAGCGCACGCATGACGCTGTTCCTCGGCGCGGGCCGGCCCCGTTTCGGTGGGGTCCATCGAATCGATGCCGGCTTCTCCCGACGTCAGCAGAAGATAGGTGACCGGTATCCCGCGGTCGGTCCACTCCGCCACCGCGGCAGACGAGCCGTACTCCATGTCGTCGGGGTGGGCGACGATACAGAGGACGCGGTCGCCGTCGCCGAGGTCGAGCAGTTCGAGACGATCATCGTTCATGGTCCGGTCTCCCTACCTGTGGGTAAACGTTCACGGTCGGGACGGCACGTGATTACCTGACGTCCACGTTGTGGTCATTCAAGCACGGGAACATGTCGGTGACCACCCGCTCTCCCCGCAAAGGCCCACATGACGTCACCAGTTCACCCTCCACGTAGAACCCGACCGGTGGTCCGCGAGGTCCTCGTCCCGGCGGCGGCGGGACTGCTCGCCCTCTCGGTGCTCATCGCCGGTTGCCAGGCCAACGCCATTGAACGGGTGGCAGTCCCGGTACCTGCGTCTGACGAGGTGCGGACCGTCGCCCTCGACACCCCTCGCCTGGCCTCGGCCGACAACTTCCGCGATCTGGCCGGCACCGACCGGGCCTACAGCACCGGTGACGGCCACCTGAAGCCGGCTTCGGTCTACCGGTCGAACGCCCTGGACATCAATGACGACGACCTCGCCACTCTGCGGGACCTCGGAATCTCGACGGTGATCGACCTGCGGACCGACCGCGAGATCGAGGAGCACCCGGACCGCGTCCCCGCCGGGGCGGACTACGTCCCCATCGAGATCGCCGGGGGAGGGGCAACGGCAGCCAACCCCAGCGACGGTTTCTCAGTGGGGTCCCCGGAGGACGCCACAACCATGCTCGGGGAGCTCAACCGCAGTTTCGTCACCGACGACGGCATGAAGGCGCAGTTCGGGAAGGTCGTCACCGCTGTCGCCGCGGCTGACGGCCCGGTCGTCTTCCACTGCACTGCCGGCAAGGACCGCGCCGGGTGGACGAGCGCCGTGCTGCAGCTCGCCGCCGGCGTGACCGAGAAGGACGTCATCGACAACTACCTTGCGACAAACGACTACTCGAGGGACCGCATCGAGACCACCACCGAACAGGTCCGGGAGTCCGAGGGGGACGAGGCGGCGGACACCTACAGCGTGCTGCTCGGAGTACAGGAAGGGTTCCTGATCTCCGGGCTGAATGAGATGAAGGAGATCTACGGCGACGTGGACACCTACCTCGTCGACGGCCTCGGATTGGACGTCTCCACCGTGCAGACGCTGAAGGACAAGCTCGTCGAGGTCTGACGTGTCCACCGCCGTCGCCGGTTCGCCGGGCGATCTGAGCCAACGCTCAGGGCGCGAAACCTCCGATTTTCGGCCCCTGGGGTGGCTCAGATGCACACTCTGCGGTCAGGAGCATTCTCGCGTGGTTGACTCGGGAGCATGAACAGCGATGAGTTGCGTGACAACCCCCACTACGACGCCTTCGTGTCGGTGACGGCCGAGATCCTCGCCGGGTACGACGCCGCGTTGGACACTCTCGATGACGATACCGTGAACCGTTCGCCTCTCCCCGGCACGGTGAACACCGCCTTCGGTCTGGTCACCCACGTGCACGGGATGGCCCACTACTGGGGCGGTGCGTTCATCGGGGGAGAGGACATTGCCCGCGACCGGGACGCCGAGTTCCGTGCCTCGGGGACTGTGGCGGACGCGCGGCGTCTGGTCGACGAGGTCCGCGGCAGGTTGCCGGACTGGGCACGCATCGCCCTCACCGAGGGGATTCGTAACCGGGAGGCGACGGGGACGTCGCGCCGGGACACCGCCGAGGTGACCCCGGAGTGGGTTCTCGAGCACATCCTTCACGAACTCGCCCAGCACCTTGGGCACCTGGAGGTGTGCCGCGATGTGGTGGGGGTTGACGCATGGGCGAGACGTTGCTAGTTTAACTGCATGCACATGCAACGAGATGGAAACGCGGGCGCCTCCAGTGAGGCGGCCACTGTCGCGTGGTCGACGGTGGCGGCGTTCGCTTCCGCGGTTGATGCGGATCTGGATAAGTGGCTCGCTGCCCGTTATCGGGTGGGTCTGACGGAGCTCCGGGCACTGACGTTCCTCCGTGATGTCTCGGCGAAGGAGTTGCGGGTCAGTGAGCTCGCTCAGCGCCTCGGGCTCAGTCAGAGTTCCACTACCAGGCTGGTCAGTCGGCTGGAAGCTAAAGGTTTCGCCTACCGTGATGTGTGCGAGGATGACGGTCGCGGTGTCTATGCCGTTCTCGGTGAGGGCGGGGAAGGGTTGCTGCGTGAAGTGAGGGAGCCGTTCGAAGAGCGGGTCCGGGATGTGCTGGGGGATGTCTCCGCACACTTTCCTCACCTGAGCGCGGGTGCGCTTGACGGGGCACTGGAGGATGTTCGCTCGCTCGTTGAAGGTTGACGTCCGCGACGGTCGTTCGCGGACGTTTTTCTTTAGTCGGAAACATGCATGTGCATACATCAAAGTCTACGAAGGGAGATTCACATGCCCGCCAGCATTGAGGTGTACCTCGATTACGTCTGCCCGTTCTGCTTCCTGGTCGAGCCCGCGCTCGACGAACTGAAACGCGACCGCGACGTTGAAGTCACCATCCGCCCGTTCGAACTGCGTCCGCACCCGGTGCCCACGCTCCGGCCCGAGGACGACTACCTGCCACGCGTCTGGGAGGCGTCGGTGTACCCGATGTCTGAGCGCGTCGGGGTGCCGGTCACCCTGCCGACGGTCTCGCCGCAGCCGCGCACCGAGAAGGCCTTTCTCGTCCTGCAGCTCGCCCAGGAACAGGGGAGGGCCGAGAACTACACCGAGGCGATGTTCACCGCGTTCTTCCGCGAGGACAGGGATATCGGTGTCGAGGACACCATCATCGACATCGCCACCTCGGTGGGGCTCGATAGGGCAGAAGTGGTCGCCGCTCTGCACAGCGACGACCGACGAACGCAGCATCGCGAGAGTCTGGACCATGCGGTGAACACCATCGGGGTGCAGGCTGTCCCGGCGATCGCCGTCGACGGCGTCCTGCTTCGCGGCGTGCCCGGTGCCGCCAGGTTGAGGAAAGCTGTCGACCAGGCGCGGCAGGGGAGTGGGGTATGACCCGGGACAATTCCGGTGACACGGCGCTGATGGTATCGGCCGTCGAGCATGCGATTGCCCACGTTGAGCATGGTGGCCTCCCGTTTGTCGGAGTCGTCGCGGACAGTTCAGGACGTTCGTCCTGTTTTGGGACCAACGAAGTCCGTGAAACCGGTGACCCTACGGCCCATGCGGAGATCGCCGCGATGCGCGACGTCCTCGCGCAACGTGGGGCAGGCAGTCTGCAAGGGGCGCGCCTGTTCGCCACCGGTGAGCCCTGCGGCCTGTGTTTCCGCTTTGCCGTGGACCACGGCGTGGCCGCTGTCTATGTCGCCGTCGACCGCCATCGGGTGGCTCACTACGGCTTCGACTACCGGGCAAGCTACCGGCACTTCGGGATCACCGACGACCTGCGGGCGCGTCTGCTGCACCCCCTGCCCGTCCCCAAAGACGCCGAACCATTCACGCACTACCTGACCCTCAACAACGAAGGAACATCATCATGAACTGGCTCTATCTGACTATCGCGATCCTCTTCGAGGTCGCCGTCGGCATCTCGGCCGGCAACGCCAACGGCTTCAAACATCTCTGGTGGACGGTGTCCACCCTGATCTCCGGCGCGATCGCCACCTTCTTCCTCAGTCTGGCTCTGCTCACCTTCGACGTCGGGGTCGGCTACGCCCTGTGGACGTCGCTGGCCGGCGTCGGAATCGTGATCGTCGGGGCGCTCTTCCTGTCCCAGGCGCTGACCTGGCGGAAGCTCGTTGGCATCGGTGTCGTCATTGCTGGAGTCATCGGCCTCAACCTCACCGCCTGACACCACCCGACCTCCACATCACCTTGAAAGGACCTCTTCCATGACCACCAACACATCAACCACCACACCTTCGACGACCACTCCACCGACACCAGGGGACGGCAAGGCGGGGCCCTGGGCGGCGCTGCTTGTCGCGAGCCTCTTCGAGATGGGCTACGCGCTGAGCGTCAACGGCAGCGAGGGGTTCACGAACCTCCTCTGGTCAGCGGTTGCCATCGTGTTCTTCCTGTTCACCCTGTTCTTTCTCAGCGTTGCTTTGAAGCAGATCGACGTCGGCATCGGCTACGCGGTCTGGGCCGGGCTCGGTGCCGTCGGTGCGGCGGTACTCGGACCCGTGTTCTTTGACGAGACCCTGACGCTGGTCAAAGGTTTCTGGTTGGCCGTGATCATCGGCGGTGTCGTCTGGCTCAAGCTGGCTGACAGCCCGAAGCTCGGGGTGTCGTCGGCTGTGGCCTGACTTCGGGGTTCACTATCATTATCAATAATGATAGTGTTTGGACATGGCCACACCATCAGTCCTCCTACACCCCGTCCGGCTTCGTATCGTCCAGGTCCTCCGTGACGGTGAGGAGTTCACCACACACCAGATCCGTGAACTCCTCCCTGATATTCCCATCGCCACCCTGTACCGCCACGTTGCCACTCTCGTGGATGCCGGCGTTGTCGAGATCGCCGACGAACGCCAGGTGCGTGGCACCAGCGAGAAGATCTACCGCATCGCTCCCACCCTGGCTAACCCCACTGCGGAGGAGCTGAAGGCACTCACCCCGGACGACCTGCTCACGGTGTTCACCGTCTTCACGTCCGGGACTATCCGCGACATGGAGACCTACCTCCACACCGGCTCCCCGGAACTCGTCGAAGACCGCGTCAACTTCGCTCAGGCGGACTTCTGGGCAAGCGATGAGGAACTCGACAACTTCCTCGGGACTCTCACCGATGCGCTCCTGCAGCTCCGGAAGAACATACGGCGGGACGATCGCCGTCCACGGCGACTCACCACCATCCTCATGCCGAACGATATGCCGGACCCTGCGACCGGGAAGGAGGAGTCATGACAACGGTCAAGGACAGTGCCCAGGCCACGGACCTGACCATCGGCTACGGCGACAACGAGGTCCTGGGTCCGGTGGAGTTCTCGCTGCGACCGGGCGTCACCGCTCTCCTCGGCCGGAACGGTTCGGGGAAAACCACGTTAATGCGCACGTTGTGCGGAATCATCCCTGCCCTGGGCGGGCAGTGTACGGTGCTCGGATCCGAGATCAGAGATGGCTCACCCGTCCGCGCCCGTATCGGCTACCTCGGCCACGAGTCCGCACTGGCCTCGGCATTGACCGTGCAGGAGAACCTCCGTTTCTGGGAGTCAGTCACGGCCACCTATCCGGACAGCACACTTCTCAGCACCGAGGAACTGGTCGACCGCTTCGACCTTGCCGACCTGCTCGAAAAGAAGGTGACGCAGCTCAGTCGCGGGCAGCGACAACGTGCCGACCTCGCCCGACTGGCCATGACGGACCCGCAATTCGTTGTTCTCGATGAGCCGCTGACGGGGCTTGATCCTGTCTACGCCGCCCGTACGCGTGAGCTGCTGCGTGGATGGGGCGAGGAGCGGACCGTTCTGTACTCCACCCACAGTGTTCCCGAGGCGCTCGAGCTCGCTGACCGTTTCCTCGTGATCAGCGGGACACGGCTTGTCAGCATCAGTACAGACGGGGACGGCACAGAGGTGACGGAACAGATGATTCTCGACGTACTGGAGGCGACACCATGACCGGAACAACCGCACGGAGCACCGCATTCGCACGCCGCGCCTGGCAGCAACAACGCAGCACAGCCGTCTGGTTGGCCGCAGTCATAGGAGGACTGCTGGCCGTTCTCATCTTCGCCGGACCCGGCGGGATGAACACCGCCGGACTCGACGACCTCATCCCGGCAGAGGGCACTGGACTGGTGAGCGTCCGCGACACCGGGGGCGATCTCCTACCGGTGACGACCTACCTGTTGAGCATGGCCCCGGCGATTCTGGGAATGCTGGTTGCCGTTGTCGCGACATTGACGTTGCCGGGAGTCACCGCCGACGACATCAGTGGTGGAGGTATCGAGGTCCTGCTCGCAGGACCTGTACCGCGCCGGGCGCTCTTCCGCTCCTATCTGGGCGCCGGTCTACTGCTCACGGCCGCATCGTGGATTGTCGCAACAGCGACCTTCGGGATCGCCGCGGCCGTGACCGTCCTAGTACTCGATATCTCGGTGAGACTGTCCTTTTCCTTTGTCGTAGCGCTGGTGATCGTGCCACTCTCCATGGCAGTCTGGTCGGCCACGGCCACACTCTTCGGGGCCCTGCTCTATCCCGGTAGCCTTGAGACCAAGGCGGGGATGAACGGCGGACCGATCCGCCTGCTTGCGGTATTGCCGGCGATGATCGCTGTACCGACGGTCCTTCTGCTGCCCACCTGGGTCCTGCCGGCACTTGTCCTGGTGCTGGCGGTCACGTTGCTGGCCAGTGTTGCAGTGGTCGCCCTCACTGCCAGAGGTTTCCGCAGTACGAAGGTGCTCAGCACCTGAGAGGTAGTCTCGTCAGCGATGGCAACCACGAGGACAACGGCACCGGAGTTCCACCGCAGTACAGCGATACCGTCGCTGGAGCTGCGGCGGTCCTGTCGTGAGAACACCTGCTACCGTCCCCACACGCACGATGTCCTGTCCCTCGGACTCATCGATGAGGGGACATCTGTCCTCACCGGTGCGTTGACAGGACGGGTATCGTTGGCCCCGGGCGACGTCGTCGTTATCCCGCCAGGGCACGTCCACTCCTGTAACCCGAATACAGGACGGTGGCAGTACCAGATGACCCACCTGGATGCTGTGTGGGCGGACGACCTGACCCTGGCTATCAGTGGCTCGACAGGAGTCCGCGTCCTACGTTCTCCCGCTGTCTACGGTCAGCTCACGAACGTCAACGACGCGATCGCCGCGGATCGTCCTGCCGCAGAGTTGGAGCGCGAGTGCCGCCAGCTCGCCGTCATGTTCGGGAACGCAGAGCGCGAGGAGTCGGTGACTGTGCCAACAATGCGTGCTCCGACCGACGGACATCAGGCGTTGGCGGAGAGACTGCAGCCCGTCCTGCACCGCCTCCGGTATGACGACACGACGCCAGCTGTGGACGATCTTGCGGAGCTCGTCGGGTTGAGCCGTTACCAGCTCATCCGGGCAGTGAAGCAGGTGACCGGGTTGAGTCCGGTGGCGTGGAGACAGAACGCCCGGATCCTGGAGGCCCGACGAATGCTGCGCTCCGGTGCGGCCATCGCCGATACGGCGAGCAGGTTGGGATTCACCGACCAGAGTCATTTCCACCGGGTTTTCCAGGCCCATGTTGCCGCCACACCCGGCGCCTATCGGGGGTGAGTACGAACTCAAGCGCACGAACGTACAAGACGCCGTCGGCACCCGTGCCCGACACTGTCGGTCATGGACCAGTTTGTTGCCGTTGCCGTCGCTCATTTCCTTGCACTGTTGATCCCCGGGGTGGACTTCTTCCTCATCGTGCGGCTCAGCGTCGCCGAGGGATGGCGGCGTGCCAGCGCCGCGTGCCTGGGCATCGCCGTTGCCAACGGGATCATCATCGCGGCTGCTTTTTCTGGACTCGCGATGATTCAGGATCCGGTGGTGTTGGGCGTGGTTCAACTGGCTGGTGGACTGTTCCTCATCTACATCGGCGCCGTATTCCTCCGGTCGGTGACAGGGGAGCAGCGGGATGGTCTGGCGGTACCGGAGCGAGCGACGGCGTGTGACGGGACAGGCAGGACATACAACTCGCCGTGGGTGAGGAACGCCGGGCTCGGACTGGCCTCAGGGTTGCTGAATCCGAAGAATGCCCTGTTCTATGTCAGCCTGGCGACTGCTGTCTCAGGCGCCGGAGCGATGGCGCTGGCGGCCTACGGCGTGTGGATGGTCGGTCTGGTCCTGGTGTGGGACCTACTGGTCGCCGTCCTGTTCGGGTCTGGACGGGCGCTTCGCCGACTCGGGAGCATCGTGCCATGGCTGACGCGCATCGCCGGGGGCTTTCTCGTCCTGTTCGGCGTGGCCATGGTCGCCGAACTGCTCATTGAGCTGGGTCAGTGTGAAGCGATGAATACTTTCACGGTAGAAGAACTCCTGGAAGCCGAGCACGCGGGTTGGCAGTCGCTCTGCGAGTCTCGTGGCGGAACCTTCTACGGGCGGATGTTGACGGACGATGCTGTCTTCGTTCTGGTCAACGGGACGACGATGTCTCGTGAGCAGGTCGTCGACTCGCTCGACGGCGCGCCGTCGTGGGACACCTACAGGATTGAGGACGAGCAGCTCATCCACCTCAGTGACGATGCGGCGGCGCTGACCTACCGCGCCACCGCGACACGGTCGGATCTCACTGACCCGTTCACTGCTCTGATGTCCAGCGCGTACAGACGGGTAGAGGGCACGCCGCGGCTTGCCCTCTACCAGCAGACGGCGATTGCCGACTGACTGGCGAATCTACTCCTGGTTCTGCGGTGGCAGGGCAGCGATCGACGGATGATCGGTTCCGGTGGGGCCGGTTTTGGTCGCCCCGCCGGGAGACCCCAGTTCGTCGAAGAACGCGACATTGATGTCGTAGTAGTCCTCCCACTCGTCCGGGACGTCGTCTTCGTAGAAGATCGCCTCGACCGGACAGACGGGTTCACACGCACCGCAGTCGACGCACTCGTCCGGGTGGATGTAGAGCATGCGATTGCCCTCGTAGATGCAGTCGACCGGGCACTCTTCAATGCAGGCCCGGTCGAGGACATCCACGCAGGGCTGGGCGATCACGTAGGTCATACGTCAGTTCTTGGCGGCGGCGTAGCGCTCGGCGACGTCGTCCCAGTTGAACACGTTCCACACGGCCTTGACGTAGTCGGGCTTGA